>NZ_QAJK01000044.1:97911-134339 GCF_003852515.1 Variovorax sp. KBW07 | reverse complement strand
AGTACCCGGTGTCAGTCGCACGCACCAAGAACGGTATCCGTACCCTAGCGCTGCCCACTGGGCAGCAACAGATGCTTCGCCCCGATGTGCGCCTCCATCTCGTGCATGTGAGCTTCGGCATCGACCATGTGCTCGGCCATCAACCGGCGCACTTCATCCGCGTCTTCCTTCCGGTAGGCCGACAGCAACTGCGTGTGGTAGTCCACATTGGTCTCGCCGAAGTGGTGATGGTCCAGCGCCTTCTTGTAGACCACCAGGTCGCGCAACAGGTCGTTCAGGAACCGGCACATGAATGACAGCACCGGATTGGGGCAAGCCTCGGCCAACATGGTGTGGAACGCCAGCTCGGCCTCGCGCTGCGTGCGCAACTCGTCCTCGTTCGTCGGCTCTATCGTGCACAGGCGCACGTTTTCTTCGAGCCGCTCGAACTGCTCCGGCGTCAGCCGCCCGACCACGCTCACCGCCAGCTCCGGCTCCAGCGCCTTGCGCAACTGGTAGATGTGGTGCCCGTCCAGGTGATGGAAGTGCAGGAAATTGCGCAGCGGCTCCGATGCATGGTCCACCGACACCTGCTGCAGGTACGCCCCGCCGCCCGGGCCCGTGCGAATCGCGATCAGGCCGCGCACTTCCAGCGCCTTCAATGCCTCGCGCACCGTGCTCTTCGAATAGCCGAAGAGCTCGATCAGTTCCTTCTCGTTCGGTAGCCGGTCGCCGGGCTGCTTGCGCTCCGCCACGATCCATCGCTTGACGTCCTCGACGATGACGTCCGAGAGCTTTTGCCGCTTCGGGCGGTTCTGCCCCACTCTCATTGAAACGCTCCATGCCCATCGGGAGATGCGCGGGATGCGCAACAGCGCGCGATCTTAAACGGCGTCATTGGCGGGCTCCGGTCGGTGTTGGGCACAAGGATTGCTAGCGGGTTTTTACCAGCATATTAATCCTATTTATCCGCTTAAATTCGCCAGCGATCGCAGGCACCACCTTTCCCTTACATCACCACCACCATCACCACGAACGGAGTTCACCATGCAACGCAGACACCTCCTCCAGCTCGCCGCCCTGTCGGCCGCCCCCGCCTCCCTGCTGGCCGGCCGCGCCGCCTTTGCCCAGTCGTCAGGCGACGCGATCCGTTTCGGTGCCCCGGTTCCGATGTCGGGCGCGTTCGCGGCCAACGGCAAGTACGCCGACCTGGGCATGAAGCTGGCCATCGAGCAGTACGGCAGCGTGCTCAAGCGCCCGCTGGCCTACACGGTGCTCGACACCGAAGGCAAGCCCGCGACCGCCGTGCGCAAGGTGCAGGAAGCGCTGCAGCAGCAGGGCACGAAGTTCTTCGCGGGCGGCATCCTGTCGTCGGAAGCGCTGGCCATGGGCAAGGAAGCCGAGAAGGCCGGCGGCCTGTTTATCACCACCGCCGGCGCCGACGAAATCACCGGCAAGGACTGCAACCCCGCCACCTTCCGCTGGTCGGTGCCCACCTTCGGTGCCATCGAGCAGACGGTGCGCCCGCTGATCGCCACCATGCCCAAGGCCAAGCGCTGGTACACCATCACGCCACAGTACGTGTTCGGCGACGGCCTGTTGAGCGCGGCCAAGAACATCTTCCAGGAGAAGGGCATCGAGCACGTGGGCAACAGCTACCACTCGCTCAACGAGAAGGAGTTCAGCGGCTACCTCACCAACGCCATGGCCGCCAAGCCCGACGTGCTGCTGCTGCTGAACTTCGGCGCGCAGTCGTCGGCCGCGTTGCGCCAGGCGGTGAGCTTCGGCATGCACAAGAACATGACGATCCTCATGGCCTGGGCCTCGGGGCTGGAGCAGTTCGACGAGCTGGGCGCCGACCTGTGCGAAGACGTCTACTTTGGCGCGCAGTACTGGCACACGGCCGACACGCCGCTCAACAAGGACCTGGTGAAGCGCACGTCCGACAAGCTGAAGATCGTGCCCAACTACAGCCTGGCCGGCTCGTACATCTGCACCAAGATCCTGATCGACGGCATCGTGAAGGCGGGCACGGTCGACCAGAAGGCCGTTATCGCGGCGCTTGAAGGCATGAAGTACGAAGGGCTCACGGGCACCGAGGAAATCCGCAAGGCCGACCACCAGGTCATCAAGGACTACTACCTGCTCAAGGGCAAGGCCAAGTCGAAGATGAAGAACCCGGCCGACTTCGTCGATGTCGTGAGTTCCGGCAAGTCGTTCCTGCCCGTCGACAAGACGGGCTGCAAGCTGGCCTGAGGCCCTTCCTGGCCCTGCCTTCGACCGCGCTTTTCCGGGTGCGGCGAGGGCGGCCGCCAACTGTCCGCCACCCACGACCCCTATGACCGTCTACCTGCTCCAGACCATCAACGGAATCGGCATCGGCATGCTGTATTTCCTGCTGGCCGTTGGCTTGTCCATCGTGTTCGGCCTGCTGCGCTTCGTGAACTTCGCGCATGGCGCCTTCTACCTGCTGGGCGCCTACCTTTGCTACCAGGCCATGCTGTGGGGCCTGAACTTCTGGGCCGCGCTGGTGCTGGTGCCGCTGTTCGTCGGCCTGCTCGGCTGGCTGGCCGAAAAGCTGCTGCTGCGCCGCGTGTACGCCAAGGCGCACGAGTTCCACATCCTCGTGACGGTGGGCCTGGCGCTCGCGGTGCAAGAGATCGTCATCGTGTTCTGGGGCCCGCTGGGCAACAGCGTGCCCACGCCCGACCTGCTGCAGGGCGTGGTCATGTGGGGCGCTTTCGTCTATCCCAAGTACCGGCTGTTCGTGATCGGCTTCACCGCCGTGCTGGCGGTGCTGCTGTGGTGGGTGCTCGAAGGCACGCGCCTGGGCAGCGCGGTGCGCGCGGGCAGCGAGTCGACCGAGATGGTGTCGCTGCTGGGCATCAACGTGTTCCGTGTGTTCAGCCTGGTGTTCGCGCTCGGCGCGGCCACGGCGGCGCTGGCCGGCGTGCTGGCCGCGCCCATTCGCGGCGCGGAGCCCTTCATGGGCGTCGAGGCGCTCGGCGTGGCCTTCGTGGTGGTGGTGATCGGCGGGCTGGGCAGCTTCGGCGGTGCGCTGGTCGGCGGCCTGCTGATCGGCATCGTGCAGAGCCTCATGAGCACCATCTGGCCGCCGGGAGCGAGCCTGATGATCTACATCGCAATGGCCGCCGTGCTGCTGTTGCGCCCGCATGGCCTGCTCGGCCGCAAAGGATGATGGCCATGCCGAGAAAATACACATTCCTGCTGGCGCTGATCGTCGCGCTGGGCCTGCCGCTGGTGCTGCGCTCGGGTTCGCTCGCCAGCGAAGTACTGATCTATGCGCTTGCGGCCCTGGGCTGCAACCTGCTGCTGGGCTACACCGGCCTGCTGTCGTTCGGGCAGGGCATCTTCTTCGGGCTGGGCAGCTACACCATCGCGATTCTGCTCACGCGGCTGCAACTGCCGATGCCGCTGGCATTGCTCGCGGCCATCGGCATGGGCGCATTGGGCGCGGCGGTGGTCGGCTGGGTCGCCATCCGCCAGCGCGGCACCTACTTCGTGATGCTCACGCTGGCCTTTGCGCAGATGTTCTATTTCGTGGCGTACACCGCGTCGGGCCTCACGGGCGGCGACAACGGCCTGCTCGACGTGCCGCGCCCCGCGTTCATGGACACGCCGTGGAAGTACTACGCCTTCGTGGCGGTGATCTTCCTGATCGCGTTCGCCCTGCTGCTCAAGGTGACCGACTCGGTGTTCGGCCGCACGCTGCTGGCCATTCGCGACAACGAAGACCGCGCCGCCGCGGTGGGCTACAACCTCAAGCGCTTCAAGCTGCTGGCCTTCGTCATCTCCGGCGCCGTGACGGGCCTTGCCGGCGGCCTGCACGCGATGATGACCGGCATCGCGCCGCTGTCGAACGCCGAGTACCACACGAGCGAAATGATCCTGGTCATTACCGTGATCGGCGGCACCGGCAACCTGTTCGCCTCGGTGCTGGGCTCGGCCTTCTACGTGCTGCTGGCCGACTGGCTCTCCACGCTGTGGCCGCGATGGCTGCTGCTGCTGGGCCTGCTGCTGATCGGCGTGAGCATCGGCATGCAGCGCGGCCTTTGGGGGCTGGGCGAAGCCGCATGGCGGCGCGTGTTCCGCGGCAAGGCGCAGGCATTGCCCACGCCCAAGGCGCCCGAAGCGCAGGGAGAAAAAGCATGACGCAACCCGTACTCATCGAAGCCATCGGCGTCACCAAGCACTACGGCAAGTTCGCCGCGCTGGGCGGGGTCGACCTGAAGATACTGCCCAACACCGTGCACTCGGTGATCGGCCCCAACGGCGCGGGCAAGACCACGCTGTTCCACATGCTCACGGGCACCGGCACCACCACGGGTGGGCGCATTCTGTTCGATGGGCACGACGTGACGGCCGAGCCCGACTACAAGCGCGTGCAGCGCGGCATGGCGCGCTCGTTCCAGGTCACCAGCCTGTTCGGCAGCCTGTCGGTGCGCGAGAACCTGCGCGTGGCGGCGCAGGGCATCGCGCCGCGACAGGCCATGAACTGCTGGCGCGCGCCGGTGGGCGAGCGTGCCTGCGCCGACACGGTGGCCGAAGTGCTGGCGCGCGTCGGCCTCGAGCGGCTGGCCGACACGCCGGCCAACGTGCTGTCGCACGGCCAGCAGCGCCGGCTCGAAGTCGGCATGGCGCTGGCCGCGAAGCCCAAGGCCATCTTCCTGGACGAGCCGACCTCGGGCATGGGCATCGACGACCTCGACGACATGAAGCAGCTCATTCGCAGCCTGCGCGACCGCCACACCGTGGTGCTGATCGAACACAACATGAACATCGTGATGGACATCTCCGACACCGTGACCGTCATGCAGCTGGGCCGCGTGCTGGCCGAAGGCCTGCCGGGCGACATCCGCTCCGACGCGCGCGTGCGCACGGCGTACCTGGGCAACATGATCACCGGAGGCAAGGCATGAGCGGGACAAGGAACATCCTCGAGGTCGAGGCGCTGCACGCGCACTACGGCAAGAGCCATGTGCTGCAGGGCGTGTCGATGACCGTCGGCCAGGCCGAGCTCGTCACGCTGCTGGGGCGCAACGGCGCGGGCAAGTCGACCACGCTGAAGAGCATTGCCGGCGCGGTCACGCCCACCAGCGGGCGCGTGCGCTTCCAGGGCGCGGACGTGGCCGGCATGCCGCCGCACGGCATCGCCAAGCGCGGCGTGTGCCTTGTGCCTGAGCATCGCGGCATCTTCAAGCTGCTGACGGTCGAAGAAAACCTGCTGCTCGGCCAGCGCCGCGATTCGCCCTGGCAGCTCGAAGACATCTACCGCATCTTTCCGCGCCTGAAGGAACGGCGCCGCAATGGCGGCGGGCAGCTCTCGGGCGGCGAGCAGCAGATGCTGGCCATCGGCCGCGCGCTGATGAACCACCCGCGCCTGCTGATCCTCGACGAGCCGGTGGAAGGCCTGGCGCCGGTGATCGTCGAAGAAATCGTGGCGCAGTTGAAGACCATCAAGGCGGCCGGCGTGGCCATCCTGCTGGTCGAGCAGAACCTCGAGGTGTGCGTGCAGCTCGCCGACCGCCACTACATCGTGGAGCAGGGCGTGATCGTGCACGAAGCCGCCAACGCCGCCTTCATGGCGGACCATGAAGTGAAAGACCGATACCTCGGCGTGGGCCTCGCCTGAGCCCGCCCCGCCTTCCTACCTTCGTCAAGACCAATGAATACACAGAACGAAATCTCGACCGCGCCCGATGTGCGCGACCTTCGCATCGACGGGCAGCGCCTCTGGGATTCGCTGATGCAACTGGCCCAGGTCGGCGCCACGCAGAAGGGCGGCGTCTGCCGTCTTGCACTGACCGACCTCGACCGCCAGGGCCGTGACCTGTTCACGCGCTGGGCTCGCGAGGCCGGTTGCGATGTGCGCGTGGACGCCATCGGCAACATCTTCGCGCGCCGCGCCGGCCGCAACAACGCACTGCCACCCGTGACCACCGGCAGCCACATCGACACGCAACCGACCGGCGGCAAGTTCGATGGCAACTACGGCGTGCTGGCGGGGCTCGAGGTGGTGCGCGCGCTGAACGACGCGGGCATCGAAACCGAGGCGCCGCTTGAGGTGGCGGTGTGGACCAACGAGGAAGGCTCGCGCTTCGTGCCGGTGATGATGGGCTCGGGCGTTTTCGTCGATGCCTTCACGCTCGAGCATGCGCTGGCGCAGCGCGACAACGACGGCATCAGCGTGTCCGATGCGCTGAAGGCCATCGGCTATGCGGGCAGCACGCCGGCCTCGGCGGCCGCGTCGCCGGTGGGCGCGTACTTCGAGGCGCACATCGAGCAGGGCCCGGTGCTGGAAGCCAACGAACGCGTGATCGGCGTGGTCGAGGGCGCGCTCGGCCAACGCTGGTACGACGTGGTGGTGCAGGGCATGGAAGCGCATGCCGGCCCCACGCCGATGGAACTGCGCAAGGACGCGCTGCTGCCGGCCTCGGAGCTGGTGATCGAGGTGAACCGCATTGCGCTGGCCCATGCGCCGGACGCGCGCGGCACGGTCGGCTGGATCGAGAACTATCCGAACTCGCGCAACGTGATTCCGGGCCGCGTGCGGCTCAGCGTCGACCTGCGCGCGGCGGACGACGTGGTGCTGTCGGCCATGGACGCGGCACTGAAAGAAGCCGTGCAACGTATCGCCGCCAGGGGCAAGGTCGAGATGACGGTGGAGCAGGTCGTGTACTTCCCGCCGCAGCCCTTCACGCCGAAGCTGGTGTCGGCCGTGCGCGAAGCGGCGCAGGCGCAAGGCCTGACTTGGATGAACGTGATCAGCGGCGCAGGCCACGACGCGGTGTACCTCGCGCGCGTCTGCCCCACGGCGATGATCTTCGTGCCATGCCTGGACGGCATCAGCCACAACGAGATCGAAGACGCGCAGCCCGATCACCTGGAGGCCGGCTGCAACGTGCTGCTGCAGGCCATGCTGCAAAGCGCGGGTGTCACGAGGGCGGCGGCATGAAGGTACTGATCGCGCGCCTCAACCACGAGACCAACACCTTCTCGCCGGTGCCCACGCCGCTCGCGGCCTTCGGACCCGATGGCCCGACCTTCGGCGAGCAGGCCTACAGGGACAACAAGGGCATGCGCACGGCCATGTCGGCCTTCATCGACCTGGCCGAGCAGGCCGGCGCCACGCTGGTCACGCCGGTGTCGGCCTCGGCCAATCCGAGCGGGCCGGTCGATGCGCGGGCCTACACCACGTTGACGCAGTGCATCGTCGATGCGGCCCCGGGTTGCGATGCCATCCTGCTCGACCTGCACGGTGCCATGGTGGCGCAGAACAGCACCGATGGCGAAGGCGACCTGCTGCAGCGGCTGCGCGCCGTGGCGCCTGGCGTGCCCATCGGCGTGGCGCTCGACCTGCACGCCAACGTCACGCCGGCCATGGTCGGGAACGCCGACATCATCGTCGGCTTCAAGACCTATCCGCACATCGACATGTACGAGACCGGCGCGCACGCCGGCCGCCTGCTGTTCGACCTGCTGGCCGGCCGGAGCAAGCCCGCGATGCGCTGGCACCCATTGCCGCTGATGGCGCACACGCTGCGCAGCGCGTCGTTCACCGGCGCGATGCAACGCGCCATCGAGGCCGCGCGCGAGGCGGAAAAATCGGAGTCGCTGGCGGTGTCGATCCTGGCGGGCTTCTCGCTGTCGGACATCGAGGCGCCCTGCATGAGCGTGATCGTGGTCGATGCGCAATCGCCCGAGCGTGCGCAGGCCACGGCCGACCGCATCGCCGCGCAGATGTGGGCCGAGCGCGAGGCCTTCATCTACCGCAGCGAACCGCTGGCCGAATCGGTGGCGCGCGCAAAGCTCATCGCCGGCGGTGCCACGCGGCCGGTGCTGCTGCTCGACCACGGCGACAACTGCATGTCCGGTGGCAGCTGCGACACCATGGACGTGCTGCAGGAAGCACTGGCGCAAGGCCTGAACGGCATCGGCGTGGGCCCGCTGTGCGACCCCGAGGCGGTGCGCGAGCTCGTCGCGGCGGGCGAGGGCGCGCAGGTGACGGTGGCGTTGGGCAACAAGGTGTCGCTCGAAGGCATCGGCCTCGCGAAGACGCCGGTGCGCCTGACCGGCACCGTGCGCGCCATCAGCGACGGCGAGTACGTCATTACCGGTCCCACCTACACCGGCCAGCGCAGCAGCATGGGCCGCACGGTGCTGTTCGACATCGGCGCGGCGCGCATCGTGGTCACCGAGCGCACGCAGGAGCCGTGGGACATCGGCGTGTTCGAATGCGCGGGGCTCGATCCGCGAAAGGAGCGCTTTCTGCTGCTCAAGTCGCGCATGTATTGCCGGCCGGTGTTCGAGCCGCTGTCGGCGGCGCTTGTGGAGTGCGACAGCCCGGGTGTCACCAGTTCGGACTACAGCCTGTTTCCGTTCAGCAAGGTGCGACGTCCGGTGTATCCGCTCGACGCGATCTGATCGAATTTCGGCTTCAGCTTCGGGGCCGGAATGTCACTACCATCGCTTGCGCAAAACACAGGAAACACCGTGAAGCGATCTCTGTTCATTCCCGCCGCCTTGCTGGCGCTGTCGTTCGTTGCGCCGGCGCAGGCACAGACCCTCAACTGCAATCGCGACTTCGCGCAGAGGGGCGATTCCAAGTTCACCATCCTGCAGAAGTGCGGAGAGCCGGTGTTCAAGGACAACTTCTGCGCCAGGCCCGATCCCAACCCGCAGGTGATCGTGCCGCCCTCGTCCTCGACGGGGAGCAAGACCGTCATCGTCAACAACAACAGCACCTGCGACCAGAGCGAAGAGTGGACCTACCGGCCGGGCTCGGGCCAGTTCGAGACGATGCTGCTGTTCCAGAACGGCGCACTCAAGAGCATCCGATACGGCAGCCGGATTCCATGACCTGAGACGTCATCGACGTTCGGCGCGCGCGACGCGACCATTCCTTCACCCCGCGATGTTGCGGGTTCAAACCCCGAAAGGAATTGCCGCCATGAACACCGCCGCACACGACGCCACCACCATCGCCCATGGCTACATCGCCGTCTGGAACGAGACCGACGCCGCACGCCGCGCCGAGCTGATCGAAGCCGGCTGGACCGCCAACGCGCACTACGTCGATCCGATGGCGCAGGCCAGCGGCCGCGAGCAGATCAGCGCGCTGGTCGGCGCGGTGCACCAGCGCTACCCGGGCTTTCGCTTCAACCTGCTCGGCAAGGCCGAGGCGCATGGCGACAACCTGCGCTTTTCGTGGACGCTGGGCCCCAGCGGTGCCGAAGACCTGATCCAGGGCACCGACTTCGCGCAACTCGACGCGGGCAAGCTGCGCACGGTGACGGGGTTCCTCGACAAGGTGCCGGTCGGCGCCTGAGGAAAATCTGAACGAAAGCTGAACGGACAGCGGGCGTTCAGTCGGAGCCGCCGGCGGGGCGTCCGCGCCACAGCTTGCGGTACACCGTGGCCCGGCTGATGCCCAGCGCGCGTGCCGCCTCGGCGACATTGCCGCGGGCGTCGGCCACGGCCTTGCGGATCAAGGCCGTTTCGACATCGCGCAGCCGCGGCTGCGCATCGGAAGGCGCGGCGCCCGCCAGGCCGGTGCCGCTGCCACCGCGCTGGGGCCGCACCTGCACGCGCAGGCCCGACCACAGCGGCACTTCGAGCACCGCGTCACCCCGGCGCGCCGCGTCGAACATCATGTGCAGCGGCAGGGCGAACAGGTCGTTGAAGTGCAGCGCGTGCTGGCTGCGCGCCAGCGGCTGGTGCAGCATCTGCCGCGCGGCGGCATTGGCGCCGGTGACGTGGCCGGCGCCGTCGATGCACAGCAGGCCCTCGCTGGCTTCGTTGCCCGCCGGGCTGCCCGGCCATGCAAGGTGCAGCAGCAGCTCGCAGGGTTCGCGCAGCACCAGCATGTTTTCGATGCTGCGCGCGGACAGCGTGGCCAGGTGCCGCAGCTCGGGCCGCTCGACCACCTGCACGCCCGTCAGGTCGAGCATGCCGATGCAGTCGCCCCGGGGACCGAAGAGCGGTGCGCCGGCGCAGCTGTAGACGCTGGTGTCGTCGAAGAAATGTTCGCCGCGGTGCAGCCACACCGACTCCTGCTCGGCCAGTGCCGTGCCGATGGCCGAGGTGCCGATGGCGCGCTCGGACAGGTCGACGCCGATGCGCCCGATGTCGCGCGCATAGCGGCTGGCGGCGTCGGTGCCGTCGGGCAGCGTGCCGACGTCGACCACGATGCCGTTGGCGTCGGTCAGGATCGCGAAATAGCGGGTGTCGGCAATGGCGCGCGACAGCCGCTCGATGACGGGGCGGGCCGCCGACACCAGCGCCCGGTTGCACTCGGCAACGTCGCGGCTGGCCGACAGGCTCACGGGGTCGAAGCTCACCCGCTGCTGCGGGCGCCGGCCGGATTCGATGCAGCGCTGCCACGAGCGCGAGATCCATGAGTCGACGCAGGCGTTGCCCCGGCTGCGTGGCGCCTCGCCGTGAATCAGCTCGCGGCGCGCCTGGGCGATGGCCAACGAGCGCTCAGGAAGTGGCGAAACGATAGAGGCTGGCATCGTGTGAGTCCGCGCGTGTGGGGCGTCTTTTCCCGGCTCTTTTCCCGGCTGTCTGGGTGGGAAGTTGTTTCATTTTGAGAATTTCGCGCGGTCTGTGCAAGTGTCAAGGGTTTTGCCTAGGATAGTGCGAAGGGTGGGCATCCAAGATGCTTTTTGCTGAACCAGCCATCACCTTCCACGGAGACAGCCAAATGCAGGTCGCTTTCAAGGTCAACGGCCGCCCGGTCACGGTCGACGCTCCCCCCAACACCTTCCTTGTGCACGCGATCCGCGAGCACCTCCACCTGACCGGCACCCACGTCGGCTGCGACACCGCCCAATGCGGCGCCTGCACCGTCCACGTCAACGGCCGAGCCATCAAATCATGCAATGTTTTGGTGGCACAGGCGGCCGGTGCCGACGTCACCACCATCGAGGGCATTGCCGAAGCCGACGGCACCATGCACCCCATGCAGGCGGCCTTCAAGGAGTGCCACGGCCTGCAGTGCGGGTTCTGCACGCCCGGCATGGTCATGAGCGCCATCGACCTGTGCACGCACCACCCCAAGTCGAGCGAGTCCGAAATCCGCGAACTGCTCGATGGCAACCTGTGCCGCTGCACGGGCTACCAGAACATCGTCAAGGCCGTGAAGATGGGCGGCGAGGCCATGGCCTCGGGCACCCCGGTCAAAGCCACCGTCACGGCTTGAGGGGAGCAGCATCATGGGTGCTTCCGACTTCTCCAACCTGCCGCACATCGGCGAGGCGCTGCGGCGCAAGGAAGACTATCGCTTCCTGACCGGCGCGGGCAACTACACCGACGACATCACGCTGGCCAACCAGAGCCATGCGGTCTTCGTGCGCTCGCCGCACGCCCACGCCACCATCAAGTCCGTCGACATTGCCGAGGCATTGAAGATGCCTGGCGTGGTCGGCATCTTCAGCGGCAAGGACATCGAGGGAAAAATGGGCGGGCTGCCCTGCGGCTGGCTCATCAACAACCCCGACGGCACCCCCATGAAGGAGCCGATGCACCCGATCCTTGCGATCAACAAGGTGCGCTACGTGGGCGACCACGTGGCCATGGTGGTCGCCGAGACGGTCGAGCAGGCCAAGAACGCGGCCGAAGCCGTGGTGGTCGACTACGACGTGCTGCCCGCGCTGGTGAGCGTGGCCGACGCGGCAAGGAAGGCAGGCAAGGTCACCCTGCACGACGAGGCGCCCGACAACCAGTGCTACAAGTGGGCACTGGGCGACAAGGCGGCGGTCGATGCGGTGTTCACCACCGCGGCGCACGTCACCAAGCTCGACCTCGTCAACAACCGGTTGATTCCCAACCCGATCGAGCCGCGCGTGGCCATCGGCAGCTACAGCCGCGGCACCGACGACTACACGCTCTACGTGTCGAACCAGAACCCGCACGTCGAACGCCTGCTGATGACGGCCTTCGTGCTGGGCCTGCCCGAGCACAAGGTGCGCGTCATCGCGCCCGACGTGGGTGGCGGCTTCGGCTCGAAGATCTTTTTGTACGCCGAAGACGTGTGCCTGACCTGGGCCGCCAAGCAGCTCAACCGCAACATCAAGTGGACGGCGGAACGCTCCGAGTGCTTCCTGTCCGATGCACACGGCCGCGACCATGTGAGCCACGCCGAAATGGCGATGGACAAGGACGGCAAGTTCCTCGCGATGCGCGTGCACACCGACGCCAACCTTGGCGCCTACCTGTCGACCTTCTCGACGGCGGTGCCGACCATCCTCTACGCCACGCTGCTCGCCGGCCAATACACCACGCCGCAGATCTACGTCGAGGTCGATGCCTGGTTCACCAACACCTCGCCGGTGGATGCGTACCGCGGCGCGGGGCGGCCCGAGGCCACCTACCTGCTGGAACGGCTGGTGTCGCGCTGCGCCTGGGAAATGAACCTGGGGCAGGACGAGATCCGCAAGCGCAACTTCATCACCACCTTCCCCTACCAGACGCCGGTGGCGCTGCAGTACGACACGGGCGACTTCCATGCCTGCATGGACAAGGCGCGCGTGCTGGCCGAGGTCGATGGCTATGCGCAGCGCAAGGCCGCGACCGAAGCCAAGGGCAAGCTGCGCGGCATGGGCTATTCGAGCTACATCGAGGCCTGCGGCATTGCGCCGTCGAACATCGCGGGCGCGCTCGGTGCGCGGGCCGGCCTGTTCGAGTGCGGCGAAATTCGCGTGCACCCGACCGGCAGCGTGACGGTGTTCACCGGCTCGCACAGCCACGGCCAGGGCCATGAAACCACCTTCGCGCAGGTCGTGGCGGCGCGGCTGGGCATTCCGGTCGAGAACGTCGACGTGGTGCACGGCGACACCGGCCGCGTGCCCTTCGGCATGGGCACTTATGGTTCGCGCTCCATCTCGGTGGGCGGCGCGGCCATCATGAAGGCGCTCGACAAGATCGAGACCAAGGCCAAGAAGATCGCCGCGCACCTGATGGAAGCCAGCGATGCCGACATCGAGTTCGCCAACGGCGAATTCACGGTCAAGGGCACGGACAAGAAAATACCGTTCGGCCAGGTGGCGCTCACGGCCTACGTGCCGCACAACTACCCGCTCGACAAGCTGGAGCCGGGCCTGAACGAGACCGCCTTCTACGACCCGACCAACTTCACCTTCCCGGGCGGCACCTACATCTGCGAGGTCGAGATCGACAGGCAGACCGGCGAAGTGAAGGTCGATCGCTTCACCGCCGTGGACGACTTCGGCACCATCATCAACCCGATGATCGTCGAGGGGCAGGTGCATGGCGGGCTGGTGCAGGGCATTGGCCAGGCACTGCTCGAGAACTGCGTGTACGACAACGAAACCGGCCAGCTGCTCACCGGCAGCTTCATGGACTACGCCATGCCAAGAGCGGGCGACTTTCCGCAGTTCAAGCTCGACACCGTGTGCACCCCGTGCACGCACAACCCGCTGGGCACCAAGGGCTGCGGCGAGGCGGGGGCCATCGGCTCGCCGCCGGCCGTGATCAACGCGGTGCTCGACGCGCTGGCGCCGCTGGGCGTCAAGGATTTCGATATGCCCGCATCGCCCAGCCGCGTCTGGGAAGCGATGCAGGCGGTGGCCACTCACTAAAACAAAGAAGGAATCACACCATGTATGCCTTCACACTCGAACGGCCTTCCACCGTGGCCGACGCGGCCAAATTCATTGCCGCGGGCGGCAAGCCTTTGGCGGGCGGACAGACGCTGCTGGCTTCCATGAAGCTGCGGCTCTCGGCGCCCGAACAACTGGTCGACCTGAGCGGCATCAAGGAGCTCACAGGCATCAGGAAAGACGACACCAGCATCACCATCGGGGCGATGTCGCGTCACCTCGACGTGGCCAACAACGCCGACGTGAAGGCCGCCTACCCGGCGCTGGCCGACCTGGCCTCGCGCATCGGCGACCGGCAGGTGCGTGCCATGGGCACCATCGGCGGCTCGGTGGCCAACAACGACCCGGCGGCGTGCTACCCGAGCGCGGTGCTGGGCTCGGGTGCCACCGTCATCACCTCGAAGCGCGAGATTGCGGCCGACGATTTTTTCCTGGGCCTGTTCACCACGGCGCTGGAAGAAGACGAGCTGATCACCGCCATCCGCTTTCCGGTTCCCAAGCGCGCGGTGTATGAAAAGCTGCGCCAGAAGGCATCGAACTTTCCGCTGGTGGGCATTTTCCTGGCGCAGTACGACAGCGGTGTGCGCGTGGCCGTCACCGGCGCGGGCAACGGCGTGTTCCGCCATGCGGGGCTCGAAGACGCGCTGAACAAGAGCTTCACGGCGGCATCGGCCGCGTCGGTGAAGATCGACGCCAGCGACCTCAACAGCGACCTGCATGCGTCGGCGGCGTACCGCGCCAACCTGATCAGCGTGCTGACGCAACGGGCCGTTACCAAGGCCCTGGGCTGAACAGGCCGGGGCGTTCCAACGGGAGCCGGAAGGCGCGATACCCTCGCGTCTTCCGCTACGCTTCGCCATGATCTTTCCGACCATCGATTCCCTTTCCGAAGGCTTGATGCAGGCCGGCTACTTTGCCGACCGGCGCCTGGCCACGGCGGTGTTCCTCGCGCTCAAGCTGCAGCGCCCGTTGCTGCTCGAAGGCGAGCCCGGCGTCGGCAAGACCGAGCTGGCCAAGGCGCTGTCGACGGCGCTGGGCCGCGAGCTGCTGCGCCTGCAGTGCTACGACGGCCTGGAGCAGCGCGAGGCGCTCTACGAATGGAACTATGCGGCGCAGCTGCTGCACATGCGCGCGGCCGAGGCCAGCGGCGCGGCGCGCGACGTCGAGGCCGAGGTGTACCAGCCGCACTACCTCATTCGCCGGCCGCTGCTGCAGGCGCTGCAAACGCCGATGCCCGGCGCCGTGCTGCTGATCGACGAAGTGGACCGCGCCGACGAGCCCTTCGAGGCCTTCCTGCTCGAATATCTGGGCGAGTATCAGGTCAGCATTCCCGAGCTGGGCACGGTGCGTGCCGTGGTGCCGCCGGTGACCATCCTCACCAGCAACCGCACGCGCGAGCTCAACGACGCGGTGAAGCGGCGTTGCCTGTATCACTGGCTCGACTACCCCGAGCGCGAGCGCGAGTTGGCCATCGTGCGGGCGCAGGTGCCGCAGGCCGGCGAAAAGCTCTCGGCCCAGGTGGCGGCTTTTGTCGCGCGGCTGCGCGACGCCCCGTTCATCAACGCCTTCCAGCGCGCGCCCGGCATTGCCGAAAGCGTCGAGTGGGCGAGGGCGCTGATTGCGCTCGACACCGTCGAGCTCGACCCCGAAGTGGTGGTCGATACCGCCGGCATTCTTTTCAAGCAGCGCGACGACGTGGCCGCGCTCACGCACGAGCTGGCGTCGGACCTGCTGCGGCCCGAGGAGCCCGCCGCGCGCTGAGCCGCCGCGGCGCCATGGCATGACGACGACCGGCATTCCCCAGCTCGGCGACGTACGCAGCGGCAAGCTGGCCGGCAACATCACCGCGTTCGGCCGTGCATTGCGCCGCGCAGGCGTGCGCACCGACGCCATGCGCATCGCGCTCGCGGCCGAGGCGGCCACGCTGGTCGGCGTGGAAGACAAGCTCGACCTGAGCGCCGCGATGGAAGCCGTGATGGTGAGCCGCGAGCAAGACCGCATGGTGTTTCGCGAACTGTTCGACGCCTGGTTTCGCGACCCCGAGCTGGCCAACAAGCTGCTCGCGCAGATGCTGCCCAGCGCCGAAGGCAAGGCCGAGCCCTCGAAGCGGCGCCCGCGCGTACGCGAAGCGCTCTCGGCACCGCGCGATGCGGCCAGGCCGGCGCTCGCGGCCAAGCCCGACAAGGAGATCGAGTTCGATGCCGCCATGACATCGAGCGACCGCCAGCGCCTGCAGCATGCGGACTTCAACGCGCTCGGTGCTTCCGAATACCGGCTGGTCGAACGGCTGGCGCGAGACATCCGCCTGCCGATTCCCTCGTTGCCTTCGCGCCGCCTGCGCGTGGCCGGCGATGCGGGGCAGCAGCATGCGCGCATGCACTGGCCCGGCGTGCTGCACGAGGCCGCGCGCACCGGCGGCGAAATCTTGCGGCTGCCTCGGCTGGCCCGGCGCGAGCAGCCCTTGCCGCTGCTGGTGCTGGTCGATGTGTCGGGCTCGATGGAGCGCTATGCGCGGCTGCTGCTGGCGTTCCTGCATGCGTCCACGCGGCGGGCCGGGCGGCGCGACGTGTTTGCCTTCGGCACCCGCCTGACCGACCTGACGCCGGCCTTCCGGCTGGCCGACACCGACGCCATGCTGGGCGCCGCCAGCCTGGCCATCGACGATTTCGCGGGTGGCACGCGGCTTGGCAGTTCGCTGGCCGAGCTGCGCCGTGCCCATGCACGCCGCCTGACCGGCCGCCGCACGCTGGTGCTGGTGATCAGCGACGGCCTGGACACCGGCGAGCCTTCGGTGCTGGAAGACGAATTGCTGTGGCTCAAGCGCCATTCGCGCCGCCTGCTGTGGCTCAACCCGCTGCTGCGCTTCGAGGGCTACGTCCCTCTGGCGCGTGGGGCCGCCGTGCTGCACCGGCAAGCGGACGCGATGCTTGCGGTCCACAATCTCAGTGCGCTGGACCAACTGGCCGCCAGCCTCGCTGCCCTCATGCGGTCCGGCCGCTAGCCGGACACCAGCCACCCGACGCCTGACGCCAGACGCACAAAACGAAGGAAGACACGATGGAAATGCTTGGAAACCGCCGCCTGGGCGTCACGCAACAACAGGCCTGGGAAGCGCTCAACGACCCCGAGACGCTGAAGAAATGCATTCCCGGCTGCGACAAGTTCGAGCTGACGGGCGACAACACCTACAGCGTCGCGCTCGCGGTCAAGATCGGCCCGGTGTCGGCCAAGTTCAGCGGCAAGGTGATGCTGTCGGACATCGTGGCGCCTGACGGCTACAAGCTGACCTTCGAAGGGCAGGGCGGCGTGGCGGGGTTTGCCAAGGGGGCATCGAGCGTCACGCTGAGGCCGCTGGGGGCCGCGAATGGCGCGGCCGGTGCATCGCCTGCCGTGGACACATCCACTGCTGTTGCTGCCGCGCCTGCGGTGCCGATGGACGCATCCATCGCCCACGAGGCTGAAGCCGCATCGTCGCCAGCCGCAGCATCATCGGATGCGGCACCAGCGGCAGGCTGCGAACTCGACTACACCGTGCAGGCCCAGGTCGGCGGCAAGATCGCCCAGCTCGGCCAGCGCCTGATCGACGGCGCGGCCAAGTCCACGGCAGACGATTTCTTCAAGCGCTTCGAGGCCGAGATGCAAAGCCGCTACGGCCCGCCGCCCGCCGCGGCCGTGGAAGCGGCCGAGGCGCCGGCGGAAAAGACTGGCGTCATGTCGGGCCTGATGAAGAAGATCGGCCTCGGCAAGAAAGACGACAGCAAGGACGCGCCCGCATCGTCGGGCGACGCCAGCTAGCCACGGGTCCGCGCCATGGAAAACCTCGACGTCATGGTGCTGCGCACGCTGCGCGACTGGCGGCGTGCCGGCAAGCGTGCGCTGCTGGCCACCGTGGTGCGCACCTGGGGCTCGTCGCCGCGGCCGGTCGGCTCGATCATGGCGCTGGCGGAAGACGGCGCGGTGGTCGGCTCGGTGTCGGGCGGCTGCATCGAGGACGACCTCATCGCCCGCTACAGCCACGCCCACGGCAAGGGCGAAGACGTGCCGCTGGGCGCGCCCCCCGCGCTGGTCAAGTACGGCATCACGGCCGACGAGGCGCACCGCTTCGGCCTGCCCTGCGGCGGCACGCTGGAGTTGCTGCTCGAGTACGCGCCCGATGCCGATGCACTCGACACGCTGGTGACGCAGCTCGAGCAGGGCAAGCTCATGCGGCGCACGGTCACGCTGGCCAGCGGGGTCGTCGAACTCGCGGAAGCCACCGCGCCCGACGAGCTCACGGTGAACGACACCGAGCTCACCAACACCTTCGGCCCCGAGTACCGCATGCTGCTGATCGGCGCCGGCCAGCTGGCCGAATACCTCGCGACCATGGCCAAGTTCAGCGGCTTTGCCGTGACCCTGTGCGACCCGCGCGCCGAGTACCGCACCGCATGGTCATTGCCCGGCGTGCACATCACCACCGAGATGCCCGACGACGCGGTGCTGGCCTTCAGGCCCGACCGCCGCAGCTGCGTGGTGGCGCTCACGCACGACCCCAAGCTCGACGACCTGGCACTGCTCGAAGCCCTGCAGAGCGAGGCTTTCTACGTCGGCGCCATCGGCTCGCGCCGCAACGCCGATGCGCGGCGCGACCGCATGATCGAGCACTTCGACCAGACGGCCGAATCGCTCGCGCGGCTGCGCGGCCCCATCGGCATCTTCATCGGCAGCAAGACGCCGCCCGAGATCGCGGTGAGCGTGATGGCCGAGATACTGGCCGTGAAGAACGCGGTCACGCTGCCGCGCGAGGTCGAGGTGGCCCGCGCGAAGGAAATGCAGCACCTGCAGCCGAGCTGAGCCCGGCCGGGCCGGGGTGCCGGGTTGTGCCCCGGCGTTGCTACTCGACGCCCAGCAGATCGTAGATGCGGCGCACGTAGGCGCCGAACTCCGGGCTGGTCTTCACGTGCAGCTTGCGCGGCTCCGGCAGCTCGATGGGAAAGAAGTCGGCCATGCGTGCCGGCCCGGCCGTCAGCACGGCGCAATGTGAGCCCAGGAACACCGCCTCCTGGATGCTGTGCGTGACCACGATGAAGGTCTTGCGGCTCTGCTCCCAGATGCGCAGCATCTCCAGGTTCATCTTCTCGCGCGTGAGCGCATCGAGCGCGCCGAAGGGCTCGTCCATCAGCACCAGCTTCGGGTCGTGGATCAGCGCGCGTGCGATGGCGGCGCGCTGCTGCATGCCGCCCGACAGCTCGTAGGGCAGCTTGTCGGCAAAGCCCGTAAGGCCGACCATTTCGAGCAGTTCGTGCGCGCGCTTCACGGCGGCGCGCCGCTCCAGCCCGAGGATGTCCGCGGGCAGCAGCACGTTGTCGAGAATGGTGCGCCACTTCAGCAGCAGCGGTTGCTGGAACACCATGCCGACATCGCGGCCCGCATTGAAGCCGCGCCCGTCGGGCCCGCCGATCTCCAGCGTGCCGCCATCGTGGCCGTACAGGCCCGAAAGAATCTTCAGCAGCGTCGACTTGCCGCAGCCCGAGGGGCCGACCAGCGAGATCATGTCGCCCGCGTTCACGTCCATGGTGACGTCGGACACGGCCAGGAATTCTTCGTTGCGTTTGCGGTAGACCTTGCGCAGCTGCCGCATGCGGATCAGCGGCGTGGCCTGTTGCTGCTGTTGCGGCGAGAGAACCGCGCTCATGCCAGCCACCGTGCCAGGTTGTCGCGCACGAAGGCGTCGTCGCCCAGGTCGCCGTGCTGTCGGTAGACGCGATCGATTTCCGTCGACTGCCCCTTGCCCAGGCCTTCTTCGGGGTCGAGGCACCAGATGCCTTCGAGCAGGCCCTGGCGGCGCAGCACTTCGTGGCAGCCCGCGATGCAGCCGTGGAAGTTGTTGGCCACGTCGAAGAAGGCGGCGTTGCAGTCGGTCACGCGCGAGTCGAGCGCAAGCAGGGCGGGGCTCAGCGCGCCGCCGTTCGCCGCCAGCTCGGCCTTGATCTGCCGCAGCTGCTTGACCGCGCTCGATGTCCACACCGACCAGTGGCCCAGCAGCCCGCCCCGGAAGCGCACCTGCACCGGCGCACCGTCGCGCATGGCGGCAAAGGGCAGCGCCAGGTCGAGCACGATGTGGTCGTCGTTGCCGGTGTAGAGAAACACGCGCTCTTCGGCGCGTGCATCGACCAGCCCGCGCACCACGTCGATGGTGCGGTAGCGGTTGAACGGCGCGACCTTGATGGCCAGCACGTTCGGAATGAGCGCGAAGCGGCGCCAGAAGTCGCTCGACAGGATGGGGCCGCCGACCACGGTCTGCAGATAGAAGCCGATCAGCGGAATCTCCTGCGCCACGGCTTCGCAGTGCGCGATGAGTTCGTCTTCCGATGCGCTTGCGAGCGCAGCCAGGCTCAGCAGCCCCGCGTGATAGCCCAGTGACACTGCTGTGCGCGCTTCGGCCTGCGCCTGCGCGGTCGGGCCGCAGAGGCCGGCGATCATCGCCATTGGCCGGTCGCTCCATGCCAGGCGGTCTTGCATCGCGGCTTCCAGCACGGGCGCGTACAGGCCGCGTTCGCGGATGCTGAACTGCGTGGTGTGCACGCCCACCGCCAGCCCGCCCGCGCCGGCATCGACGTAGTAGCGGGTCAGCGTGCGCTGGCGCTTGCGGTCGAATTGGCGCGAGGCGTCGAGCGCGAGCGGATGCGCGGGAATCACCGTGCCTTGCGACAGCAGCGCAAGAACGTCGGCGGGAAGGTCGGAGCGGTTCAGTGGCATGTGCGGGTTCCTCAGCCGAACTCGGGGCCGGCGATGGCGTGGATGAAGGCGGGTTGGCCCGTGGGGGCGGTGGTGTTGTCGCGCGTGGCGAGCGCCATTCGTGCAAAGCCGCGCTGCGGCGTGAAGCCGGCGTTGCGCAGCGCCTGGGGCCATGACGGAGCGGCCGTCGGGCACGTCGATGTACAGGGCGCCGGCGATGCCGCGTGCCGCGTTGTGCATCAGCGTGGCCGCGGCGTGTTCGTCGGTGGACAGCAGCGGGCCGATCTGGTGGGCCTTGCGGCCGGCACGCACGAGGCCGAAGCCCAGGCCGTTGCGGATGCAATGGCTGCCTTCGCGGTCGAGCAGGTCGGCGAGCACGGCCGGGCGCGCGATGCCGAGCGCTTGCGCGTCGAGCGCGGCGAGGCTTTCGATGGGCGGCTTGTCCGACGCGGGCGCTTGCGCGGGCTCGGCGATGGCGTCGCGCTGCCAGCGTGTGAGCCGCCACAGGGGCGTGAAGCCGAAGCTTGCGTACAGCGGCTCGCCCTGCGGCGTGGCGTCGAGCATTGCGACGCGGCCACTGGCCTTCACCTGTTCAAGGCAGTGCGCGAACACCGCGCGGCCCAGGCCTTGTCCGCGCGCTGCGGGTGCGACGAGGATCATGCTGATCCAGGCGACGTTGCCCATGGGCAGCACGGCGCCGCTGGCGATGACCGTGCCGGCACCATCGCGCACCCCATGCAGCGAGCCAAGCCGCTCGAACAGCCGCCAGTCGCGTGCGGTCTGGTTCCACCCGCTGGCGGCGACCAGCGCGTCGAGCATCGGCGCGACGGCCGGTGTGATCGACGTGAGGGTTTCGACAACGGCAGCGGGCGTGGTCACGGCGTCAGTACTTTCCGTCGCGCGATTCGAACTTGGTGGGCTTGCCGTACTGGCGCTGCTCGCGCGAGATCCAGTCGGCAACCCAGCGGATCTGCTGCGCCAGCGGCACGCGCGGGTAGCCGAACAAGCGCTCGGCTTCGCCCGTGTTCATGAGCCACGCGGTCGGCGCTTCCTGCCCGCTGATGGCCACGGGCTTGTTGAACTGGCGCGCGAACTCTTCGGCGAGCCAGCGGATCGAGGTGGTCTCGGGTCCGCTCACGTTGAGCGGCGAGGTCGGCACCGTCGCGGCCGCAAGGCAGCGCAGCGCCTGCGCATTGGCGTCGCCCTGCCAGATCACGTTGACGTGGCCCATGGTCACGTCGACGGCATCGCCGCGCCAGACCTTGAGCGCCACGTCGGCCAGCACGCCATAGCGCAGGTCGATGGCGTAGCTCAGGCGGAACAGCCGGCCCGGCGTGCCGTGCTGCTGCGAGAAGTACTCGAACATGCGCTCGCGGCCCACGCACGAGTTGGCGTATTCGCCGGGCGGGTTGGGTGCATCGCTCTCGCTGGCGCCCTGGCTGGTCACCGGCACGAAGGGGTACACGCAAGCCGTCGAGAACGCGACGATGCGCGATTGGCTGAAGTGCTCCGCCACCAGCGCCGGCACGTGCGCGTTCATGGCCCAGGTGAGCGGGTTGTTGGCATCGGCGCCGAACTTGCGGCCGGCCATGAACACCACGTTGGCGCACTGCGGCAGCGCGGCGATGGCGTGGCGGTCGAGCAGGTCGCAGGCGATGGTCTCGATGCCGTGCGCTTCGAGTGCTTCGCGCACGCCGGCTTCGCTGAAGCGCGCCACGGCGATCACGCGGCGGCCGGGCATGGCGTTCTTCGCGAGGCGGGCCAGCGTCGGGCCCATCTTGCCGCCAACGCCCAGGATCATCAGGTCGCCGTCGATGCGCGCCATGTCGCGCACGAGGTCGCGCGAAGGGGTGGCCAGGTAGTCTTCCAGTGCGGCTTCGGTCTCGAAGCGCTCGGGAAAGGGAAGGTCGTCGAGGACTGGTGTGGTGGTCATTGGATTCTTGCGTCCTGGGTGATGAAGAGGCGCTCCAGCAGGAGCACCAGCAGGTAGAGCAGAACGCCCAGGCCCGTGATGAGCAGCACGGCCATGAAGACCGCGGGCGTGTCGAGCGACGCCTGGACCTGGATCATCAGGTAGCCCAGGCCGCGTTCGGAGGCGATGAATTCGCCGACCACCGCGCCCGCCACGGCGAGGATGGTGGCGACCTTCATGCCCGAGAACAGATAGGGCAGCGAGCCCGGCAGCTGGATGTAGCGGAACAGTTGCCAGCGCGAGCCCTTGAGCGCGCGCACCAGGTCGAGCAGTTCGGGCTCGGTCTCGTTGAGCCCGCGGATGGTGGTCAGCAGGATCGGGAAGAAGCACAGGCTGAAGGTGATGAGGATGTTCGGCCCGATGCCGTAGCTGAACCACACGATCACCAGCGGGCCCATGGCCACCTTGGGAATCATGTTCAGCGTGACCAGCAGCGGGAACGCCAGCAGCATCAGCCGGCGGCTGGTGATGAAGAGCAGCGCGCAAAGAATGCCGAGCACCAGCCCGAGCGCATAGCCGCCGAACACTTCGAGGGCGGTGACGCCGGTGTTCTTCAGCCAGCTGTAGTTGGGGTTGGCCAGCGTGGCCAGCACCTTGGAAGGGGCAGGGAGGATGAAGGGCTGGACCGCGAAGACCCGCACCACGATCTCCCACAGCGCAATGCCCACGAGGTGCACCGCGACCACGACGGCCCAGCGCTGCCATTCCGGGCTTTCGGGGCTTGCGGGGCGTTCACCCGCCAAGGGCGAAGGTGCGAGGGGCGCCAGAGCGCCATCAGGTGCCGTCATCTCAATTCCTGGGTCTAGGAAGCAATGCGGCGAATCATAGGATTCGCGCGGACCCGAGTCAACCAACTAGTTGATAATTTTTGAGATCAGGGCCGCAGGGCGTTCAGCGCGAACTCGATGACGTGCCGGCGGCGCTTGAGCAGCGCGCCGCGCGAGTCGAGCGCCTTGCCGAAGATGGCCGACAGCGTGTGGTTGTTGGAGAAGAAGAAATACGAGATGCCCGCGATCGAGATGTAGAGGTTGATGGCATCGAAGTCCGGCCGGAACATGCCGGCCGCCACACCGCGCTCCAGCGTGGCTTCGAGCATCTCGATGAAGGGCGAGTGCATCTTCTGCAGCCGCTCCGACTCGCGCAGGTGCGCGCCGTGGTTGCGGTTCTCGTCGGCCAGCAGCGCGATGAATTCGGGGTGCTCGGCCAGGTAGTCGAACGAGAACGCGACCAACTGGGCCATGGCCTCCATGGGTTCGAGCGCGCCCAGCGACAGCTTCTGTTCCTTCTCGCGGATTTCGGCGTAGACCGATTCGAGCGCCACCAGGTACAGGCCCTGCTTGCTGTCGAAGTAGTGATAGACCAGCTGCTTGTTGACGCCCGCGGCCGCGGCAATTTCGTCGACCCGCGCGCCCGCGAAACCCTTGGAGGCGAACTCCGCAACGGCCGCGGCGGTAAGGGCCTGCCGGGCGGCGACGGGATCGCGCTCGCGCTTGGCGGGGGCGGTGGCTGCGATGGGTGTGGAAGGAGATGCGGGCATGGTGGATGGATTCTGTCCTGTGGCGGGAGGCGGCAGGGAGCGCACTTATTGTCTATCAACCAAACAGTTGGTAATATGAATTTCAGGTTCTGTTTTTACCCCTTTTTGGAGTGACTCGCATGAAAAAGCTGTTGTCGGCCGCCGGCGCCACCGCACTGCTGATGGCTTCGGCCCCCACCGCGTTCGCGGCGGACGCCATGAGCCTGATGCTCAACTGGACACCCACGGCCGACCATGCGCCGCTGTACTACGCCAAGTCGAAGGGCTGGTACACCGAGGCCGGCATCGACCTGAGCATCGAGGCCGGCAAGGGCTCGGCCGTGGCGGCGCAGCGCGTGGGCACGGGCGGCAGCGACCTCGGTATTTCGGACCTGCCCACGACCATCCAGGCCAAGGGCAAGGGCGCCGACGTCAAGGCGCTGATGGTCATCTATGCCAACAGCCCGCAAGGCTTCTACTGGCTCAAGTCGTCAGGCATCGCGGGGCCGAAAGACTTTGCGGGCCGCAAGATCGGCAACCCGCCGGGCGACGCAGCGCGCCTGATGTGGCCGGCCTTCGCGAAGAAGGTGGGGCTCGACCCGGCCAGCGTGACCTTCGTCAACGTGAGCCCGCAGGCCAAGGTGGCGGCGCTGAAGAGCAAGTCGGTCGACATCATCAGCGACTTCTACAACGAGCACGACCTGAAGGCGCGCGAGTTCGGCGCCGACCTGGGCTTTCAGCCGTGGCGCGACGCGGGCGTGAACGTGTATGGCAACTCGCTGATCGTGAACGGCCCCTACCTTGCGAAGAACCCCGCGCAGGTGAAGAAGTTCGTGGCCGTGACGCAGCGCGCCTACGCGGCCTGCGTGAAAGATTTCGAGCCCTGCCTGCAGGCGCTGCAGGCCAGCGTGAGCGGCCTGACGCCCGACAACCAGCGCGACCAATGGAACCGCATCAAGCAGCTGATGCGCGACGACACCACGACCAAGGTGGCGCTGGGCGCCTTCGACGGGCAGCGCGTGAAGGCCGACTACGAGCTGGTGTCTTCGCTGATCGGCATCGACAAGCCTTTCGATCCGGCCACGCTCTTCACCAACGAGTTTCTCGACAAGGGCGTGCGCATGGCGCCCAACTGACGAGCGGCCGGGCCGAGCTGAATGCTCAGCTCAGCTCAGCCCGACTTGGCCTGGGGCGGCACGTTGCCGCCCTTTTGCCGTTCGCGGAACAGCGCGGCGCGCATCAGGAAGATGGTGGTGATCGGCGCGGTGAGCGCAATGAACAGCACGATCAGGATGGCGTGCAGGAACAGGCTGAAGCCCTGCACCGAAAAATAGACCATGGTGGCGACGCTCATGCACCACACGCCCACCGTGGCGCCCAGCGTGGGCGCGTGGATGCGGCGGAAGAAGTTGGGCAGCCGCACCAGGCCGAAGGAGCCGATGGCCGCGAAGGCCGCGCCCAGCACGGCGAACACCGCGGTCACGATTTCAGCCCACAGCGGCAGCGGGCCGACGATGAAGTCCGTCATGCTTGCCCCCACGCTCGGCACTTCGTGTCCTCGCTGCCCCCCAGGGGGGCGTTCGCTTGCTTGGGGCGGCCCGGCGCGGCGCTCATTCGATCACCTCCCCGCGCAGCAGAAACTTGGCCATGGCCGTCGACCCGACGAAGCCGAACAGCGCGGTGAGCATGGCCGCCTCGAAGTACACGTTGCTCGCGTAGATGATGCCGAGCACCAGCATCATGAGCATGCCGTTGATGTAGAGGCAGTCGAGCGCCATCACGCGGTCTTGCGCGCTGGGGCCGATCAGCAGGCGGGTCACGGCGCACAGCATGGCCACGGCCAGCAGGAAGAGCGCGAACTTCAGCGCCCAGAAGAGGATGGGTGTCATGACTCGAAGATCTCCATCAGGGGGCGTTCGTAGCGCCGCTTGATCATGGCGACGAACGCTGCCTCGTCGTCCAGGTCGAACACGTGGATCAGCAGCGTGGTGCGGTCGAACGCCACTTCGCCCCAGGCGGTGCCGGGCGTCAGGCACATGATCATGGCCAGCACGGCCAGGCCGTTGGGGTCGCGCATGTCGAGCGGGATCTGCACGAACTTCGAGCCGATGCGCGAGGTGCGCCGCGTGAGCAGCAGCCGCGCCACGTCGAATGCCGACTTCAGCATGTCGAAGGTGACGAGGATCGACAGGCGCAGCGCGACGCCGGGTCGGCGCATGCGCACGGCGGCGGGCCGCAGGCCCTTGGTGATCAGCGGAACGGCCACGGCCAGGATGACGGCCGACAACAGCGTGGCGGTCTCGAGCGATTGCTCCAGCAGCAGCCAGACGATGAACAGCGCGAAAGAGAGCGGCGGCGAAGGAATCAGGCGCTTCATGGCGCGGTGCCCTCCACCGCCTTGGCCGGCACGTTCACGGTCGCGGGCACGGGGTTGGGCACTTGCCTGGCGCCCAGCACGGCGTTGCGGTACGCGGTGGGCGTGAACAGCCCTTCGGCCGTGGCCTGCGCATGCCGCATGACCGGCTCGGCCCACACTGTCAGCGCCACGCAGGCCGCGAGCAGGGCGGCCACCGGCAGCACTTCGAGCGCGGGCAGCGAGGGCATGGTGGCGTGGGGCTGGGTCCAGAAATGGCGGATGCCGGTGCGGCTCAATGCAATGAGCGACAGGAAGCCGGAGACGATCAGCAGCGTCAGGAAGGTCCAGCCTGCAGCGGTAAGGCCTTGCGCGCCGAGCAGCCCCGAGAGCATGGCGAACTTGCCGACGAAGCCCGACAGCGGCGGCAGGCCCGCGAGCAGCAGCGTGCAGCCCATGAAGCTCAGGCCCAGGAAGGCGACGCCGGCGGGAATGGCGCGGCCGTAGAGCGCCTGTGCGTCGTCGTCGAGGTTCACGTCGGCCGGCGCGCTGAGGTCTTCGGAAAGAAAGGGCGCGTTGCCCGCCGCTTCGTGCGGCGCCACGCTCATGCCGGCATTGCGCCAGCGCTCGATCATGTCGATCAGCAAGAAGAAGGCACTGACCGCGAGCGTGGAGCTGAGCAGGTAGTAGAGCGCGCCAGCCCACACGGCGGGCTGGCCCAGGCCGACCGCCGCCAGCAGCGTGCCCGCCGACACCAGCACGCTGAAGCCCGCGAGGTTCGACAGCCGCTGCGTGCCGACGATGCCGATGGCGCCGACGAACAGCGTCGCCAGCCCGATGCCGACCAGCGCGGCCTGCCCGAAGGCGGCGGAAGCACCGGTGTCGGGCGCGAACAGCACGGTCCACAACCGCAACACCGTGTAGATGCCGAGCTTGGTCAGCAGCGCGAACACGGCCCCCACGGGCGACACCGCCGCACTGTAGGCCGGCACCAGCCAGAAGTTGAGCGGCCACGCGCCCGCCTTGGCGAAGAACGCGGTCGCAAGAATGGCCGCCGCCGCATGCACCAGTCCGCGGTCGCCCGGCGCCAGTTCGGCGATGCGCACGCCGAGGTCGGCCATGTTGAGCGTGCCGGTCACGCCGTAGAGGATGGCCGCGCCAATAAGGAACAGCGACGAGGCCGCGAGGTTGATCGCGATGTAGTGCAGCCCGGCCTGCACCCGAAGCCGGCCCGAGCCGTGCAGCAGCAGGCCGTAGGACGCCGCGAGCATCACCTCGAAGAAGACGAACAGGTTGAACAGGTCGCCCGTGAGAAAGGCGCCGTTCAGGCCCATCAGCTGCAACTGCAGCAGCGGGTGGAAGTGCACGCCCGCGCGGTCCCAGCGCGAGGTGGAATAGATCGACGCGGCAAAGGCGATGACGCCCGTGAGCGCGACCATCATGGTGGAGAGCCGGTCGGCCACCAGCACGATGCCGAAGGGCGCGCGCCAGTTGCCGGGCAGGTACACGCCGATGGAGCCGGGGCCGCCGCCGGTGTCGGCCGCGTTGACCCAGCGCAGCAGCGCCAGCGCAGCGAGCAAGCCGATGAGGCCCGAGACCACGCTCAGCGCCGACTTGGTGCGGCGCCGGTTCTCGCCCAGCAGCAGCATGAGCGCGGCCGTGAGCATGGGCACGAGGATCGGCACCGCCACCAGGTGCGGCATGCTGAATTCGAGCAGCCGGTCGAGCAGGTGGAAGACTTCTTTCATTCCGCCGCCCCCCGCTCTTCACCGTCCACGTGGTCGGTGCCGGTGAGGCCGCGCGAGGCGAGCATGACGACCAGGAACAGCGCGGTCATGGCGAAGCCGATGACGATGGCGGTCAGCACCAGCGCCTGCGGCATGGGGTCGGCGGTGTTGGCCAGCGTGGCGGTGAAGCCCTTGACGAGCACCGGCTCGCTGTCGACCTTGAGCCGGCCCATGCTGAAGATGAACAGGTTGACCGCGTAGGAGATGAGGGTCAGGCCCATGATGACCTGGAAGGTGCGCGGGCGCAGCAGCAGGTAGACCCCGGAGCCGGTCAGCACGCCGATGGCGAGTGCGAGCACGATTTCCATCAGCGGGCTCCCTCAGCGGAGCTGGTAGCGGCTGCTGCGGCTGCTGCCGCGGCGGCTTCTTCGGCGGCGGCCTTGGCCTCCGCTTCTTTCTCGGCTTGTTCGTCGGCCCAGCGGTGGCTGCGTATCGACTGGTGGGCCAGCGCGGTAAGGATCAGCATGGTGGCGCCGAGCACCAGCGCGAACACGCCGATGTCGAAGAAGAGGGCGCTGGGCACGTGCACTTCGCCCAGCAGCGGCAGGTGCAGGTGCGCGGTGTGCGTGGTCAGGAAGGGGTAGCCGAACACCACCGCGCCGCCGCCGGTGGCCAGCGCGAACAGCAGGCCGATGGCGATCCAGCGGCGCGGATAGATGCGCAGGTGCTCTTCGACCCACTCGGTGCCCGAGACGATGAACTGCAGCACCAGCGCGACCGACATCACCAGCCCCGCGACGAAGCCGCCGCCGGGTGCGTTGTGTCCGCGCATGAAGAAGTACACCGACACCAGCACCGCCAGCGGCAGCACCAGCCGCACCAGCACGGCCGGCACCATCAAATAGCCGACGGCCGTGTCCTTGGCCAGGCGCGGGTTCAGCAGGTCGCTGCTGCCGTCGTCGACCTGCTGGCGCTGCTGCACGGGCAGGGCCATCGATTCGATGGCCGGGCGAAAGCGGCGCAGCAGTGCATACACGGTGAGCGCCACGATGCCGAGCACGGTGATCTCGCCGAAGGTGTCGAAGCCGCGGAAGTCGACCAGCATCACGTTGACCACGTTGGTGCCGCCGCCTTCGGTGAGCGCGCGCTCCAGGAAGAAGGGCGAGATGCTCTGCGGGAAGGTGCGCGTCATCATGGCCCAGGCCAGCGCGGCCATGCCGCAGCCGGCAATGGTGGCCACCAGCAGGTCGCGGCCGCGGCGGCCCCACGGGCGCAGCCGCATGCGCGCGGGTTGCACCACATCCTTGCTGCGCATCGGCAGCCAGCGCAGGCCCAGCAGGATGAGCACGGTGGTCACGGCCTCGACCACCAGTTGGGTCAGAGCCAGGTCGGGCGCCGAGAACCAGATGTAGGTCACGCAAGACACCAGGCCCGCAGCCGCGGCGAGCATCAGCGCGGCCAGCCGGTGGAACTTGGCCTGCCACGCCGCGGCCAGCGCGCAGGTGCCGCCGATGAGCCATGTCATCGCGAACATCGGCGAGAACGGCAACAGCTCGCGCGTACCGGGCGCGGCCGGGGTGACCCACATCGCGGCGGTGGCGCCGCTGACGGCCACCAGCACCAGCAGCAGCAGCTGCCATTGCATGCGGCGCGTGCCGAACAGGCGGCGGCTGCGGCGGCCGGCCTCGCTCAGCAGCGCCAGCAGGTGCTCGAAGATGACTTGCCCGTCGAAGCGGTGCAGCAGCGGCGTGTGCTCCAGGCCGCCCGCCGCTCGCCGCCGGCGCTGCAGCAGATAAAGAACGCCGCCGCCCACCAGCGCCACGAAGCTCATCACCAGCGGCAGGTTGAAGCCGTGCCACACGGCCAGGCTGTATTCGGGCAGCGTGCCGCCGACCACCGGCGTGGCGGCCGCCGCGAGCATCGGGCCGACCGACCAGGCGGGTGCCACGCCCACCACCAGGCACAGCAGCACCAGCAGCTCGACCGGCACGCGCATCCAGTGCGGGGGCTCGTGCGGATGCTTGGGCACGTCGTCGCCGCAGGGCGGGCCGAAGAACACGTCGAACACGAAGCGCGCCGAATAGGCCACGCTGAAGATGCCGGCCAGCGTGGCGATGACGGGCAGGCTGAAATCGACCCAGGGCGTGGCCTGGATGAAGACCGTCTCGGCGAAGAACATTTCCTTCGAGAGAAAGCCGTTGAGCAGCGGCACGCCGGCCATCGAGGCGCTGGCGATGATGGCCAGCGTGCCGGTGATGGGCATCAGCCGCATCAGGCCGCTGAGCTTGCGGATGTCGCGCGTGCCGGTTTCATGGTCGATGATGCCGGCCGCCATGAACAGCGAGGCCTTGAAGGTCGCGTGGTTCATGACATGGAACACCGCCGCCACCGCCGCCAGCGGGCTGTTCAGGCCGAGCAGCAGCGTGATGAGGCCGAGGTGCGAAATGGTCGAGTAGGCCAGCAGCGCCTTCAGGTCGCGCTGGAACATGGCGATGAAGCCGCCGAGCAGCAGCGTGATGGCGCCCGCGCCGCCGACCATCCAGAACCACTGCTCGGTGCCCGACAGCACGGGCCACAGCCGCGCCATGAGGAACACGCCGAGCTTCACCATGGTGGCCGAGTGCAGGTAGGCCGACACCGGCGTGGGCGCGGCCATGGCGCGCGGCAGCCAGAAGTGGAACGGGAACTGCGCGCTCTTGGTGAAGGCGCCGAGCAGCACCAGCACCAGCACCAGCGGGTAGAGCGCGTGGGCGCGAATGAGGTCGCCCGAGGCCAGCACCACGTCGAGCTCGTAGCTGCCGACGATGCGGCCCAGCACCAGCACGCCGGCCAGCAGGCACAGCCCGCCCGCGCCGGTGACGGTGAGCGCCATGCGCGCGCCGCGCCGGGCGTCGCGCCGGTGGTGCCAGTAGCCGATGAGCAGGAAAGAGAAGAGGCTGGTGAGCTCCCAGAAGAGCACCATCTGGATGAGGTTGCCCGAGAGCACCACGCCCATCATCGCGCCCATGAACGCGAGGAAGAACGAGAAGAAGCGCGGCACCGGGTCGGAGGACGACATGTAGTAGCGCGCATACAGCACCACCAGCGCGCCGATGCCCAGCACCAGCATGCAGAACAGCCATGCGAAGCCGTCCATGCGGAACACGAGGTTCAGGCCCAGGGCCGGCAGCCATTCGATTTCTTGCCGCAGCACGTTGCCGTTGGCGACCTGCGGAAAGAACCATGCGGCCTGGATGGCGCAGCCGAGTGCGACGAGCCCGGCAAGGGTCGACTCCCTGTTGCGCGCGTTGGAAGGCATCAACGCGGCCAGCACGCTGGCAATGAAGGGGAGAGCGACGAGAAAGACCAGGGGCATTGTGGTCAATTCTATCGACCGACCCCTGCGCCGCCCTTAGATATAACCGCAGGAGGTCAGGCGGTTTTCATGAGGCGGTCAACCCGAGAAGGCCTGCACGGTGCGGATGCCGAGCCACGTCAGGAACAGGGAGCCGCCAAGATGCGCCGCCGCCGTGAGCATTGCCACGCCGATGCGGCCTTCGAGCAGCATGCCCGTGACCTCGGCCGAAAAGCTGGAGAAGGTCGTGAGCCCGCCCAGGAAGCCGGTCACCAGGGCCAGGCGCCAGACCGGATCGAGATTGGGCAGGAGCTGGAATGTGGCAATGGCCAGTCCGATGAGGTAGCCCCCGATCAGGTTGGCGGCCAGCGTGCCCCAGGGCATGAGTCCGCCGGCGCCGAACCAGAGGGCAAGGCCCCAGCGGGACAGGGCGCCCACCGAGGCGCCGATGCAGATGGCAAGAACCGGAAGCAGCATCTGCCTATTGTCCGGGCACTTGTTGCCATGATCCTGAATGGGTCAGGAGGCCATGATTTCTTTTCGTGGAACACCGAGGAACCGGCTTTGCCGGGCCTCTGGTGTTGCCCCCGGTAGGGGGTTGGAGAAGCGACACGAAGTGCGCGAAGCCTGGGGGCGAGCTCAATTTCAGGGTGCCATCTGTTGTGGCAGCCAGGTCACCAGCTGCGGCACGAAGTAGATGAGCAGCACGGCGGCCACCATGAGGAAGAACATGGGCAGCGTGACGCGTGCGATGTAGAGCAGGTCTTTCCCGGTCATGCCCTGCAGCACGAACAGGTTGAAGCCCACCGGCGGCGTGATCTGCGCCATCTCGACCACCAGCACGATGAAGATGCCGAACCAGACCGGGTCGATGCCCGCCGCGGTGACGGTCGGCATGATCACGCCCATGGTCAGCACCACCATCGAGATGCCGTCGAGGAAGCAGCCGAGCACGATGTAGAACGCCGCCAGCATCAGGATGAGCTGGAACTTCGACAGGCCGAGCGAGCCGATCCATTCGGCCAGGTGCCGCGGCAGGCCGATGTAGCCCATGGCCAGCGTGAGGAAGGCCGCGCCCGCGAGGATCAGCGCCATCATGCAGTACAGGCGCGTGGCGCCGAGCAGCGCTTCCTTGAAGCTGTGCCAGTTCAGCGAGCCCTGCACGCCGGAGATGACCATCGCGCCGACCACGCCCACGGCCGCCGCCTCGGTGGCGGTGGCGATGCCCGCGTAGATGGAGCCGAGCACCGACAGGATGAGCAGCGCCACCGGAATCAGCGACATCGAGGCCTTGAGCTTTTCCCGGAACGGCAGCTTGGCGTCGGCCGGTGGCACAAGGCCCGGGTTGCGCAAGGCCCAGAACACGATGTAGCCCGAGAACAGCAGCGCGAGCATGATGCCCGGGATGACGCCCGCGATGAACAGCCGCGCGATCGACACGTCCGCGCTCACCCCGTAGACGATCATGATGATCGAGGGCGGGATCAGCAGGCCGAGCGTGCCGGCGCCGGCGAGCGTGCCGATCACCATGTCGTCGGGGTAGCCGCGCCGCTTGAGTTCGGGCAGGCTCATCTTGCCGATGGTGGCGCAGGTGGCGGCGCTGGAGCCCGACACCGCCGCGAACACGGCACAGCCCACCACGTTGGTGTGCAGCAGCCGGCCCGGCAGGCTCTGCATCCAGGGTGCCAGGCCCTTGAACATGTCCTGCGAGAGCCGCGTGCGGAACAGGATCTCGCCCATCCACACGAACAGGGGCAGCGCGGTGAGCGTCCAGCTGGAGGCCGAGCCCCAGATGGTCACGGCCATGGCGTCTCCGGCGGGGCGGGACGAGAAGATCTGCATGGCGATCCAGGCCACGCCCGAGAGCGTGAGGCCGATCCAGACGCCGCTGCCCAGGATCAGGAAAAGCGCGGCAATCAGCAGGCCCGCAACGGCAATGTCACTCATGGCGCAGCGCCTCCGTTTCGACCGGCTTGGCCGGCCTGCCTCGCCACTCGATGACGAACTCGTCGAACGCCGCGATGGCGAACACCAGCGTGCCGATGGCCATGGAGAGTTGCGGCAGCCAGAGCGGTGTGGCGTCGTTGCCCGTGGAGATGTCGTGGAAGTCGAAAGACTGCCATGCAAGCCGCGCGCTGTACCACGCGAACAGCACCGCGAGCAGCGCGCTCGCGGCCATGGCCCAGCGTTCGAGCCAGCGCTGCGCCGCCGGCGACAGGTTCTGCAGGATCAGCGTCACGCGGATGTGCTCGCCGCGCTTGAGCGTGTGCGCGAGCGCAAGAAAACCTGCGCCGGCCATCATGTAGCCGGCATATGCATCGATGCCAGGAACGTTGAAATGAAGCTGCCGCCCGATGATGGAGAGAAGCACCATCACCAGCAGGCCGATCATGAAAAGCGCCGCCAGAGCGGCGGCGCTGTTGTAGAGAAAATCAAGTGTCTTGCGCATCGGATGCTGTTCGGCGGTGCGTCGTCACATCTTCTTGTACGAATCGACCACCGCCTGGCCTTCGGCCCCCGACTTGTCGAGCCATTCCTTGATCATGGTGTCGCCGACCTTCTTCATGTCGGCCTTGAGCGCCGCGGATGGCACATGCACCGTCATGCCGTTCTTCTTCAGCAGGTCGAGGTACTCGAGGTTCTTTTTCCTGGACAGTTCCCAGCCGCGCTTTTCCGCATCGGCCGCGGCCTTGAGAACGGCGTCCTGGGTGGGCTTGTCGAGTGCGTCGAAGGCCTTCTTGTTCATGAGCACCGCGTTCTTCGGCAGCCAGGCCTGGGTGTCGTAGAAGTTCTTGATGTATTCGTAGGTCTTGGTGTCGTAGCCCGTGGAGCCCGACGACATGTACGACTCGATCACGCCGGTGGCCATGGCCTGCGACAGCTCGGCCTGCTGCACCGTGACCGGCTGCGCGCCGACCAGTTCACCGATGCGGGCGGTGGCGGGGCTGTAGGCACGCCACTTCACGCCCTTGAGGTCGGCGGCCGAGGCAATTTCCTTCTTGACGAAGATGCCCTGCGGTGGCCACGCGACGGTGTACAGCAGTGCGATGCCCTGTTCCGCCAGCTTCTTTTCGAGCACCGGCTTTTGCGCCTGGTAGAGCTTCCATGCGGCGTCGTAGCTGTCGGCCAGGAAGGGAATGCCGTCGGCACCGAACATCTGCCACTCGTTCTGGTAGTTCACCAGCAGGATCTCTCCGAGTTGCGCCTGGCCGCCTTGCACCGCCCGCTTGATCTCCGGGGCCTTGAACAGCGAGGCATTGGAGTGCACCGTGATCTTGAGCTTGCCGCCGCTGCCCTTGTCGACGTCGCCGGCGAACTGGGTGAGGTTCTCGGTGTGGAAGTTGCTCGCCGGGTAGGCGGTGGGCAAGTCCCACTTGGTCTGTGCGAATGCCGCGACGCCGAGGGTGAGGCCGGCAATGGCAATACCGAACTTGTGATGCATGAGTGCGCTCCGGAACGGGTTGATAGCGAAACCGAAAGAAGCATACGAGCAAATTCCAGGCCACTTCCTGAGGCATTTCCCTGCCATCGCGGCGCGTCGAAGCGCGGTAGGGCCCGCCAACGTTCCGCTGAAGGCAGCGCGTCGGCATTGACGAAGGCGGCATGCAGGGCCACCATGGGGCGTTGCTGTCCGCGCCCATCAGGCGGCCGACTTGTCGGGGAGATCTGGCTCACTTCCAAGGAGATCCCATGGCTGAAAGCGACAAGGTGTTCTCGGGTTCGATCCCGAAGTTCTACGACACGCTGATGGTCCCGCTGATCTTCGATGCCTATGCCACCGACATGGCGCAGCTCGTCGCGGTCTCGTCACCCGGCGCGGTGCTTGAAACGGCGGCCGGCAGCGGCGTGGTCACGCGCGCGCTTGCGCCACAACTGGGTGCCGATGCACGCTACGTGGTGACCGACCTCAACCAGCCCATGCTGGACTACGCCGCCGCCCGGCAGGGGGCCGACAACCGCATCGAATGGCAGCAGGCGGACGCGCTTGCCCTGCCGTTCGACGATGGCTCGTTCGACGTCGTCTGCTGCCAGTTCGGCGCCATGTTTTTCCCCAACCGGGTCACCGGCTATGCGGAGGCGCGCCGCATGCTGAAGCCAGGTGGGCGCTTTGTCTTCAGTGTCTGGGACCGCATCGAAGAGAACGCCTTTGCCGATGAGGTCACCAACGCCGTCGCCCTGGTGTTTCCGCACGACCCTCCGCGATTCCTGGCCCGCACGCCGCATGGCTATCACGATGTCGCACTGATCCGCGAGGACTTGCGCCGCGCGGGGTTCACCGACATCAAGATCGACACGCGCGAGAAGCTGAGTCGCGCGCCCTCGGCACGCGATGTTGCCACCGCCTATTGCCAGGGCACGCCACTGCGCAATGAAATCGAGGCGCGCGATGCCGGCTTGCTTCAGCTCGCAACGGACCGTGCGACGCAGGCGATTGCCAGCCGCTGTGGTCAAGGCCCGGTGGCCGGCAAGATCCAGGCGCATGTGATCGTGGCGGCGGGATAGCGGGTCCCGGCGCGGGATCGACAGCGGCTCACGCTTGCAACACAGCCCGCGGGTGATGAAGGGCCTCTCCTTGGGGATGCAAGGTCACGGCCGCCAACCACACGTTGCGTTCACGTCGCCTTGATGGCCTCGACCGATGGGCTCTTCGCCTGCGCGTGCTGCGCGAACCAGATGCTGCAGATCACCAGGACCAGGCCCGCGATCTGAGCTGGCGTCAGCGTCTGGTCCAGGAACACCGCGCCGAGCACGACGGCGGCCAGGGGACTCAGAAAGCCCAGCGACGACACGACGGACGCGTCCAGCCGCGCGATGCCGCGGAACCACAGGACGTAGGTCAGCGCAGCGCCGACGAGGCCGAGCCAGGCCAGGCCCAGCAGGTTGTTCGCGGTGAGGGGCGGCAGCACGGGGTCGAGCGCCAGCGACACCGGCACGAGCAGGAGGCCGCCCGCTGTCAGCTGCCACGCGGTTGATGTGAGCAGCGAGACCGGTGGTTGCCAGCGTCGGCTCAGCACGGTCCCGCAGGCCATGGATGCGGCGCCCGCGAAGCCGGCGGCGATGCCGGCGGCATCGAGGGCCGCGTTCGGCGCCAGCACCATCAGTGCGACGCCGCAAAGCCCGACCAGCGCCGCGGTGATCGACAGCAAGCGAATGGGCGCGCCCAGGAGGAACGAGGCCAACACGATC
>NZ_QAJK01000044.1:0-97776 GCF_003852515.1 Variovorax sp. KBW07 | reverse complement strand
TTGGGCAATTGCCGCACGAAGAGCAGGAGCAGCAGGCCGGCGGGGAGCGCGCGCAGCATGGCGACCGTCAGCGGCGGCAAGCCCGCAAGAAACTCGGTCGTGACGATGTAGGTGCTGCCCCAGATGGCCGGCGCGATGGCGGTGAGCAGCAGGTCGGAAGCGCGGAGCTTCACAGGATGTCGAGCACTTCGGCGAGCGGGCGGCGCGGCTTTTGCGGCCAGTTGCCGGGTGCGGCCCGGCCGACGGCCACCAGCACGACGGGCACCTCATGCGGCTGCAATCCGAACTCGCGGCTCACGCCGGCGGGGTCGAAGCCGACCATCGGCCCCGAGACGAGGCCCAGCGCTTCGGCGGCGTGGATCAGCGTCGCCGCGCCGAAGGTGGCGGTGCGCACGGCCTCGTCGCGGGCGGTCGTGGGGTCTTCGTACTGCAGCCGCGCGCCTTCGCGCCAGCCGGCCACCGTGTTCGGGGACATGAGGCCGGTGTCGACGAAAGGCCCGAGCCTTTCGGCGAGGGTGTCGTGGTCGGGCAGCAGGCCGCAGACGATGAAGGTGACGGCCGCTTCGGTGACCTTGGGCTGGTCTTGCGCCACACGCCGCAGCCGCGCCTTGACCTGTGGCGTGCGCGCGGCAATGAAGCGCCAGTTCTGCAGGTGGTAGGCGGTGGGGGCTCGCGTGGCGAGGCGGATCAGCGCTTCGATCTCGTCGCTGTGCAGCACATGGGTGGGATCGAAGCGGTTGGCGGAGACGCGTTGTTCGATAAGGGCAAGGGCCGGGTGGGTCTTCATGGTTTGCGGGTCTGAGTTTCGGGCGTGCATGCGGGTCAGGCGTTTTCTCTTTCGGCCTGGCGGTCGAGTTGCGCGGCAAGGGCATCGAGGAGCTCGCGCCAGCCGGCTTCGCGGTCGGCCGGCTTGTCGGCGCCATCGAGGAAGGCGCCATGCTCGGTGTAGACGAGCCGCGTGCCGGAAGCTTCGGCGGTGAACTCGATGGAGACCGAGGACACCGAGACGCGCTTGCCGCCGATGGTCATCGTGTAGCTGAGCACGATGCGATGGCCTGGCACGATCTCGTGATAGATGGTTTCGTTGCTCACGAGCGGCCCGTCGCCGAAGCGGGAGCGGCTGCGCTCGCTGCCGCCTTCCACGAAGTCGGCGCTGAACTCCTCGGTGGTCCAGCCTTCGGCGTCGATGAACCAGCGCCGCTTGATGGCGGGATCGGCGAAGGCCTCGAAGACCCGTGTGGGGCTGGCCGCGTAGCTGCGCTCGATGACGAAGGTGGTGTGCTGAATGGAACGTTGGGTCATGAAAGGTCCTTGGTCTTGGGGCTTGGGCTCGGTCTTGCCGTGGCCCTGGGGCGTGCCGTGGCCCTGGGGCGTGCCGTCGCGGTCTTCGATGTTTTGTTGTTGCGTGGCGATTTCGGTCTGCTGGAAAAGGGTGTTCTGGCCCACGGCAATCAGCCAACCGCTGTCCTGCTTGCGCATCACGTACAGGGGCCGCCCTTCGGTGCGCCCTTCCAGCAGGGCACCGTTGGCATCGACGGCTTGCTGGCGCACATTGACGGCGGCCACGGTGTCGGCCAGGAAGGTGATGTGTTCCGCGTCGTAGATGGCGTATTCGTTGCCGGCCGCGAACATCGGCAGCACGCTGGAGGTGAAGGCATGGATCTGCGGCCAGCCGGTGAGCCGCCGTCCGAATGCGGTCACCCACGCGGCCTCGGGTGCGATCAGGCGGGTGAACCCTTCGACATCGCACTTGCGCTGCATCGCTTCGACTTGCGAGACGACGCCGACGATCAGTTCGATGTCACGGCTGCGGTCTTGCGGCGATGCGCCGGCGTGGGCGATGGTCGGTTGGATGCGGGCCTTCATGCCGTGCCTTTCGACAGCGTGGCTTCGAGCGTGAAGCTGCCGACGCCGACCGGCACGCGCCCCTGCACGGCATCGATGACCGCCGCCGCACCCGCGCTGGTGAAGCCGCCATACAGCTCGATCAAGCCGATGCCATCGGCCGCCAGGTCCCGCGCAACGAAGGCCGCGGACACTTCGTCGGGAACGGGAACGAAGGTCGTGCTCAGCGGCGGAAATTTCTGCGTGAAGCTGTCCCTGCCCGGATGAGCGTTGGCCTCGATGAAGAGGAAGGCCACCGGCGGCGGCGCGCCGTCGACATAGGCCTTGTTGAAGCGCACGGCAGGTATCAGCGATTCGAAGCCGAACATCACGGAGCTGACCCGCACGCGCGGACCGGCGGCCGCGCTGACGACGGGGCGCCACCGGGGCGACACGCCGCCGCAGAGTTCGATGAGCTGCACGCCGTCTCGCGCGAGGTCCGTCGCAACGTCGGGCAGTTCGCCGGGGTGGCCGACGGCGACGATGGTCAGGTTCTTGCGCTGGATGCGATCACGCCTGGCGTCCGCGCCGGTGGCCTCGTAGACGATTGCTTTCTTCATGGCTTTTCTTCCTGGGGAACGAATGCATGAATGCTCTCGCAGCAGAATGATCTGCACAATTGATAAAATTTAGATCAAACCGATCACATAAAACGATCATGTTGGATGCCCTCACACTCGATCAGCTTCGCGTCTTCGTATCGATTGCCGACAGGGGCTCGTTCCGTGCGGCGGCAAGGTCGTTGGGGCGTGCGCAATCGGGCCTGAGCAGTGCCATCGCGAACCTCGAATCGGAGTTGCGGCTGCCGCTGTTCGACCGGTCGCTGCATCGGCCGGTGCTCACCGAGGCCGGCGCGACCTTGCTCGCGGAAGCCCGGACGCTGCTGATCAAGGCGGACGCGTTTCGCGCGCGTGCCAACAGCTTCAGCCAGGGCGTCGAGGCCGAGCTTCGGGTGGCGCTCGATCCGCTGCTGCCGTTGCCGCGCATGGGGGCCGTCGTCCACCGGTTTCATACGGAGTTTCCGAGCGTGCGGCTGGAGCTTGAAACCGCGCCCATGACCTCGGCGCTGAGCAAGGTGCTGGGCGGTGCGTGCGACCTGGGCCTGACCACCGCGGAAGAACAAGACGCGCACATCGCATCCGAAACCATCGCCGACATCGCGGGCATGGTCGCCGTGTGCCGCGCGGACCATGCGCTGGCGCGGCCCAAGGCAAAGGCCGGGTGGACCACGGTCGATCTTTCGGACCACCTGCAGATCGTTGTCGCCGACCCCTCCGAGCGCTCGCAGGGGCGCAACTTCGGCGTGCTGTCGCAGAAGACCTACCGCGTGAGCGACATCGCCACCAAGCACGCGCTCATCGTGGCGGGCGTCGGATGGGGAAACCTGCCGCTCTGGATGGTGGAGGCCGACATCAAGGGCAAGCGGCTCGCGCGGGTCACGCTGGCCGCGCACCGGGCCCGCGCGTCGAAGCCGCTGGCGCTGTACCTGATACGCCGCATCGACCGGCAGTTCGGACCCGCCGCATCGGGGCTCGGCCGCATGCTGTCGGAAGAGTTTCACTGACGGGCCTGTCTACACTGGTCCCGATGAGCCGCGCCGCTTCAACCCTCCGCACCCTTGCTTGCATCGCGTGAAAGACCTGCTGACTTCCTACTACTGGAGTGGCGATGCCATTCGCAGCCGAAGCGTGAGCGATGTCGTGCTGTGGGGCACGGTCGATGTGCCAGAGCCTCCCGCGCGGCTGACCGCCGATTGGGAGCGCGAAATTGCGACGCGCATGGTGCTGGAACCGGGTGATGTGGAGGCCTTGCCGTTGGCGCGCGCACGCACGCGATGGCCGGACTACAAGCGCTGCGTGCAGGCCGCGTCGGACTGGACGCGCACGCTGGGGCTGCTCGAGGCGCTTGCGGCCAGCGACGTGGCGCTGATGGCCTGCCGCGGCGCGAAGTACCACCACGACGGCGCGCAATACGGCGGCGCGGCTTTCTGCAATCTCTTCCTGAGCGAAGACAAGGGGCTGGACGTGCACTTCCCCGTTGCGGGCCATTGCATTCCACTGGTGCGCGGCACGGTGTTGATCTTCGATACCGGCCAGCCGCATGCCGTCATCCGGCGCGGCGGCAGCGGCTTCGATGCGGCCGACTTCGCGCCCGACAAGGACTGCACGCAGTTGTTCCTGACATGGGAGTTGCCCATCGAAGACGCCGACGTAGGTCGCGTACTTCAGGTCGCCTTCGACACCGACCCTTCGACCGCATCGCAACTTGATGAAGAGCAGGTTCGGGTGAACGGTGCGCGGGCCAGCTTGTGCCCGGACTCGGGGCGATGGCGCGCGGCGGATTGACTCGCTGCGGGGTGCGTGCGGTGTGGGCCTTGCGCTGAAGGCATGAAAAAAGCCGCCAGATGGCGGCTTCTCATGGCTTGCCATTGCTGGCAAGGCGGTGCGTTACGGCTTGGCGGGTGCCTTGGCCGTCTTGGCCGGCGCAGCCGCGGCGGGCGCGCCGCCGAAGGCTTGCCCATTGACCGTCAGGCCCTCAGCCGACAGCTTGGCTGCCTTCTTCTCTTTCACGCCCTTGACGCGCTGCATGAGGTCGGACCAGTCCTTGAACTCGCTCTCCTTGCGTGCATCGAGGATGCGCTTGGACATCGAAGGACCAACGCCCTTGATGCCGTCGAGATCGGCGGCCGTGCCCTTGTTGGCATCGACCGCTGCGAAGGAAACGAGCGCAAACAGCATGGCCGTGGCGGCCAGGATTTTCTTGAACATGACTGAACTCCCTGATTTTTGATATAGCCGGCAAGAACGCCGGCTTTGGCTCAACGGGTTCAGGAAGCGGGGCGTTGACCCCTGAAGGGGGCAAGCATGCCCCGGTGACTATTGTTCAGGATCGTGGTCAAAGTTCTTCGACGCGGCGCGGCGGATAACTGTCCCAGGCCTGGCAGCCGGGGCAGTGCCAGAAGTACTGGTGCGCCTCGAAACCGCAGGCCGCGCAGCGGTAGCGCATCAGCGGCCGAGTGGCCTGGTCGAGCGCGCGTTGCACTTGCGGATGGAACTGCTCGTGCTCGAACTTTTCGCCGGCCAGCCAGCGCGACGCGGCCACCAGCGACGGTTGCTGCGCGAGGTGGGCGATGTAGCCGTCGCGCGGCGTGGGGGCCTGGTTCTGTTCGGTGGCGGTGGGCGTGCCGCCGAGTGCGATCAATGCTTCGAGCACGTCGATCGACGGCGACTCGACATAGCGCCGCTGCAGCAACGCCAGCGCTTCGCCTTCGCGGTGTGCCGCCACCGCGGCCTGCTGCAATGCGGCTGCGTAGAGCGGCAACGCGAGTGGGGCGGTTTCGCTAAGGGCAACGAGCGTGTCGAAGGCTGCGGCAGCTTCGTTGTTGCGCAGCTGGAGCATGGCGGTGTCGATGGCCGGGCGAGGTGCCTGCGGGGCCAGCTCGACCGCCTGGGCCAGCAGCTTGGCCGCACCGGACAGTTCGCCGGCGGCCACGCGCTCGGTGGCCTGTTCGCACAGGTGATGGGCGCGCCGCGTGCTGTAGCTGGCCTGGTCGGACTCGTCGAGTTTTTGCGCCACGGCGGCGGCCTGGGCCCATTCGCGCGAGCGTTCGTAGATGGCCAGCAGCGAGAGCCGCGCCTCGTTTTCGTAGCGCGTGCCTTCAAGCTTCTGCAGCGCGGCCTCGGCGCGGTCGAGCAGGCCGGCGCGCAGGAAGTCTTGCGCCAGCGCGTGCTGGGCGCGTTCGCGGTCGCTGCGGCTCAGGTCGCCACGGCCCAGCAAGTGCTCGTGCACGCGCACGGCGCGTTGGTACTCGCCACGGCGGCGGAACAGGTTGCCGAGCGCGAAGTGCAGCTCTTGCGTGTCGGGGTCGTTCTGCACGGCCTCGATGAAGGCGTCGATGGCCTGGTCCTGCTGCTCGTTCAGAAGGAAGTTGAGGCCGCGAAAGTAGGCCTTGGGGGCTTGCCTGTTTTCGAGCTTGAGCTGGCGAATGTCGAAGCGCGATGCGAGCCAGCCCAGCACGAAGGCGACGGGCAGGCTGATCAGCAGCCAGCTGGGATCAAAGTCCATGTTGACGTACGGCGGGAAGGTCGGTGGCGGAAATGGACGGCGCTGCCGCGGGGGCGGAAGCGGCTGTCGTGGGGGCCGCGGTGGAGGGGGCTTCGGACGATGCGGAAGGCAGTTGCGCCGCAGCAGCGCGGTGCTTCCACCAGCCGGGCAACATGCCGAGCGCACCCACCACGAGCCCGCCGGCGAAGGCCGCGAGCACGACGAGCACGAGCGGTGCGCGCCAGTAGGTGCCGAAGAAGAAGTAGACGGTCGCGTCGTGCTGGTTGTTCAGCGCGAAAGCGAAGAGCGTAAAAAAAATGGCTGCCTTGAGCAGCCACAGGAGGTATTTCATAGCCGTTCCCGTTGCCGGGAGCATTCTACGTTTGTAACCATGCCGATCAGGCCTTGCGGCCCTTGGCTTCCTTGCCGGCGTCGAGTTCGGCGGTCTTTGCGTCCACGGCCTCGCGCAGGGCTTTGCCCGGCTTGAAGTGAGGCACCCGTTTCTCTGGAATCTGCACGCTCTCGCCCGAACGCGGATTGCGTCCGATGCGCGGCGGGCGTCGGTTGACCGAGAAGCTGCCGAACCCACGGATCTCGATGCGGTGCCCGCGCACCAGCGCGTCGCTCATGGCGTCGAGGATGGTCTTGACGGCGTATTCGGCATCGCGGTGCGTGAGTTGCGCAAAGCGCGCTGCGAGTTCTTCGACAAGGTCAGAGCGGGTCATAGGCCGGGGCAGAGAAAACGTGGACGAAAAAAAGACAGAGTGGCCAAGCTAAGCGCCTGGCCGGCTCTGTCTTCGGACTCAGCTTACTTGTTGTCGCTGTTGTCGAGCTTGGCGCGCAGCAGGGCGCCCAGGCTCGTCGTGCCCGCGTTTTCGCGTGCCGACTGCTGGCTCAGGTTGGCCATGGCGCCTTGTTCGTCGACCATGTCCTTCTGCTTGATCGACAGCTGGATGTTGCGGGTCTTGCGATCCACATTCACGACGATGGCGGTGACTTCGTCGCCTTCCTTCAGCACGTTGCGGGCATCTTCGACGCGGTCGCGCGAGATTTCCGAAGCACGCAGGTAGCCGAGGATGTCTTCGCCGAGGTCGATTTCAGCGCCACGGGCGTCCACGGTCTTGACCTTGCCGGTCACGATCTGGCCCTTGTCGTTCACGGTGGTGAACGTGGTGAACGGGTCGCTGTCGAGTTGCTTGATGCCCAGCGAGATGCGCTCGCGGTCGACGTCGACTGCCAGCACGATCGCTTCGACTTCCTGGCCCTTCTTGTAGTTGCGAACGGCGGTTTCGCCTGCTTCGTTCCACGAGAGGTCCGAGAGGTGAACCAGGCCGTCGATGCCGGCAGCCAGGCCCACGAACACGCCGAAGTCGGTGATCGACTTGATCGGGCCCTTGACGCGGTCGCCGCGCTTGGTGTTCTGCGCGAACTCTTGCCACGGGTTGGCCTTGCACTGCTTCATGCCCAGGCTGATGCGGCGCTTGTCTTCGTCGATTTCGAGGACCATGACTTCGACTTCGTCGCCCAGCGAGACGATCTTGTTCGGAGCGATGTTCTTGTTGGTCCAGTCCATTTCGGAGACGTGCACCAAGCCTTCGATGCCGGGTTCGAGTTCGACGAACGCGCCGTAGTCGGCAATGTTCGTGACCTTGCCGAACAGGCGGGTCGATTGTGGGTAGCGGCGCGAAACGCCCATCCACGGGTCGTCGCCCATTTGCTTGAGACCCAGCGAGACACGGTTCTTTTCGGTGTCGAACTTGAGGATCTTGGCGGTGATTTCCTGGCCGGCCTGAACGACTTCGCTCGGGTGGCGAACACGGCGCCATGCCATGTCGGTGATGTGCAGCAGGCCATCGATGCCGCCGAGGTCGACGAACGCACCGTATTCGGTGATGTTCTTGACGACGCCGCGGACAACAGCGCCTTCCTTCAGGGTTTCCATCAGCTTGGCGCGTTCTTCGCCCATGCTGGCTTCGACCACGGCACGGCGCGACAGCACAACGTTGTTGCGCTTGCGGTCGAGCTTGATGACCTTGAATTCGAGGGTCTTGTTTTCGTACGGGGTCAGGTCCTTGATGGGACGCGTGTCGATCAGCGAGCCGGGCAGGAATGCGCGGATGCCATTGACCAGGACGGTGAGACCGCCCTTGACCTTGCCGCTGGTGGTGCCGGTGACGAAGTCGCCCGATTCCAGGGCCTTCTCGAGGGCGAGCCACGAAGCCAGACGCTTGGCGGTGTCGCGCGAGAGGATGGTATCGCCGTAGCCGTTTTCAACGCTGCCGATGGCAACGGAAACGAAATCGCCGGCCTGGACTTCGAGTTCGCCCTTGTCGTTCTTGAACTCTTCGATCGGCACATACGCTTCGGACTTCAGACCGGCGTTGACGACGACGTGGTTGTGCTCGACGCGCACGACTTCGGCCGTGATGACCTCGCCGGTGCGCATTTCGGAACGCTTCAGGGACTCTTCGAATAGGTCGGCAAAAGATTCAGACATTTATGGTTCCTTCCGTCAGGCAGGGTTGGCAGGCGCTATTGCGAAATTGCGTGCGGCTGCTGTGGGTCTGGAGACGGCGGTTTTGTGGGCTGGTGCCCGGGTTGGTTGAACAACCAGAAGGCCGGTGCGCTGTCGCGCGAGAAGAGCCTGCTGGAGCGGTATGCGCCACCCGGAACACCCGGTTGGCGCGAGCCTTTCAAGCGGACCTGAAAGGCTGCACTTGCTGCCACCAGTTCAACACCGTATCGATCGATTGCTCGATGGACAGCTGGGAGTTGTCGAGGTGGCGGGCATCTTGCGCCGGCTTCAGAGGGGCGACGCTGCGGGAAGAGTCCCGGGCGTCACGTGCTTCCAAGTCGGAGCGAAGACTGTCGAGTGTAGTTGAAATACCCTTTGAAATCAACTGCTTATGGCGCCGGACGGCGCGCTGGTCGGCGCTGGCCGTGAGGAAGACCTTGAGGGAGGCGTCGGGGAAGATGACGGTGCCCATGTCGCGGCCATCGGCCACCAGGCCGGGCAGCTGCCGGAAGCGCTGCTGCAGGGCCAGAAGGGCCTCGCGCACGGCCGGTAGCGTAGAGACGCGGGAGGCGTCCATGCCGGCGGCTTCGGTGCGGATTTCGTCGCTGACGTCTTCGCCGGCAAGCAGCACCTTGCCCTCGGCGAATTGCAGGGGCAGGGCGGCCGCCAGGGTGGCGATCTGCGCCTCGTGCTGCGCGTCGGCGTTGAGGCCGGCGCGGCGCATGGCCAAGCCCGTCACGCGATAGAGCGAGCCCGAGTCGAGGTAGTGGTAGCCCAGCAGGCGCGCCACTTCGGCGGCCAGCGTGCCCTTGCCGGAGGCGGTCGGGCCGTCGATGCAGATCACCGGCACCTCCGCGGCTTCGGCCACCGAGAACAGGGTTTCGAAGTACTCGGGGAAAGTCTTGGCGACGCAGTGGGGCTCGAGGATGCGCACCGGTACGCCGGCCGGGTTGAACGCCGCGAGCGAGAAGCACATGGCGACCCGGTGGTCGTCATAGGTGCGGATGCTCGCCGGCAGCCAGCCCGGTTGGGCCAACGGATGCACGCGAATGAAATCGGGTCCGGCCTCGACCGTGGCGCCTAGCTTTTTCAGCTCGTTGGCCATGGCGTCGATGCGGTCGGTTTCCTTGACCCGCCAGCTGGCGATGTTGCGCAGCGTGCTTGGGCCGTCGGCGTAGAGCGCCATGACGGCCAGCGTCATCGCCGCGTCGGGGATGTGGTTGGCGTCGAGGTCGATGGCCTTCAGCGGCCAGGCGCCACGGCGCACTTCGAGCCAGTTCGGGCCGCTGTCGACCTGCGCACCCATTTGCCGGGCAGCGTCGATGAAACGGATATCGCCCTGGATCGAATCGGCGCCCACACCCTCGATTCGAATGCCATTCTTGCCAGACACGCCCGTCGCTATTGCGCCAAGTGCTATGAAATAGCTAGCAGACGAGGCATCGGCCTCGACGTGGATGTCCCCCGGCGAGCTGTAGCGGCTGCCAGCCGGAATGGTGAAGCGCTCCCAGCCGTCGCGCTGTACGGCGATGCCGAAGCGCGCCAGCAGGTTCAGCGTGATCTCGATGTAGGGCTTGGAGATCAACTCGCCGACCACCTCGATGACGATGTCCTTGCGCGCCGCGAGCGGCAGCGCCAGCAGCAGGGCCGTGAGGAACTGGCTCGACACGTCGCCCCGCACGCGGATCGGCGCGTCGAGCACCAGGTCGTCGTGGTCGACCGGGTGGATGCGCAGCGGCGGGTAGCCGGGGTTGCCGAGGTAATCGATGTTGCAGCCGAGCTGGGTCAGTGCGTCGACCAGATCGCCGATGGGACGCTCGTGCATGCGCGGCACGCCGCTCAGTTCGAATTCGCCGCCGAGCAGCGACAGCGCCGCGGTCAGCGGGCGCATCGCGGTGCCAGCGTTGCCGAGGAACAGCGGCAGCAGGGTTGCGTTGGGCTTCAGTTGGCCGCCAAGGCCGGTGATCTGCAGCGTGCTCTCCGTCGGCTGGATGCCGCAGCCGAGCGCGCGCAGGGCGTCGAGCATCACGCGCGTGTCGTCGGAGTCGAGCAGGTCGTGGATCGTGGTGGTGCCGCTCGCGAGCGCGGCCAGCAGCAGCACGCGGTTGGAAATGCTCTTGGAACCCGGCAGCCGGACCGTGCCGGCGGCACCGGCGAGGGGCGGGAGGTCGAGGAAGGCCGTCGAGAACATGTCAGGAATCCTGCTGGGCCGAGGCGTCGGAATTCGAGTTGGGCTTCCACGCCGCGCGGGCCTTGCTGGCGGCGGCAATGGATTGCTCCAGCGCCTGCAGGTCGCCGGCGGTCATCAGCGCCTCGAGGTCTTCCAGCGCCTTGCGGAAGGCTTGCGATTGCTGCAGCACCTGCTCGCGGTTGGCGAGCAGCACGTCGCGCCACATGACCGGATCGCTCGCGGCGATGCGCGAAAAATCGCGAAAGCCCGGGCCCGCGAGGCTCAGGAAGCGGTCGCCCTGCGGCTGTGCCGTGAGGGCGTTGGTGTATGCGAAGGCCAGCAGGTGCGGCAGATGGCTCACGGCGGCGAAGGCGGCGTCGTGCTCTTCATGCGTCATGGTGACCACGTTGGCGCCGATGCCGCTCCAGACCTGCGAGGCCCGCTGCACGTTGGAGCGCAGCGTGGTCTTGACGGGCGTGAGCACGACCTGGCGGCCGGTGAACAGCGAGGCTTCGGCGTGCTCGATGCCCGAGACTTCCTTGCCGGCGATTGGGTGTGCCGGCACGAAGTTCGCGAACTGCTTTTGCAGGCCGTTGCGCGCGGCTTCGATCACGTCGCCCTTGGTCGAGCCGACGTCCATCACCAGCGTTTCGCTCGAAATGCCGTGGCGGATGGCTTTGAACATGGCCTCCGACGCGGCCACCGGCACAGCCAGCAGCACCAGGTCGGCGCCCGACACGGCGAGCAGCGCGGAAGGCGCGGCCACGTCGATCACGCCGAGCTGGCGTGCCCGCTCGGTGGTGGACGGCGACTTGCTGTAGCCGACCACGCGTTTCACCAGCTTCGCGCGCTTGAGCGCGAGCGCAAAGGAGCCGCCCATGAGGCCGCAGCCGATCAATCCCAGTTGCTCGAACATCGTGTCTGTCCGGCTCAGGCTTTGACGGGGTAGGCGCCAAGGACCTTGTAGAACGCGCAGAGGCCGCGCAGTTCGGCCAGCGCCGCGGCCACGTTGGGCTGCGAAGGGTGGCCGTCCAGGTCGATGTAGAAGTAGTACTCCCACTGGCCGGTGCGCGCGGGGCGCGATTCGAAACGGGTCATCGACACGTTGTTGGCCTTGAGCGGCACCAGCAGGTCGTGCACCGCACCGGGCTGGTTGGGCACCGAGACGATCAGGCTCGTGCAGTCCTTGCCCGAGGCCGGCGGCATGGCCAGCGTCTGCGGCAGGCAGATCACCGAGAAGCGGGTGCGGTTGTACGAATCGTCCTGGATGGCGTGCGCCACGATGTGCAGGCCGAAGCGCGTGGCGGCGCGTTCGCCGGCGAGCGCGGCCCAGGCCGGGTTGGTGGCCGCGAGGCGTGCGCCTTCGGCGTTGCTCGCCACGGCGCGCCGCTCGGCGTTGGGCAGGTGCTTGGACAGCCAGGTCTGGCATTGGGCCAGCGCCTGCGGATGGGCCAGCACGGCCTCGACGCCTTCGAGCGAGTTGCTGCTGCGCAGCAGGTGGTGGCGAACCAGCAGGCTGACTTCGCCGACGACGTGGGTGGGCGAATGCAGGAACAGGTCGAGCGAACGCGTGACCACGCCTTCGGTCGAGTTCTCGACGCCGACCACGCCGTACTGGGCGCTGCCCGCGGCGGTGGCATGGAACACTTCGTCGAAGCTGGCGCAATAGATCAGGTCGGCGGCGCCGCCGAAGTACTCGATGGCGGCCTGTTCGCAGAAGGTGCCTTCAGGGCCCAGCACGGCCACGCGCTGCGGCGACTCGAGGGCCAGGCAGGCCGACATGATCTCGCGCCAGATGGCCGCCACATGCAGGTCCTTGAGCGGACCTGCATTGCTTTTCTGCATCTTGTCGATGACTGCCGCGACGCGGTCGGGGCGGAAGAAGGGCGTGCCTTCGCGCTTCTTGACCTCGCCGACCAGCTCGGCCACATGGGCCCGCTCGTTGAGCAGGCTGAGCAGTTGCTGGTCGAGCGAGTCGATCTGCACGCGCAGACCGGCAAGGCTTTCGGAATTGTCGGGAGAGGGCGAGGAAGAGGGCGGTGTGGGTGCGGAGGCGGTCATCGGTGCGAGCAGCTAGGGCATGCGCCTAGGCATGCGATCGCTCGAATTCTCGCATGTAGCCCACCAGTGCCTGCACCCCTGCCAACGGCATGGCGTTGTAAAGGCTGGCGCGCATGCCGCCGACCGACTTGTGGCCCTTGAGCTGCAACAGCCCGGCTTCGCGCGCACCGGCCAGGAAGGCCTCGTTGCGGCCTTCGTCGGCCAGGAAGAAGGGCACGTTCATGCGCGAGCGGCAGCCGGCGTCGATGCGGTTGGCATAGAAGTCGGAACCGTCGATGAAGTCGTACAGCAGCTTGGCTTTGGCGATGTTGCGCTGCTCCATGGCGGCCACGCCGGTGAGCTCGCCTTCGGTCTGCTGCAGCAGCCACTGGAAGGTGAGGCCGGCCATGTAGATGCCCCAGGTCGGCGGGGTGTTGTACATGGACTTGTTGTCGGCCACGGTCTTGTAGTTGAACGCGCTCGGGCAGATCTCCAGGGCGTGGCCGAGCAGGTCGTCGCGCACGACGACGATCGTCAGGCCGGCCGGGCCGAGGTTTTTCTGGGCGCCGCCGAAGGCCAGGCCCACGCGGCTCCAGTCGACGCTGCGCGAGGCCACGTGCGACGAGAAGTCGATGATGAGCGGCGCCTTGCTGCCGAGCGCGGCAAGGTCGGGCAGTTGCTGGAATTCGATGCCGTTGATGGTCTCGTTGCTGCACACGTGCACGTACGAGGCATCCTGGCTGAGCTGCCAGCTCGAAGGGGCGGGCAGCTTGGTGTGCTGGTCATCGGCGTTGCTCGCGACGACGCGCGCAGTGCAGTAGCGCTGCGCTTCCTTGTGCGACTTGCTGCTCCAGCTGCCGGTGATGACGAAGTCGGCGGTTTTGCCGCGCGACAGGTTCATCGGCACGATGGCGTTTTCGCCAAGTCCACCGCCCTGCATGAACAGGACGTGGAAATGTGAGGGCACGGCCAGCAGCGTACGGATATCGGCTTCGGCCTGAGTGCAGATGGCGCCGAATTCCTTGCCGCGATGGCTCATTTCCATCACGCTCATGCCGCTGCCCTGCCAGTCGAGCATTTCGGAGGCAGCGCGTTGCAGCACCGCCTCCGGCATGGCAGCCGGGCCGGCCGAAAAGTTGTAGGGGCGCTTGCCGGCCGGCGTCTGCTGCTGGGTCACGTTGCTTTACTTCTTGACTGGAGCCTTGGCTGGCGCCTTGGCGGGTGCGGCACCTTGTGCCGGAGCATCGGTCGGAGCGCCGAGGGCCTTGGCAACGTTGGTGTCGAGCGTGCGCATCTTGGGTTCGATGGTGGCGCGGGTTTCGTTCACCAGCTTTTCCGTCAGTGCGGTCTGCATCTTGGGGTTCAGGTCCTGGTACTTCTTGCTGAGGGGCGAGTTGATCCAGGCCAGCAGTTGCTTGAGCTCGTCTTCGCTGAAGTTCTGCTCGAGCAGCGGGGTCAGGGCGCCAGGCGCCAGTTGCACGGCCTTGTCGCGCACGATCGGGTAGGCGTCGTCGAAGTACTTCTTGAGCTCGGCGTCGGCTGCCTTGGCGGCGGCTTCGCGCTTGGCTTCAGGCACTTGCGTCTGCAGGTACTGCGAGCCGGCTTGCGCAATGGGAGCGCTCGATTGCTCGACCAGTCCGCGTGCCAGCGATTCGATGCCGGGACGCTGGATGTCGATGAACTGCTTGATGAGCGTGGCCTTGTCTTGGGCCATTGCGGCCATCGAGCTGCCAGCCAGGGCTACCGTCAGAAGTGCGAGTTTGATTTTTTTCACTGAGGATTCTCCGTTGAAGATGTGGAAGTATCGTCTGCGTCCGGCTCGCTCTCGCCGTTCGCGTCGTTTTCGACGATACGTTGTAGCCCGCTGAGTTTGGCGCCTTCGTCGAGCCCGATCAGCGTGACGCCTTGCGTCGCGCGACCCAGTTCGCGAATCTCGGCAACCCGGGTGCGCACGAGCACACCCTTGTCGGTGATGAGCATGATCTCATCATCCGCATGCACGAGAGTGGCGGCAACGACCTTGCCGTTGCGCTCACTCTGTTGAATCGCAATCATGCCTTTGGTTCCACGGCCGTGGCGCGTGTATTCCGTAATGCTTGTTCGTTTTCCGTAACCATTTTCGGTGGCGGTGAGCACGCTTTGCTGCTCGTCCTCGGCCACCAGCATGGCGATAACGCCCTGGCCGGGGTCCAGCGACATGCCGCGCACGCCGCGCGCATTGCGGCCCAGCGGGCGAACGTCGTCTTCGGCGAAACGCACGGCCTTGCCGCCGTCGCTGAAGAGCATCACGTCATGCTTGCCGTCGGTGAGGGCGGCGCCGATAAGGTAGTCGCCATCGTCGAGGTTCACGGCAATGATGCCGCCCTTGCGCGGGTTGTTGAACTCGTCGAGCGCGGTCTTCTTGACGGTGCCCATCGAGGTCGCCATGAACACGTACTGGTCGGCCGGGAAGTTGCGCTTCTCGCCGGTCAGGGCGAGGGCGACGTTGATCTTCTCGCCTTCCTGCAGCGGGAACATGTTGACGATGGGCCGGCCGCGCGAGCCACGCGAACCCGCCGGAACTTCCCACACCTTGAGCCAGTACAGCCGGCCGCGGTTGGAGAAGCACAGGATGTAGTCGTGCGTGTTGGCAATGAAGAGCTGGTCGATCCAGTCGTCGTCCTTGGTGGCCGTGGCCTGCTTGCCGCGGCCGCCGCGTTTTTGCGCGCGGTATTCGCCCAGCGGCTGGCTCTTGATGTAGCCGCTGTGCGAGAGCGTCACCACCATGTCGGTCGGTGTGATCAGGTCTTCGGTCGAGAGGTCGTAGGCGCTGTGCTCGACCAGGCTGCGGCGGGCGCCGAGCTTCGATTGGCCGAATTCCTGCTTGATCTCGCCGAGTTCGTCGCCAATGATGATGGAGACGCGTTCGGGCTTGGCCAGGATGTCGAGCAGGTCGTCGATTTCCGCCATGACTTCCTTGTACTCGGCAACGATCTTGTCTTGCTCGAGACCGGTCAGGCGTTGCAGGCGCATCTGCAGGATTTCTTGCGCTTGCGTTTCCGACAGGCGATAGAGGCCGTCGCCGCCCATGCCGTATTCGCGCTCGAGGCCTTCAGGGCGGTAGTCGTCAGCGTTGATCACGCCGCCGTCGGCGCGTGAACGCGTGAGCATCTCGCGCACCAGCTTGCTGTCCCAGGCGCGGGTCATCAGCTCGGCCTTGGCGACCGGCGGCGTGGGCGATTCGCGGATGATGCGGATGAATTCGTCGATGTTGGCCAGCGCCACCGCCAGGCCTTCGAGCACGTGGCCGCGCTCGCGGGCCTTGCGCAGCGTGAAGACGGTGCGGCGCGTGACCACTTCGCGGCGGTGCTGCAGGAAGACCTCGATCAGGTCCTTCAGGTTGCACAGCTTGGGCTGGCCGTTGACCAGCGCCACCATGTTGATGCCGAAGGTGTCCTGCAGTTGCGTCTGCTTGTAGAGGTTGTTGAGCACGACCTCGGGCACTTCGCCGCGCTTGAGCTCGATCACCAGGCGCATGCCCGACTTGTCGGACTCGTCCTGGATGTGGCTGATGCCTTCGATTTTTTTCTCGTGCACCAACTCGGCCATGCGCTCCTGCAGCGTCTTCTTGTTGACCTGGTAGGGGAGCTCGTCGACGATGATCGCCTGGCGCTGGCCGCGGTCGATGTCCTCGAAGTGGCACTTGGCGCGCATCACGACCTTGCCGCGGCCGGTGCGGTAGCCGTCCTTCACGCCGTTGATGCCGTAGATGATGCCGGCGGTGGGGAAATCGGGCGCCGGCACGATTTCCATCAGCTCGTCGATGCTGGCTTCGGGGTTGCGCAGCAGGTGCAGGCAGGCGTCCACCACTTCATTGAGGTTGTGCGGCGGAATATTGGTGGCCATGCCGACCGCAATACCGCCCGAGCCATTCACCAGCAAATTGGGCAACTGGCTTGGCAGCACTTTTGGCTCTTTTTCGGAGCCGTCGTAATTGTCCTGAAAGTCGACAGTTTCCTTGTCGATATCGGCCAGCATTTCGTGCGCAATTTTGGCCAGCCGGATTTCCGTATAACGCATTGCGGCTGCGTTGTCTCCATCGACCGACCCGAAGTTGCCCTGGCCGTCGACCAGCATGTGGCGCATGGAGAAGTCCTGCGCCAACCGCACGATGGTGTCGTAGACCGACTGGTCGCCGTGAGGGTGGTACTTACCGATCACGTCACCGACGATACGGGCCGACTTCTTGTACGGCCGGTTCCAGTCGTTGTTGAGCTCGTGCATGGCGAACAGCACGCGCCGATGCACGGGCTTGAGGCCGTCGCGCGCATCAGGAAGCGCCCGGCCCACGATGACGCTCATGGCGTAATCGAGATAGCTGCTGCGCATTTCCTCTTCAAGACTGATGGGCAGGGTTTCTTTGGCGAATGAGGTCATTGAGCGAGAGGCTGGCGGCAGGAAGGCGAAATTTTACGCTGTGAGGGGTGTCGCACCGCCGCAACACAAGGCCGCTATTCCGCCTCCGTCCTACGCTTCAGGGGCGTCCAGCGGCCTGTTTGCCAAAGACCCTATGGCACAATCGCCTCAACGTTTTGGGTGGTGGTCACTTAAAGCGTCCTTGATTCGCAGCGCGGCTGCGGCTTTTTCCCCAAGAGGAGAACCATGAAGAAACTGAATAAAGTGGCGATGATGTTTGCAGTCGCTGCGCTCGCCACTGCCGCCGGCGCGCAGACCCGTGTCACCGCTGCGGACGGCGGTCCTACGATCGACAACTGGCAAAACGGCACCGGCGAACTGGTCTGGAAGAACGGCACCAACGAACTGTGCTGGCGCGATGCCAACTGGACGCCGGCTACCGCCGCCGCCGGTTGCGACGGCGCTCTGGTTCCTGCCGTTGCTGCAGTGCCTCCCGCTCCTGGCGCACCTGTTGCTCCTGGCGCTCCGCCGGCTGTCGCCGCTTCGAAGGTCACCTTCGCTGCCGACGCTTTCTTCGACTTCGACAAGTCGGTTCTGAAGCCTGAAGGTCGCGCCAAGCTGACCGATCTGGTCGAGAAGATCCGTGGCGTCAACCTCGAAGTGATCATCGCTGTGGGCCACACCGACTCGATCGGTACGGACGCCTACAACCAGCGTCTGTCGGTGCGTCGCGCCGAAGCCGTCAAGGCCTTCCTGGTCTCGAAGGGCATCGAACGCAACCGCGTCTACACCGAAGGCAAGGGCGAGAAGCAGCCAGTGGCTGACAACCGCACCAAGGAAGGCCGCGCCAAGAACCGTCGCGTGGAAATCGAAGTGGTCGGCACCCGCGCCAACTAATCATTCGACTCCATCGATGATAAAAAACCCCGCCTCGGCGGGGTTTTTTTATGCTCGTCGAATTGACGATCAATCGCTCATCAATGCCGGCACGGTGTTTGCCGGTCATTGCTCGTTTCATAATCACGGTATGACAGAAAACGTGAATGCCGATCCGGCCGAGCTGGCCAAGTTTTCAGAACTCGCGCACCGCTGGTGGGATCTGGAAAGTGAATTCCGCCCGCTGCATGAAATCAATCCATTGCGCCTTGAATGGATTGACGGAATTGCGCCAATTTCGCAGCGCCGCTTGCTGGACATCGGTTGTGGCGGCGGAATCCTGGCCGACTCGATGGCCCGGAAGGGCGCCGACGTGCTGGGCATCGACCTGGCGGGCAAGGCGCTCAAGGTGGCCCAGCTTCATGCCCTCGAGGCTGGCACGCGCGGTGTCAAGTACAGGGAAATCAGCGCCGAGGCACTGGCCGACGAGCAGCCGGGCAGCTTCGACGTTGTCACCTGCATGGAAATGCTCGAGCACGTGCCAGAGCCGGCCTCGGTCGTCCAGGCCTGCGCCACGCTGGTCAAGCCGGGTGGCTGGGTGTTCTTGTCGACGATCAACCGCAACCTGAAGGCCTTCATGCTCGCGATCGTCGGAGCCGAGTACGTTCTGGGCATGCTGCCGCGCGGAACGCACGAGTATCCGAAATTGATTCGGCCCAGCGAGCTTGCCGCCTACTGCCGTGCAGCCGGGCTGGACCTTCGACACACTCGCGGCCTGGAGCACAACCCGCTGACCCGCCGCTACTGGCTCAGCGCCGACACCAGCGTCAACTACATGTTTGCGACGCAAAAGCCTGCGTTGCCGGGTTCGCAGGGATGAAGATAAATGCTTCGACACAAGCTGTGCTGTTCGACCTCGACGGCACGCTGATAGACAGTGCGCCTGACTTGGGTGCCGCCGCAGACAAAATGCGCACCGACCGCGGCCTCGCCTCCTATCCGTTGGAGCGCTACCGGCCCATGGCCGGCGCCGGTGCGCGGGGCATGCTCGGTGTGGCGTTCGACATCACGCCGGATGCGCCGGAATTCGCGGAGTTGCGAGAAGAGTTCTTCGTGGCCTACGAACGGCGCATGCTGCTCAACACCCATGTGTTCGATGGCATTCAGGCCTTGATCGAGGCGATTCGGGAGCGCGGCTTGCTCTGGGGTGTCGTCACCAACAAATCGATGCGTTTCACTGATCCGCTGACCCGCGCCATCCCGCTGTTTGCCACCGCAGGCGCGATCGTGAGTGGCGACACCACCCCGTTCTCAAAACCACATCCCGAGCCGCTGCACGAAGCAGCGCGTCGGTTGGGCGTTGCATCCGATGCATGCATCTATGTGGGTGACGACGAGCGTGACATCGTCGCGGGCCGCGCTGCCGGCATGCGGACTGTCGCGGCCGCCTACGGTTACATGGGTTCCCAGGCCGATGCTGCGCTCTGGAATGCCGATGCCTCAATCTCTTCTCCCCTGGAGCTCTTGAAGTTCCTCAATAGCGCCTAAAATGTGACGCTTGGGGCTGCACTGGTTTCGACGTGGGTTCGGAGTCGCAGCGGGGCATGTCGAGCTGAATGCGCTCGTAAAACAGATTCAAACAAACTAACTGCAAACGACGAACGTTTCGCACTCGCTGCTTAATTGCCAGTGAGCTTTGCAACAGCAGGCCGATGGGCTGGGCAAGGGGGTGACAGAGCAATCTGAATCCTCCCGGCTGCAAAGATAATTACATGGGCTGGCTCCGATCCGGGTACCTTGGGTCGGGGCGAGAAAATAGGGTGCTGGCGTCCGGTTTAGCGTGTGACTGCGCGACTCCGGAAGCGAGACTCAAATCAGATCACTAAACATGTAGAACTGCGCGATGAAGGCTTGCGGACGGGGGTTCAAATCCCCCCAGCTCCACCATATTTCTAGGGCTAGGTCCAATAAAATCAAGGACTTAGGTTAGGGCTCTCCGTCCTCAACCGTCCCTTTCCGTCACTCGTTTCACTCATTTTTCACACGCGCCGTCGCCTTCTCTGGCGGTGGCGGAAGGCCAAGCAGCAACTCTTGGCCGTACCTGCTTGCTGGCCGATCAAAGCCCAAAGCCACGCCTTGCTCCACCCAGCGCCCGTAGTGCCTGGTGACCATTTCGGTTGTCTTGTGGCCGAGCAGCTTGGCAATGTATGCCGGATTCTCCCCTTGGCTTAACAGCTGGCTGGCGAACGTGTGCCGCATCTGGTACGGGTTGCGATATATCGTTTTGGATTTTGTGCAGGTGCGCTTCCACAAGCGCAGCAGTGACTGATCGGTCCACTCCTTCCCTGTGCGCGGGTTCAGAAATACCCGCCCATCGGCTTTTTCGGTGCGCTGCCGCTCGTCTTCCAAGGCCTGCTGAGCCGCCGGCAACAGCGGAATGGTCCGGATGCCGGCCTTTGTCTTAGTGCCTTTTTCCTCGCCTTCGACCACCGCGGTGTGCACGTAGATCGTCCACGCCACCAGATCGACATCGCGCCAGGACAGCGCGATGAGTTCGCTGGTGCGCAGCCCAGTGAAGGCCCAGAGCTGAAACGCCGCGCGTTCGGTGCCGTCCATGCTGACGAGGGCCGGCACCAGTTCCTCCAGCGTGTATGGATTCGGCGCGTAGTCGGTCGAGAGCGTCTCCCGTGGCAGCACCTTTTCAAGCTTGAGGCGGTCCAGAGGGTTGAACGCGATCACCTCGTCGGCCAGGGCTTCGGACAAGGCGTTTCGCAGCGGTAGTAGCAGGTTGCTCATGCGCTTGCGGGTCACCTTCTTGGTGGCGATCCACTCGCGAAGAATGCTCACGCTCAGGGCGGGCACCGTGAGCCCGCCAAACTGGGGGACCAACACGTTGTCAATCGCTTTGCGGTAACCGGTCCAGGTGCTGGGCTGCAGCGACGCCTTCGCTCGGTCCCGATAGCTTTCTAGCAATTCCTTGATCGTCGTGGTGCTAGTCACTCCCGTGCCGTGGCCGAAGATTTTGCATTTCGGCGATTGCGGAAAGTACTCGTTGTACCGAAAGCTGTTCTGCTCGATCTTCCGCAGGATCTCGCCGCGCAGCCGCTCTGCGTACAGGAGATTGGGGCGCGTGCCGGGGAGGTCTAGGATCTCCCGGCATTGGACCCCCTTGAAGCTGAAGGCGATACGGATGACTTCCTTGCGAGTGCGTTTCAGAACGGTGATGCCATCGTTCATCCACGCCCTCGTTTGGGAGGCGCGGTGACACGCCCTGCCGCCCAGTCGTTGACCGCCTGAATGTTGATCCAACTCTGTTTGCTGCCCACGGGGTGCCGGACATGCACGTCACGCAACCAGTGGCCACTACGCAGGCGCTTATCGACTGCATCAGGGGTTTCGCCGAAGAGTTCGCAATAGCGGTTGATGGGAACCCAGCCTAGAGCAATCACCGTCGTCATCGCTTCGAACCCTCCGCCAGGATGGCACGTACGATGGTGTTGCGCACCTTGCTGCGAGCAGCAACAGCATGGTGGGTCCAGAAGCCCGGATCTTCCTTGTCGATGTTCTCCATGACCTTGGAAGCGATCCAGTCGGCATCGATGGTGTCGTGGGGCTTGGGCACCAGGTGCAGCACCGGCCTGCGTTTCAGGTCGGTGCTCATTCGTTGGGCTCGTTCTCTGCCAGGGCGAGGGTAGCTTCGTCCAGGACGCTCAATGCCATCTCGAACAGCTTGCGCACGCCGGCAAGGATGAGGGCTTCATGCGAGCCGGCATCGTTGCTCACCTCCGAGCATGCACGGGCCACCGCAACTGCGCTGCTCATCGCGCCAGATGCCTCCTCACAGAGTGCCTTGGTATTGTCGTCTGCGGCGGAAAGCTTCTTGAGCGCGCCTTGAGCCAGTTCGAGCGCGGCGAAGTCCAGGGCAGAGCCGCTGTTGGCGGCGTAGTGATCGAGGATCTCGGTCGCGCAGCTCCATGTCCAGTAGGCCTCGAAGATCCGTTCGCCGGGATCGGCAGCAGTGCCGGCGGGCTCTGGCGGGGCCGTTGTAGCTGCCTGATCCTCGTCGTCCCAGCATGTTCCGTCTTCCCCGGCGATCCCGGGCTGCGTGTCGGCGAGCGTGAGTTCTTCGAAGTATTCCGGTTCGAGGACTTGCGGGCCGATGGCGCCGGACAGGACCGCCGTGAAGCCTTCGAACAAGGACTGCTCGCACATCGCCTCGACGAAGTAGTCGCCAACGACGTTGATCTGCCGTGCTCCCGCATCGCGATTTCTTCGCTGGCATTCACCAGCACTGGGGTTGCCGCGGCATTGCTTGAGCATTTCGACGGCGAGATCCCGGCCGCGCTGGAAGTCGTGCGCGTCGCCACCCTTGGGCAGCGCTCGAACTGCATCGTTGACCGAGTCCAGGGCGGTCTGGGCCGCGTCCAGCAGCGCAAATGCTTCTTCAAGCGTCGTATGCAGGACCGTGCCTTCTGCGAGCTTGATCGCGCCTTGGACACAGGCCAGCACCGGGAACAGCTTCTGATACACCCGCTGAGCATCCGCTTGCGTGAGGTCGTCACGCTGAATGACGCGACATGCTTCAAGGATCACGTCGTGGTTGATGTGGTCCAGCAGGGTGTCGATCGGTTCGCCGCGTTCTGCCGCGTCGTAGGCCGCTTCAAGCTTTTCTTCTGCCGTGCCGATCCATTGGCGGATGTCAGTGATGGTGACAGCGGACGGCTCATTCTCGATGGGCGTTATGGCCCTGTCGGGTTTGGAGGTGCTGGGCGCTTTACGAGGAGAAAGGATATCCATATTCGCTCCGTCAGGTTGATGACAGAGCGAGTTTAACTATGGTTAATAAAATATTCAACCATGGTTGTGTGATGGCTCCCATTGGCCAACCAGAATTCCCATCACAACAAACAAGTTCCTGATCGGCTCGTGTTGAGGGTTTAAGGGGGCCAGCCAGCGGCGTGAGCCCTCTTGCTTGAAAATTTTGAAGGTTACTTCTTCGGACGAAACGAGCTTGGCCAAGACAGGTATGCCATCCCAGGGCTTGTTGTCATGAAGCAAGGGATCGAAGTAAAGATGGGTTCCCGGGCGGAAAGATCTCATGCTGCCATGAGGCGAAACCATGCTGTCGCCGCGCGCTTCGACGCAGAAAGTCTCGGTACTGCAGCCGAATGGCGCCCAAACGAAGGTGTTCCCCTCAGGACGCTTCAGCCACTCTGACGCCCCCTTCCAAGTTGCCAGGGATTCCCAGGGGACCAGGGGCACCGTAGTTGCTCTTTCCTGGAGTTTCAACTCCATGGCTCCCTCGCCAGTGGCCAGCCATCGTGAATCTACGCCCAGGAAGTCAGCCGCTTTCGAGTTGTTGTATGCCGACAAACTGTTGGTCGTTCCATCCACTGCCTTGCTTATCGCTTGATACGAAACCCCGAGCGCCGTAGCCAGCGCTGACACCGAGACGTTCGCATGCTTCATGGCCTCGTTCAGGCGCGTCGTGTAATCAACCATGGTTAAATGATAGGGTAAATTAATTGACTCATGGTTGCTGTCGATTTGCAACTATGCTCCAATCGCGTGATGGAAAAGCATCGTGCGATTGAACTTCTGGGTGGATCTATCGCGTCCGCTGCGGAGGCCGTGGGTATCTCGTACTCGGCCGTATACAAGTGGCCAAGCATTCTGCCCCGCCGAATAGTGGACCGGGTAGAGGCCGCTGCCGCTCGGATCCGGGGTTTTGGGCAAACAAAGTGCACGCCAGAGAAACAGGATCTGACATGTGCTCCCAAGTAATAGACGCCTTGCAGACGGCACGAATGGCACTCGTCGTGAACCACAACGTTCTTGCGACTGATCGTCCGGACCTGCCACGGTCGCCTGAGACAGGATGGAGAACAAATTTCTTACGTGAGATTTCCGCTATCGACGAGGCCATCGAGGGCCTGATCGGGGATCTCCATACACCTCGCGAAGGTGATCGTTGTAGTAGGTGCCGGCAGAACGAGCAGAGCAGAGCCCTTGCCAAAGATGCAGGGGCACATTCGGGTAGTCGTAACCCTGATGAGGTTCGCTCGTGAACCAAAGCCGAAGCATTCGCGTAGCTGGCTCGTATGTTCCCTCGACCAAGGCAGTCGAGTTGAAGCGCTTGGATTCCATGCCGTCCCTCCATCGCGTGGATCTTTGTGGGGAAGCCCGACTCTACCTTGCAAGAAATAGACGGACGCAACGTCATTGCACGCGTCTACCTAGAAACGTGGGGCCTTTCCTCACGATATCGATTTGTTGGGCCGCGAACCGTACTTCTACATCGCCATCGAGCCAGCGAATCACTAATTTGCTCGTGCGCAGTATCACTCGCGCAGTAGGGCGTCCGTTCGGATCGGCGTTGGTACTCAGTGCAGTCCGTGTGCTGTCATGGATGAGGTATGGATCGTGGGCTGCAACTGGCATGGCATGGCGTGTGTTCATGGCTACGCAGTCTGGGCACACGTACCCGGAAGCGCCAGCAAGATGGATCGCACGCTCTTGCAGCGGCTGCAACCCGGTGCATGGCGTTGCAACCAAGCGCACACCGGTGCAAGGAGTTGGAACGTGATCGTCGAGCCACCCGAAGACCGGGCTCGCAAGATCGTCTCAAGCGTCCTCAAGGCGACTCAGCGTGATGCGTCTCAGACGGCCATAGCTGCCGCCATGGGTGTGAGCGAGTCCACCGTATCCCGGCTGCTCAGCGACCACCTCGACAAGCTTGCACTGGTGATGGCACACGCTGGCCTGCGCGTCGTCGGCCAAGACATGCGGTGCTTCCCGCCCGACTACGTAGACGCACTGCTTCTGATGGCCAAGCAACACCTGAGTGCCGTTCAGAGCGTTCGCACGCTGGAGTGGGATTGATGCGCCGCGCCATCTTGTGGCTTGCCCACTTCATCTACTGGCTGCGGGTGCACCGCGGCAACGTCAGCAACGCCCGCTGGGCGACCGATCACGAAATGGGAGCCTGGCGATGACCAGCGATGCACGAATCTCAACGGGCCTTCCTGCCCATCCCAAGACCAAGAAGCTGGTCCGGCGTGCGGGCGTCGCTGGTGCATGGCACCTCGTGTGCCTGTTCCTGTGGGCTGCTGATAACCGTAGCGACGGCGAACTGACCGGCATGAGCGATGAAGACATTGAGCTCGCTGTGGACTGGCCTGGAGAAGAGGGCGCCTTCGTGCGTGAACTCGTGGCAGTCGGCTTTCTGGATGGCCAGGAAGGCGAACGGTCCATCCACGATTGGGAAGAACACAACCCCTGGGCGGCGGGCAGCGATGCGCGTTCAGAGAAGTCTCGCTTTGCTGCGCTATGCAAGCAACACGGACGCGCGGAGGCTGCCCGGAAGATGCCCGAGTACGCGGCGCGCTTGCTTGCTGCAGTGCCAAATAGTGCCAGTGGCACTGCCACGGGCACTTCAGTCGCACTGCCCAAATCTGCCAATGGTGTTCCACCCGATGAATCTGGCAGTGCCCCGTCTCCGTCTCCGTCTCCGTCTCCGTCTCCGTCTCCGTCTCCGTCTCCGTTACCAAATACAGAACCCCCCCATACCCCCCAAGGGGGGAAGCGGGCTCGCAAGCCGAAGGCGGATCTCGCAGTCGTGATGCCGGGCTTCGAGGTGTTCTACGCTGCTTATCCCCGCAAGGTCGGCAAGGTTGCCGCGCAGAAGGTCTGGCTGAAGCTATCGCCCGACGAGGCGCTGCAGGCCACGATCCTGGGCGCGTTGGCGGCGCAGAGGCCACGCCTCGATTTCAGCGACGACAAGAAGCACATCCCGCACGCTTCGACGTGGCTCAACGGTGAGCGTTGGAACGATGAAATCCCGGGCGGGCGCGAGGCTGCACCGGTGGCTGCCGATGGCCGCGTTTGGTGGCAGGTGGCCGGGTTCGATTCTGTCGAACACGCGATGAATTTCCGCTGCAACATCGTCAACTTCAACGAGTTCCGCGACGGCAAGCGCACCACGCAGGAGGTGGCCGCATGACGCCGCAGCAACAGGCCCGGCAACTGGCGGACGCCGGCCGGTGCGAGCGCGAGGCGGCTGAGTTGCAGCGGCGCGCTGATCGCGAAAAGCTCACAGGAAAGCCATGGTGGGACATGCCGTGTCGGCGCGGCGAGTGTCCCGGCAGTCCTGGGCTCCCGTCCTCAATGACCGGATGCTGCGGCTGCCATCCTTACGCGCAGGCGCCAGAGGACGACGCATGAACGCCGCCGAGATCAGCCAGCGCCTGGCCAGCCAGGCCGAAGACATCGCGAAGGTGCTGCTGCGCGGCGGCAAGCGCAAGGGGCGCGAGTGGAAGGCCGGCAACACGTCGGGCGAGGCTGGCGATAGCCTGTCCGTGTGCGTGGTGGGCCACAAGGCCGGGATGTGGAAGGACTTCGCCAGCGGTGAGGGTGGCGACCTTATCGACCTGTGGATGGCCTGCCGCGGGCAGTCGATGGCCGAGGCGATGAAGGACATCAAGGCGCATCTGGGCATCCGCGACGAGGTTCTGAAACCACCCGAGAAGAAGTACCGCCGGCCGGAGAAGCCGGTCTGCCAGAAGCCGAAGCAGCGCGTGCACGAGTGGCTGACCGGCCGCGGGCTGCTGCCCGAGACGCTGGTGGCGTTCAAGATCGGCGAGCAGCTGCGTGGCGGTGCCGCCTACGCGGTCTTTCCTTTCATCGACGAATCCGGCGAGCTTGTGAACGTCAAGTACCGCAACGCGGACGAAAAAAAGGACATGCGCCAGGAGCCTGGCGCGGCTGCATGCCTGTTCGGCTGGCACCTGATCGACCCGAAGGCGCGCACGGTCACGATCACCGAAGGCGAGGTCGATGCCATGACGCTGCATCAGATGCGCGTGCCGGCGATGTCGGTGAATCAGGGCGCGGGCAATCATCAATGGATCGAGCACGACTGGGAAAAACTCGAGCGTTTCAGCGACATCCTGATCTGCTTCGACAACGACGAGGCGGGCGACAAGGGGGCGGCCGAGGTCATCAACCGCCTGGGCGTGGAGCGTTGCCGCCGCGTGCGGCTGGGCGCCAAGGATGCCAACCAGTGGCTGCAGGATGGCGCGGAAGCGGTGGACTTCCAACAGGCGATGGATGACGCACGGCCGCTCGATCCGGCCGAGTTGCGCAGCGCTGACGATTACACCGGGCAGGTGGAAAAGCTGTTCTATCCGCCCGAGGGTTCGCCCATCGACCCGCCGTTGTATCTCGATCAAGAGTTCGACTGGTTTCGATTTCGCGGGGGTGAATACACCTGCTGGACCGGCATCAACGGCCACGGCAAGAGCCTGATGCTCGACCAGATCCTGCTGGGCCTGATGCTGTACGGCGAGCGCGTGGTGGTCTTCTCGGGTGAGTTGCGCCCGTCCCGGCACCTGAAGCGTATCCACAAGCAGGCGACAGGGACCGGCATGCCGTCGCGCGAGTACATCCGTGCCGTCGGCGGCTGGCTGCGCGAGCGGCTGTGGATCTTCGACGTGTTGGGCATCGCGAAGCTCGACCGGTTGCTCGAAGTCTTCGCCTATGCCGCGCGCCGGTATGGCATCAGGCACTTCGTCATTGACAGCCTGATGATGATCGACGTTCCCCAGGACGGGCCCGGCGCCATCACCAAGCAGAACGAAGCGATGCAGAAGATCGTCGCGTTCAACAAGCAGCACAACGTACATGTCCACCTGGTCGCGCACCCGCGCAAGCTCAAGGACGAAGCCGAGGCCCCCAGCAAGATGGAGGTTGCTGGTGCCGGGGGCATCGTCAACGGCGCCGACAACGTGTTTTCGATCTGGCGTGCCCAGAAAGACGAGGCACCTGCGAACCCCCACGACGCCGACGCGATGGCGCGGTGGCAGGAAGAGCAGGACGGCATCGACGCCAAGCTGATCCTGCGCAAGCAGCGCGAGGATGGAGTTCAGGACTACACGCTGCGCCTGTGGTTCGACAAGCCTTCCATGCAGTACCGCTCCCAACCGAAGCGCTACCCGCTGCGCTTCGTCGAGTTTTCCACCCAAGACCGAGAGGCTGCCCAATGAGCATGCGCGAATTCGAACAGTACTTGAAGGCTTCCGACTTTTTCCACGATGCCATGAATACTCACCGCACTGCGACGGCCGAGGTGATCGCGAGTTTCGCGCTGCTGCTGAAGCAGGACGGGAAGGTCACTGACGCGCAACTAGACCGGTTACTCCGCCGCCTCGCCGATGCGACAGGGCGTCCCTCAGTGGATGGCAGTCGCCGCATCCTGGCTGCCCGCATCGAAGACACCGTTAAGGGCCGCGCATGAATGTCATCGAGCGCTACGCCAGCGCGGTTCGGTCAACGAACCTGGAGATCAACGAGCGCACGACCCGCTCGGACTCGGACGTGCTTGGAGCGATGGGACTAGCTTCGCGGCAATTCCCGCTTGCCGTGGCGCTGCAGCGGCTCTTCCTGGGCGACAGCATCGCTGCGCGTGAACTGGTTGAGATCCTGGCCGATGACGCCTGGCGGCAGGCGAGGGCGATGAAGGTAAGGCTCAACCGCGTGCAGGCCTACGACCTTGCTCACGGCTGCGTCGCTTGGCACCGAAACCCGACCTGCGACAACTGCGGCGGTCACGGGGCTACGGTGATCCCGGGTAGCAAGACACTGGGCGTGAAGTGCAAGCCCTGCAAGGGCACCGGTCGCACTTCGCTGAGCGCGCTGTTCAAGGAGCACGCCGAGATCGCCGACTGGCTCGTCGCCCACATGGAGAAGCACCAGGCGATGGCCGGCCCCGAGGCGATGAAGCAGATCGCTGGTTATCTCGATCTGAAAATCGCTGTCGTAGAGGCTGGAAAGTAAAAAGTCTTTACGAGGTCGGGGCTTCAGGCTTAAAATCGCGTCGCCTGTACAAATCCCGGGTGAGCCGGGAACAATAAGAGCAGCTCAACCCTTGATGGCGGAGCTATCTCTAAAGAATCCCCAACCCGCCCTGCGCAAGCCCGGCGGGTTTTTTGCGTACCTTTTCTACTTCCATTTGCCCGCGATCAAATCTCGAATCTCCTGAGAGAAGCCTGACAGCATTTGGTCAGACACCGCGATGGGTGGCGCATCATCGACGTGGGCCGCTATTCGTAGAAGTTCAGCCTTCGCGTCTGGAAGATGTTTGAGGATAGAAGCTACAGCCACTGTCAATGCGAAGAGGCGCATGTTCGTGTCTGTAGGCTGTTGATCGCTATCCATTTCGGATCCCCTATTGTTTGTTTTTCCGTGAGGGGACTTATCTAGACATTCGGGGGTTCCACAGCTTCATGACTGTCGTCAGGTTTTCCGTTGCGTTCGCCAGGTTTTGGAGTGCATGAAGAACTTCCGGGTCCGTTTGCTTTGCCTGGTATAGCGTCGAAATTAACTCCTGGACCTTCTTGACGTGCTCACTTGCCAATTCGAGATAGTGATTCTTGGCTTGTTCTTCGGACATAGGCTTCCTTGTCGGGGTGAGAAAGCTGCATCATAGAAGCGTCTGATTTTTTGTTGCTACTTGCCGAGGCGACTCTTCATTCCCGGGGTTTCCCCTAGTTGGGTTCACCAGCACGGTCCTCAGTTGTTGCATGCCAATGTTGGCGTGCAGGAGGATCGGATGGCTACTTTTAACGTGGGAGATCGGGTGATGCTGAAAAGCGGAAGCCCTGTGATGACTGTCAGCAGCGAGTTGGGGCATGATGGCAAGGTCCAGTGCAACTATTTCAATGGGGCTGAGCTTAAGATAGTTCGCCTCGATCCTAAAACGCTAGAGGCGTATAAAAACGAGTAGTTCTTAACTTGTTCTGCACGAGCCGCCCATTGAGGCGGCTTTTTTAATGGTGAAGAAAGATCAGGGGCTGGAGATTGCGCTCCAGCCCCTTCACTTACAGCAGGATCATGAGAATCGTCAGGATCGTCGCCGCCGAAACGGACAGACTTACCTTCAGCTTCCCAAACTGCAAACTAACTTTGATCACGGCTTGCGCCTCCAATCAGAGCCAGCTGGCCAGCCAACAGTTACGAGGGCTTGATTTATCGTGCCGTGCCAGACACTAGCCCTTTCACTGCGCGCGCAGCTTCTGGAGCGATCCGGCTTGGTCCGCTTCGATTGGTCGTCAGAACGCCATGCTATTTGCTAACGCTGGGTGGGCCACTCGCCCTGTCAGCGTTCCTGGAGCTACCAGTCCGCCCTTCTGACTTCTCTGCTTTCCGTACCTTCAGCCGCCTCTCAAAGCGGCATTCGGATGCTGAGATACACCCTGAGGGCGGTCTAGTTGCCCAGGTTATCGCCCCTGTTCGGAAGGTAATGGCGACGGCAAATGCTGTCAATCGAGTAGACCTCTAGTCGATTGACGCTCTGCCGCCGTGCATCTTCTTGCGCGCCAAGAGGCGAGAGAATGAGGCATGAAAACTGCCGAACTCGATGGCGCACTGCTTGACTACTGGGCTATGCGTGCCTTGGGTTGCGAGCGTGCTGGTGATCTCCCGCTTGGAGCTACAGGCTGCTTTGCAGATGGCAAGCCATTGCCGTGGAATCCATCCGAGAACTGGGCCCAGGCGGGCCCGATCATCGAACGCGAGAAGATCATGGTGGCGTGGAATGGTGGTCACTGGATCGCCGGCGTCACAGCGCACGTGGAGCGGGCTGACGGCCGAGTGTGGAAAGCGGAGACGGCGCTCTCGGCTGCCATGCGTGCCTACGTAGCTTCGAAGTTCGGTGATGAGGTGTCGGACGAACCGAACGCCTAGTTGTTTCCGATGCGGAGTTCCTTCGCCGGCCGTCAAGCCCGCCCTTCGCAAGACCGGCGGGCTTCTTGTTTCTGAAGCGGACTCTCAGCGCTTCTCAGTTGAATTCCTACGAAGCGCGTCTGGTCTCAACTCTTTTTTGCGAGTCCTTCGACGACGTTCGTCAGATTCTCGATGGCGCCGTGTACGTGTCGCATCAGCTCACGCAGTTCTCCGGCGGTGATCTGACCAGTGTTATTCAGTCGCTCGCTCATCAAGTGGGCCCCATGGTTTAGTGAGTCCAAGTGGCCGCGCACGGTTTCCAAACTTGTCATTAGGTGGTCTCCAGTGGGTTGAATGCCCACTGTAAGACATGCGCCCTGCGTACAGCTTCGGACAAGCCACGAGGCACCCGAAAGGAATCACGATGAAGATTCGCAAAACTTGCGGGCACGGCCAGATGCTGCCCAGCGGCTACGGCATTGCCTGGGTGGACTTCGGCCGGGACACGGCAGTCTGCTACCCGGTGCCGTTCAACCTGGTGGCCGCCTTCCTGCGTGGCGCCTGGTGCTTCATGCGCGTGGGCTTTCGCCCGGTGCGGGGCAACCCGCGCGACGCCTTCCTGCAAGGCTACTGGCAGGGCCGCGCCGACCGTGATCAGCCGCCCGAGTGGCGCCGGGGGGGCTTCTGATGGCCCGGCCGAGCAAGTTCAAAGACGAGTTCATCCTGCAGGCGAAGAAGCTCTGCAAGCTGGGTGCCACCGACATCGAGGTGGCCGACTTCTTCGCCATCGACGTGCGCACGCTGTACCGCTGGAAGGGCGAGCAGCCGAAGTTTTGTCAGGCCCTAAAAGCCGGGAAGAACGAGGCTGATGATCGTGTCGAACGCAGCCTGTTCGCGCGGGCCACCGGCTACGAGCACGACGAGACGGACATTCGGGTCGTCAACAACAAAATCGTCAAGACCCGCATCCGGAAGATCTATCCGCCGGACACCACGGCCGCGATCTTCTGGGTGAAGAACCGCCGGCCCGACGAGTGGCGCGAGGCTAAGTCGGTGGAACTGACCGGCAAGAATGGCGGCCCGGTGCAGTATTCGAAGGTCGAGCGCACCATTGTTGATCCGGCCCCGCCGAAGCCGTGAAGACTTTGAACCTGCAGACGGCGCGAGTGTTCGTGCCGCTGCTGGAGCCTGCGCGCTACAAAGGCGCATGGGGCGGCCGTGGCTCGGGAAAGTCGCACTTCTTCGGCGAAAAGCTGATAGAGGACTGCATGGCCGAGCCAGGCGAGTCCGCCGGCGAGGGAATGCGCGCGGTGTGCATCCGCGAGGTGCAGAAAGACCTGGCGCAGTCGTCCAAGGCGCTGATCGAGGCGAAGCTACGCGCGAACCGCATCACCGAAGCTGACGGCTTCAAGGTGTTCCGCGACTGCATCCAGTTGCCCGGCGACGGGCTGATGATCTTCAAAGGGATGCAGGACTACACGGCCGAGAGCGTGAAGTCGCTGGAGAACTTCAAACGGGCATGGTGGGAGGAAGCGCAGACCGCCACGCAGAACTCTCTGGATCTGTTGCGGCCAACGATTCGCGCGCCTGGGTCCGAACTGTGGTTCAGCTGGAATGCACGCAGGCGCACGGATGCGGTGGACATGATGCTGCGCGGGCTTGAGCTGCCGACTGGTGCCCAGGTGGTGAAGGCGAACTGGCGCGATAACCCGTGGTTCACGGCGGAGCTTGAGCAGGAGCGCTTGGATTGCCTGCGCATGCAGCCGGACCAGTACGACCATATCTGGGAGGGCGGCTACGTCACGGTGATGTCGGGCGCGTATTACGCCGCCGTCATCAACGAGGCAAGGCTGCAGCAGCGATTCGGCCGCGTGGCCGCTGACCCGCTGATGACCCTGCGCGTCTTTTGCGACATCGGCGGCACTGGCGCCAAGGCCGACGCCTTCACGATGTGGGTGGCGCAGTTCATTGGCAAAGAAATTCGCGTCCTCGACTACTACGAAGCGGTGGGCCAGCCGCTCGCCGTGCATCTGGCCTGGCTGCGCTCGCGCGGCTACACGCCGGAGAAGGCGCAGATCTGGCTGCCGCACGACGGCTCGACGCAGGACAAGGTGCATGACGTTTCCTACGAAAGTGCCATGCAGGCCGCGGGCTACTCGGTCACCGTGATCCCGAACCAAGGCAAGGGCGCAGCTGCTGCGCGCATCGAGGCAGGCCGGCGCCTGTTCCCGTCGATGTGGTTCAACGAGGCCAGCACCGAAGCCGGCGTGGCCGCACTCGGTTGGTATCACGAGAAGCGCGACGAGAAGCGAAACATCGGCCTCGGCCCCGAACACGACTGGGCCAGCCACGGCGCCGACGCCTTCGGCCTGATGTGCGTGGCCTACGAAGAGCCTGTGGTGATGAAGCCTCTCAAGTATCCGAAGCAAAACAACGCATGAAGGAAACGACATGAACAACATTGCACCAGCACGGCGTTTCAGTCGCGCGCAGGAGGCCTGACCGTGGCCGCCGCAAAGAGCAAGACCCTGCACTACCCCAAGGGGTGGCGTGCGGGCCCGCAAAAGCTCGCGCCGAAGGTCTTCATTCCCGAGAAGTCGGGCACCTACGTGAAGAAGCGCCAGCTTCCCCCTCCCTGATATGACCACTGCATCCAAGCCCATGACGGAAGCCGACCTGAAGGCGCTTGTCGATACCGAGCTCGCCCAGGCGCTCGGCCTCGACAGTACCAAGCTGGCCGAGCAGCGCCGCAAGGCCGTGGCCTACTACTACGCCGAGCCCGAAGGCGACCTCGCGCCGCCGGAGATCGTGGGCCGCTCGAAGGTCGTTTCGCCGGACGTGCGCAACACCATCGAGTCGATGCTGCCGCAGCTGGTGGTTAAGTTCGTGGGCGGCGACAAGGTGGTGCAGTTCGAGCCCACGAAGCCGGGCGACGAATCGAAAGCCGACTCGGCGACCAAGTACCTGAATCACCTGTTCTTCAAGAAGAACAACGGGCACACCATCACGGTGTCATGGGCGAAAGACGGCCTGTTGTCCAAGCGCGGCGTGTTGAAGTGCTGGTGGGACATGCGCCACGAAGAGAAGCGCGAAGAGTACGTGGGCATGACGAAGATCGAGCTGGCAAAGCTGCTGGACGATCCCGAGGTCGAAATCATCGACCACAAGGCGTATCCCGACGAAGACGACGCAAAGAAGCGCGCGGAAGCGGTGGCCGCGTTGCAGCAGCAACTTCAGCAGGCGATGCAGGCCGCGCAGCAGCCGCCAGCCGGCCCGCCACAGGGCCAAGGTGCTCCGGGCGCTCCTGGTGGGCCTGGCCAGCAGCAGCCACCCGCAGAGCCGATGGGCGCCGCGCAGCCGGGCCAGCCGCCACGCCCGCCACAGCAAGGCCCGGCCGGCGCTGTTGCCGCGATTCAGGCCCAGATCCTGATGATCGAGCAGCAGCCGCAGGCAATGCTCTACGACGTGGGCTGCAAGATCACCCGCAAGGGCGGCAAGCTGACCATCGAGGGCGTGCCGTCCGAAGAATTCATCATCTCGCGCGGCGCCAAGAGCATCGCGGAAGCCCGTCTTGTCGGCCACCGCGTCAAGCGCACGCTGTCCGAGCTCAAGTCCATGGGCTACAAGAACATCGACGACCTGGTGGCCGATGACTCCGAGGGCGACAGCAATGCGGAGCGCCTGGAGCGCGATCACTTCGACGATACGGGCTCGAACTACGAGGCGAGCAACACCACCGACCGTTCACAGTTCACCGTGTGGGTGAAAGAGTGTTACCTGCGCGTCGATTACGACGGCGACGGCATCGCCGAGCTGCGCAAGATCGTGCGATGCGGCGACCGGATTCTCGACAACGAAATCGTCGATGAAGCGCCGTTCGTCAGCTGGTGCCCGGTGCCGATGCCGCATAAGTTCTGGGGCCTGTCCGTCGCCGATCTGGCGATGCCTGGTCAGAAGACGAAGACCAGCATCGTGCGCGGCCAGCTGGACAACATGTATTTGCAGGTCAACGGCCGATACTTCGGCGTGAAGGGCAAAGTCGATTTCGATAGCCTGCTCGACAGCCGGCCCGGCGGCGTGGTGCTGATGGATGCACCCGGCATGGCCGGCCGCTTGGATCAAGGCGCGGGCGACCTGGGCGCCGCAGCGCAGCTGATGGAGCAGGAGGAACAGGCGCTCGAAAACTCGACCGGCTGGACCCGCTACAGCCAGGGCAACGATGCCAAGGGCCTGAACGACACGCTCGGCGGCGTGCAGATCATCACGAACAAGGCCGACATGCGCACGGACCTGATGGCGCGCAACCTGGCCGAAGGATTCGTAGACCTGTTCAAGATGATGCTGAAGCTGGTCTGCCAGAACCAGAAGAAAGCCGAGTTGGTGCAGATCGCCGGCGAGTGGGTCGAAATGGACCCGCGCGAGTGGAAAAACCAGTTCGACACCGACATCAACGTCGGGCTGGGCGTGGGCAATAAAGACCAGCAGGTCGGGCACCTGATGGGGCTGCGGCAACTGCAGGTGAGCGGGCTGCAGTGGGGCACCGCGACCCCGAAGAAGATCTACGAGCTCGATACCGAAATCGCGAAGACGATGGGCTTCAAGTCGGGTGATCGCTTCTTCAACGACCCCGAGAAGAACCCGCCGCCGCAGCAAGGTCCGAACCCTGGCCAGCTTCAGATGCAGATGCAGCAGGCGCAGTTTCAGCACGAGGCCGCGCTCGAAAAGATGCGGCTGCAGTTCAAGGCGCAGAGCGAAGCACAGGGCCGCGAGCAACAGGCCCAGCTGGAGGCGATGCGCGCGCAGATGCAGCGCGAGACGGACGCAAACCGGCAGGAGCTGGAAGCCCGGCAACACGCCATGAAGCTGGAGCAAGAGGCCCAGGTGCATTCGCTGCGGATGCAGTACGAGGACATCGCCAAGCAACGCGACGACGCGTTCCAGCGCTGGAAGACCGAACTGGAGCAAGCCGTGAAGGTGCAAACCGCCAACATTTCCAGCAAGGCGAAGCTGGACGACCCCGCCACACAGGCAGCAACCGGTGAGATCGCCCGCGAGGTGCAGCCATGATTCAACGAGTCCGCACTGCGCTGGCCGCCGTCCGCGCCTTCTTCACGCCCGCATGGGAGGTGCGCGAGGAAGTCGTGGGCGGTGACACCTGTTTCTGCATCTACCGCCGCTGCATGGGCGCCGTAGCGTTCTTCGAGCGCTGGGGCTCGCTGGGCACCGCAGCGGGCCGCCTAGTCGAGTTGCAGGGCAAGACGCCGAGCGGCGTTCCCGTCGCTGCCGACCGCATCGCGCAGGCCCTGGCATCTGGTGCGGCCGATGAATCGGCGACCACACCCGCCGCGCGTGCGTACCGCGGCAACCGTGCCCGCGAAGTTCTCGAGAACGAGGCCTTTGCATGGGCGTTCCATTCCCTCAAGACGGAGATCATCGAATCATGGCAAAGAGCACCCGAACAGGACCCGCAGGGGCGGGAAAAGTTGTGGCTGTCGCTGAAGTTGCTGCAGAAGGTCCACGCGAACCTGCAGTCTCGGCTGGAGACGGGCAAGATGGCTCGGCTGGAGCTGGAGCATCAGGCGGAACTGGAGAAGCAGGCGAAGGTGTGGCTGGAGTGAATCCGGTGTTCGACATGGGCAGTCCGCCCGATGCGCATCTGCTGGACACCAGCACGACCCCGGCTCCCGATGTCTCGAATGACGGCGGCGGCTGGCCGAAGGTCGAAGCCGAAATCATGCAGCGCAACGCACCCACGCACCAGATTGCCACCGTGTGGCACCCGGGTGCGCGCGGCGACGTGGTGACGACGGAGCATGGCAATGTGCGCGTGCTGATCGGCGACACAGCCGAGTACCAATTGAGCACGGGCGAGAAGATCGCGCTCTAAAATTCAGGCGGGAGGCGGCTCGCCCGAGGGACTTTCCCTTTTACCGCCAGCATCCGTCGCGAGACGCTGCGCCGCATAGTCGGCATTGGAGAAATCATGGACGGTTTGGACACCCCCACTGCGGGACCCAGCGACACAGCCCTGAGCGTCAGTCAGGGCGCAGAAGCGTTTTCCTCGCTTCTGGACGATGACCAGCCGGCGGGCGCCGGTGATGGCGTCGATACCCCAAAGGAACCTGCAGCCTCGACCACTGCTGACACTGCCGATACGTCGGTAGCCGATGCGGGCGGTGATGGCGGCGACGCCGAGCAGGGCAACCACGCGCAACCTGAAATGTTCACCGTCAAGATCGACGGCAAGGAAATTCAGGTTCCACGCGAGGAAGTCATTGCGGGCTACCAGCGCCAGCAGGACGCGACGAAGAAGACGATGGCCGCCGCCGAAACGCGGAAGGTGGCCGAGTCGGAAATCGCGCAGGCGCGTGCAGATCGTGAGCAGTACGCGCAGAAGCTCAACCGGTTCCAGGTTCAACTGGAGACGGCGCTGCAACAGCAGCAGGAAATCGACTGGCCGGCCCTGATCGAAAGCGACCCGCAGGAAGCATTGCGGCAGCAGCACCTCTTAGGACAGAGGCAAGCAGCGCTGCAGCAAACGCTCCAGCAGCAGCAACAGATCCAGCACCAGGCCGCAGCCGAACAGCACGAGCAGTTCGTCGAACACCTCAAGAGTCAGCGAGATCAAATCGTCGCCAAGATTCCGGAGTGGAAAGACGAGAGCAAGCGCACGGCTGAAACGGCGGCAATTCGTGACTACCTCGTGAAGAACGGGTACACGGCCGCCGAGATCGAAAACGTGGCGGACCACCGCGCCATCATGAACGTTCGCAAGGCGATGCTTTACGACCAGATCATGGGCAAGGCGGATGCCGCGGCCAAGCTGGTGACCAACACCCCTACCAAGGTGATGCGTTCCGGCAGTGGCGACACGGGATCGACTGACAAGCGCACGGCGGCATACCAGAACCTGGCCAGGACCGGCTCGGTGAAGGCTGGCGCCGCAGTTCTCGAATCTCTTCTTTAAGGAGGCGGCAAAAATGGCTGCACCAACCAATACCTACACGTCCACCGCTGCGGTGGGCAATCGCGAAGATCTGGCGGATGTGATCTACCGAATCTCGCCCACCGAAACCCCGCTGCTCAGCCTGGCCGAGCGCGTTACGGCCGAGGCCACGCTGCACGAGTGGCAGACCCAGGCCCTGGCCGCGCCGGCGGACAACGCTCAAGCCGAAGGCGACGACGCCACGGCCGACCCGGTGATTCCCACCGTGCGCCTGGGCAACCGCACGCAGATCGCGCGCAAGACCGCGCGCGTCTCCGGCACGCAGCAGGAGGTGAACACCGCCGGCCGCAAGAAGGAGCTGGCCTATCAGGTCTCGCTGAAGTCGCTGGAAATGAAGCGCGACATGGAACTCGGCCTGACGCAGAACAACGTCGCGAGCACGAGCCCGCGACGCAGCCGTGGCATGGTGGGTTGGATGGACGCGGCCAACGTCGATGCCGGCGCCGGCTACGTGGCCCCGAACTACATCACCAACGTGGCGCAGACCGATGGCACGGCCCGCGCGTTCACCGAAGCGATGCTGAAGAACGTGGCGCAGAAGATCTACACGTCTGGCGGCAACCCGAACACCCTGATGCTCGGCCCGACGCAGAAGCAGACCTTCTCCACGTTCCTGGGCAACAGCACCCGGTTCGACGAGGGCGAAGACAAGAAGGTCGTGGCGGCCACCGACATCTACGTGACCGACTTTGGCGCGTTGAAGGCCATCCCGAACCGCATCCAGCGCCCCCGCGATGCCTTCGTGATCGAGAACGACAAGGTGGCCGTGGCGTACCTGCGCCCGATGCAGAAGACGCCGCTGGCAAAAACCGGCGACTCGGAAGCCGTGATGATCCTGGCCGAGTACGCCCTGGAGAATCGCGCTCCCCTGGCACACGGCGGCATTCTCGACCTGCTCTGATCCAGCTGCAGGGTAGGTAGTCGAAAGGGCCCGAGGTTCACGCTTCGGGCCCTTTCCCGTTTTTCTCCCAACGTCGCGAGACGCCGGAGGTTTTTATGCAAACCATCGACACGCAGATCGTCTTTCGCGACGACGAAGCATTCATCAAGCGCACGCAGGACTGCACGCCTGTTGCCGAGCGCGCGAAGGAAATGCACCGCGCCGGTATGCACGGTTCGAGCGAAGTGAAGCTTGCAGCTTCGATCCCGAACATCCTGATCGAGAAGTACTGCCTCGAAAACAACATCACCTATCGTGAGTGGTGCGTGGATGAAGGCCATATCCGCCGCATGTTGGCCGATCCGGCGCTTGCGCACTTCCGCATCTGGCCTGGGCAGATCTGACCATGGCCATCACCAGCTTCACCGGCCTGAAAAGCGCCGTCGCCAACTGGATGAACCGGGGCGACCTCGATGCCGTCATTCCCGATTTCATCGCGCTGGCCGAATCGCGCATCGCCACGGATTTGCGCGTGCGCCGCCTGCTGACGACCGTGACGCTGAACACCGCCGCCAATGGCACGTTGCCGCTGCCCACGGGCTGGCTCGCGTTCGAGTCGCTGCGCCTGAATGGCCGTCCGGTCGATTTCATGACCTCCGAGCAGCTGGCGGCGCAGTTCACAGACGGGGCGGGCCGGCCGTCGTACTACACCGTCGAAGCCGATCAACTCGTCTTCGGGCCCGCGCCGGATGGCGTGTATCCGGTCGTTGCCCGCTACTACAAGCAACTCGAACCGCTGGCCACCACGAACGAGAACTGGCTTCTCACCAGCAAGCCGAACGTGTACCTCTACGCCGCGCTCGCGGAAGGTGCCCTGTACGTCAAGAAGCCCGACGAAGCGGCCTCCTGGGCCGGCCTGTACGGCGGTGTTGTCGAAGCGATGCATACCGACGACGAGACGGCGAAGCACAGCGGCTCCACGTTGACGGTGCGCCACCGATGAATCCGATCCTTGGCTTCGCGCCTGATGCAGATCCGACCACGGCGGGGGTGCTGACCGACTGCAGCAATGTGATTCCCTTCGAAGCGGGGTTCATGGCCGCGCCGTCGCCGGTTGCGGTGGCAGTGGCCGCCCTGGCCGGGCCCTGCCGCGGCTCTGCGGTGGTTGAGCGGCTCGATGGCACGCGCCGCATCATTGCCGGCACGCAGGGCAAGCTGTACGAGCTCGCGGGCAGCAGCTGGACCGACCGCAGCAAGGCGGGCAGCTACACCGGCTCGACGGAATCGCGCTGGAGCTTCTGCCAGTTCGGCGATACCACCATCGCGTCGAACCTGGCGGACCCGATGCAGCTTTCGACGACGGGCGTGTTTTCGGACGTGCCCACGGCGCCGCGCGCGAAGATCGTGATCAGCGCGTCCAACAATTTCGTTCTCGCGTTTCACACCAGTGACCCGACGTTCGGCGTTGCGCCGGATCGCTGGTGGAACTGCGCGCAGAGCAATCAGAACGACTGGGTGCCCAGCGTGGCCACCGGCGCGACCACAGGCCGCCTGGTGGCGAGTGAGGGTGCCATTCAGGCGGGGCTGGCCCTGGGTGACTACGTGGTGGCCTACAAGTCGCGCGGCGTCTTCCTGGGCTCGTTCGTCGGCGCCTCGAATGGGTCGTGGCAGTGGACTCACATTCTCGGCAGTGAGTGCGGCGCGGTCGGCCCTGAGGCTGTCTGCGATGTCGGCGGCCTTCACTTCATCGTGGGCGAAGACAACTTCTGGATGTTCGATGGCACGCGACCGGTGCCGCTGGCCGATGGGGTGAATCGGGATTGGTTCCGGCGCAATTCGAGCCAGACCTTTCGCTACCGCACGCGCTGCACGTTCGACCGGCAGCGAAACATCGTGTGGATCGCGTACCCGTCTGTGACTTCGACCGGCGCCTGTGATCGCACCTTGGCCTACCACCTCGGAACGAAGAAATGGGGCAAGGCCGACCGGGTGCTGCAGGCGGCGCTGAACTTCATTGCGCCCGGGGTCACGATTGACGGGCTCGACGCCTATGCGCCGACCATCGACACGCTCCCGGCCATCCCGTTCGACTCGCAGTATTGGCTCGCTGGCGGCCGGCTCTACGCCTACTTCGATGCCTCGAATCAGCTGGTGTCCAACACCGGCGTAGCGGGCGCCTCCAGCTTCACGACGGGCGACTTCGGGGACGACGACATGGTGACCATGATCGACCGCTTCCGCACGCGCTTCACGAAGTCGCCCGCGACCGCGATGGCCACCGGGCTGATCAAGATGAACGAGGGGGATGACCTGGTGCCGGGGTCCACCAGCCGGCTGAACGATGGCAAGTTTGACCTTCGCCAGTCGGCCCGATTCCACCGCGTGCGGGTCGATATGACCGGCGACGCGCAGATGACAGCCTACGACGCGAAGGCTATCCCGGTGGGCCAGCGATGACGATGAAGCTCGACAAAGAGCCACGCCTGGCCGGGGTCAGCGCTTCGGTCCTCGACTGGGCGCGCAAGGTCGCGATGATCGTGAATGGCCTCGTCGATGCGCTGGCCACCGTGGCGGGGTACTTCGTCAATGGCGTTTTGCCTCTCGCCAATGGGGGCACCGGCAGCAGCACCGCAGCGGGCGCACGCGGCGCGCTCGCGCTGGGCATGCTGGATTTTCGGAATCTGCTGATCAACGGCCGGTTCGCGGTCAACCAGTTGGCGCTGTCCGGCACGGTGGTGCTCGCCGCCGGCGCGTATGGGCATGACGGCTGGAAGGCGGGCCCGGCGGGTTGCTCCTACAGCTTTGCCAAGGTGGGCAACCTCACCACGATCACGATCATCTCCGGCACGCTGCGGCAGGTGGTGCACGGGATCAAGCTCGACGGCGGCGACTACGTGCTCAGCTGGACCGGCACCGCGCAGGGGCGGATCGCCGCAGGCACATACGGCGCCAACCTTGTGACCGCAACGAGCGTCACAGCAGCTGTGAATCTCATCGTCGAATTCAATGCCGGCACGCTCACGAACGTGCAGTTCGAAGAGGGCACGACCCCAAGCATCGTTGAGAAAGTGCACCCCCTGGAAGAGCTGATCCGCTGCCAGTGGTACTACCGCACCAGCTACATCGGATACCCCCCGGGCTCTACGGGCGTGGGCGGCGTCCTTGGCCGAAAGACCACGCTTGCGGCCTCCACGTCGGCCTATGCGCAGTTCGAAATCGACTTCGATCCGCCGATGTGGACGACGCCGACCTTCAGCTTCTACAACCCCGCGACGGGCACCGCCGGCGAGATGCGCAACGAGACGATTGGCGTGAACTACGGGATTACGACCGTTGGATCGTCGGCCTTCAGTGCGAACGGGGTGGTGGTGCAGGCAGCGGTGGCGCCGCCGGCAAGCCAAACCATCTCGCTGCACTTCGTGGCAGACGCGAGGCTGTGATGTACATCGAACACGAAGCCTACATCGAGCTCGACACGCGCTGGATTCCGCGCAACGAGGACAACCCCGACTACCAGCGGTATCTCGAATGGTGCGCCATTCCGGGCAACGTGCCGCAGCAGGCTGCGGGGCCAACGTTCGAGCAGCGCGAAGCTGCGTTGCTGGCGGCCGTTGATGAGCACCTGAATGCCGCGGCGCGTGCGAAGCGCTACGACAGCATTGGCGCGGCTGCGCTGCGCGCCGGCTACCCCGGCCCTTTCCATGCGGAGGGCCTGGCCTTCGCAACTTGGATGGATGCGGTCTATGCCCAGTGCTACCAAGTGCTCGCCCAGGTGCAGGGCGGACAGATCCAAGAACCCACCGCCGAGCAACTTATTGCGATGTTGCCGGTGCTGACTCTCGCCGCAAGGTAAAGGAGCCCGAAATGGCAGTAGACACAAGCAATCTCGGCATGGGGGGCAACCCCTTTCTCGGCCAGAACAATCCGTACCTGCAGAAGAACATCGACGCTGCATCGGCCGATCTGGTCAAGAACTACAACCTCGGCGCCGTGCCTGCAACAAACGCGGGCCTGGTGCGCAGCGGCTCGTTCGGCAATTCGGGCCTGCAGGAAATGCAGGCGCGCGATGCCGACATGCTGCAGAAGAACCTGGGCAACCTGTCCAACACTGCGCGGTTCAACGACTACACCCAGCAACAGGGCATGTACCAGTGGCAGAAAGGGTTCGATCAGAACGCGCAGCAGTGGGGCGACCAGTTCAACCGATCGCTCTACAACGATGCGTTCGGACAGAACCAGCAGACGCTGCAGACCGGCATTGGCTTGCTCGGCATGCTGGGCGGCCTCAATCAGCAGGACATCGCGAACACGACGAAGTACCAGAACACGCCGCTGGACTACCTCACGCAGTTCTCGAACCTGGCGGGCGCGGCCGGCCGTGGCGGCCAGACCTCCACCACCACCACGCCGGGCGGCGGCTCCAGCCCGATCACGTCGGCCATCGGCGGCGCGCAGCTGGGCAATGCGTTCGGCAAGTGGTGGAACAACAGCGGCAACTACGGCACCAGCGGCAACAACTACAACGGTTCGAGCGGCAATGTCTCCGCGCCGAACTACGAGAACGGTTCGGACAGAGGGATCACCTACTGATGGAAGCCCAAGACCTGAACATCGCCCACCACTTCGGCGGCGGGGTGTACGCCAAGGAGACGCACGTCAAGGCGGGGCAGGTGCTGGTGCAGCACAAGCACGAGCATGCGCACCTATCGGTGCTGGCCTGCGGCACGGTCGAGGTGCTGGTGGGCGGCGCCCGCTCCATCGTTGCCGGGCCCGCGTGCCTGACCATAGAGGCGGGCAAGCACCACGGCATCCGCGCGCTCACCGACGTGGTTTGGTACTGCATCCACTCCACCGACTGCACCGACCCGCAGGAAGTGGATGAAGTGCTGATCGCCGATGGCACCGATGCCGGCGAGATGCAGGCCATCGCCAGGGGGCTTGCCTGATGAGCCACATCAAACTCCTTTGGCGCGGCCTGAATGTGCAGCCGATGCGCGCGGCGCTCGCGCAGCACCCCGAACTGTGGGACCAGCAGACCGGGCGCACCGCGGCGGAGGATTCGCCGCATCACGGACTGTCCGACATCTGGGCCCGCTACGCCGATCCGCAGACGATGCGCGAGGACGGATCGCACGACTCCATCTGGTATCCGCCGGCTGACGTGCTGCCCGTGCGCGACATCGTGTTTCCGCTCATGGCCGGCGTGCGCGGCGAGCGCCTGGGCGGCGTGCTGATCACGCGCATCAAGCCTGGCCAGATCTGCAAACCGCACACCGATCCCGGATGGCACGCGCGGCACTACGACAAGTACGCCGTTCAGATCGCAGCAGCGCCCGAGCAGGCTTTCCACTTCGAAGGCGAAAAGCTCGTGACGGTGCCGGGCGACATCTACTGGTTCGACAACTCGTTCACGCACTGGGTCACGAACGAGAGCGACACCGACCGAATCACCATGATCGTCTGCATCAAGACGGAGAGGAAGTAACCATGCCACTCTTTTTCAATCGACTGAGCGCGCAGCGCCTGCGCATGCCCTGGGGCGTGGTGGGCGCCATCGGCGGCGCTGTGGTGAACAACGTCATGGCCGATGGCAAGGGCGGAGGCGGTGGTGGCCAGCAGCAGACCTCCAGCGCGGAGCCCTGGGCGCCCGCGGCACCGTGGATGAATTTCAACATCGCACGCGGCATGGATCTGCAGTATCAGCACCAAATGCAGCCCTTCAGCCCGCAGCAGCAGGCGGCCTACGACAACAGCTATGCGGCGAACGACTACATGCGCCGCCTGGTGCCGAACCTGCTCGGGCAGATGGGCAGCCAGCAGGTCGGCTTCGACAAGAAGAACCCAGACGCGCGGCCCGAAGCCTGGAACTGGTCGGGCCTGCTTTCCGACAAGGCACCGGATCTCGGTCAGAAGTCCGTGCTCAACGCGAAGCCGCCGCCGGGCGCGGCCGGGCAGGGAGGCGGAACCGGCGACGGTGGCGACTTCATGCAGCAGGGCGGGGTCGTCAGCGGAATGAACATGGGCGGCTTGAACATGGGTGCGCTCAACGGTGACCCGCGCGCGCTACTGGAGGGGCGCTCCGGTGGCACGCTGCTTGGCAACGGCGGCTACGGAACGTTCAAGTACGGCATGCAGCCGCAGCCGGGCACCCAGCAATACCGCGACATGTCGGCCTACTTCGCCAACGGCGGCGCAGATCCGAACAACTACTACGGCAAGGGCGGCGACTACCGCGACCCGAGCATGAGCCCCTATGCCCACTTGATGGGCGGCGGCCAGACGAACGGCGGTGTGGGTATCGGCGACACCGGTGCAAACGCAGCTGCTGCAGCGTCCGGCAACGGCGCTTGGTAAGGAGGCAACATGGCCGGACTACTCGACTTTCTCGACACCGACGAGGCCAAGCTCGGCCTGCAGATGCTGGCGGCCGGCGGCTACTCGCCCACGCGCATGAGCACAGGCCAGCGCATCGCGGGCGCCATGCAGAACTTTCAGGGCATGCGCGATGCCGACATGCGCCGGCAGCTGCTGAAATCGCAGATGCAGGAAAACGAGGTGCAGAACGAAGTGCGCCGCGCATCCATCGCGCGAGCTGCACAGCAGCAGGCGTTCGACCAGCAGTTCCTGGGCGGCGGTGGCTTGCTGGGTGCCCTGGAGGCCCCGCGCAGCAGCGCACCGGGCGCCGGGGCGACGATGGCCAGCAGCGGCGGCGGAGTGACGGGCGAGGCACCTGCCAGCGTGCCGGGTGCGCCACCGTCGCAGCCCGTGGGCGTGGGCCAGCAGCAGGGCGGCCAGCAGTCGGGCCCGATGACCGCGCGCGACATCGCCCAGCGCTTCAATGTGCCTTACGAGGCGGTGGTGGCCGACTACCGGTTCAACGGCGGCAAGAAGATCGCCGAGCTCATCAACGAGCGCACGAAACCCAACTGGGTGAACGTCAATGGCAACCTGGTGAACACGGCGGCGCCCGGATTTGCCGGCGGCGTGCAGGGCGGCGTGTCGGCGGGCAATGATGGCCGGGTCACTCAGTGGATGCCGAACGGGCGCGGTGGCCTGGTGGTGGGCGCTCCCGAAGGTGCAATCGACACGTACCGCGCATATCAGGACGTGGGCAACCGCTCGCAAGCGTCGTTCACGCCCGGCCGTCCGACCATCCTCCCCGGTGGCCGCATGGGCGGCCAGTCGCAGCTGTCCGAAATTGAGGGGCCGCGCACGCCGTTTGCGCGCCTGCCGGCGCCGCAGGCCGGCGTGACCGGAAACTTTCAGGGTGACCCCGCGGCCGTGGCGGCTGCCATTGCCGCCATCGGCGACCCGCAGGAACGGGCCAATGCGCAGGCGGCCTTCGAACAGCAAATGCGGGCGCCTGGTGGCACGCGCGAGGTGTCCGGTGGTGGCCTGGAGTTCTCGCCGCAGGAGAAGGCGGGGCAGGACGCCGACCGCGCGCGCCAGGTCAAGACCGCCGAGGCAGACGTGGGGCGGGACACTGCGCGCCTGGCCGACATCAAGACGGCGAATCGATTCCTTTCGACTGCCAAGCAGGTGCGGGACGTGTTCAACGATGGCCCGACCGACAGCGGCATCGGCTCGCTGATCGACAGCGGCGCGGCGTTCATCGGCGTGTCTCCCAAGGGGGCGCAGGCTGCGGCCCGGCTCAAAGCCCTGGGCGGCTGGCTCGTCAGCAACGTCCCGCGCATGGAAGGCCCGCAGTCGAATTTCGACGTGGCGAACTATCAGGTGATGGCGGCCGACGTGGCCAACGACAAGTTGCCGCTGGATCGACGCAAAGCTGCGCTCGACAGCATCGTGCAGATGCTCGAAGGCGTTGCGAACCCGGGTGCGGCACCGGCTCCGCGCACGGCCGCCGCCGGCACTGCCGAACAGCCGGTGTCGCGCCTGAAGACGGCGCCGAGCGAAGCCGACATCCGCAACACCGCGCTGAAGTACGGCATGACCGTCGAGCAGGTGAAACAACGTCTGGGGGTGCGCTGATGCGAGATTTATTTGAGGAAGCCGGCATTGCGCCGCGGGATGCACCTGCAGCTGCGCCAACAGGCCCGCGCGACCTGTTCGCAGAGGCAGGGCTCGACATCAAGCCGAAGAGCGAACGAGCCGACCGGGCAGCGATGCTGGGGGCGACCTGGCGCGGCAAGGCGTCGATGATCCCGCTCGTGGGCCCGGCCTTGACCGCCTTCGACCTCTTCAAGCCCGACACGCAGGCGATGGGAAAGGGTGCGGTTTCGGGGCTCGCCGAGGTGGGAAACACGGTGATCAATCACAGCATCGAGCAGGCAAAGCGCGAAGGCCGCGAACCCTTCGCCGATCTGACGAGGTTCGATCCGACGAAGCCGCTGCAGTTTCCGCTCGGCGGCGCTGGTGGAAAACTCTCGAGCCTCGTCACTGGGCCCGTGGTCAGCCCGGCCGAGCGGGCGAACAATGAGCGCCTGAAGTCCATCGAGGACTTCAACCGCGAGAACGACAGCGGCTGGTTCAACGCTGGCCGCGTGGGCGCCAACATCGCAGCGACCCTGCCGGTGGGCGGCGTCATCGCAGCGCCAGTGCGCGCTGCTGCTCCATTCCTGGGCCCGCTCGCCGACGCAATCGCTACCGGCGGTTTCCGCACGGGGCTCGCGCCCACGTCCTGGCTCGGACGTGCTGGCAATGTGGCGCTGCGCGGCACCGGCGGCGCGGTGACTGGTGGCGCCTCTGCGGGGCTCGTGAAGCCGGAAGATGCCGGAGCCGGCGCAGTCGTCGGCGGGCTGCTGCCACCTAGCCTACAGTTTGCCCATAAAGTTTTCGACCTCGCGGCGTCGGGTGTGCGGCGCTTGGTTGCTCCGCAACTCTCCAAAGAAGCGCGCGCGATCCTTGATGTTGGCGGTTACACGCCTGCAGAAGTGCCAGCAGTGCGCGCAGCGCTGCAGCAGCAGGGGCCGCGCATCGTCGGCGAGGCGCCCACGGTGTCGCAGATCCTGCAGAACCCAGAAATCTCGCAGCTCGAACGCACGCTGCGCAATTCGCCTGGTGGTGCTCCGGCGCTCATCGCTCGCGATCAGGCGCAGAACGAGGCCCGGCTTGGGGTCCTGCACGACATCGCGCCAGTGGCAACCGATCTGCCCGCCGCCCGCACGAACTTCGGCAACACCATCGCACCGCTCGCCACGGACGCGCGAAACGCCGCATCGAAGCGCGTGCGTGAAGCTTTCGACGCGGTTGACCCGTTCAACGACACGCAGTTCTTTCTACCCCTCCCGGAGATGGCTGCGGCGAAAGGCAAGTTCCTCGGGCCGGGAACGTTCGGCACCGGCAGCAAGGCGCAGGCCGCCATCGACACAGCTACGGACGTGGGCACCGAAGTTCTGCCGGCCGTCACAGCTGCGAAGGCTCCCGGCGTCCGCCGGCAGGGCCAGACCATCACCGACGCCATCAAGTCGCTGGGCGGCATCAAGCAGGATTCGCCAGGTGCGCAGGCTCTGGCCGGCGAGATCCACGACCTCAAGCAAGCCGGCGGCGGCATGCGCGCCATCATCCAGAACGGGCGCGGCCAGTCGCCGGACACGCTGGCGCAGGCCATGCATGCGCAGGGCTACATCCCCGACGATGATCCTGCGACGCTTCTCCGAGTGCTGGGTGAGCATGCGCGCGGCAACAAGGTCTATTCGGCCGGCGCCGACCGCAGCAACACCTTCCGCGCCGGCATGGAGGCTTCGCAGGGCGATGCGCCGGGCGCGGAGGTGATCCGCAAGACCGTGCCGTTTCAGACCGTGCAGAACCTGCGCAGTTCGGTCGGGGAGGCGGCCGAGCAGGCGCGCATGCGTGGCGCGAACAAGGAAGCGGCGGCCCTCGATCAGATGAAGGCCGAGATCGACAAGCGGGTTGACCTGGTGGCCATCGGCCAGGGTGACGCGGCCGAGAACTTTCCGGCCGACATCGTGGCGCAGTGGCGCAAGGCCATCGACCTTCACGCCGAAAAGCAGAACCGCTTCGCGCGCGGCCCGCAAGCCAGCATGTTCCGCAAGGGCGGCGACGGAAACTATGTGATCGAGGGCGGCGAGTTGGCTCCGAAGTTCTTTTCGCCGCGCATGTCGCAGGCCGAGGACATCGAGGCCCTGAAGCGCCTGGATCTTGGCGACGGCGTGACCGACTCGCTCAAGAGCTACGCGACCACCGACGCATCGCGCATCGTCACGGGCGACGGCACGCTGCGAAGCAAGGCATTCAACGATTGGCTCGATTCGCACGGCGGCGCCATTCGTGGGCTCTTCGATGAAGGGGAGCGCGCGCGCCTGACAGGCGTAGGCGTCGATCTGAAGCGGGCTTCTGACGCGCGCGACCTGGGCCGCGCGACGGGCTCCAACACTTCGCAGAACGTGCAGAACGCCCTGGGCGCGGGCATGCTCGATAGCCGGGCGGTGAACATCCTGGCCAGCCGGACGCCGATTGTCGGCAGGTTCACTGGCCCCATGGTTGACGCACTGCGCGAGTCGGCAAAGCGCGGGAAGGCGGCCCGCATTGGCGGCCTGTTGTCGGACCCGGCTGAACTGGATGCAGCCATCGCGGCCTATGAGCGCGAGCTCGCGGCGCGGCAGCCTGCCTTGAGCGGGTCTACCGGTCTTGGTCCTCTTCTTTACCGCGCCGCGCCTGTGTTATTGAGCGGCCGGTGATCAGCCGATAGAAGAAGCTCACAAAACCCACGAGCACACACAGTCCGATCGCTTTCCAGATCAGGTATTGGGTGTATGGGCTAAAGCCTTCCATCGGCGCATTTTAAGACCCCCTGTTTTCCATTCCCTCAAACCCGCTTCGGCGGGTTTTCTCGTTTCTGGAGGCCATATGGCAGTCATCACCGACATCAACGCGCTCTCGACGAATCAGGCGCTGAACGGCCCAGACGGGTCGGTCGATCCACCTTCCACGCTCGACGACCAGCTGCGCTATCACGGCGCCTTCATTGCGCAGCTGCGCGACGGCGGCGGCATCCCGGTTGGCATGTGCGTGCCCTTCATCGGCGGAACAAGCGCCCCCGGATGGATCAAGGGCAATGGCGCGCTGCTGCCTCGCGCCTCCTACCCGGCGCTGTTCGCCTATGCGTCTGCGCAGGGTCTGGTGTCGGAGGCCGACTGGACGGCCACGAGCTCCGGGCGGTTCTCGGTCGGCGATGGCCTGACGACATTCCGCATTCCCGACACGCGCGGCGTGTTCGTGCGGGGGCTCGACGAGTCGCGCGGCCTGGACGCTGCCCGCGTCGTCGGCACCTATCAGGATCAGGCCAACGCGCCACACATTCACGCAGTCACCGACCCTACGCACAACCACAACGACCCCGGGCACGTTCATAGCGGGGCCACCTCTACTGTTGCCGACCACACGCACGGCTATTCGGGTTGGGCGAACTCGGGGGCCGGCGCCACTGCTGGCGGCTTCATCGTCTACGCGCCGACCGGAACTGTCACGGCCCCCGGAGGCAGCCATTCACACAGTGTCAGCGCATTTCTGAACGTGACCGGGTTGCTGCCCGCGGCGTCAGGAATCTCGATCCAGTCGCAAGGCACGGAGGGCCACCCCCGAAACCTCGCATACCCGATGTTCATCAAGTTCTGAGGCCGGCCATGTACGTCTTTCACTACGACCCCGCGACCCTGGCCTATGTCGGGAACAGCCCTGTTGATTTCTGCCAGGTGCGGCCCGGCATGGTGATCGTGCCCGCATGGGCAACGAAGGTGCCGCCGCCCAGCGGCTGGGACAGCCGAACGGAGCTTCCGCACTACGTGCCGGAAAAGGACGCCTGGGAGGTCCGGCAGCTGCCACCGCCGCCACCGCCGGAGCCTGAGCCCGAAGCGGTGCAGGTGCCGGAACCTGACGCGCCGCCGGTGACACAGGAGCTACTCGAACGCTCCCTGCGTGCCCACCTTGAAGCCGCACAAAACCTGATGGAGCAACTGAAGAAGGGGATTGCATGAAGCAGGAAATCAAAGACATCGCTACCGAACTCGTGGTGCGCACCGCGCCCGCTGGAGGTATCGCCTGGTACTCGGACATCAGCTGGACCGGCTTTCTGACCGGTGTGCTGGTGGTGCTGCAGATCATGTACCTCGTGCGCAAGTGGTGGCGTGAGGAATCCGAATGGGGCCAGCGCATCAAGGAATGGGCGGAGCGCAAGGGCCTGACCAAGCCGGGAGGTTTGTCGTGAGCCGCGCGCAGCTGGCGGTCAAAGTGGCAGCGCCGCTGGTGCTGGGTGGTGCTGCGCTGCTGGGCGCCATGCACCGCTGGGAAGATCAGCGCCTGGTCGTCTATGCCGACAAGCTCGCCGGCGGCCTGCCGACCTACTGCAGCGGGCGCACGCAACCGCCGCGGCCGGTGGGCGAGCGGCTGACGCAGGCCCAGTGCGACGCCATCGACCAGCAGACCGCCACCGAATACGGCCGCGCGGTGCTGGCCTGCATCCCGGCCGATAAGTTCGACCAGAACAGCTTCGACGCCTTCACGCTCTTCGCTGTGAACGTCGGCAAGCAGGGCGCGTGCGAGTCGCGAGCCGCGCGGCTGCTGCGCACCGGTGACCGCGAGGCCGCGTGCCGGGCGCTCGCGCGCGGGCCGGATGGGCGGCCGGTGTGGAGTTTCGCAGGTGGCGTGTTCGTGCGCGGCTTGCAGAAACGGCGCCAGTACGAGGCGAACTGGTGCCTGACGCTGGCGGAGGTGGGGTGATGCTGCCCGACTTTCGCACCCCGATGCTCTGGGCCCTGTGCCTCGGCTTGGCCGCTGCACTGCTGACGGCAGGTGTCGAGCGCACACGCGGCGCCAGTGCGCGCGCCGATGCGGCCAAGGCCCGGCAGGAGCTGGCTGAGTACCGCGGCACTGTGGCCGAGTCCGGCCGCTTGGCCGAGCGCGCGCAGCGCACCCAAGAACAGACCTGGCGCGCTCGCGTCGATGGAGTGATTCAAGATGGCCAACAACAAATTGCGGCTGCCCGCGCTGATGCTGATCGGGCTGGGGCTCGTGAGCGCCGGGTGCTCGCGCAGCTCACTGCCTTCCGCGCCGCCGTCCGTGCAGCCAGCGCAGAGGCCGGCGCTGCCGGTGGAAGCCCGCCAGCCGAAGCCGCCCTCGATCTGCTCGCCAACCTGCTCGGCGGGAGTGGATCGGCTCTTGTCGAGCTGGGAAAGTTCGCTGACGGTGCCCACGCCGCCGGCACCATCTGCCAGCGGCACGCCGACGCAACCGAACATTGAACACAGGAAGAACTGATGGGACTGCTTCAAGCGCTTGCAGATGATGACTTTCAGCGCAGCACCGTTCGCGGGCTGGCCGACGTGGGGAACCGCGGTGTGTTCGCCGGGCTGCTCGGCGCCCCGGTCGATGCATCGGCGGGTGTAGTGAATGCGGGCATCATGACCGGTGGCCTGCTCGGTGAGCGGCTTGGGCTGTGGCCGGCGAGCGAATTGCCCACGCCCATCGAGCGGCCGGTGGGCGGCTCGGAGTGGATCGGTCAAAAATTGCAGGATGGCGGATGGGTGACCCCGAATCGGAACCACCTGGCCGAAGGGCTGGCCACCTTCACCGCGCCGTTCGCAGGGAACCGGCTCGCGCAGGCGCTTCCGATCCTTGAAGCCGAGCCGTTCCTTCGGTTGCTGAATCCTGGTGCGGTCGGCTCGCCGAAGATGGTGCGCGGCGGGCCCATGAAACCCGAAGGCAAAGCGCGACTGCAGGCGGATCTGGAGGCCGAGCAGGGCAGCGGCCGCTATCCCCTGGGCGATGTGACCGAAGGGCAGGGCAAGGGGCTCGATAGGCTGTTTGGGAGTGAGGCGGCGTCGCGCGACGTGTTCATGACCGATGAGGCTCTGCGGCACCTGATCGAGCGCCGCTTGGCTGGCCAGGGCTTCACACCGGCCGAGGTGGCGAAGTATGCAGAGCAGGCAATGGCATCGCGTGCGCGGCCAGACCTGAACGTGTCGAAGGGCGCGCAGAACCCGTCGCTGTTGAACTCTGGGATGCGCGACCCGGTGACAGGCCGGCCCTACGATGCGCGCGTCCCGCTCAAGCAGGTAGACGACGGCTACGAACTGCGCAGCGTGATCCCCGAAGGCATCAGAGGCAGAAACAACAAAGCCCCGGAGCGTTGAGGCAACGGGGCTTTGATGGGTCTTCCAGGAGGGGGTGGGACCGATTGCCACCTCTCGTACTTGGCGGCCTTTCGACCGTCATTGACTCTGCACAACCTGGCGAACACTACCTGTCTGGGACACGGTAGGTGGATTTTATTCGATCAGTGCGTCGGTCGCAAACCGCCCGGTGATAAGACGCGAGCAAGGTCATGACGTCGCATGCGGCCACGAGCAGCCGAAAGTGATCCGCAGCATCGGTGCGGATCACGTCAGGGCAGGCAAGGCAGATGCGGGGACGGGTCGTCATTGCGCATTCGTAGCTGCGGGTCTAGAAGAGGTCGAACTGCCCGGTGTCCGGCTTCGGCTTGGGGGCCTTGGGCACGCGCGGGGGCTTCTCCTTCTTTGGGCGCGGTGCCAACGGTGCTGGGTATGCGTCCAGCTGTCCCATCCACTGCCTGAAAAACTTCGGCGCCGCGTGCACAGGGCACGACAGCCACTCGTCGTATTCCTCGGGGTCAAGGATCACCACCATGCGCTTCTCGTCGCTCGGCTTGTGGAACCGCGACATCATCGGATGGCCTTCGGCGTTCACCGTAAGCATGGAGAAACTGAAGACCTCGCGCCCATCAGGGCCGATCCACTTTTCCCAGATGCCCGCGATTCCCATCGGCACCTCGCCCGGCTGCTGGATGCGCCAGCGCACAGGCGTGCTCTCTTCCGTCTCGTAGTAGGGTTCATAGATGCCCTCGGCCGGAATTACGCACCGCTGGCCCATCCGCCACGCGCTGCGGTAGCTCGGCTTGCTATGGACGGTCTCGGAGCGCGCGTTGTATTTGCTCTTGCCGTAGACAAGCTCCTTCGCGAAGCCTGGCACCAGCCCGAAGGCGCCCTCGTCAACTCGGCGGTGCCCACTACCATCCTCGGCCAGCCGGATGAACGGCGCCATGTTGAGCGGGAAGGCGATGAGCGGCTTCTCGTCGCCCTCGCGCACCACGCCGAAGAACGACAGCAGACGGTCAGCGCGGGTGACGGTCTCGTAGTTGCTGCACATGGCGAAGGATCGGGCAGGGCTTCAAAAATAGCCCGGGCTGTTGCCCGCGGCCGTGGCCGGGTCGTAGGGCACTCGGCGCATGGGGCGGCGGTTGATCACCTCCGCGATGCGCTCCGCTTCGGCCGAGTGCTCGAATTCCATTGCTTGCCGGCGGGATTCAGCGGGCGACGGTCTGGGCAAGTCGTCGGGCTCGAAGCCGCTGTTCGAAATTGCCACAGGGCGGCACCACCAGGTCTGCGGATAGTTGTCGGAACGGATGTTCTTCATGCCCCGACCACGCGGCACGACCTCAATGCCGCTGATGAGGATGCCGCCGTCGATCTGGCGAAGATGGGCACGGTCCAGTACCGGAATGATGTAAGTCTCTCGGTCGCCGCGCAGCAGCATGGCCGCCCAGACACCGCGCCCCGGCTTGGGCCCTGGAACCCGCTCGATGTAGACCAGATCACCGACCGCGCGCGTGTGTCTCACTGCCTCTGCCGAGGGCAGTTTGCCGCCTTCGAATCGGGTGCGGAATACCTCGTACAGAATCAGGTTTGACACTGTATGAATATACAGTACTATTTGACCCATGGACACTATGCCCGCCACCCTCTGGATCGCCGCCTGCGCGCACCGATTACAGCAGCAGTGGCACACCATCGATCCCTTGGAGCTGGAGGACCTCGCGCGCGATCTACGGCGCGACGAACGCCTGAGAGCGATGCCACCCGATGAGGCGGCGGTGGACTGGTTATTGCCGATAACAGCTCCAGGAAACGTCCCCTTCTCCTGACCGGCTTCAGTTTGCATCTATCCACTCCCCGAAAACGGACAGGACCCCTGTATCTAATTTCAGTGCTGTAGCAGGGAGAACCATTAGTAATCTACTGTTTTATTTTGTTACTCTGGAACCCTTCTATGTCTAAATTCCTGAGGACCCTGCTTTTTATTTCCGCCTTTTCACCAGTTTTGCTGAGCTTGGCGGCGGTTCGATACCTACAGTTCGGTTGGCATACTGAAATCTGGCAGCTTGTAGTGGTAGGTTTTGCCGGAATTGCTATTCCCTATCTAGTAGTCAGAGAGATTGCAGTAAGGGCAGAAGTAATTGGCTTTAGCGCAAAAAAGATCGAACCAAACGATCACATGCTTCTTACCTTTTTGGTTAGTTATATTTCTCCATTTATTGCTCGAATGAGTGGGCTGGATTTTGATAGCATTTTGATTGGCATCATTTTGCTGGCGATTGTTCTTTGGTTTATTCCCAGCATTCCTGCTCATCCTGTGCTTCGTTTGTTTTCGGTATATTTTTATAAAGTCGAATCTGATGCTGGGGTGGTTTACACCGTGATATCGAAGCAAGAGCTTCATGCGGTGTCGCAACTAACGCAAGTCCATCAAATTTCCTCAACAATGCTGATGAAGGCCGGTTAATGTTTACGCTTTTTGCTCTACTGAAAGATCATGATCCTCGGATTATGAGGTTTGCTTTGGATCTTAATGTTCAGCAAGAATTGACTCTTTATCTCGGACTTCAAGAAATTGAGTTTCGAAGGGGGAAGTCGGAAATAGAATTTGACGGGCAATACAAGCCTGACGCGGATGAAGTTCTTTTTATCCCACGATTTGATGACGCCTATGGTGTACGTCGTGCGGTTCAAAATCCGCTCGCGATACCAATAATTGATCCAACGCCAGAGGTGTTTGGGAAAATATCAGCTTTATTTGTTGGTCGAAGCAGAGGGGGAGTCACCACCGTATTGCTTCAAAATTTTGACAAGCGAAAAGTAATGTCCACGGATGGATTTTCACTTTTCCATTCAAGAAATGTGTTTAAAAAGATTGACGGCATTGGGTTAACAGTAGATTGGAAGCTTTCCGCGATTTTGGATGAGCAGAAGCTTAGCTTTTTAAGCTTTCATAATACCCGGCAATTTTTTGATCTTACTAGCCATTACATCGAAGCAACAAACGAAGACATCCAGGCTTTTGCTAAAATCCCTGGGGTACATGTTTCCGATATCGATCAATTAATTTCGCTGTCTGATGGGTGGATTCGTCGGAAGTTTTCAATGGTGCAGCAAAGTAGGGTTTTGGAAAAGGTCACCGCTACCGATATGTCTGCTGCTGCGAAAGAGTTTCGCATTCCTTTGAATTTTCAGGCAGACGGCACAGGCGCACAGGTGCTACATCTTCCTTTGGATAAAAAAGAACTCAAGGATTTGCTCCGATTTCTTGATGAGGACTTCTATAGATCTTCTCTCCTGAAAAATCACTATGTGACAAATTCGAAGCGTGAAATTAATAGAATTTGACGGGAATTCGAGCAATTGATTGATGTGCCGCGTAGATTTGTGAACGATAGGTTTCTGCAAGGTCGTGCTTAAAGTCGAAGTCAAGTTGCTCGGTTGGCGCGAGTCCGTCGCCCAGTTGTGCAGGCTCGACAAGCTATCTCGATTGGCTTCAGAGCTCGTCCTCTTTTTCTACTTGGCGTCTGCCTTCGTCAATAACTTCTTTGGGCGCTGACAAATACACGACCTGCTTCGGCATCAGGGTAAATGGTTCGCCGTCTACGTCGATGAAGGTCACCGTCTTCATGCCTCCTAGCTCAAGCTCCCAGAACAGCGTATACATGTCCCTCGGATCTTCGCTCGGCGATTCCTTTAGTGGTTCTTTGCCGACAAGCGCTATCAGAAACTCGTAGCTGTCGTCGATTCGGGAGTCTGGGATACCTGGTGTGAAGTCCCATAAATACCGCACCCCTTGAATGTGTTCTGTATTTATCACGATGCTTCTGCCATCAATGGTGTCAAACCAAAAGAAGCAGTCCGCGAAGTCGTCATCCCCGAGTAGCGTTTTGAGCCTCTTAGTTTCTGCCTCCCTCACCTCGCAGATCAGATCATCTTGGCCGGCTAGTAGCAGCCGTATTGAAAAGGTTTGGGACATGTTCGTATGTTGGTGTCGGCAAGTTGATACTTAGCCGCCCATCCTAACCAGCGAAGCGCGGGATGTCGTGCCAGCAAATAGATGGGTTGAAAGCACCGCGCGGATTCACTCATTTTTCACACGCGGCGCCCCAGGAAATCCGAAACCCGCATGGATAAAGGCTGTGCGGGCGATTGCCAGGGGGTTCAAATCCCCCCAGCTCCACCATCAAAAACAACCGCCGCCAATGAAAGACCATTGGCGGCGGGACTCTCAAACCGTCCCTTATTGGCGTTCGATTCGCACGTGTTTCGCACGCAAGGGGCCGTTCGCCGGCGCCAACAGGCGAAAACAGCCGGGCGGTGCCCGGCGTCTGGTCGACGGCATGTGAGCCTATGGCCAAGCCTTGCTCCACCCAGCGCCCGTGGTGCCTGGTAACGACTTCGGTCGTCTTGTGGCCGAGCAGCTTGGCAATGTAGGCCGGTCTCTATGACGAGAACACGGGCAAGGCTTGGGCGCATTGGCAACCGAATTCTGAAGACACTCGCGCTGGACGCCCCATAAGTTGCGGGGACACCTAACACAGCGGGTCGGCATGGAGCTGCGACCAGGGGTCAAGTTGCAGTGATGCACACCTTGATCCGCTCGTAGCTGAGGGCGGTGCAAAGCTCACTGGAGCGCGCAAGCCGAGTCGGCACGCGGTGTGTTGGCGACGATGTGATTCTTCACTGTGACGACGGGCGCGATATAGAGATCGGCCCGGCGCAAGACCAGGTAGTCGGCAATCCGTGTGTACGCCGCCCGGCTGATCGAGTAGCCGTCACCCTCGTCACCGAGAGAGTGAAAGACCGCAACCGTCCAGGTGCCCTTTGTGATGCCGTTGTCGATGGCTTTCTTGGCCCGGTTGAACGCGGTTTCGTCGTCCCCGTCGATCGCAATGCCGCTGATGCTGAAGCGGCGCCTGGCGATCATCTCGGGTCGGTTTTCTCCGGACCCCAGAGTGCGCGCCCCCGAGACCATGGGGGACAAAAGCCGCTCGTATTCGCATGCGCCGGCCTGCTTGCGTTCGTCAATCTCCTGCGATCCCACCGTGCCGTTGCCCTGGGGGTAGGCGAAGGTGTGATCAACGGGCACGTTGCCATAGACGTGTTGCAACAGCCACGCCTCCATGTTGCCGACGTCGTCCGCAATGTCGTGCTTTGTTTTCGTTGCCAGGACCCGGTCGTCCCAGTGCGAGAAAGAGTGATTTCCCACCTCGTGTCCGCGCCGGTGGACCTTGGCCCACTTTTTTGCATGGGCCGCGACACGCGCCATGCCCATGCCTACAACGGTGAGGTAAAAGGTGCCCTTTATCCCTCGGGCGTCCAGGATGTCCGCTTGAAGGAGTTGGGAGTTCCATCCGTCATCGGAAGTCAGGCTGACAGCGCTCTTCTTGTTCTCCGGCCATTGGAACGCCGTGGCTGAGGAGCAGAAGAGCAGAATGGCCAGTGCGGCATAAGAATTCTTGAGAGCGTTCATTTCCTGGGCCTGCAACACATAAGTTGCCTTCCTCACGCGAGGTCGAAAGGCGAGCAAATGTAACGTGACAGGGTTTGGGAATGTGAACTTTTTATTTCAATGCGGGGCGTCACCTCCATGTCATCAGTGGCCGCTAGCACGCTCCGCGTGTTCTCTGCCACTTTGCGACGCGTTGGAATGCGCTGGCCGGCGGTACGCCGCAGGCCATTTCAGGTAGGCCGGTGCCATGGCCACATCACCTGTCTACAGGCTGGGGATGTGCTTAGGGTGCTTGCTGCTGCAGAAATGGCCGCAGAACCGTATTCGCTACGAACACTGAAGCAGCCGGGGTGAGATGTCCGTAATCCATCACCGTCAGGTTGATTGGGTCAGGAGTGTCGATGGTCGATCTGCAGCCGTCAGCACTGCACATTGCATCCATGATCGATACATAGCGCACAGGTGAGGATCGGTACTTCGTCTTCATGGCCTGGTCAGAGGCGACAACGGTCGCCATAAGCCCTTCTGCGACGTAGTCGCGTGGTGGCCCCTTGTAGTTCGCGATGATCACTGGGAGTGCGGGGTACCACTGGGGAACTGGCCCCATGACAAGCAGCTCCCCCCCGTTCTCAGCAACAAAGTGGGTCAGTGCCAGCCAATCGGCTTTTTCGTGCTCTTCGCGCTGAGCAGCGATCACCTTCTTTGGCCGGTGCTCCTCAATGAACTTGCGGGCCAGCGCGGTGCTCTTGGCGCAGGCCAGCTTGGCGGGCCCGCCGTTACTCGCATCATCGAGGCTTGTCGGTCTGCAACCGCTCGTTGTGATCTGTGCAAGCCGTGCTGAGGGCGGCAGCACTTGTCTGATACCCCACGACAGTGCTTGAGCATGCGAATCTCCCCACAGCAACACAAGATCCGGCCCTCCCTTGGGATCCGTGCACGCAGGTGCGAGAGCTGCCTTTCCACCAGCTGAGTCCTCTGCGTAGAAATCGCATTCGAAGGGGTAGAACGCACCGAGGCCACGCTTGAAGTCGTCATAGCGTTTGATATATGCCATGGCGGCATCGCCATTGATCTGTCGAGCGGGAAACCCGGAGAGCAAATACACCGTTGCCGCCATAGCAGCAACGAGGCAGCCCGCGCTCGCCAGCGTGCCAGTCGCGAGCCGCCCGGAGAACCGTATCGGACGCTCGACCAGCATGTAGGTCAGCCAGGCGAGGGCGATAGACGAGGCGACTATCGCAACCCTCCAGGCTGGCGGCAGTGGCTGGAGGCTGTTGGCAATTAGAGCCATCGACAGGATCGGCCAATGCCAGAGGTACAAGGGGTAGCTGATCTTCCCGATCCACACCGCAACCGGGTTTGAAAGCACGCGTGCATTGACCCACGCGGCTGGGCCCGCGGAAATCAGAAGCGCGGTCCCAGCGACCGGCAGCAGCGCCCACCAGCCGGGAAAGGCCTTCGAACGGTCGATCAAGATCAGCGCGGCCAGCAGCAACGCCGCACCAATCCCCGCCCTCGCTGAACTGGCTGTCGCGAGATCGTTGGGCCGTCGAATGGTCCACCAGGCGAGTCCGGCGCCGACCAACAGCTCCCAGAAGCGTGTAAGCGGAGAGTAGAACGCTGCGTCCGAAAAGGTGTACGCAACCAGCACATTCGCAACAAATGAAGCTGCTGCGAGCCCTGCTATCAGTCTTCCCGGCGCCCATCGTCGACGCCAGGCAATGCCCAAAAGCAAGGGCCAAACGATGTAGAACTGTTCTTCGATTGCGAGTGACCAGAGGTGCAGGAGAGGCTTGGTTTCGGCGCTCGCGTCAAAGTAACCCGCCTCACGCCAAAGCAGAAAATTGGATACAAACCCTGCACCACCGAGCGCATGGCGCCCAAGGTTCTGATAGTCGCGCCACCCCAGGATGAACCAACCGCCGATCATGGCGGCCAGCAGTACCACGGCCAGGGCGGGCCCGATGCGACGCAAACGGCGGCCGTAGAAGTCTCGATAGCTGAAGGTGCCGTCCGCAGTGCCTTTCAGGATGATCGTGCTGATCAAAAAACCCGATATCACGAAGAACACGTCAACACCCACAAAGCCGCCTGGGAGCAACTGGGGAAAGGCGTGAAATACGACTACCGCGAGCACTGCTACGGCTCTCAAGCCATCGATGTCTGGCCGATACTTGGTGGCGGAAATGAGGACGGCTCCCGAATTCGATGCTCGAAATATGTCAGCAACGCTGTGTACGTGCCACTGACAAAGCTTCTAGGCTTGCTCGCAGTGGTGGCCTTGCCGGCCTGACTGCACTTTCTGCCTTCACGAGGCAGGCAGATAAGTTGTTTTGTTGCGCAAAGAGGGAGTGTAAATCGGCCAGCAGCATGGCAAGGTACCGCTCGGTTTCCGGGCGAAAGACAGCTGGGCCGGCGAGGTCCCGGGGGCTGAGTGACCTGCAGCGCGCCTAATCATGATGGGCGAATTCAGCCCCCCGGCGCAAAGCATTGCTTGCTCGCGCTGTTGCTCGCCTGCGGCGAAACGCCAGTCAGGCGTCGACCGTGGGGCCGAACTTCGCTGCCACGTAGGCCCGCATTCCTGCCACCAGGAGCGTTGGACCTTCTACCCAAGTGCCTCGAATTCCGCCGGGCCGCTCCTGCAGCTTGCCAAGAGAGATTGCGCACCAGGTCCCATTTCTTGCGGGCATGGGGGCAACGTGAATGCCTTCCCGTTCCAGGATGGGGCCGCCATGCCCCCAGTTCGAGGACGGTGCGAATTCGGTTTCGGATGGGCGGTTCTCGGCCTTTGCGACCCAGTAGTCGAGCAACGCGCCGGAGAGGGCAGAGGTTTTTGTTATCACGGTCTTCTGCTGGACGGAAAACCGGGCATTGTCACGTTGGACATTGCAGGGAGGTTGCGTTAACCCTCAGCGCACCAGAGTCATAGTCACCGGCGTGAAACTCGCATCTGGTTATCAGCTGCAACGACTTGAGCACTGCGCACCCGACTACGGCAAATGAACGCACGCTGCTCGCGCGCCGCAAGCGGTCGTCGCGTCTTGAGCACGCTTTGAGAGCCGCCCCTCCCCGTTGCTAACATTCTCGAAACATTGTTAATACCTGTGTAGTAGTTCCTATGTGCAGCAGGGCCACCCGGCTTAACCTTGCTGCATCATGCAAGCACCTTCACACGCCTTTGAATTGCCCGACGGCTGGACCGCGGATTTCGAAATCGTTCGTACACTCCACGGCTCCTACGCTGGGGTCGCCAAGCTGAGCCTGAGCGGCGTCCAGAAATGCGCGCTCGTGATCACGCAGCAGCTGACCTGGGACGGTGCCTTCGAACGTGCGCGCATCCGTGCCTATCACTTCGTCAGGGAGTGGGTTTCCGGACCACGCGGCTGATCGAATCGATCAATCATCAGGGTGTGCCGGGTCTTTCGCCATCTCCGGCGCAAGGAATGAAACAGCATTGACCTGGAATGCCCGACATGAAGAAAACCGAGGTTCTGGCGACAACCATCGAAATGGCGCGTTCGGGCCTCGGCTTCACGCCCGCGGATGCCTTTGCCTGCATCGCCGACCTGATCGAGCAAGAGGACGCCGAAAGTGAGCTCTACGACAGCAGGGTGGAAAAGCTGCTTCGCCTGGGCGCTTGTATCTGGACCCTGAGGCACGGCATGTTCTCGCCGTCCGCCGCCGAGATCGTTCCCGAAAAGCAGTCCAGATAAATAACCTGCCGGTCCTGGCGAGCCAGGCATCGAGCAGGCATGAAAAAGCCGCCCCGCGGGCGGCTCCGGATTCACATTCACATGGCCTGATTCAGACCTCGAGCACCAGCTCGACGTCCTGCACCTTGCGGCGCGACAGTGCGAGGTTGGCGCGGGCCTTGTCCAGCACGATGTAGATGAACAGGCCTTCCTTCTTCGCGACCGGGCGGATGATGTGGTACTGCTTGCCCAGCGTGATCAGGATGTCGTCGATCTGGTCGTTGAGGTTGAGCGACTTCATGGTCGCGAGCTTCGCGCGCACGACCTCGGTGTTGCCCGCTGCCGCGAGTTCGATGTCGACGCCCGAGCCGACGCTGCCCAGCACCATGCCGCTGGAGCTGTCGACCACCGCGGCGGTCAGTGCGCCGTCGATGTTCTGCAGTTGCGCGAGGGAGTCGTTCAAATTAGCCATGTAGCAGTCCAATCCGTTTGAGAAAAGTGTCGTTGGCAGAAAAAGGCCCGCAGCCCGGCCTAACGAGCGGCGCTGCGGACATACATGTATATGCGTGTATGAATCAGCCGACCTTGCGCAGCGCGGTAACGACCTCGCCCATGGTCCACAGCGCCCGGCCAAGGGTGGCGTCGGGGCCCAGCACGAAGCACAGCAGGCTCGGAAACGCGGCAGCCACGGGCTGCACGACCACTGTGCCTTGCTCCGCGTCGAACACCAGGCGCCGGCAATCGGTGAAAGCGAGCTCGCCGCCCACGGCGCGCGCCATGGCCATCAGCGAACTGGTCATGGCCGCGAGCTTGGCGATGTTCAGGCTGCTGCGCTGAATTTGCGCAATCTCGAATCCGTCAGGCGTGACCACCAGGGCGGTCCGCAGGCCAGCCAGCGGTGCGGCCAGTTCATCGAGCGCGGTTTGTGCGCCCAGCACGACGTGCGCGGGCAGTTGGGGTGATCTGAACTTCAAACGGTTTCATCCTTCAACGACAGCATCGAAGCCAGCACCTGGAGCATGTCGAGCATTTGCTGCCGGTCCCTGACATCGGCCTGCAGCACCGGCACGAGGCCGGCGCCTCTTTGCATCAGCGCTGCCGCGAAGGCGTCGATCTGCGCATGGGTGGCGGGGCGCGACACCAGCACAGCGGCCAGCGGTGACGATGGGCAACTGGCCACTTCGGCCAGCAGGCGCGCAGTTTCCGTCACCGCGTCGGGCTCGTGCAGATCGGTCATGACGAATACGCCAGCCGACGACGACAGCACCCATTGCCGGACGAAGTTGAAGCGTTCCTGGCCAGGGCAGCCGTAGATCTGCAGCTTGTCGCCATCGCCCAGGTCCACTTCGCCGAAATCGGCGCCGACGGTCGTGGTCGCCTTGGCGTGGGTGGCGGTGTCGAGGTTGGGCACGTCGCAGTCGACTGCGAGGTCGCCGCACACGGTGCGGATGGCGGTCGTCTTTCCGATGCCCATGGGGCCCATGAGCGCAACGCGCAAGTGGACGGACATCAGCGGCTCCCTGCTTCGGAGACGCTTTGCCGCAACCAGCGCGAGAGTTTGGAGAAGAAGCCGCCGCGATCGCGAGAGTTGGCGTTCGATGCCGTTGCTTGGCCGGAGGGGCGACGGGGCGGCGCACCGGTCACGCTCAACACGTCCAGGCGCTTGAGCTCGGCCAGCAGCTCGTGGGCCTGCCAGCCCAGCAATCCGCTGTGGTTGCACAGGCGCTCCATCGACATGGGTTCGCGCGTGAGCAACGCCATTGCACGGATGTAGCCCGGTGTCGACAACTCGGCCGGAAGCGTGACCCAGCGTCGCAATTGGTAGCTCGACGACGGCAACTCGGCATCCTGTGCGCGTTGCATGCGCTTCTGGTTGCGCACTTCGAGCAACCAGACGGCGGCGCGGTCGAGCGTGTCGAGCAACTGGCCAACCGTGAAGTCCGGCATCAACTGAAAACGCCGCGTGGCGCTGGTGGCCGCGGGTTGGGTGGAGGCGACGGCCGTGCCGACGAACACGGTGCAGGAAGAGCCTTCGGTCGGCAAATCCTGCAGGTCGCTGTCGCAGATCACCACTTCCGCACGCGGCAAAGGCGCTTCCTGCCAAGCCAGAACCGACTTGCGCTCGGCCACCGAAAACAGGGTCTGGAAGCGCTCACGCACTGCAGGTGAGAGCAATGCCGCGTTGAAAGTAGCCGTGTGCGAACGCATGGTTTGGAAGGACGTTCCAACAGTTCGGAGCGCTATCGCGTCTCTTCGCCGCAGACCTTGTCAAAATGAAAACAAAAGTTAGTTTATGGGGTAAACACCAAGTTTTTGTATCAATGTGGTACCGCTGAAGCGCCGTCGCGCGGCAGTAATTCACAAACCACGTGAATGCTTGCGTGCAGGCTGCTGTCCAGCCTCAGCGGCGCGTTTTTGGGGCTCGAAATTCTGCCGGCAGGGCTGCGCGCCAGACATGCGAATGTGTCCGGGGCGATGGGCAAGGGGAATGGCGTCAGCGCCATGTGCGGCGCTGCGTGTCTCCAACCGTCAGGCAACCGTTTTCGGTTGCTGTCCGGAGACGAGGTGCGTCAGCAGGTCAGTAGCACTGGAACAGGACACCCTGTTCCGCAGGCGCCTTGCCGAGCCATCGGGGCGTCATGCTCCGAGCGTCGCAGTAGTCGGCAGCCTGGACGTAGGTGACGGCGCGCAGCACGCCCTCTCGAACCTGCGTGATCTCGTTGGGAGCGGTCGAGCAGCCAGCGATGACCAAAGCGAAAGCGAGGGGAAAGAGGGTGCGCCAATTCATCGGGCCATTCTAAGACGCCGTGTCGACAGGGCGGGGCTCGCGGCCCGGGTACAGGTACTTCGCGTAGCTGCCGGATTGGCCGAACATCTGCCGCGCCAGTTGCACCGGATCTTCGCCTTTGTGTTTCTCGTAGAGCACCGGTCCCCAGATGATGAAGCCGTCGATGCTGAGGCTCCGGGGCGCGGGTTCGATGGCTTTCCACGCGTGCGCGAATTTGGAGATCCAGGCCAGGGCTTCCGCCAGCGCGTGGTTGCGAGAGGTGGCCGCTTCTTCGTTCAGGGACATGGGACATCCTTTGGTGAATGACTGTACAAATATACAGTAAACTGTGCCCATGGAACACATGACAACCATCCCCGGATTGCAGCCCGCGATGCGGGTCGGTTCTCTTTTCCACCGGTGTTCGCACCGGTTCCCGGTTTCTCCTTGACGGGTCTGCCGTCCCCCGCTGGTCAACCTGTGCGGGGACCTTGATGCATTTGCCAGCAGCAAGGCTTTTCAAGCCCAACCCCGCGGTTGGGCTTTTTTTTTGCCCGATCGCAGGGCTATAGTCGGCCAGCGCTGTCGCGGCGCACCCGTTCCCAGCTCAGAACACAAGGCGCAAGAGCGTTTTTCAAAGCGCTTTTGCCGCCTGTCTCGACCCGAAAAAGGATGCTCGTGCCGGATTCCCTGACCTCCACGCTGACGAGCTATTACGACGCGGTGCCCTACGACTCGCACCCGTTCCCGCAGTCGGCGATGGAGCACCTGGAAGCGCTGGCATTCCTGTTCGGGCTCGACGCCCCGGCCCCGGCTTCGGCCCGGGTACTGGAACTCGGCTGCGCGGCCGGCGGCAACCTGATTCCCTTTGCGGCGCGCCACCCCGAGTCACGCGCGCTGGGGGTCGATCTCTCGACGGTGCAGGTCGCGCAAGGCGTGGAAGTCATCGGTCGCGCGGGGCTCTCGAACATCGAGCTGAAGGCTTTCGACATCGCGGGCATCGACGCCTCGTTCGGCCAGTTCGACTACATCGTCTGCCACGGCGTCTACAGCTGGGTGCCCGGCCCGGTGCAGGACGCGATCCTGCGCATCTGCTCCGAGAACCTGGCCCCGAACGGCGTGGCCTACGTCAGCTACAACGTGTACCCCGGCTGGAAGGCGCGCGAGATCGTGCGCGACGCGATGATCCTGCGCGGCGGCCCGCGCGACACGCCGGACGAAAAGCTCTCGTATGCCCGCGGCATGCTCGAATTCCTGGAGCAGTCGGCCCGTCCCGACAGCGTGTTGAAGAAGGCGCTCGATGAAGCCATGCCGATCGTGCGCGGCGCCAACCACTCGTACCTTCTGCACGAGTTTCTGGAGCCCTTCAACGCACCGTGCTACTTCAAGGAATTCGTCGCCCGCGCTGACGCACATGGCCTTGCCTACCTCTGCGATGCGGAGCCGTCGACCATGTTCGTGCAGAACTACGGCGAGAAGGTGCGCGACCCGCTGCTGCGCGAATGCGGTGGCAGCCAGGTCATGATGGAGCAGTACCTCGACTTCCTGGTCAACCGCACTTTTCGCCAGACGCTGCTGGTCAAGCAGCCGAATGCCCGGGACATCCGCTACCGCCTCGACCCCGCGCGCATCCGTGCGCTGGAGTTCGCCGGCAGCTTTGCGTCCGAAGATGGCGCAGCGCTCGCGCTCGATGCCCGCGAGCAGCCTTGCCGTGCAATTCGTGGCCTGAGCGTCACGCTGCGGTTGCCCGTGCACAAGGCCGTGGCGCACCTGCTCGGCGCCAGCTATCCGGCATCGATGCCCGCCGATGCGCTGATTGCCGCGGCTGCCAAGCTCGTGAACCGGCCGGTCGCCGAGATCGACGCGGCCGTGATGGCCATGCTCGAAGAGTTGCTGATTCTCGGTGCGCTGCGCATCCGGCGCACCCCGGTGCCCACCGCAACAGCGGTCTCCGGCTTGCCGCAAGCGTTGACCGCGGTGCGCGTTGCGCCTGGTCTGGCGCTGGGGGCTGGCGCTACGGCCAGTGCCTGCAACCAGTGGCACGAGTCCGTCGGGCTCACGCTGCTCGAGCGAAGCCTGCTGCCACTGCTCGACGGCACCCACTCGCACGAGGCGCTGGCCGAACACCTGGCGGCGGAAGTGCATGGCGACCGCCTGCGTTTCATGAAAGACGACAAGCCATTGACCGATCCGTCGACAGTGAAAGAATTCGCCCAGCAGCAGGTCGCGCTGGCGCTGGATGCCTTGCGACGCAAGGCATTGCTCACGGCCTGACCCCCCGTCTCATTCATTCGCCATCGAACCTACAGAGGAGACTTCAACATGCAACAAATCCACTGGACTCCCAAACTGCGCGCAGCCGTTGCGGCGGTGCTCGCGCTGGCAGCCGCCGGCGCGTCGAATGCCGCGTCGCAGGCACCGGTCGCGGCCGAGCACGGCATGGTCGTGAGCGCGCAGCATCTGGCCAGCAAGGTTGGCGTCGACGTGCTCAAGCGCGGCGGCAACGCCGTTGATGCGGCCGTGGCCGTGGGCTATGCGCTGGCCGTGGTCTACCCGGCCGCGGGCAACCTGGGCGGCGGCGGCTTCATGACCGTGCAGCTGGCCGACGGCCGCAAGACCTTTCTCGACTTCCGCGAAAAAGCACCGCTGGCCGCCACGGCCAACATGTACCTCGACAAGGACGGCAACGTCGTCAAGGGCCTGAGCACCAACGGCCACCTGGCCGTCGGCGTGCCGGGCTCGGTGTCGGGCATGGAATACGCACGCGAAAAGTACGGCACCATGAAGCGCGCCGACCTGATCGCGCCGTCGATCCAGCTGGCCGACAAGGGCTTCGCGCTGGAGCAGGGCGACATCGACATGCTGCTCACGGCCACCGCCGACTTCAAGAAAGACCCGGTCTCCGGCGCCATCTTTTTGAACAAGGGCGAGCCCTTCGCGGTCGGCCAGAAGCTGGTGCAGAAAGACCTCGCGAAAACGCTGAGGGAGATCAGCGCCAAGGGCCCCGACGGCTTCTACAAGGGCTGGGTCGGCAATGCCATCGTGGCATCGAGCCAGGCCGGCAAGGGCATCATCACGCAGGCCGACCTCGACCAGTACAAGACCCGCGAACTCGCGCCGGTCGAGTGCGACTACCGCGGCTACCGCGTGGTGTCGGCACCCCCGCCCAGCTCGGGCGGCGTGATCATCTGCGAAATGCTCAACATCCTCGAGGGCTACCCGCTCAAGGACCTGGGCTTCCGTTCGGCCCAGTCGGTGCACTACCAGATCGAAGCCATGCGCCACGCCTACGTGGACCGCAACAGCTACCTGGGCGACCCCGACTTCGTGAAGAACCCGCTCGACCGCCTGCTCGACAAGGGCTATGCCGAGAAGATCCGCGCCGCCATCGACCCCAAGAAGGCCGGCGTTTCGAAGGACATCAAGCCCGGCGTGGCGCCGCATGAAGGCAGCAACACCACCCACTATTCGATCACCGACCAGTGGGGCAACGCTGTCTCGGTGACCTACACGCTGAACGACTGGTTCGGCGCCAAGGTCACGGCCGCCAAGACCGGCGTGCTGCTGAACAACGAGATGGACGACTTCACCTCGAAGATCGGCGTGCCCAACATGTACGGGCTGGTGCAGGGCGAGGCCAATGCCATCGCCCCGGGCAAGCGCCCGCTGAGCTCGATGAGCCCGACCATCGTGTCGAAGGACGGCAAGCCGGTGTTCGTGGTCGGCACGCCCGGCGGCAGCCGCATCATCACGGCTGTGCTGCACACCATCCTGAACGTGGTCGACTACGGCATGAACGTGCAGGAAGCCGTCGATGCGCCCCGCTTCCACCAGCAATGGCTGCCCGATGTTACCAACGTCGAGACCTTCGCGATCAGCCCCGACACCCGCAAGATCCTGACCGACATGGGCCACAACCTGGGCGTGCCGCAGCCGGCCAACCACCTCGCGGCGATCATCGTCGGCGCGCCGTCCCTGGGCGGCAAGCCGGTCGGTGCCAACCGCTTCTACGGCGCCAACGACCCCCGCCGCAACACCGGCCTGGCTGCGGGCTACTGAACCTGCGGCAAACTCGAAGGCGGTCGTGCCCCTGTCGGCGCGGCCGCTTTTTTCATTTCCCATGCATCTGCAAGACATCCTCTATACCCAGGGCTTCGGCACGCGGCGCGTGTGCGCCGGCCTGGTCCAGCAAGGCCACGTGACCATCGCGGGCGCCGTGGTCGACGACCCCTTCGAAGAGCTCGACCCCGAAGGCCTGCTTTTCACCGTCCAGGGCACCGGGTGGGCGTACCACGAGAAGGCCTACCTGATGCTGCACAAGCCGGCCGGCACCGAGTGCTCGCAGAAGCCCTCGACCTACCCGAGCATCTACACGCTGCTGCCTTCGCCGCTGCGGCTTCGGCCCAACAAGGGCGCGGTTCAGGGCGTGCAGGCCATCGGCCGGCTCGACCAGGACACCACCGGCCTGCTGCTGCTGACCGACGACGGCCAGTTCATACACAAGATGGGCTCGCCCAAGCACCACGTGCCCAAGGTCTACGAGGTCACGGCCAAGCACGAGATCGACGAGGCGCAGATTGCCAAGTTGCTGGCCGGCGTGGTGCTCGACGACGACCCGAAGCCGGTGCGCGCGGCCGCCTGCGAGTCCGACAGCCCGCTGCACCTGCGGCTCACGCTGACCGAGGGCAAGTACCACCAGGTCAAGCGCATGCTGGCCGCGGTCGGCAACCGGGTCGAGGGGCTGCACCGCTCCCGCATCGGAGGGCTCGTGCTGCCCGAAGGCCTGGCGCCGGGGCAATGGCGCTGGCTGACCGCCGACGAGGTTGCGGCGCTGCGCGCACCGGCCGCCAAGCCCGCCAAGCCGTCCCAATAGTGGCGAGAGGGCGCAGAAAGGTCGCACAAAGGTCGTAGAAAGGCAGCCGCCGCGGTCAGCCAGCCTTAATGCATGGCCGTTAAGATCGTCAGCTCTCTCTCGGAACCTTCCCTTGCGACTTCCTGCCCGACCGAACGGCCGCATCGCGGCCTTCCTGCTTTCCTGCCTGACGGCGCTCGCAACCCTGGCGGCACCCCCCGCCACCGCCGCGCCGTCCGATCCCCCTCCGATCTTCGTGCTCAACTCGCTGGACGCCAGCGTGAGCGTGATCAACCCGGTCGACTGGACGGAAAAACAGCGCATTGCCACCGGCAAGGAGCCGCACCACATCTACATGACGCCCGACGAAAAGTCGGTCATCGTGGCCAATTCGGCGGGCGACTCGCTGACCTTTCTGAACCCCAAGACGGCGGAAGTGCAGCGCGTGGTGTACGGCATCATCGATCCGTACCAGCTGCAGTTCTCGCGCGACATGAAGTGGTTCGTCACCGCGGGCAACCGCCTGAACCACGTCGACGTCTACCGCTGGGATGGCAAGGACCTGAAGCTCGCCAAGCGCATCGCCACCGGCAAGACGCCCAGCCACATCTGGATCGACAACACCAGCACCATCGCCTACGTGACCATGCAGGACAGCGATGAAATGATCGCCGTCGACCTGCCCACGCAGACCGTCAAGTGGCGCACCGCCACCGGCACCATGCCGGCTGACATCTTCGGTACGCACAACGACAAGACGCTGCTGGTCGGCCTGACCGGCGGCGACGGCGTGCAGGTGTTCGACGTGGCCGGCGCGCAGCCCAAGCTGGTCGGCAAGATTCCCACCGGCAAGGGCGCCCACGCTTTCCGCTCGGCGGGCGACGGCAAGACCGTGTTCGTGAGCAACCGCGTCGCCAACACCATCAGCCGCATCGACCTGGCGACGCTGAAGGTCGTCGCCAACTACGCGGTACCGGGCGGCCCCGACTGCATGGACGTGTCGGCCGACGGCAAGACGCTGTACGTCACCTCGCGCTGGGCCAAGAAGCTCACGGTGGTCGACCTGGCCAGCCAGAAGGTGGTGCGGCAGGTCAATGTCGGCCGCTCGCCGCACGGCGTCTGGACGCTGGACCATGGCAAGCGTACGTAGGCGCGCTGGAGCGGCCTTCGCGCTGCTGCTGGCCGGAACCATGGTTCCCGGCGCCTGGGCGGCGCAAGGTGCTGGTGCCTCCTGCGAAAAACCGGTCTACCTGACCTTCGACACCGGCCACATGGGCATCGCCCCGCTGGTGGCCGACGTGCTCAAGCGGCAAGACGTTCGCGTCACTTTCTTTGCCGCCGCCGAGCGCACCCAGACCGACGGCGACAGCCTGGACGACCACTGGGCGCCGTGGTGGAAGGCGAGGGCGGCCGAAGGCAACGAATTCGGCTCGCACACCTACGACCACGCCTACTGGCGCGGCGACATCAAGGGCACGCCGCCCAGCTTTCGCATCAAGCCGTCGGCTGGTCCGCAGAACGGAAAAGAATCCGTCTGGAGCGCGGCCGAGTACTGCGCCAACATCCGCAAGTCGTCCGAGCGGCTGGCGCTCATCACCGGCAAGAAGCCATTGCCGCTGTACCGCGCGCCGGGTGGCAAGACCTCGCCGCAACTGTTGGCGTCCGCCAAGGCCTGCGGCTACGAGCAGGTGGGCTGGGCGCCCGCCGGCTTCCTGGGCGACGAGTTGCCGAGCGAGAAATTCAGCAACGCGAAGCTGCTCACGCAAGCGCTCGACACCATCCGCCCCGGCGACATTCTTCTTGCGCACCTGGGCATCTGGTCGCGCAAGGACCCTTGGGCGCCGGCCAACCTCGAGCCGCTCATCGTCGGCCTGAAGGCCAAGGGCTTCTGTTTTCAAACGCTGCGCCAGCACCCGGACTACCGCGCCTGGATCGCATCCCACCCCTGAGTTCGCGCCGTGATCGATTGGCTGACTGACCTTTTTTCCGCACTGCAGGGCTGGTTCTTCGAGACCGCCGTGCAGCCGCTGGTCTATGCCGTCGGCCTGGGCGGCTGGACCGAAGACGCCTTCGACGCCACCGGCTGGCTGCTGGTCGGACTGATCCAGATCGTGGTGCTGATCGCGGTCATCGGTCCGCTGCAGCGTTGGCGCTCGGTGGAGCCGGTGGTCGACCGCCACGCCATCCGCATCGACGTGCTGTACACGCTGATCCACCGGCTCGGCCTGTTCCGGCTGGCGCTGTTCTTCACGCTGCAGCCCTTCTTCGACGACGCACTGGGCAGCCTGCGTACGGCCGGCTGGGGCACCTTCCACCTCGATGAAGTCTGGCCCGGCGTGACCGACGTGCCGGTGGTCGCCTTTGCCATCTACCTCGTGGTGCTCGACTTCGTCGGCTACTGGATCCATCGCGGCCAGCACCAGTTCAACTGGTGGTGGGGCCTGCATTCGCTGCACCACTCGCAGCGCCAGATGACGATGTGGAGCGACGACCGCAACCACCTGCTCGACGACATCGTCCACGACACGCTCATCGTCATCGTGGCGCAACTGATCGGCGTGGCGCCGGGGCAGTTCATCGCTTTCGTGGCCTTCACCCAGCTCAGCGAGAGCCTGCAGCACGCCAACCTGCGCCTGAGCTTCGGCGCCATCGGCGAGCGGCTGTGGATCAGCCCGCGCTTTCACCGGCTGCACCACAGCATCGGGCTGGGCCACGAGTCGAACGGCAAGAGCACGCTGGGCGGCCACAACTTCGGCGTGCTGCTGCCGTGGTGGGACATGATGTTCGGCACCGCCAACTTCGAAGCCCGCTACGACCCGACGGGCATCCGTGACCAGGTCGAGCCCGGCGCCGATGGCCGTGTGCGCGAGTACGGGCGCGGCTTCTGGGCGCAGCAGTGGCTGGGCTTGAAGCGAATGGTCGGTCGCGGTTGAGGGCCACAGGCCCCTGAAAACCCGGGCCGAGGCGTTATCCTCGCACCCTCATGCGCCTGCTCCTCGACTCCTTCTGGCGCGCGGTCGCCTACTGCATGCTGCCGCGCGTGATCGTGCTGTCGCTGCTGCCGTTGGGCCTGATGGTCCTGCTGGCCTCGGTGCTCGGGTACTTCTATTGGGACGCGGCCGTGGTCTGGACGCGCGGCGCACTCGATGCCTGGCCGCTGCTGGCCAGCTTCTGGGCCTGGATCGGTCGGCTGTTCTCCAGCGACGTCACGGCCTTGCTGGCGCCGCTGGTGGTGGTGTTTGCCGCCACGCCGCTGGTCGTGGTGCTCTCCCTTCTGATCGTGGCCGGCTTCATGGCGCCGGCGCTCACCAAGCTGGTGGCCGAGCGGCGCTTTCCCTCGCTCGAGCAGAAGAAGGGCGCTTCGTTCATCGGCAGCGTGGCCCGCTCGCTCGGCGTCACCATCCTCGCGATGATCGCCCTCGTGGTCTCGATGCCGCTGTGGCTCATTCCGCCGCTGGTGCTCATTCTCCCGCCGCTGATCTGGGGCTGGCTCACCTACCGCGTGATGAGCTTCGACGCGCTGGCCGAGCACGCCAGCCCTGAAGAACGCGCCGCGCTGCTGCGCGCGCACCGGCTGCCACTGCTGCTGATCGGCGTGCTGTGCGGCTACCTGGGCGCCGCGCCGAGCATCGTGTGGGCCTCGGGCCTGCTGTTCGCCGCCGCCTTCTTCGTGCTGGTGCCGATCGCCATCTGGATCTACACACTGGTTTTTGCCTTTTCGGCGCTCTGGTTCGCCCACTACTGCCTCGACGCGCTCGGGCAACTGCGAGCCCAGCGCGCGGTGGCCGAGGCTTCGGCCGCCAGTGGCGCCGGCGGCACCGCGGCCATCGAGGTCTTGGAAGCCAACAAGGCCGCTCTTTCTCAATGGGGTTCACCATGACACGCGCATTCGGTCTCATCGTCGTCGGCGACGAGATCCTCTCCGGCAAGCGGGCCGACAAGCACATGGCCAAGGTCATCGAGCTGCTCGCCGCGCGCGGCCTGCAACTCGGCTGGGCCGAATACGTCGGCGACGAGCCCGCGCGCATCACCGCCGCGCTCGAGCGGGCTTTTGCTTCCGGCGATATCGTGTTCTCCACCGGCGGCATCGGCGCCACGCCCGACGATCACACCCGCCAATGCGCCGCCAAGGCGCTGCGCGTGCCGCTGGCCCTGCACCCGGAGGCCGAGCTGCTGATCCGCGAGCGCATGCAGGACACGGCGCGCGAGCAGGGCGTGCCCTACGAGCCCGACCGGTCCGACAACGTGCACCGGCTCAACATGGGCGTGTTTCCGCAAGGCGCCGTGCTCATCCACAACCCGTACAACAAGATCCCCGGTTTCAGCGTGCAGGACGTGCACTTCGTGCCCGGCTTCCCGGTCATGGCCTGGCCGATGATCGAATCGGTGCTCGACAGCCGCTATGCCGACCTGTTCACCCGCAACGCCGTCGCCGAGAAGTCCGTGATCGTTTTCGGTGCCATGGAGGCCACGCTCACCCCGCTCATGCAGGCCATCGAAGACACCCACGCCGGGATCAAGGTGTTCAGCCTGCCCAGCGTTGACCACCCCGAATACGGCCGCCACATCGAGCTGGGCGTCAAGGGCGACCCCGGCCGGCTCGATGCCGCCTATGCCCAGTTGCTCGAAGGGTTGCACACCTTTGATGCCAAGCTTGGCCCAGAATTGGTGCGTTGATACTTAACGCACCAATTTGGTGAAATTTCGCCTCCATTTGGCGTATGCAGTGGTCACCAAAGCCTCGCGGCGTGAGGTGACAATGGCACAGAAACTGCATCCCTCGTCCCTGTATTCCCAATCACCATCCAACTCAGGAGAAACTGATGGCAAAGACCGTCGCCGATGTACTCAAGCTCGTCAAGGAAAACGAGGTCAAGTTCGTCGACTTCCGCTTCACCGACACCCGCGGCAAAGAGCAGCACGTGACCGTGCCCGTGTCGCACTTCGATGAAGACAAATTCATTTCGGGCCACGCATTCGACGGCTCGTCCATCGCGGGTTGGAAGGGAATCGAAGCCTCGGACATGCAGCTCATGCCCGACCCGAACACCGCCAACATCGACCCCTTCTTCGAAGAAACGACGCTGATCCTGACCTGCGACGTGATCGACCCGGCAGACGGCAAGGCCTACGAGCGCGATCCGCGTTCGCTCGCCAAGCGCGCCGAAGCCTACATGAAGGCCTCGGGCCTGGGCGACACCGCTTTCTTCGGTCCGGAACCCGAATTCTTCGTGTTCGACGGCGTTCGCTGGAAGAACGACATGTCGGGCTGTTTCGTGAAGATCGAATCCGAAGAAGCCTCGTGGAACACCGACAAGGAATACGAGCACGGCAACACCGGCCACCGTCCGGCGGTCAAGGGCGGCTATTTCCCGGTTCCCCCGGTCGACAGCTTCCAGGACATGCGCTCCGAAATGTGCCTGGTGCTCGAATCGCTCGGCATCCCGGTCGAAGTGCATCACCATGAAGTGGCCAACGCCGGCCAGATGGAACTGGGCACCAAGTTCAGCACGCTCGTGCAGCGCGCCGACTGGGTCCAGCTGCAGAAGTACGTGATCCACAACGTGGCCCACGCCTACGGCAAGACCGCCACCTTCATGCCCAAGCCCATCGTTGGCGACAACGGCTCTGGCATGCACGTGCACCAGTCGGTCTGGAAAGACGGCAAGAACCTGTTCGCCGGCGACGGCTATGCAGGCCTGTCGGACTTCGCCCTGCACTACATCGGCGGCATCATCAAGCACGCCCGTGCCCTGAACGCCATCACGAACCCCGGCACCAACAGCTACAAGCGCCTGGTGCCCGGCTTCGAAGCCCCGGTGAAGCTGGCCTACTCGGCCAAGAACCGTTCGGCCTCGATCCGCATCCCGTTCGTGGCCAACCCGAAGGGCCGCCGCGTCGAAGCGCGCTTCCCCGATCCGCTGATGAACCCGTACCTCGGTTTCGCCGCGCTGCTGATGGCCGGCCTCGACGGCGTGGAAAACAAGATCCATCCGGGCGAAGCCGCCAGCAAGGACCTGTACCACCTGCCGCCGGAAGAAGACGCGCTGATCCCGACCGTGTGCCACAGCCTCGACCAGGCCCTGGAATACCTCGACAAGGACCGCGCCTTCCTCACCAAGGGTGGCGTGTTCACCGACGCGTACATCGACGCATACATCGAGCTCAAGATGCAGGAAGTCACGCGTTTCCGCATGGCGACCCATCCGGTCGAGTTCGACATGTACTACTCGCTGTAATCGCCTGAACAGCCCTCTGCGCAAGGGGAAGTAAGACAAAAGGACGGCCCTGGCCGTCCTTTTTCCTTGGCGTGGAACATCTGGTCACCAGTGGCGTCGAATTGCATGAAAATGCGCCTTTGTCGCGCCCTCCACCGATACACATGAAGACTGCTTCCCTCATTTTCCTGACCGGTTCATTGCTCGCCGCGCTGCCTGCGTTCGCGCAGGAGCGCGTCTGGCGTTGCGGCAACGAATACACCAACAACGCCACCATCGCCCAGCAAAAAGGCTGCAAGGTCATGGAAGGCGGCAACGTCACCGTCGTGCAGGGCACCAAGTCCTCGGGTGGCGGCGGCGGCAGCGGTTCTTCGGGTTCCGGTTCGTCGGCTTCGCGCGCACCCGCCGGCAGCCCGCGCGTCGAAGGCGTCGACCAGCGCGCCCGCGACGGCGAGGCCCGCTCGGTGCTCGAGTCCGAGCTCAAGAAGGCCGAGGCACGGCAGGCCGAGCTCAAGAAAGAATTCAACAACGGCGAGCCCGAGAAGCAGGGCGGCGAGGCCAAGAACTACCAGAAGTATCTCGACCGCGTGGCCGAAATGAAAGCCGAGCTGGCGCGCAACGAAAGCGACATCGCCGGCATTCGCCGCGAAATCGGTCGCCTGCCGCCGGTCCTCAAGCAGCAGTAAGCAGCAGCAACACCAAGGAACGCATGGCATTCGGGAAGAAGGCGGTTGGCGCCAACACGCGCTTTCAGACCTTCGACCTGCTGTCCACGCTCATCGCCGTGGTCAACAGCGACGGCTCCGTGCTGTTTGCCAATGCAGGCCTCGAAGACGCTCTGGGCACCTCGCGACGCACGCTCGAAGGCTCGCAGTTCGGCGCCTGCTTTCATGAGCCCCAGGTGCTGCGCACCGCCATCGACGGCGCACGCAGCAACGACTTCGCCACGCTGCGCTACGAAGCCTTCCTGCGCCGCGTCAACCACGAGCTGATGCCCGTGCAGGTCACGCTGGCGCAAGGCGACAAGCCGGGCGAGCTCATCATCGAAATGTCGCCGCTGGAGCAGCAGGTGCGGCAAGACCGCGAAGAGCGCCTCATCGACCAGGCGCAGGCCAACAAGGAACTCATCCGCAACCTCGCGCACGAGATCAAGAATCCGCTCGGCGGCATTCGCGGCGCGGCGCAGTTGCTGCAGATGGAGGTCGAGTCGCGCGACCTCATCGAATACACGCAGGTCATCATCCACGAGGCCGACCGGCTGCAGACGCTGGTCGATCGGCTGCTGGCGCCGCATCGCCGCCCGCACGTGGTGGGCGACGTCAACATCCACGAAGTCTGCGAACGCGTGCGCTCGGTCATCCTGGCGGAGTTTCCGCGCGACCTGCACATCGAGCGCGACTTCGACGTGTCCATTCCCGAGTTTCGCGGCGACCGCGAACAGCTCATCCAGGCCACCCTCAACATCGTGCACAACGCCGCGCAGGCGCTGTCGGAGCGGCGCGCGGCCGGCGATGCGCAGATCACTTTCAAGACCCGCGTGGCCCGCCAGGTCATCTTCAACAAGCAGTGGTATCGACTGGCACTGGAATTGCATGTAATCGACAATGGACCGGGTGTGCCGGACACGATCAAGGACCGCATCTTCTATCCGCTCGTCTCGGGCAGGGAAGGCGGGACCGGGCTGGGACTGACGCTTGCACAAACTTTTGTGCAACAGCATCACGGCGTGATCGAGTGCGACAGCGTCCCGGGCCGGACCGATTTCAAGATACTGATACCGCTGCCCTAGCGCAGCACGGCAACAAGGAGATGCATGAAGCCGATCTGGATAGTTGATGACGACCAATCGATTCGCTTCGTGCTCGAGAAGGCTCTGCTGCGCGAAGACCTGCCCACGCGCAGTTTCACCAACACGCGCGAGGTGCTCGCCGCACTCGAACAGGCCGCCGACGACGAACAGCAAGGCCCCCAGGTCCTGGTGAGCGATATCCGCATGCCCGGCGGTTCCGGGCTCGACCTGCTCGACAAGATCAAGGCCAAGCACCCCGGCCTGCCCGTCATCATCATGACGGCCTTCTCCGACCTCGACAGTGCCGTCTCGGCGTTCCAGGGCGGCGCCTTCGAATACCTGCCCAAGCCCTTCGACCTGCCGCGCGCCGTCGAGCTCATCCGCCGCGCCGTCGATGAAAGCCAGCGCGAAGAAGTGGCCGAAGAGCGCATGGTCGCCGCGCCCGAAATGCTCGGTCAGGCGCCTGCCATGCAGGACGTGTTCCGCGCCATCGGCCGGCTCTCGCAAAGCAACGTCACGGTGCTCATCACCGGCGAATCGGGCTCCGGCAAGGAACTGGTGGCGCGCGCGCTGCACAAGCACTCGCCGCGCACCAACGGCCCCTTCGTGGCCATCAACACCGCGGCCATTCCCAAGGACCTGCTCGAGAGCGAACTCTTCGGCCATGAGCGCGGCGCCTTCACCGGCGCGCAAACCATGCGGCGCGGCCGCTTCGAGCAGGCCGAAGGCGGCACGCTCTTCCTCGATGAAATCGGCGACATGCCCTTCGACCTGCAGACGCGCCTGTTGCGCGTGCTCAGCGACGGCCATTTCTACCGCGTGGGCGGCCACAACTCGGTCAAGGCCAACGTGCGCGTCATCGCGGCCACCCATCAAGACCTGGAGCAGCGCGTCAAGCTCGGCGGCTTCCGTGAAGACCTGTTCCACCGCCTCAACGTGATCCGCCTGCGCCTGCCGGCGCTGCGCGAACGCGGCGAAGACGTGCCCGCGCTCACGCGTCACTTCCTGCAGGTCAGCGCGCGTCAACTTGGCGTCGAACCCAAGCGCATTTCCGATGCGGCGCTGGCCAAGCTCGCAACCTTCGGCTTCCCCGGCAACGTGCGGCAGCTGGAGAACATCTGTCACTGGCTGACCGTGATGGCGCCGGCGCAGTTGATCGAGGCCAAAGACCTGCCACCCGAAGTGATGGCCGTGGCCAACGGCAGCGTGGCACCGGTCGGCGATGCGCAGCATTCGGCAGACCTTGCGGCTGCAACGTCTGCAGCGCCGCCCCTGGCGTCCGCCACAGCGCATGGGGCCGAGCACGAGCCGCTGGCGGCCACGGGGCTCGCTTCCTCGGCCTCTGAAGGCGCATCTACAGCGGCAAGCGGTATCAGCAGCTGGGAAGCCGGCCTCGAGGTCGAAGCCCAGGCCCTGCTGGCCGCCGGACGCACCGACGTGTGGGACGTGCTCTCGCGCCGCTTCGAGTCGCGGCTCATCCTCACGGCGCTGGCCAATACGCGTGGCCGGCGCATCGAAGCCGCGCAAAAGCTCGGCATCGGCCGCAACACCATCACACGAAAAATCCAGGAACTGGGTATCGAATGACAAGGGCCTTCAAAGGCCCTTTTTTTATCGGCTCCGCTGGCCCAGCGTCAGCGAATCCAGCTGGAATTTTCCGCTCTTGTCCCAGAGCCACGTGTCGACATACGTGTGGCCTCCGAGCTTGCCCGGCGAGGGCAACGGCGACGTTGCCTTGATCAGCTCCGCAATCATCGGCGGCACCTCCGGCGCATGGCTCGGCACGCGGCTGAAGCTCACGTTCACGACCTTGCCGTTGGCGTCGATGTCCGTCTCGACCACCACCACCGCATACACCAGTGGCGGAATCTTTCCCTTGTAGATGCGGCTCGCGTACTTGTTGTAGATGTGGCGCGCGCCGATCTTGCGGTAGGTGCGAATGGCCGGCGTCTGCGCCGTGATCAGCCGCACCGTCGGAATGTCGCGGCTGCCCGGCGAGGCTTCGTCCGTGGGCGAGGCCGATGCCGGATTGCCGTCTTCCGTCTTGTTGTCCGCCGGCTTCAGCAGCGAACAACCGGCGATGGCGAAGGCAGCGGTGGCAATGGCCATCGTGCGCAGCGCCCGCGAAAGCACCGGAGGGGCGGAGAGACGCGAAGAAGAGGTAGCAGCAGTTGCGCGCGCGGTCATATCGGGGCCGGCCGTTCAGACGCTCTGATCGAGTTCGAGCACCACCGGTGCATGGTCGCTAGGCTTCTCCCACTTGCGCGGCACGCGGTCGATCACGCAGCCCTTCACGCGCGGCACCAGCGGTTCGCTCACCAGGATGTGGTCGATGCGCAGCCCGCGGTTCTTCTGGTAGCCCAGCATGCGGTAGTCCCACCACGAGAAGCTCTTTTCCGGTTGCTCGAACATGCGAAAGCTGTCTTTCAGGCCCAGCTCCAGCAGCGCCTTGAAATGGTTGCGTTCTTCCGTCGTGTGGTGAATCGTTTCCTTCAGTCCCACCGGGTCGAAGCTGTCGCGGTCTTCCAGCACGATGTTGAAGTCGCCCAGCAGCACCAGGTTCGGATGCGCCGCCAGTTCCTGGCGCAGCCATTCGCGCAGGGCGTCAAGCCACTTCATCTTGTAGGCGAACTTTTCGGAGCCCGGCTCCTGGCCGTTCACGAAGTAGCAGTTGACCACCCGCACCGGGCCCGAGGGCGTATCGACCGTGGCCGCGATCACGCGCGATTGCTCGTCCGTGAAGCCGCTGATGTTCTTCACCACGTCGCGCACCGGCGCAAGGCTCAGGATGGCCACGCCGTTGTAGGTTTTCTGGCCGAACACGGCCGCTTCATAGCCGGCCGACTTGAGCACCTCGAGCGGGAACTTGTCGTCGGTCATCTTCAGCTCCTGCAGGCAGAGCACGTCGACCGGATTGGCAATGAGCCAGTCGAGCACGTGCTGCAGGCGGGCGGTGAGGGAGTTGACGTTCCAGGTGGCGATTTTCATAGTCTCTGTAACTATTTGAATTAGATAGAAGAACGTGATTGTTCTCTAGCGTACCCGAGAGCGCGCGCGCCCGCGACAGAGAGGCGCGGGCGCGTGATGGCTTGCTGCCCAGGTGCCCGTGGGCACTTTCAGGCTTCTCAGGGATTCAACGTGCTCAGCGACTTGCCGGCGCTGAACAGCATGGTCACTTCCTTCGCGCTCAGCGAACGGTTCCACAGGGCGACATCGTTGTACTTGGGGGCAACGGCGCCGATGGTGTAGCCGCTCTGGTAGTACTTGCCGGTGGCGTCCTCGTTGAAGACCAGTGGGCCTGTTGTGGGCAGCATCTTCACCATGTCGAGCGCGGCCAGGTCGAGCGCCGTGTTCTTCAACGTCTGCCCCGGCGTTCCGACGTAGGCCGTTGCCTTCTTCGCCACCGTGTCAACGTTCAGCGCGATGTAAACCCATTGGCTCGACGGGATCGACAAGTCGGCATCGGCCCGCTGCTTGCCGTCGCCGAAGTTGAAGGTCAGCGTGTTGGGCGAATCTTTCTGGCTGATGATGAACCCAGGGTTCGCGCCCGACGCCCAGTTCTTGTTGGTCACCACGGGCAGCCACGACTGCGCGGCATCCGAGTTGAACCAGAAACCAAGCGTGAACTGCGCACGCCCCGCGAGCGCGGCAGGCATCACATAGCTGTTGACCTTCGGATCGATCACCAACGCCTTGCCGCCCAGCCCGTCGGCAATGTAGACGGGTGTCGTGGGCGGTGTCGGTTTCAGCAAGGCGAAGCCGGGTCCACCCTTGGTGTCACCAAGGCCGGTGTCGAACGAAATGAATGCGAGCAACTGGTTGACGAGCGTTGGTGCCAACCGGTCCAGCGGCTCGACGTAGTTGATCTCGGCGCGCGTGGAAATTGCCACCGCATCGGCGGCCACGACGTAGTTGTACGCATAGATCTTTTCGCCCTCGGCGCCAAGTCCCGGCGGTGTGTCGGCCCAGGCCGTGGCGGTCGGCGGAAGGGTCTGGATCAGGGCGCCATCGCGATAGACCTTGATCTCGGCCGGCGGCGGCGCGTCGGCTGCCAGTCGCCAGCTCAGGTCGATGGTCTTCGGCGTTGCGACCGCGGTGCTGCTGCGCAACTGCTGCACGCCGGGCGGAGCGAACAGCGACTGCCCGTCCATGGTCCAGCGCCCGGGGTCCGCGGTGGCCACGCCCATGAAGGCCAGCACAGTGGGGGTGATGTCGGCCGCGCTCGAATAGTCGTACAGGTTCAGGGGTGCCGCGGTATTGAACAGCGGATTGGCCGGCTTGTTCAGCGCAATGAACGTGGTCTTGTCCGCTTGCGGCGGTGGCACGGGCGCGCCCTTGGCGCGCAGGGCCCTGTCGGCGGTTGCCAGCACCAGCCACTCTTCCTTGGGGTTCTGTTGCTGGCGCGCCCGGACGGCCGCCAGCAGCTTGCCCACCTGTTGATCGAGGAGCACCAATGCGCCCTGGTAGTCGGCATCGGTGCCCGTGCCCGCGATCGGGGCCAGCGCGTGGAAGTTGGCCAGTACCAGGTCGTTGTTGCCATCGGCGATGGCCTGCGTCGATGAAACGGCAACGCAGAGGTCGACGCCCGAGCAGTCGATCATGCGGTCGACCGTGCCGTCCTGCACGTCCGGCTGGAGCAGCCCGGCCAGCAACGAGCTGCCGGCCACCACCGCCGTCTTGTGGGCAGGAATGCCCGCCTTGAGCTGCCTGAACACCGTATCGGCTTTCAAGGCCTGGGGCACGGCATCGGACGTCACCTGGTGCCGGTTGGCCCACGTGCCGGTCACGATGGTGGCCCAGCCGGGGCCGCTCAGCGTGTCCTGCTGCGTGACCGTGCCGGCCAGGCCACCGGTGTAGGCCGCGTTGATTTCAAGCTGCGCGAGCGCCGGCGCGCGTTGCGCCGAGACGGCCTGCTTCAGCTGGTTGATGTTCAGGCCGTCGATGCCGATCAACAGCACTTTCCTGGTGGTCTTGGCTTCCGGCGGTGGGTTGCCCTGCGCCACGGGAAATCCCCCGTTGCCGCTGCCGCCGCCGCAGGCGGACAGGAGGCCCGCCAACAGCACGCAAGAAACAATGCTCTTCCAGACGGTGACAGGCATGGGGTGATCCGTGGTGGTTGTAGAAAAATGAAACACGGGGCGCTGCCTAGATCGATTCCAGGGCGATGCCGCCGATCTTCGGATCGGTCAGGCTGTGCCGGCCGGTCTCGACATGGCCCGCGAAGCGCCGCAGGAAGCCATCGCCCGTGTTCGCGGTCACACGCACGTCGAACCACTGCGCACTGGCGGAAAGGTTCCATGTGTCGCTCAGCGAGGCGCCGGGCTGCAGCACGTGGGTGCGGGAGTCGGCGTTGTCGTAGCCGTTGGCCAGGAAGAAGGTGCACGCCGCCTGTCCCGCGTTGCTCAGCGTCAGCACCAGGTTGCCGTTGGTGATGTCGTAGCAGGCCCGCACTTCCGGCCGCGCCCCCCCGTCGCCATCGGCGGCAACCAGGCGGCCCTTGAACTGGTTCAAGAAGCCGTTGGGGCCGTACACCGAGAAGTCGTACACCGGCTGGGCCTGCGCGTTGCCCGTGGCGTCCGGTGTCCAGCTGTCCGACAGCGTCTTGCCGGCCTCCACCGAGTATTGCCAGGGGCCCTTGCGGTCATTGGCATCCTTGAAGACGCGCTCGGGAAACACCGAATCGTCGGGCTCCCAGGGCTTGTCGGCATCGTCGAAGGTGGCGTGGTTGTTCGCATAGACCATGAACCCCGCACCGGCGGTTCCCGTGTTGGCAAAGTCGATCCAGAAGCGCTTGCCGTCACCGTCAACCCGGGCGTGCGCGAACAGTTCGTATGGCAGTGCGCGCGTCGGCCGCTGGCCTGTCTTCTGCACGGGGCGCGATGCACTGACCGGCGGCTTCGGGGGCGGCAGCCCGTTCAATGATGATGCTACGGCAAGGTCCTTGTAGTCTTCCGTGGGGGGCAGGGGAGGCAGGGCACCGTCGGGGTTCTTGAAATCGAATGCCGTGGTCAGGTCGCCGCAGATCGCGCGGCGCCACGGAGAAATGTTTTCGCATTCCACACCGAAGCGCTGTTCGATGAAGCGCAGCACCGAGGTGTGGTCGAACACCTGCGAGCACACCCATCCGCCCTTGCTCCATGGCGAGATCACCAGCATCGGCACGCGCGGCCCCAGCCCGATGGGCACGCCGTTGTAGTTCTCCGCATCGACGGACACCGTGCTGCGGCCCTGGTAGCCATACAGCCTGGTGTTGACCGGCGGCACGTAGGCCGGCATGTGATCGAAGAAGCCGTCGTTCTCGTCGTAGTTGACGATGAACACCGTCTTCGCCCAGACCGCCGGATTCGAGGTCAGCGCGCGCAGCAGCTTGTCGACCAGCGCCTGGCCCGCGGCGGGGGTGTCCGTGGGGTGCTCGCAAAACACATCGGGGCAAACAATCCATGACACCGCTGGCAGCGTGCCGGCCATGACGTCCGCCTGGATGGCATTCGCCAGTACCTTGTCGGCGTTCTGGTCTCTGTTGCCGTTGTTCGGACCCACGTAGGCGCGGCCTCGCTTGAACAGGTCGGAGCCCTTGTCCAGCTTCCTGAACTTCTTGTGGTACGCCAGCGAGTTGCAGCCGTAGTTCGAATAGGCCTGGTAGACGCGCCAGTCGATCCCCTTTTCTTGCAGCTGTTCGGCGTAGCTCTTCCAGCGCAGGCCCTCCCATGCCTCGTCCTTGCTCATATCTCCAGTCCAGTTGTTGTCCAGCTCCTTTCCCTTGAGCCTCTTCTTGCTGTTTGCCGGGTCCTGGCCGCTCAGCGTGTAGACGCTTGCGCCGCCCGTGTAGTACTGGCGGTTCGGCTCCGTGTTCGCAAAGATCCCGCAGTGGTTGGCATCGCAGATCGTGAAGGCATCGGCCAACTGGTAGTAGAAGGGGATGTCCTGCTCGGTGTAGTAGCCCATCGACATCTGGCTTTTCAGGGGCACCCAGGTGTCCCAGTTCTTCCACAGGCTCTGCGACAGTTTCCAGCTGTGATCGGTCCCGCCCACCTGGTGTGCGGTGGTGGTGCTTGTGTCGAGGCGGAACGGCAAGACGTAGGGCAGCTTCGCTTGCGCCGCAGGGTCGCTTTCATACCACTCCTGTGTCTTGTGCCAGTTGTCGAAGCCCACATTGCCGCCGGTGCCGCGTTGCGCGCCATTGCGGCCAACGCTCTGGTACCACACAGGCCTTCCGCTCGGCAGCGGAACTGGCCTCGGGTCGCCGAAGCCGCGCACGCCGTTCATCGTTCCGAAGTAGTGATCGAACGAGCGGTTCTCCTGCATGAGCACCACGATGTGCTCGACGTCCTTGATGCTGCCCGTGGCGTTGTTCGCGGGAGTCGCGAGCGCGCGACGGATGCTCAGTGGAAACGCGGCCAGCGTGGCGGCGGTCAGGCCGGTGGTGGCGGTATTGCGCAAGAAGCTGCGTCGTGAAGTCATGGTCGTTCCAGGCGGTTGAATCTCAGGGGGCGCAATGCACCACGGGCTTCGGCGTTGCGTCGGCAGGTGTGTCGGGGATGGGCTGTGGCGTGGCAACGGGCAGGCCGGTAACGCTATTCCCGCCGCCGCCACAGGCAGCCAGGGTGCAAGCCAGCAGCAGCGCAACGGACAGTCGGCGCGCGTGGAATCGGAGAAGGAAATGCATGGTGTCGTGGTCCCGGTGAATGGCCCGTTGCCGCGTCGATGCGGCCGGGCATGAACAGCGAAAGGTCGAAATGCGCGCGCACCGATCCCCTCGTGAAGGGGCGGTGTGCGAAGCGGGCTTGTGCCCGGTGCGGCGGGCGTTGGACTACCGCGCTGCGGGTCGCAGCAGGTGGGCAGTGAGGCGGTGGGCCGGTGCGGCGCGAGACTGCGGGTTGCGGCACCCGGCAACTTGCAGGCGTGGCCAGGCGCGAAGCGCCATTGCGAAGTCGGTCATCTTTTTCTTCCCTGAGTTTTTATGTGACGTCGCGAGGTCGTTGGTCGACCTCGGCGCGGCAGCGGAACTCTATGGAGCCACGATGACGAAGGCGTGCATTGCGCGTGACAGAAAAAAGACTTGCAGACCGGCGCCACGCGAGCAATGAAGCGCTCGTGCCTCTACTTCAACGCGGCTTCAACGCGGCGGCCTGGGCGTCGCCAGGTCGCTGTAGCGAACCCGTATCCGGCCCTCGCGGTCGATCAGCATTTCGTCGGCGCTCCACACGCCGTTGAGCACGCTCTTTGCCGCTTCGCCATGGACCACCGCGCGGCCATCGCGGAAAGAAGTGACAAGGCCATCGAAGCGCGGCGCTATCGCCCATTCGCCGCTGTGGTCGACAAAGCCCAGCTTGCCCTGCATTCGCCTGCAGTTGTCCGGGTCGTTGCCGGCGTCGCGGATGCGGGCGCCGGCCAGCCCTTCGCTGAACCCGTGGTCGTGGGCCTCGTCGAAACGACGACCCGACGCGAAGCGGCCTCGTGCGTCGATGTAGTTGTCTTCATAGCTGTATGCAGGGCAGTCCGGCCTGCCGACTACCTTGCGCTCCAACCTGATCGGGATCAACCTTTCATGCATTCGCGTGCGTTGCAGCGCCTGCCCGAAGCGGCCGGTCCACGGCATGGTCACGCGCAGGTCGGGGCCGAGGATCGCGTACGACGATCCGTCGTGGCCCACCAGGCTGTGGCCTTCACCGAGCGCGCTGAAATCGGAGCAGTCGATGCGGCGCCGGGTGTTCAACAGTTTCTTGAAGCCGACGAACTGGCCGGCGCGGCTGAGCACGCCTCTTTCGCCAGCCTTGTTCTCCACGCAGTAGGCGGCGTTTGCCTCCAGGCCCCTGAGCGAGCTGAAGACGCCTGAATAGAGTGCAGGAGCGACGATCCGGCCCATGGTGTCGACCAAGCCGACGCCACCGCTTCCGGGCTGCGTGAAGGGCGCCACGCCGCCGCTGAAATCGCCCACGACCTGGAAGGGGTGGCTGGTGGGCGGCTGCCATCGGTAGTCCGGCATGCCCGTCGAAGGAGCGGCGGCCAGCAGTGCCGACTGGTCCGGCCCCATCACGAGATTTCCGTCGCGATCGATCACCGACCAGGGGGCGTTGACGTGATACGGCCCCCGGCTGGTATGGGCGTAGCCGGCCGTCCACCCGGAACCTCGCACCAGCGCGCGGCCATCATGAAAATCGCGTGCCTTGACCCACTCCCGCCGCAAGGGAATGACTTCGCGGCCGCCGGTGTCGATGTAGCCGCAACCCCGCTCGTCGCACACGCGTGCGCGGCCTTCCGAAAATGGACCGGCGTCGCGGTAGCGCGCCGGCACCACGACCTGGCCGCGCGTGTCGATGAAGCCGAAGCGCTGCGTGCTGTAGTCGCCCGGGGTCACGTTGAAAAAGAGCAGCATGCCGTCGCGGAAATGGCCCAGCCGCCCGAACGCATCGCCACGGTTCTCTTCCCCTGCCTGGGGACTCCAGACATGGTCGATCGGTTGCTTGCTGACCGGGCGGCCTTCCGCATCGACCAGCAGGCACCACTTCAGCAGCGCGCCATCTCGCTCGGCGCAGAGGAGCCACGGCGGTGTGCCCGTGCCTGTACCTGCTAGGGCGTTCTTGCCCGGCGGTTCAGCGAGCGTTGCACCCATTGCGCTTCCCGTGAAAAGCGCGAGCGCCGTTGCCGCGGCCAAGGCAGAACGACGGGTCGCACCGCTGCAAAGAAATTCGATCATCCGCACTGCCTCCCTGTGAGGGGCGAGATTAACCGCCCGCTCACAGCGCCGACAGTCATGCGTTTTTTCTTGCGGTTCCAGTGCCTGCTTTTTGCGGCGCGCTGTGGGCGGAAATCTGATGAACGAGCAGCTCCGATTTCTCCTGCGCCAGCCGGTGCGACGCATCCAGCTGGGCCATGGCGTTGCGGAACACTTCGCAGTCGAACGGCTCGCCCATGACCACCGATTCGATCCAGCCGTCGAAGGCCGCGCGCCTGGCCTTCAGCGCGTTGTGCGCCGCGAGAAATTCATGCCATTGGTGAGGAACAGAGACAGAGGAAGAGGAGGAAGAAGACATGGCGCTCGCTCCGCCTCTACCGGTCCGCGTCGGGTCTCACGCCCAGCATCGAGAAGTAGCGGTTCAGGTCGCCTTCTTCGCGCAGCACTTCCTGCATCAGCTCGGGCAGCGGCATGCGGCCCCAGGTGACGGCCCGGTTGACCAGGTACGGCGTGGGGCTGTGCGGCTCTTCGCGCAGCAGGTAGGCCGCCGCCAGTTCCAGCCATTGGTAGGCCTCGGCGCGGCTGTTGATGCGGCCGTTGCCGCTCGCCGGCACGGCGCCGGGTTGCGGCCCCGAAGGAAGAGGGAATGAAGAAGATTCTTCGCGCATGGTGTGGTCGTCCGTCGAAGTCACGGGAAAAGGCGATGCCTCCGAAGCGTGGCCGGCAGGCGGCCCGGCGGGCGCGACCGGCTTTTCTTCATCGCGTGGGTCGCGTCCCTGGAGCAGGCTGCGAACCGCCTGGCGTATCTGGGCCAACATGTCAGTCACTTTCGAAAGGCTGGGCGCATCGATGCCCAGGCGCTCGTCGAGCAGCGCCTCCAGCGCGTCCCACGCGGTGTAGGCCTGGCTGAGCCGGTCGTCGAGCGCCGCGAGCGCGTGCAGCTGCTGGCCGGCATGGTCGAGGATGTCCTGCCGCGAAGCGACGGGCTCGGTCGCGCCGGGCGTCGATGCGGCTGCCCGTGCGCGCGCAGCACCGCTGCCGAACTCGGTGGTAATGGCGCGCTGCCACTCGCACAGGTTGATGAAGGGCTGCGCGGGCTCGGGCCATTGCAGCAGCGGCACGTGCAGCAGCAGCGCCTGCGCCAGCGTGTCGTTGGCCCACACGAAGACGGCGGCGCGCACCTCGGCATCGCCGTCTTCGTCGATGCGCGGATGCGCGCTGTCCCAGAAATCGCGGACCAGCCCTTCGAGCAGCCGGGTGCCAGCGACCAGGCCGTCGAGCGCGTGGCGGTGCACCCAGGCCTCGGTGAGCCACGCGGCCACCTGCAGGTCTTTGCTGCGAAGCTGCAGCACCTCGCTGCACAGCAGGTCGGCGGCGCGCCAGTCGGCCTTCTTGAGCGCACGCGTCCATTCGCCCATCGGCAAACTGGCGTCGTCTTCGGAGCGTGCCTCGCGGATGCGGCCGTACACGGGGTCGTAGCGCAGCGTGGGGCCCGCGGGGCCTTCCGCGCTGTCGCCGAGCGGCAGAAGAAAGGCATCGAGGTCGGGGGCGAAGCCGGCCGATGCCGCGGGTGCGAAGTGCTGCAGTGTCGTCATTGTTGGAGGTTCCATTCGGGCGCGCGCGCCGGAAGCGCCGAAGGCCAGGGCAGCGGCGTTTTCTTGCCCGCCGGGCTGGCGGCGATGCGCAGGTACACGCGGGCACGCCCGCCGCTGGGTGCCTGCGCCGCGTCGCCGGCCGATTGCGCCACCAGTGGAAACTCGAAGCGCAGCAACTGCGAGCGGCCGTCGGGCCGTTGCGAAGACTCGGCCTCGCGCTGGCGCTGCGCCAGCGTCAGCAGTGCCCACGGGTCGGTGAAGCGGTAGCTGACGGTCTGGCCGTCGGTCAGCAGCGCGGGCTGTTGCGCGTCGGCGCGCGCCACCAGCGGCGAGTCTTTCGCGATGCGCAGCACCAGCGCCACCGGCATGCCGTATTCCCAGCGCAGGGTGCGCGGTGCGTCGCGCAGCCGCAGCACCTGGTCGCCGACCTCGAAAGACCAGTCGATGATCTTGTTGCCTTCGATCTCGGCGGTGGTGTTGACGCGAAAGTCCACGCTCACGTCGAAGCCTGGTGCCGCGCCTTCCTCCATGGGAAAGAGCGGGCCAAGAAAATCGCGCGCGCGGCCGAACTGTTCCGCGAAGCGGCGCGCGGCCTGGCCCGGCAACGCGACGCTGCGCGCACCGCCGCCGTTGTCCGCGCGGTTGTCTTTCAGCGCACGGGCCAGCGGGTCGAAGGCGCGCAGCAGGTCGGTCACGTCGGCCGGGTCGGCCACGTCGAAGGCGCGGCCGGTGGTAGCCCCGGTGCCGAAGGGATGCCTGCCCGCCAGCGAGCGATTGAAGCGCGCCGAGAACTGCGCCCACAGCTCCTGCTGGTCGCCGAAGTGCAGCTCGTGGCAGCGCGCGAGCAGGGCGCTGTAGATCTGCGCATGGCGCTCGGCAAAGTAGTCGCCCACGCGGCTGGCAGGCGCCTTGCCGGCGAGCTTGGTGGCGCAGGTCTCGCGGTCGATCTCGGCGCCGGTGGTGCCCAGGAATTGTTCGAGCAGCAGCAGGCTGCTGTTGGGGTTCTTCAGGCGGTAGCGCTCCAGGTCGCGGTTGATGGCCTGCCAGCGCTGCGCGAGCGCCGAGCCTAAACCGGTGCCGTCGAGCGCCGCGGTGTAGCTGTCGGCCAGCTTGCCCAGCGACTCGGCACGGCCGTACTGCTGGCCCAGGTAAGCCGCCAGCGAGGCCGTGTCGGAGACGCCGAAGGCCACCAGCATCGGGCCGCGCTCGCCGCGCCAGTCCTGGAAGTCGCGGCCGCGCGTGGCGTACAGCTCCGAATGCGCGAAGGCTTCGTCCACGCCTTCGAGGCGTTGCAGCGCATCGCGCGAGACCAGCGCGCGCAGGTCTTCGGCGCGGGCCGTGGCGCCCAGTTCGAGCAGCAGCGCCTGCACCTTGGCCAGTCGCTGACGCGATGCTTCGTAGGCCGCGGCCTGGGTGTCGCTCGCCGACGCCGCCGAAGCCATGGTGCTGCCCGTGGCGGCGTCGGCCACCTGGTCGATCACCAGTTGCGCGAAGTGCGCGTTCAGCGCGCTTTCCACGCCGGGGCGAACCGTCGGCGGAAAGGCCAGCATGCCTTCGCTCATGTAGCGCTTGCGGATGTCGCCCAGCGCCAGCGCCTGGTCGAGCCGTGGCAGGTCCCACGCAGCAGTGGCGCGTGTGCCGGGGCCCGGCAATTCGCGGTCGCGCGCGGCGGCCATGAAGGGCTGGCCCAGCAGTGCGGTGAGCGCATCGCGCAGCGCGATACGTTCCGGTGCCAGCGCAAAGCGGCCTTCTTTCTCTTGCCAGACGATGCCCGGCTGACCGGCACCGAAACGCAGGTTGAACTCGGCGCGGAATTTACGGAACGCGTCTTGCGCGCGGGCGCGCACCGGCTCGGCCGCCTCCAGGCCCAGCAGGCGGTTCTGTTCGATGCGCGCCAGCGTGCGGTCATAGGAGGTTCCCAGCACCAGCTCGGGCTGGCGCATCCAGCCGCCCTTGCCGGAGGCCACCAGGTCTTCCTGGTCCTTGATGGCCGCAATCATTTCGCGGTAGCCGGCCGTGGTGCGCGCAAAGGGGCCGGGCCCCGCGAGCGTCGGTGACAGCCGCGCCAGCACCTGCTCGGACAGCAGCAGCTCGTTGTGGTTGAACAGGCGCGCGTCGAGTTGCGCCGTGCCCTTGTCGAGCGCGCAGCGCAGCGCGGCCTGCACCGGTGCCAGCGGAATCGACAACGCGCTGCCACCCGCCGCCTGGCGGAAGTAGCGCAGGTTGCGGCTCAGGTCGGCCGGCAGCTCGGCGCCCAGCGCATAGCGCACCGCCACGCGCAGGTCTTCGGCATTGCCGGCCGAGGGCTGGCGCAGCCGCTCGACGGCCTGCAGCGCGGCATCGAGCTGTTCGACCGAACCCAGGTAGCGTTGCAGCGCGCCGAACTCGGGCTGGTCTTCCACCAGCAGGCCGTTCTTGCGCGGTGCGTCGCCCAGCGTGCGAAAGCTCGGCGGCGTGCTGCAACTGGCGCCGACGATGAACTCGCCCGTGGCCTCGTCCTGCTCGACACCGCTGAGCTGGCTCACGCGGCCCAGCAGTTCGCGCCGCAGCGTGCCGACCGCGATGTCGCCGAACTCGCGTTCGATGCGTTCGATGACGCGCTCGTTCAGGTCATCGAACAGCTGCCACGAACCCGGCATGAAGAAAGAGTGCGTGCCATCGGTGCGCAGCCGCTCGTTCATGGCCAGCAAAGACAGCGCCTTGTTGCGGTACCAGGCCGTGGGCACCGCCTCGCCGCGCTGCTGCGCGCGCATGCGGTACTGCGCGTCGTGCTGCAGTTGCGACAGCGCGGCCACCAGTGCGCCGTTGTGCCGGTGCAGTTGCCAGGTGGCCACCAGCAGGCCGATGCCCCAGCCGCCGAGAAAGATCACGGCCGTCCAGCGCAGCGCGCGGTGCAGCACCGGCCGCGCCAGCGTCTGCGTGCGTGAAGGCCGCGTGAGGCCGTATTCGAGAAAGATCTTCTTTTCGAACAGGTCGCGCAGGAACGCGGGCTGGCGCATCAGCTGCGCGATCAGGTCACCGCTGCCGGGCTCCTGGCGGCCGTAGATGTCCTGCTCGGCGTCGATGGCCGCTGCGTTGGCAAGGGCCTGTGCCGATTCGCCGCTGTCGCCGGTCAGGTAGATGCCGCGAAAGAAGAAGGGCTCGTGGTAGGCGCTGGGGCGCATCAGCTCGTCGACATACAGCTGCAGCTGGCCGCGCAGCGCCTCGATGCGCGAAGGCAGCAGCAGCTGCGCGCCGGCGCCCTGCGGTGCGGTCTCGGTGGCGAACAGCTCGGCCGATACGTCGGACACCGAGCGCGCCACCGTGCCCACCGCTTCGTCGACCCAGCCCGGCTGGTAGGTGGTCGACAGGTCGTAGGGCGAAGACCAGCCCAGCATGCTGGCGCGCAGCGGTTCAGGCAGTGCGCGCGCGAAGGCACTGAAGCCTTCGAGCTGCTCCGCGCCGGTGACCAGCACGTACACCGCGAAGCGCATCGCAAAGCGGTTCTGCGCCAGCCACAGGCGCCGGTGCGCGAGCTTGGCGCGCTTGGAAAGCTCCAGCCGCCCATCGGTGCTGTCGTCGAGCAGCAGCGCCGCCGGAATGGTGATGACCACCGAGTCGAACGGCCGCTGCGGCCGGTAGGCCCGGCACATGCCGAGGAATTCGTCCCACGGTTTTTCGGAGGCGTCGTCGTCGTCGGGCGAGCCGAGGTAGGCGCCCTGGATGTCGATGACCACGCCACGGTCGAAGAAGTGCCACGAAATGCCCTGCGTGGCCGCGGCCGATGCCGACTCGGTGCTCAGCGCGCTGGCCACGCCCGATTGCTCGATCGGCAGCTGGCGGTGGTCGTCGCCTTCGTTCAGCACCATGATCCACGGAATGCCGTAGCGGTCGGCGCGCGAGGCGATGTTGCCTTCGATCAGCTCCACCGCCTGGCGGAACGAGCTGCGCAGCGAGTCGAAGCGGATGCGCGCGACCTTCGGGTCGCTCGACGGCTTGGCTGTGGAGCGCCGCGCCGCAAAGTACAGCACCATGCCCAGCACGAGCAGCACCACCACGGTCAGCACCGCGATGGAGATGAGAAACAGCTGGTCGGTCAGCATGGCCGCGCCTTCGCCGGACGACGAGAAATATGAAGGCCGGTCATCGCTGCCACGCTCCCGACGCATCGACCACCGCGCCCGGCTGCAGCACCTGCCGCACGGGCCACGACTGCCACAGCCACAGCAGCTCGGACACCGCCAGCAGCGTGGCCGCGCTCAGCAGGAACAGCACCGTCCAGCGGCTCAGCGTGGGCAGCTTGCGTGGCGCGATGTGCGACAGCGTGCTGGTGTACGCACGCTCCGACACCACGCGGTCGCGGCCCGAAAAATCGGCTTGCCGTTGGTAGACGAACTGGAACAGCTCTTCACGGTAGCCGCGCAGGCGGCCGTCTTCGCCGGTGCCGCGGTACTTGCCCTGGAAGCCCAGCGCCAGCGCGAACAGGTACAGGCGCGCCAGATCGCGGCGTGAAGGTTCGCGCGCCGAGAGCAGTTCCTCGATGCGGCTGAACACCAGGTCACCCGCGATGTTGGTGCGAAAGAGCGCCGACTCCAGCAGGTGCGCGGTCCAGCGCTCGCGGCCGATCCACGGCGTGTGCAGAAGAATCTCGTCGGCCAGCGCCGCCTTCAGGTAGCGCGCGTCGGCCACGTTCTCCAGTTCGAAGCGCGTGCTCTCGCGGCGCGATTCCAGGGACTGCAGCTCGAGCAGGTTTTCCAGGTGCCGGGCCAGCGCGTTCGCCACCGCGTCGGGGTCGGTTTCGCGGCTGTCGTTGGTGCGGTCGCGTGCCTTCACGATCTCGTCGTAGAAAGCGCGGAACTGCCTGGTGATGTGGTCGTCGACCGCAAGGTCGGGAAGGTGGCGTGCCATGGTGAATGAAGCGGGTTCTCGGGTGCTGTGGCGTCACTCTTTGACGAAGAGCACGATTTCCTGTGGCGGCTGCGCCGTGGCGCCTTCGTTGGCGTTGGCAATCACCAGCCGTTCGCCGGCCACGGTCAGCACGGCGCTGGTCTGGATGGCATAGAGCAGGTAGCCCGATCCCGGCCGCACGCCCAGCTCGTCGGCCGCCTCGATGGGCGCGCGCACGGCGCCCAGCACGCGGCGCTCGCGCAGCGACGGGTAGGCCGACTGCGCGCCGACGATGGCGCTGTCCATCCACGCCAGCAGGTCCTTGTCGGACTGGCCGCGCAAGCCGACCACCAGCCGCTTGCCCGAAAGCCATTGGGGCTGCAGCATGGTTTCGAACGCGCCGTGGCGAAACTCGAACTTGTGCTCGCGGTACTCCTGGCTCACTTCCGACACCGCTTCGCGCAGCGCCAGAAGCAGCGGCGCGAACACGCGCGACGGGTCGGCGTGGTCGTAGTCGGGCGGCACCGGCGGCAGCGCGCCGGGCCGCAGCAGGCTCAGCGACGCGAGCAGCGCGCACAGTGCCCAGTACATCGGCAGCGGGTGCAGGTGCGGCGTACGCAGCACGGCCTCGGCATGCGGCAGGCCCGACAGCAGGCTGCGCAGCCGGTCCTTCAGTTCCAGGTGCGCCAGCCGGTCGTCCACGCGCGACGAGGGCACGGCCGTCTGCTTGGCGACGAAGGCTGCCTTGCCGCGCAACTGGCCCAGCAGCGCGGCGGCGGTGGTCCACAGCGGGTTGTCGCGCGCCACTTCCAGCAGCGGCGGCTGCACGTCGCCGAGCTTCACCACTTCGTTGTCCTTGAAGACGTTGCCGATGCGCAGGTGCACATGGGTGCCCGGCGGCACGGCCCCCGCGCTGAGCGCCAGCCGGGGCAGCAGCCGCGGAATGCTCGCGGGCTCGGCGTCGGACACCGCGTCTTCCACCGGCGCACCGGCCACCGAGCGAAAGCGCAGCGTGGCCGAGCGGTGGCGCGCGGGCGCCGTGACCGGCAGCGTGAGGTAGATGTCGAGTGGCTCGTTGGCCAGCTGCTCCGCATGCGGCGCGAGCGACAGCTCCAGCACGCCGTGCTCGGCGTCGGCCGCCGAATACTGCACGGCCGTGCCATCGGGCAGGATGGCTTCGAGCGCCAGCACGCGCAGCAGGCCGGCGGGTAACAGGCCGTGGTCGAACACCAGCCGGCGCACCCCCCAGCTGAAGGGTGCGGCGGCCAGTGTCTGCCAGGCCACGAGAGAGTCCATACGCGCGGCGGACTGCTGAAAGTGCTGCGGCGACAGCAGCATGCCTTCATGCCACTCGATGCGGTCGGTGATGGGGGCGGCGCGGGACACGTCAGACATGGCGTGCGCCTGCGCGGTGGAGGGTGAGGTGTGTGTTCACGGGTGTGTGCTTTTCAGTTCAGCGTGCGGTGGTGGACACGTCGAAACTCTGGATGTCGAAGCGGGCGACGACGGCGCCCTTGAGGTCTTCCACGCGCATCCGGTTGGCGCCGGGCGTGGTGTAGTTGGCGTAGACGAACACCGCCGCCACGCGCGGCGCGCCGAGGCTGCTGGCAGGCACGCGGATCGTCTGGCCCGGCACCAGCTCCCACGAGCGGTAGCTCAGGCTTTGCGGAAAGGTCTTCTGCAGGTCGGCACGCGCGCCGAACCACTTGGCCGCGCTCAGCTCGGCCACGCGGCCGAGCATGGCGTCGTCGAGCACCATCACCAGGTCGACCGCCACCGGGCTGTTCTGGTTGGCATTGGGCGCGGCCGTCAGCGTGAGTTCGCTCCAGTCGACGCGCGTGCCCTTCGAGCTCAGGAAGCCCGGCATGGCGCAGCCCGCAAGTTGCATCAGCAGCCATAGCGCCAATGCCGTTCTGAAGATCCTCGTGCGACTCATCGCGAAACTCCGGGGGGCGGGCCTGCCTGGGACAGGGCCGCGGGGTAGGTGGTGGTGCTGGCCGTGGCGCCGGCGCCGCCCGGCTGCGCCTGCCGCGCGCCGACGGCGACACCCATCAGCACGATCAGCATCGCGGCCAGCACGCCGCCGCCGGCCAGCAGCGCGAGGTGCGCGCGCGTGAGCACGAGGCGAAGCGGCTGCACCGGCGATGCGGCGGCTTGCGGTGCCGCGATGCGCTCCGACGGCAGGCCGGCCGACACGACCGCGATCAGCACGCAGGTGGCCAGCAGCGTGAGCAGGTTGCGCGGCCCTTCGCAGATCAGGTCGATCGCCAGGAACAAGGCCAGCGCCGCCTCGAGGGGCAACTGCAGCAATGACAGCACGATGCCCGCATAGCCCACGTTGGTCAGGCTGCTGTTGCCCGCCGACGCAAAGGCCGCCACCGTGGCGCCCGCGCCGACCATGCCGATGTCGGCCGCGCTGAGCGTGCGGTCGTAGAGGTTGGCCACGAACAGCGCCAGCAGCACGTAGTACAGCGCCGAGCCCGCGCGCAGGAAGACCGAGGCCGTCGGCACCACCAGCTCGACGATGCCCCGGCTGAAGCCCAGCCGCGCGCTCATGGCCTCGATGGTGTGCGGAATGCTGGCCGTGGTGCTCGACGACACCAGGCTCACCAGCATCGGCGTCTTCAGGTGCTGCAGCACCTCGGGCAGCGGCTGGTTGCCGCGCCGGTGGATCACCGCGATGGCGGCGCTGCCCAGCAGCGCCACCAACGCGACGAAGTGCAGCACGAAGCCGCCCATGGCGCGGATCGTTGCCACGTCGGTCTGCGACAGCACATGCGCCGCCATGCCGAAGGCCACCACCGGCAGCAGGATGTTGGCCCGCGCAATGATGAGTTCGAGCGTGCGGTACACGCCCTCGAACAGGTGGTTGAGCGCGTTGTGCTGCGTGCGCGCCAGCGCGGCGAAGGCCAGGCCGAACAGCAGCGCGCAGGACAGGATGCCCAGCGAACGCCCCTCGACCAGCACGCGGAAGAAGTTGTCGGGCAGCAGCGTGGCGCGCGTGCGCTCGGTGCCCGCCACGGGCGTGCCGTTGTCGTCGTCGTCCCACAGCCGCATCTCGATGTCGCCGCCATCGCCCCCGGCCTGCTGCACCAGTTCGCCAAGGTGCGCGCGCGAGTCGCTGCCCAACTGCGCGCCCGGCGCGTTGACCCAGCCCAGCGCCAGCCCGGTGCCTGCGCAGAACATCACCAGCAGCAGCGCCAGCCCCGCGATCATGAGGATGCGCCGGCCCGGAAAAGGCAGCCCCATGGTCTGGCGCAAGCCGAAGAAGGTGGCCACCACCAGCAGCGGAATCGCGGCCATGCTGACGATCGACAGATAGACCTGCGCCGCGACGTACGCCACGTCGCCCACAGAAGGTACATACACGCCCGCGAGCCCGCCTGCCGCCATGCAGAGCAGCAGCGCGAGCAGGCTGTGGGACATGCGCGTCAGGAAACCCATGCTGGCCTGTTCCAACCCTTGTCGAGTGCGAAGGCGACGGTGGCGCGCGCCAGTTCGAGCGAACTGTCGACCAGCGTCAGCGGCGTGGGCGCGGCGGCGCGCGCGGCAATGGGGATCTCGGTGCAGCCCATGATCACGGCGGTGGCACCGGCAGCGGCGATGGCGGCAAGCGCACGGTCGAGTGCGGCGGTGCCGGCGGGCACGTCGCCGGCCTTCACAGCGCGAATGCAGGCATCGACATCGTGCTGGCCGGTGGTGCTGTCGGGAACGAAGAACGCGATGCCGCGTTCGCGCAGCGCGGACTGGTAGAAGCCCGACGCAAGCGCGCCGCGCGTGGCCAGCACTGCGACCCGAGCACGCGGTGTTGCAGCCACGGCGGCAACGCAGCACTGCGCGATATGAATCACGGGTGCGCGGCTGCGCTCGGCAATCTGCGGATACCAGTGGTGCGACGAGTTGCAGGGAATGGCGACGACGCCGACGCCGATGTGGTTGAGAAGATCGACGTTGGCCAGCAGTGCGGGGAGCGGGTCGGCGCCGGTGCCGAGGATGGCGCTGGAGCGATCGGGCACGTGCGGCAGGCTGGCGACGATGACGGGCAGGTGGTCCTGGTCGCGGGTGGCGGGTGTGAGCTGGACGAGCTTGTCCATGAAGTCGACGGTGGCCGACGGGCCCATGCCGCCGAGGATGCCGATGCGTGACATGTGTTCTTCCTGTTTATTCATCACGCTGCTTTTTTGCCCGGGGGGCAGGGGAGTGTTCGGGGCGCGTGCGTTCTTTGGGCGTGCGACTGACACCGGGTGCT
>NZ_QAJK01000043.1:482-51600 GCF_003852515.1 Variovorax sp. KBW07 | reverse complement strand
GTGAGCGTCGCCCTGAACTGCAAGCCCTCAGACACCAAACAAGGCCGATCAGCGCGGCGAACGAGCATCCGGCAACGGCAGGTAATCCGCCATCGCCAGCATCGACTCGGCGACATCGACCAGCCTGCGCTTCTGGTTCATGGCCGTCTGCCGCAGCATCTTGTGAGCCTCGTCCTCGCTCAGGCGACGGTGCGCCATCAGCAGGCCCTTGGCACGCTCCACCACCTTGCGTTCGTTCAGCGACGCGCGAACCGTCTCCAGTTCGTCGCTCATCGCCTGCAGACGCTGCGATTGCTCCCGCACCATGTCCAGCACCGAGCGCTCCAGCCCGCGTCCGTACGGCGTTGGAGCCAGCGCTTCCGTGCCTGCGTCGTCGAAGAACAGCGCGCCGTCGGACTGCGGCGCCAGCGTGCCCAGCAGTTGCCGGTACGCCTCCAGGTCGGTGCGCGCCTGCATCGTCTTGCGGTCGCACAGGGCGCGCAGGTCGGCTGCGAGGCGGTCTTCGACCGTTCGCATGCCGTCTATGCGGCGGGTGCAACAGTCGAACCAGTTCTGGCTCAGCTGGCTGTAGGGCGCTTCGGGCGTGGCGGCCGACGTCGTGCCTACGCGGCGCAGGCGCTCCAGCTCGGCCGTGGTGGCGCTCGACTCGCTCTTGCGCCAGAGCGCCAGCACGTCTTCGCTGGAGAAATCGGTGAACACCTGGAAGCAGCGCTCCTGCGATTCGATCAGGTGCAGCCACTGCACGCGCTGCGCCTCGCTGCCGTGGCCCAGCGCCAGCGTGGCGGCGCCGAAGGCCCGCTCCTGGCCCGCGAACTCCTTGCCCTGCATGAAGTTGAACATCGCGACCAGCAGGCGCGAGATCTCGGGGTCGGTGGCGCCATCGGCCGCCTCGAACACCACGGCCAGCAGGCCGGCGACGAGCTTGGCGAAAGCCGCGGTCGATTGCGCCGGATCGAGCTCGAGCGCGGCCACGCGGCGGCGCAGCGCGGGCAGGGCGTCCAGGCCGGGCAGCACCCAGGCGATGCGGCTGAACAGGCGGGCGCTGTTGCCGGCACTGGCGCGCTGGCGGGCTTCGGTCTCCAGTTGGTCGAAACCGTTGCGCACCTCCTGCTCGAGCGCCAGGCACTCGGCGATCTGCGGATCGCGCTGCTCGGCAAAGCGGCTGCCGCGCGAGGCGAGGAACATGTTGGACATGCCGCGTTCGCGCTGCAGCGCATGCACCATCCGGCCGATCACGCCGACCAGTTCGCTGGTGCGGGCGAGCTGGTCCAGCTCGTCGATTTCGCACTGGCGGGCGGCGATGAGGAAATGCAGGCCGGATTTCATGGTGGGTGGCAAGGAGAGAGATCAAAGAGGGCGCCACACCGCCGCTGCAACATCCGTGCCTTGGCCCGCGCTTGCCCCTTCGCGGGCACCCCCGGCAGGCGCCACCTACACTCGCGGCATGCTCTTGTTGGGAATCGAATCATCCTGCGATGAAACCGGCGTGGCGCTGGTCGAGTCGCACGGCGACGCGCTGCCGGTGCTGCTTTCGCACGCGCTGCACAGCCAGATCGCCATGCACCAGGCCTACGGCGGCGTGGTGCCCGAACTGGCCAGCCGCGACCACATCCGCCGCGTGCTGCCGCTGACCGAAGCCGTCATGGCCGAGGCCGGGCGCTCATTGGGCGAGATCGACGTGGTGGCCTACACCCGTGGGCCGGGGCTGGCGGGCGCGCTGCTCGTGGGCGCGGGCGTGGCCTGCGCGCTGGGCGTGGCGCTGGGCAAGCCGGTGCTGGGCGTGCATCACCTCGAAGGGCACCTGCTGTCGCCGTTCCTGAGCGCCGATCCACCGGAGTTTCCATTTGTCGCGCTGCTGGTCTCGGGCGGCCACACGCAATTGATGCGGGTCGATGGCGTGGGGCGCTACGAACTGCTCGGCGAAACCATCGACGACGCAGCCGGCGAGGCTTTCGACAAAAGCGCCAAGCTCATGGGCCTGCCGTATCCCGGCGGCCCCTGGCTCGCCAAGCTGGCCGAGGGCGGGAGCGCCACGGCATTCAAGCTGCCGCGGCCATTGCTGCACAGCGGCGATCTCGACTTTTCATTTGCCGGGCTGAAGACGGCGGTGCTCACGCAGGCCAAGAAGCTCGGCGACCAGCTCGAAGCCAGCAAGGCCGACCTGGCGGCATCGACGCAGGCGGCCATCGTCGAGGTGCTGCTGAAAAAATCGCTTGCCGCGCTCGACCAGACCGGGCTGAAGCGGCTGGTGGTGGCCGGCGGCGTGGGGGCCAACAGGAACCTGCGCGAGCAACTGAATGCCGCCTGTGCGAAGCGCGGCGTGCGCGTGCACTACCCCGAGCTGCACCTGTGCACCGACAACGGCGCCATGATCGCCATGGCCGCCGCCATGCGCCTGCAGTCGGGCCTGTCGCAGGCCAGTGAGCGCTACGCCTTCGACGTCAAGCCGCGATGGCCGATGGCATCGCTGATGACGAGCGCGACGTCGCTACCGGAAACCGCGTAACCGGCTGTTGCCGCGCGCGGCCCATCGAGGGCAGCGGCAGCACGTCGAGCACATTGCGCCAGAGCTGGCGCCACTCGGGCCAGTCGTGGCCGCCTTCGGTGGTGAACACGCGGCCCGGGGGCAGGGCGTCCGCCAGCAGCTTGTGGTTGCTGGCAAAGCGGTCGGCCAGGCCGAAACCCAGGTAGAGCTGTGGCAGGTTCTTTGCGGGCTTCGGCGCCAGGTATTGCTGGAAGAAGGGCCAGAGCTTGCGGTCGGGTTCCTCGTCGGGCTGCGGTCCGGTGGGCGCCTGCCAGGTGCGCAGGCCGCCGGCCTTCTTGATCTCCGCGCCGAGCACCCGGCGACCCAGGTACGGGGCCAGTGCCACGATGCCGTCCACCGCGCCCGGCCGCGCCAGTTCATGGATCAGCGCGCCGAAGCCGCCGATGGAAATGCCCACCAGCCAGATCGAGGTGTAGCCCTTGGCGCGCTGCGGCTCGATGACGTCCGCATGCAGGCGATCGCTGAGCGTCTGGTCGTAGTAGTAGGAAACGTCGGCGTCCACCAGCAGCGAGTCGGCGGCCAAGTGGCGCTCGCGGACGGCGCTGATGAAGCCTTCGCGCTCGAAATCTTCAGGCTTGAGGTACGCGCCCGGAAGAAAGATCAGGAGCGTGTCGGAACGATGGGTGTCGTTGGCGGGCTGAAAGTGCGTTTTCATGGTGCCTTTTGGGGGCACCCGATCCGCACCGTCGGGAACTCGATGCGTTTGCGAGACGCCCACGAAGAAGAAAGTACTAAGAAAACGTCACATCATGTGACGTTATTCAGCGCTATTGTGAATAGGGTGCTTGTTTAAAGTCAAAAACAAGCCGCTACTAACATTTTCCTCTTGTGGGCATAGGCAAAACTAGTCGATTTGCAACTGCGACGCCTGGCTTGCCTGAACGAGTTTTCCGAGCTTCAGCGTGAGCACGCCGTTCTCGAGCTTGGCGCTGCTGGTGGCCACGTCGATGTCTTGCGGCAGCTCGTAGGCGGCCTTGAACTGGCGCTTGGCTTCGGCCTTGCTGTCGATGCGGACCACCGCACCTTCGATGCTGATCGACAGGTCTTCACGCGAGAGGCCCGGCACGTCGAGCGAGAGGGTCCAGCTGGTGTCGTCCTGCTCGACGAGCGGCGAGCGGCGGCTGCCTGCAAAGGCATCGTTCACGAAGCGTTCGAAGGCGCGGTCGTGCGAGCGGGGAACGAAACGGGTGGTGCGGATCGTGGGTGCGAAAAACATGATGCAAAGCTCCTGAATGAACACAATGGGGACAAGGAATGTGTGTCCCTTACACTGCGCGGCCATTCAATCCTGAGTGCCGCTTGACACCTCATCTAGGCGCAGCCGCACGCGTTTCAAGACGATGAATCCCCCCTTTATTTGGCGCCGAAAGGCCTTGAAATTCGCGGCGCTGGCGCTATGCGCGAGCCCCTTCGCGGCGCTTGCGCAGGCGCCGCAACCCGCGCCCATCCGCCTCGCGCTGATCGAAAGCATGAGCGGCCCGTTTGCCAACACGGGCGAGGCGGTGTTTCGCAACCTGCTGTGGGCCGTGGAGCGGGTCAATGCGCGTGGCGGCGTGAAGCTGCCGGGTGGCGCAAGGCCGCTGCAGCTCGACCGCTACGACAGCAAGGGACAGAACGAGGAAGCCCTTTCGGCGTTGCGCGCGGCCATGGACGACGGCGCGCGCATCGTGCTGCAGGGCAACTCGTCGGCCACGGCGTCGGCGTTGGTCGATGCCATCGACAAGAACAACGAGCGCGACCCCTCGCGGCGCGTGATCTTCCTGAACTACGCGGCGGTCGATCCGGTGCTGACCAACGAGCGCTGCAGCTTCTGGCACTTTCGCTTCGATGCGCATGCCGACATGCGCGTGGCTGCGCTGATGGACGTGGTGAAGGACGACGCCGCGCTCAAGCGCGTCTACCTGATCGGGCAGGACTACAGCTTCGGCCAGGCGGTGCTGCGCGAATCGCGCCGGCAGCTTGGCGTGCAGCGGCCCGACGTGGAGATCGTCGGCGACGAACTGCATCCGATGGGCAAGGTGAAAGACTTCGCGCCCTATGCCACGAAGATCATCGCAAGCGGCGCGCAGGCCGTGGTGACCGGCAACTGGGGCAACGACCTCACGTTGCTCGTGAAGGCCGCGCGCGAAGCCGGTTTCAACGGCAGTTTCTATACGTTTTACGGCAATGCGCTCGGCGCGCCGACTGCCATCGGCGATGCCGGCATCGGCCGCGTGGTGGCGGTGGCAGACTGGCTGCCGAATGTGCAGACGTCTCAATCCGAAGCCTTCTACCGGGCCTTCCGCACGCGTTTTCCGAAGCCGGCCGACGACTACGTGCACATGCGCCTGCAATTGATGATCGAGTCGCTGGTGCAGGCCGCCGAGCGCGCGGGCGGTGTCGATGCCGTGGCTCTGGCGCGTGCGCTGGAGCAGGCCGACGTGAGCCTGTACGGCCAGCGTGGCCGCATGCGCGCGACGGACCATCAGTTCCAGCAGCAACTGGTGGTCGGCGTGATGGACAGGCAGGGCAAGCCCGGCGTGCAGTTCGATGTCGAGGGCTCCGGCTACGGCTTCCGCGTGGTCAAGACCATCGCCCCCGAACGCGCCGAGTTGCCGACCTCGTGCAAGATGAAGAGACCTTGATTTGAAGAACAGGACAACAGCTCATGCGTGAAGCCATTCACAACCTCGAAGCGTCGAAGATCCGCGAAGTCGCCAATGCCGGCATGGGCCGCGACGACGTGCTGGCCTTCTGGTTCGGCGAAAGCGACGAGGTCACGCCCGAGGTGATTCGCCAGGCGGCCATCGAGTCGCTGCAGCGCGGCGAAACCTTCTACGCGCACAACCTTGGCCTGCCCGAATTGCGCGAGGCGATTGCGCGCTACACCAGCTCGCTGCACCCGGCCGTCGATGCCTCGCGCATCGCCGTCACCTCGGGCGGCGTGAGCGCGCTGATGCTGGCGGTGCAGGCACTGGTCGAAGCCGGCGACGACGTGGTGGCGGTCACGCCGGTGTGGCCCAACCTCACGGCGCAGCCCGCGATCATGGGTGCGCAGGTGCGCACGGTGCCGCTGGTGCCGGTGGCGGGGCAGTGGACGCTCGACCTGCCCGCGCTGCGCGCCGCGGTCACGCCGAAGACCAGGCTTTTGATCGTCAATGCGCCCAACAATCCCACGGGCTGGACCATGACGCGCGACGAGCAGCAGGCGGTGCTCGACCACTGCCGCCAGACCGGCACCTGGATCCTTGCCGACGAGGTGTACGAGCGGCTGTATTTCGAGCCGACGCCGAACGGCTGCGCGCCGAGCTTTCTCGACATTTCCAAACCCGACGACCGGCTCGTGGTGACGCACAGCTTTTCGAAGAGCTTCCTCATGACGGGTTGGCGCCTGGGCTGGCTGGTGCTGCCGCCGGCGATGGTGGAGGGCATCGGCAAGCTGATCGAGTTCAACACTTCGTGCGCCAGTGTGTTCACGCAGCGCGCCGCCATTGCGGCCATCGAGCACACGGCCGAGATCACGCCGCGCGTGGTGGCGCACCTGAAGCTGTGCCGCGACACGCTGGTGCCGCTGCTGGCCGCCGTGCCGGGCGTGCAGGTGGCATCGGCCAAGGGCGGCATGTATGCCTTCTTCAGGCTCGATGGTTTCGGCGATTCTCTCGAAGTGGCCAAGCGCCTGGTGGTCGAAGCCGGCCTGGGGCTTGCGCCGGGCAATGCCTTCGCACCCGAGGCGCAAGGATGGCTGCGCTGGTGCTTTGCGTCGAAAGACCCGCAACGGCTGGTGAAGGGCGTGGAGCGCCTGCGCAACTGGCTGGCCGAACAGCCCCGGCCCAAGGCCTGATCCGGCCGGCTGCAATTTCGTTCAATACGCGGCGCGCCCGGCCCGCGAAGCTCGACCTTTCATCGAAAGCGAAAGGTCATGCATGTCGGAACGACTCAAGGGAATGGTGCTGTGCGCCCTGGCGATGGTCACGGTCGGCAGCACCGTCGTCGCCAGCAAGGTGATTGCGGGCGGCTTGCCGCCTTTCACCGCGACGGCGCTGCGATTCGCGATGGCGCTGCCGGTGTTTCTTCTGCTGCTGCGGGTGGCGCGCACGCCGTGGCCTCGTCCTGACCGGCGCGACCTGGTGCTGTTGCTCTGCCAGGCCGGGCTGGGCAGTGTCGGCTACACGGTGCTGTTGATCCTGGGCGTGCGCTGGGCGCCGGCTGCCAGCGCGGGTGTTGTGGCCGGAACGCTGCCGGCCGTCGCCGCGCTGGTGGCGGTGCTGGCCTTGCGCGAGCGGCCCGGGCGCTATCTGGTGGGCAGCATCGTGCTGGCGACGGCGGGTGTGCTGGCGATCAGTTGGCCGGGGGAGGGCGCCGCGGGGGACTCAAAATCCCCTGCGGCAATGGTCGGCAACCTGCTGGTGCTGGGGGCGGTCGTCTGCGAGGCGATGTTCATCCTGCTCAACAAGCGCCTGCGGGTGCCGGTGCGTCCGCTGGCGCTGTCGACGCTGATGGCGGCGTTCGGGCTGTTGCTTTCGGCGGTGCCGGCGTTGTTCGAGCGGGCGTGGGAGCAACCGCTGCCCGCCGCGTCCCTGGCCGGCGTCGCCTACTACGCGCTGGTGCCGACGGTGCTGGGTTTTGTCCTCTGGTTTGCCGGATCGGCCAGGCTCAAAGGGGCGGAGGCCGCGCTTTTCACAGCGCTTCTGCCGGTTTCCGCGCTGGTACTCGCGGCTGTCTGGCTGGGCGAAAGTATCACCTTGGCGCAGATCGGCGGAGCCGCCTGCGTGCTGGGCGCCGTGGGGCTGGCTTCGCTTGATGGACGGGGTGCGAAACGTCCTGAAAGCCCCCTGCGGGCCGCCGAGCTATAATCCCGAGGCTTTGCATGCCGCAAGGCGCACGGTGAGGGCAGTTCCAGTGCTCACCGCAAGTCAAACATCCCGGAACAAGGAAATTCAAATGATCGCAGCCTCCATCAAGGCCGAAGTCGTCAAAGACAACGCCCGCGCCGCCAACGACACCGGTAGCCCAGAAGTGCAAGTCGCACTGCTGACCGCCCGCATCAACGAGCTCACCCCCCACTTCAAGACGCACGCCAAGGACCACCACGGTCGTCGCGGCCTGCTGCGCATGGTGAGCCGCCGCCGCAAGCTCCTCGACTACCTGAAGTCCAAGGACGCTGAACGTTACACCGCGCTGATCGCCAAGCTGGGTCTGCGCAAGTAAACCGAATCGCATGAAAAAACGCCTGGGTTAGTCCGCTAGCTCAGGCGTTTTTTACTTCGCGATCCACTTTCGGAGTGCCAAAACAGAGCGAAGCTGTGTCATTCCAATGAAGTTCTTCCCGAGCTTCGCTGGAATGGCATCGTGTTCTGAGACAGCCTCCGCCCCTTGCAAGCCCTGTGTGGTTTGCTATTAAAACAGGAGCAAAACATGAGCCTCTTCAACAAAGTCACCAAGTCCTTCCAATGGGGTGACAAGACTGTCGTCATGGAAACGGGTGAAGTCGCCCGTCAGGCCAATGGCGCCGTGCTGGTCGACATCGACGGCACCGTGATCCTGGCGACCGTGGTCGCCTCCAAGTCGGCCAAGCCGGGCCAGGACTTCTTCCCGCTGACCGTCGACTACATCGAGAAGACCTACGCCGCCGGCAAGATCCCCGGCAGCTTCTTCAAGCGCGAAGCCAAGCCCAGCGAGCACGAAACGCTGACCAGCCGCCTGATCGACCGTCCGATCCGCCCGCTGTTCCCCGAAGGCTTCCTGAACGAAGTGCACGTGGTCATCCACACCGTGTCGCTCAACCCTGAAGTCGATGCCGACATCGCCGCCATGATCGGCGTGAGCGCCGCGCTGGCCATCTCGGGCATTCCGTTCAGCGGCCCCATCGGTGCTGCTCGCGTGGGCTACATCAATGGCCAGTACGTGCTGAATCCGGGTCAGACCGCCCGCAAGGATTCGCAGATGGACCTCGTCGTCGCCGGCACGCAAGCCGCCGTGCTGATGGTCGAGTCCGAAGCCCAGCAGCTGAGCGAAGAAATCATGCTCGGCGGCGTGGTGTTCGGCCACGAGCAAGCCAACATCGCCATCAACGCGATCCATGACCTCGTGCGCGACGCCGGCAAGCCGGTGTGGGACTGGCAGGCGCCCGCCGAAGACGAAGCCTTCGTTGCCAAGGTCAAGGGCCTGGCCGAAGAAAAGCTGCGCGCCGTGTACCAGATCCGCAGCAAGCAAGCCCGCACGCAAGCCCTGCGCGAAGCCAATGCCAGCGTCATGAGCACGCTGAAGGAAAGCGGCGAGCCCTTCGACGCCGGCAAGGTCAACGACCTGCTGTTCGCCATCGAATCGAAGATCGTGCGCAGCCAGATCCTGTCGGGCGAGCCCCGCATCGACGGCCGCGACACGCGCACCGTGCGCCCCATCGAGATCCGCAATTCGGTGCTGCCCCGTACCCACGGCTCGGCCCTGTTCACGCGCGGCGAAACGCAAGCACTGGTCATCACCACGCTGGGCACCGAGCGCGACGCACAGCGCATCGACGCGCTGGCCGGCGAGTACGAAGACCGCTTCCTGTTCCACTACAACATGCCTCCCTTTGCCACCGGCGAAGTGGGCCGCATGGGCTCGACCAAGCGCCGCGAAATCGGCCACGGCCGCCTGGCCAAGCGCGCGCTCGTCGCGGTGCTGCCGACCAAGGAAGAATTCCCGTACACGGTTCGCGTGGTGTCGGAAATCACCGAGTCGAACGGCTCCTCGTCGATGGCTTCGGTCTGCGGCGGCTGCCTCTCGATGATGGATGCCGGCGTGCCCATGAAGGCGCACGTGGCGGGTATCGCCATGGGCCTGATCAAGGAAGACAACCGCTTCGCGGTGCTGACCGACATCCTGGGTGATGAAGATCACCTGGGCGACATGGACTTCAAGGTTGCCGGCACCACCAACGGCATTACCGCGCTGCAGATGGACATCAAGATCCAGGGCATCACCAAGGAAATCATGCAGGTCGCACTGGCGCAGGCCAAGGAAGCGCGCATGCACATCCTGGGCAAGATGCAGGAAGCCATGGGCGAGGCCAAGGCCGAAGTCTCCAGCTTCGCACCGCGCCTGACCACGCTGAAGATCAACCCCGAGAAGATCCGCGACGTGATCGGCAAGGGCGGCTCGGTCATCCGTGGCCTGCAGGAAGAAACCGGCACGACGATCAACATCGACGAAGACGGCACCATCACCATCGCCTCGACCGATCCGGAAAAGGCCGAATTGGCCAAGAAGCGCATCGAGCAGATCACGGCCGAAGTCGAAATCGGCAAGGTCTACGAAGGCCCGGTCACGAAGATCCTGGACTTTGGCGCGCTCATCAACCTGCTGCCCGGCAAGGATGGCCTGCTGCACATCAGCCAGATCGCGCACGAACGCGTCGAGAAGGTGACCGACTATCTGAGCGAAGGCCAGATCGTGAAGGTCAAGGTTCTGGAGACGGACGAAAAGGGTCGCGTCAAGCTGTCCATGAAGGCCCTGACCGAGCGTCCGGCCGGCATGGAATACAGCGAGCGCCCGCCGCGTGAAGACCGCGGTGGTGATCGCGGCGACCGTGGTGGCGAGCGCCGTGAGCGTTCGGACCGTGGCGATCGCGGCGGCGACCGTGGTGGTGATCGTGGCGAGCGCGCACCGCGCTTCAACGACCAGCAGCAACAGCCGCGCAACGACCAGCAATCGCAGGCTCCGGCCGGCGAGCAGCAAGCGCAAGCACCGCGCGAGCCTCAGGAGTAAGAAGGGCGCAGCGGCAGGGTTTCCCTGTCGTTGCTATCTTTTGAACAGCTAGCTTCGCCCCACATGCGGGCGTTGGAGGCCGAAAGACCATGAAAGCCATTGAAATCACTTCGTTCGGCGCCCCTGAGGTGCTGCGCGTGGCCGATCGTCCCGACCCGGTAGCGGGTGCGGGCGAACTGCTGATCCGCGTTGCGGCGAGTGGCGTCAATCGTCCCGACGTGCTGCAGCGGATGGGCAACTATCCGGTGCCGCCGGGTGCATCCGATCTGCCGGGCCTCGAAGTGGCCGGCGAGATCGTGTCGGGCGACGCCGCGGCGTTGGCCGAGGCGGGTTTCAAGGTCGGCGACCGCGTCTGCGCGCTGATTGCCGGTGGCGGCTATGCACAGCTGTGCGTGGCACCCGTGGCGCAATGCCTGCCGGTGCCCAAGGGCTGGAGCGACACCGAGGCCGCCTCGCTGCCCGAGACCTTCTTCACCGTCTGGAGCAATGTGTTCGAGCGCGGCCGCCTGCAAAAAGGCGAGACGTTCCTGATCCAGGGCGGCTCGAGCGGCATCGGCGTCACGGCGATCCAGATCGCCAAGGCGTTGGGTGCGACCGTGATCGTCACGGCCGGCAGCGACGACAAGTGCGAAGCCTGCAAGAAGCTGGGTGCCGACCACGCCATCAACTACCGCACGAGCGACTTCGTCGAAGAGGCGAAGAAGCTCACCGGTGGCAAGGGCGTGGACGTGATCCTCGACATGGTGGCCGGCGAGTACGTGGCGCGCGAGATCGAATGCCTGGCCGAAGACGGCCGGCTGGTGATCATTGCGGTGCAGGGCGGCGTGAAGGCGCAGATCAATGCGGGCCTCGTGCTGCGCAGGCGTCTCACCATCACTGGCTCCACGCTGCGGCCGCGGCCGGTGGCGTTCAAGGGCGCCATTGCCAAGGCCTTGCGCGAAAAGGTGTGGCCGCTGCTCGAAAGCGGCGCCATCAAGCCCGTGATTCACAGCACTTTTGCGGCGGCGGGTGAACCGAGTGGCGCGGCCCAGGCTCACACGCTGATGGAATCGAACCAGCACATCGGCAAGATCGTGCTGACATGGTGACGAGAGCAACGCGATGACAACCAAGAAGAAACTGATCGCCGGCAACTGGAAGATGAATGGCGGCCTGGCCGCCAACGAGGCGCTGGTGAAGGCTTTGCAGCAAGGCTTGGCGGCAAGCCCGGCGGCATGCAATGTCGCGCTGTGTGCGCCTGCGCCGTACTTTGCCCAGCTGCAGTCGCTGCTGGCGGGGTCGCCGGCGCTCGCGCTCGGTGCGCAAGACGTTTCGGCACATCCGCAAGGCGCATTCACCGGCGAGCAGTCGGCGGCGATGCTGAAGGATTTTGGCGTGCGCTATGCCATCGTCGGTCACTCCGAGCGTCGGCAATACCACGGTGAAACCGACGAGGTGGTGGCGGCGAAGGCGGCTGCCGCGCTGGCGAATGGCATCACGCCGATCGTCTGTGTCGGCGAGACGCTGGCGCAGCGCGAAGCAGAGCAGACCGAAGAAGTCGTCAAGCGCCAGCTGGCCGCGGTGATCCATGTGAATGGCCACTGCATCAGCGAAATCGTCGTGGCCTACGAGCCGGTCTGGGCCATTGGCACGGGCAAGACGGCTTCGCCGGAGGAGGCGCAAGCGGTGCATGCCGTGCTGCGTGCCCAGCTGCACCATGCGGCAAGCGAGCATGCGGCGGGCATCAGCATTCTTTACGGCGGCAGCATGAACGCGGCCAATGCCGCGGAACTGCTGGCACAGGCCGACATCGACGGTGGCCTCATCGGTGGCGCGTCGCTCAAGGCGCCTGACTTTCTGCAGATCATTTCCGCCGCTGCGTGCTGAACGCGCAACGGCTGCTATCAATTAGGAGTAAGAACGAATGAACGTGGTCCTCAACCTTCTGGTCGGCGTGCAAATGCTGACGGCCCTGGCGATGATCGGCCTGATCCTGATCCAGCACGGCAAGGGCGCCGACATGGGCGCCGCCTTCGGCAGCGGCAGTGCCGGCAGCCTGTTCGGCGCCAGTGGCAGCGCGAACTTCCTTTCGCGCACCACGGCCGTGCTTGCTGCCGTGTTCTTTGCGTCGACGCTGCTGCTGGCTTACTTCAGCCACGCACGCCCCGCGGGCGGCGGCAGCCTCCTGGAGCGTGCCGCTGTAGGAGCCCCTGCGGCACCCGCTGCGCCTGCAACGCCTGCCCCTGGCGCGGCTGGTGAAATTCCTGCTGCTGCGGCTCCTGGTGCCCCTGCTTCGGCTCCTGCAGCCCCAGTTTCGGGTGCGGGCCAGATCCCGAGCAAATAATCAAAGAGTTTTCATGCAGCCGCCAGCGAGAAACGGCTTCATTTCAGGGTAAACTCTAAAGCTGTTCAGAAAGCCAAATGCCTTAGCAGGTACCTCATGCCATCTGAACAGCAAAAACCGCGGTCGTGGTGAAATTGGTAGACACGCTATCTTGAGGGGGTAGTGGCGAAAGCTGTGCGAGTTCGAGTCTCGCCGACCGCACCAAATCTCATCGGCAGAAAACCTCATCCAGAGGTTCTTCTTGCCGGTGGCAAGCGGTGAAAACTTCTCGATGAACCTCGATTCCTACCTTCCCGTCCTTTTGTTCATTTTGGTCGGGGTCGGCGTAGGCGTCGCCCCCCAAGTCATCGGATACATCCTGGGGCCCAATCGGCCCGACGCCGCGAAGAACGCTCCCTACGAGTGTGGCTTCGAAGCCTTCGAGGATGCGCGCATGAAGTTCGATGTGCGCTATTACCTCGTCGCGATTCTCTTCATCCTGTTCGATCTCGAAATTGCCTTTCTCTTTCCGTGGGCCATTGCGCTCAAGGAAATCGGGGCTGTCGGCTTCTGGGCCATGATGATCTTTCTCGCCATCCTCGTCGTGGGCTTCGTCTACGAGTGGAAAAAAGGCGCGCTCGACTGGGAATGACAAGGAAGCTACAAAATGGCCATTGAAGGCGTTCTCAAAGAAGGCTTCGTCACCACGACCTACGACTCGGTGGTGAATTGGGCGAAGACCGGATCTCTCTGGCCGATGACTTTCGGCCTCGCATGCTGTGCGGTGGAAATGATGCACGCGGGCGCTGCCCGCTACGACATCGATCGTTTCGGCATGCTGTTCCGTCCCAGCCCGCGTCAGTCGGATCTGATGATCGTGGCTGGCACGCTGTGCAACAAGATGGCGCCGGCTCTGCGCAAGGTCTATGACCAGATGCCCGAGCCGCGCTGGGTGCTGTCGATGGGCTCGTGCGCGAATGGCGGTGGCTACTACCACTACAGCTATTCGGTGGTGCGTGGCTGCGACCGCATCGTGCCGGTCGACGTCTATGTGCCGGGCTGCCCGCCCACGGCCGAGGCGCTGCTCTATGGCGTGATCCAGCTGCAGCAAAAAATTCGCCGTACCAACACCATTGCCCGCGCCTGAGAGATTGCCGACGATGACTGACTTTGCAATTTCGCCGGAGGTGCTGCGCGCCACCATCGCCGAGACGCTCGGCGCCAAGGCCAAGAGCGTGACGCTCGCGCTGGGCGAGGTGACCGTGGTGGTCGGCTCGACCGACTACATCGACGCCGCGACCATCCTGCGCGATGCGCCCGGCTGCCGTTTCGAGCAGCTGATCGACCTCTGCGGCATGGACTATTCCGACTACCGCGAAGGCGAGTGGCAGGGCGACCGCTACTGCGTCGTCTCGCACCTGCTTTCCGTGAGCCTCAACCAGCGCGTGCGCCTGAAGGTGTTCGCGCCCAACGAAGACCTGCCCGTGGTCGACTCGCTGCAGCCCGTCTGGAGCGCTGCGACCTGGTTCGAACGCGAAGCCTTCGACCTCTACGGCATCGTGTTCGATGGCCACGACGACCTGCGCCGCATCCTGACCGACTACGGCTTCATCGGCCACCCGTTCCGCAAGGACTTCCCGGTGTCGGGTCACGTCGAAATGCGCTACGACGAGGAACAGAAGCGCGTCGTATACCAGCCGGTATCGATCGAGCCGCGAGAAATCACGCCCCGCGTGATCCGCGAAGACAACTACGGCGGCGGTTTGCACTGATATGGCCGAAATCAAGAACTACACACTCAACTTCGGTCCCCAGCATCCGGCAGCGCACGGCGTGCTGCGCCTGGTGCTCGAGCTCGACGGCGAAGTGATCCAGCGCGCCGACCCGCACATCGGCCTGCTGCACCGCGCCACCGAGAAGCTCGCCGAATCGCGCACCTTCATCCAGTCGCTGCCCTACATGGACCGCCTCGACTACGTGTCGATGATGTCCAACGAGCACGCCTACTGCCTGGCCATCGAGAAGATGATGGGCCTCGACGTGCCGGTTCGCGCACAGTACATCCGCGTGATGTTCGCCGAGATCACCCGCCTGCTGAACCACCTGCTGTGGCTCGGCGCGCACGGTCTCGATTGCGGTGCGATGAACATGCTCATCTACTGCTTCCGCGAGCGTGAAGACCTGTTCGACATGTACGAGGCCGTGTCCGGCGCGCGCATGCATGCGGCGTACTTCCGTCCGGGCGGCGTCTATCGCGACCTGCCGGACGCGATGCCGCAGTACAAGGTCAGCAAGATCAAGAACGCGAAGGCCATCGAGCGTCTCAACGAAAACCGCCAGGGTTCGCTGCTCGACTTCATCGACGACTTCTGCAAGCGCTTCCCGAAGATGGTCGACGAGTACGAGACGCTGCTCACCGACAACCGCATCTGGAAGCAGCGCACCGTGGGCATCGGCGTGGTCACGCCGGAGCGCGCGCTGAACCTCGGTTTCACCGGCCCCATGCTGCGTGGCTCGGGCATCGAGTGGGACCTGCGCAAGAAGCAGCCCTACGACGTCTACGACCAGATGCAGTTCGACGTGCCCGTCGGCAAGACCGGCGACTGCTACGACCGCTACCTGGTCCGTGTCGAAGAGATGCGCCAGGCCAACCGGATCATCCAGCAGTGCTCGGCATGGCTGCGCGCCAACCCCGGCCCGGTCATCACCGACAACCACAAGGTCGCCGCGCCCGCGCGCGAATCGATGAAGGCGAACATGGAGGAGCTGATCCACCATTTCAAGCTCTTCACCGAAGGCTTCCATGTGCCCGAAGGCGAAGCGTATGCCGCCGTCGAGCATCCGAAGGGCGAGTTCGGCATCTATCTCGTGAGCGACGGCGCCAACAAGCCGTACCGCCTGAAGATCCGCGCCCCTGGCTTCCCGCACCTCGCCGCCCTCGACGAAATGTCGCGCGGTCACATGATCGCCGACGCTGTCGCGGTGATCGGCACGATGGACATCGTGTTCGGCGAGATCGACAGGTGAGAAAGAGCGAATGACGACTTCCTCGACCCACCACACGGCGCCTTCGGCGCCTTCTTCCCCTTTGCAGCCTGCGACGCTCGAGCGTTTCGCGCGCGAAGTGGCCAAGTACCCCGAAGCTGGCAAGCAGTCCGCCGTGATGGCCTGCCTGGCCATCGTCCAGCAGGACGAAGGTTTCGTGAGCCTGCAGCGCGAGCGCGAGATTGCCGAGTACCTCGGCATGGCGCCCATCGCCGTGCATGAAGTCACGACCTTCTACAACATGTACAACCAGCACCCGGTGGGCAAGTTCAAGCTCAACGTGTGCACCAACCTGCCGTGCCAGCTGCGCGATGGCGTCACCGCCCTTGTGCACCTCGAAAAACGGCTCGGCATCAAGATGGGCGAGACCACGGCCGATGGCCTGTTCACGCTGCAGCAGAGCGAGTGCCTGGGCGCCTGCGCCGATTCGCCTGTGATGCTGGTCAACGACCGCACCATGTGCAGCTTCATGAGCAACGAAAAGCTCGACCAGCTGATCGACGGCCTGCGCAATGCCGCGCCGGCCACCAAAGGGGAGGCTTCGTGATGTCGCCCGAACAAGTGCTCCAGCAGTTCCAGGCAACGGGCGTCCAGACCTGTTTCCATGACCGCCACATCGAGCCGCAGATCTATGCGGGCCTGAACGGCACCAACTGGCGCCTGGCCGACTACGAAGCGCGTGGCGGCTACAAGGCACTGCGCAAGATCCTCACCGAGGGCCTCACGCCCGACCAGGTGATTGCCGAAGTCAAGGCTTCGGGCCTGCGCGGCCGTGGCGGCGCGGGTTTCCCGACCGGCCTGAAGTGGAGCTTCATGCCCCGCCAGTTCCCGGGCCAGAAGTACCTCGTCTGCAATTCGGACGAAGGCGAGCCCGGCACGTGCAAAGACCGCGACATCTTGCAGTTCAACCCGCACATCGTGATCGAAGGCATGGCCATCGCCGCGTATGCAATGGGCATCAGCGTCGGCTACAACTACATCCACGGCGAGATCTTCCAGAGCTACGACCGCTTCGAGGAAGCCCTGGAAGAAGCACGCGCCGCCGGCTATCTCGGCGACAAGATCATGGGCAGCACGTACAACTTCCAGTTGCACGCCGCCCACGGTTTCGGTGCCTACATCTGCGGTGAAGAAACCGCGCTGCTCGAATCGCTCGAAGGCAAGAAGGGCCAGCCGCGCTTCAAGCCGCCGTTCCCGGCCAGCTTCGGCCTGTACGGCAAGCCGACCACCATCAACAACACCGAGACCTTCGCGGCGGTGCCCTGGATCATCAACAACGGCGGTCCGGCCTACCTCGAGTGCGGCAAGCCGAACAACGGCGGCACCAAGATCTACTCGGTGAGCGGTGACGTCGAGTTGCCCGGCAACTACGAAGTGCCCATGGGCACGCCGTTCTCCAAGCTGCTCGAGCTGGCCGGTGGCGTGCGCAAGGGCCGTACGCTGAAGGCCGTGATCCCCGGTGGATCGTCGTCGCCGGTGCTGCCGGCCGACATCATGATGGCCTGCACCATGGACTACGACTCCATCGCCAAGGCCGGCTCCATGCTGGGCTCGGGCGCGGTGATCGTGATGGACGACAGCCGCTCGATGGTCGAGTCGCTCAAGCGCCTCTCGTACTTCTACATGCACGAGTCCTGTGGCCAGTGCACGCCTTGCCGCGAAGGCACAGGCTGGCTCTACCGCGTGGTGGACCGCATCCACAACGGTCAGGGCAAGCCCAGCGACCTGCAACTGCTGGACTCCGTGGCCGGAGACATCATGGGCCGCACCATCTGTGCGCTCGGCGATGCCGCCGCGATGCCGGTGCGCGCCATGATCAAGCACTTCCGCCACGAGTTCGAAGCCCTGATTCCGGGCTACGTCCCGAAGGCGCCCGTCCAGGCCTGAGCGCGAGAAGAAACATACTCATGATCGAAATCGAACTCGACGGCAAGAAGGTCGAAGTGACCGAAGGCAGCATGGTGATGCATGCGGCCGACAAGGCGGGCACGTACATCCCGCACTTCTGCTATCACAAGAAACTCAGCATCGCGGCCAACTGCCGCATGTGCCTGGTCGACGTGGAAAAGGCGCCCAAGCCCATGCCGGCCTGCGCCACGCCCGTCACGCAGGGCATGATCGTTCGCACCAAGAGCGAGAAGGCCATCAAGGCGCAGCAGTCGGTCATGGAGTTCCTCCTGATCAACCACCCGCTCGATTGCCCGATCTGCGACCAGGGCGGCGAATGCCAGCTGCAAGACCTGGCCGTGGGCTATGGCGGTTCTTCTTCGCGCTACGAAGAAGAAAAGCGCGTCGTGTTCCACAAGGACGTCGGCCCGCTGATCAGCATGGAAGAAATGAGCCGCTGCATCCATTGCACGCGCTGCGTCCGCTTTGGGCAGGAAGTGGCCGGCGTGATGGAGCTCGGCATGTCGCACCGCGGCGAGCACTCCGAAATCGAAACCTTCGTCGGTGACTCGGTCGATTCCGAGCTGTCGGGCAACATGATCGACATCTGCCCGGTCGGCGCGCTCACGAGCAAGCCGTTCCGCTACAGCGCCCGCACCTGGGAACTGTCGCGCCGCAAGTCGGTGAGCCCGCACGATTCCACCGGCGCCAACCTGATCGTCCAGGTCAAGAACAATCGCGTGATGCGCGTGGTGCCGCTCGAGAACGAAGACGTCAACGAATGCTGGATTGCCGACCGCGACCGCTTCTCGTACGAAGCGCTCAACGGCCCGGAACGCCTGACGCAGCCCATGCTCAAGCAGGGCGGCCAATGGCAGCAGGTCGACTGGCAGACGGCGCTCGAGTACGTCGCCAACGGCCTCAAGCAGATCAAGACCGACCACGGTGCCAAGAGCATCGGCACGCTGGTCAGCCCGCACAGCACGCTCGAAGAGCTGCAACTCGCCGCCATGCTCACGCGTGAACTCGGCAGCGACAACATCGACTACCGCCTGCGCAACGCCGAATTCACGGCCTTCGAAGGCGTGCGCTGGCTCGGTACCTCCATCGCTTCGCTCGCGCAAGTGCAGAGCGCGCTGGTCGTCGGCTCGAACCTGCGCAAGGAACATCCGCTGTTCGCACAGCGCATCCGCCAGGCCGTGCGCAAGGGCGCCGCGCTGTCGGTCATTACCTCCGCCAGCCTGATGGCCGACCGTGACGCCTGGGCCATTACCGTGGCGCAATCGGCCATCGTCGAAGCCGACCAATGGGTCGAAGCGCTGGCTGCCGTTGCGGCCACCATTGGCCAGACGAACGGTGCAGCCGCGCCGTTGGCACCGAAGAACGCACCCGATGCCGCCGCGCAAGCCATCGCAGCCTCGCTGCTAAACGGCGAGCGCAAGGCCATCCTGCTCGGCAATGCCGCCGCCCACCACGCCCAAGCCAGCAGCCTGCTGGCCCTGGCGAACTGGATCGGCGCACAGACCGGCGCCACCGTCGGCTACCTGACCGAAGCCGCCAACACCGTCGGCGCACAGCTCGTCGGCGCCTTCCCGAAGAACGGCGGCCTCGATGCCGGTCGCATGCTCGCCGCCGGCTCCGGCCTGAAGGCCGTGCTGCTGCTGAACACCGAGCCGGTGTTCGACTCGGCCGCCGGCGATGCCGCGTCCGACGTCATCGGCAATGCACAGATGGTTGTCACGCTCAGCCCCTTCAAGGCCAACCTCGCATTCAGCGACGTGCTGCTGCCCATCGCGCCATTCACCGAAACCCCGGGTACCTTCGTCAATGCCGAAGGCCGCCTGCAAGGTTTCCATGCCGTCGTGAAGCCGCAAGGCGAAACGCGTCCGGCGTGGAAGGTGCTGCGCGTGCTGGCCAACCTGCTGGGCCTGCCCGGCTTCGCATTCGAGTCGACCGCTGAAGTGCTCAAGACGGTTCAGGCGCTGGAGGAGGGCGGTGCCGTTCCGGCCAGCGCCCTGAACAATGCGACGGCCGCCAGCGCGGTCGCTTCCAGCGGTGCCGCACCGGCACCGGTGGTCGCGAGCATCTACCAGCTCGACTCCATCGTTCGCCGCGCGCCGTCGCTGCAACTGACCGCCGATGCGCGCAACGCCGCATCGACCGCACCGGCTCGTGCCGAGGAGGCACTGGCATGATCGTCGACACCATTCATGGCTTCGGCCAGGGGCTGGTTGCCGCAGGCTGGTGGACGGCCGTGGCGTGGCCCGTGATCTGGACGCTGATCAAGATCATCGTGGTCGTGATCCCGCTGATGCTGGCCGTGGCCTACCTCACGCTGTGGGAACGCAAGGCCATCGGCTTCACGCAGATCCGCATCGGCCCCAACCGCATCGGCCCGCTGGGCCTGCTGCAGCCGATCGCCGACGCGCTCAAGCTGATGACCAAGGAAATCATTCTTCCGACGGTCGCCAACAAGGGCCTGTTCCTGCTCGGCCCGGTCATGACCATCATGCCGGCGCTGGCCGCATGGGCCGTGATTCCCTTCGGCCCCGACGTGGCGTTGGCCAACATCAACGCCGGCCTGCTGTTCGTGATGGCCATCACCTCGCTCGAGGTGTACGGCGTGATCATCGCCGGCTGGGCCTCGAACTCGAAGTACGCCTTCCTGGGCGCGCTGCGCGCCTCGGCACAGATGGTGAGCTACGAAATCGCGATGGGCTTCTGCTTCGTCGTGGTGCTGATGGTCACGGGCAGCCTGAACATGAGCGAGATCGTCAATGTGCAGGGCAAGGGCATGTTCCATGACTTGGGGCTGGGCTTCCTGTCGTGGAACTGGCTGCCGCTGCTGCCGATCTTCGTCGTCTACTTCATCTCGGGCTTGGCCGAAACCAACCGCCACCCGTTCGACGTGGTGGAAGGCGAGTCCGAAATCGTTGCCGGCCACATGATCGAGTACTCGGGCATGAGCTTCGCGATGTTCTTCCTGGCCGAGTACGCCAACATGTGGCTCGTCTCGATCCTGACCGTCGTGCTGTTCCTCGGCGGATGGCTGCCGCCGTTCGAGTTCCTGAGCTTCATTCCGGGCTGGATCTGGCTGGGTGCCAAGACCTTCTGCGTGGTCACCATGTTCCTGTGGGTCCGCTCGACGTTCCCGCGGTTCCGTTATGACCAGATCATGCGTCTGGGCTGGAAGATCTTCATTCCCGTCACCCTCGTGTGGCTGGTCGTGGTCGGTGGCTGGATGCAGACACCGTTCAACATCTGGAAATAACAGGAAGCGCCAATATCATGACTGCTGCGCACACCGCCAGCGCGCTCGCGCGCCCTTCCAAACTCGCGTCCGCACCTTTTTCGCTCAAGGACTTCCTGAGCAGCTTCATGCTGTTCGAGCTGTTCAAGGGCCTGGCGATCACGGGCAAGTACGCCTTCGCCCGCAAGATCACGGTGCAGTTTCCCGAAGAAAAAACGCCGCTGTCGCCGCGTTTCCGTGGCCTGCACGCGCTGCGCCGCTATGAAAACGGCGAAGAGCGCTGCATTGCCTGCAAGCTCTGCGAAGCCGTTTGCCCGGCGCTGGCCATCACCATCGAATCCGATGTGCGCGACGACGGCTCGCGCCGCACCACGCGCTACGACATCGACCTGACCAAGTGCATCTTCTGCGGCTTCTGCGAAGAAAGCTGCCCGGTCGACTCGATCGTCGAAACCCACATCTTCGAATACCACGGCGAAAAGCGGGGCGACCTGTACTTCACCAAGGACATGCTGCTGGCCGTGGGCGACCGTTACGAAAAAGAAATTGCAGCGAACAAGGCGGCCGACGCCAAGTACCGCTGATCCGACCAGCCCGAACCCATTCGAATTCCATGGACGTCAAGACCGGTCTGTTCTATCTGTTTGCCGTGGTGCTGCTGTTTGCAGCCTTCCGCGTCATCACCGCACGCAACCCCGTGTACGCCGCGCTGTATCTGGTGCTGGCTTTCTTCCAGGCATCGGCCATCTGGCTGCTGCTGCGCGCCGAGTTCCTCGCGATCTCGCTGGTGCTTGTGTATGTAGGCGCCGTGATGGTGCTGTTTTTGTTCGTCGTGATGATGCTGGACATCAACGTCGACGGTTTGCGAGAGGGCTTCTGGAAGCACTTCCCGCTGGCCGCCGGTGTCGGCGCGCTCATCGCGCTCGAAATGGCTGCCGTGCTGATGGGCGGTTTCCGCCTCGGCGAAGCACGCCCCACGAGCGGCGCAATGGCCGCCGACAGCTCGAACACGCTCGAACTCGGCAAGCTGCTTTATTCGCAGTATCTGTATCCGCTGGAAATTGCCGCGGTCATCCTGCTCGTGGCCATCATCGCCGCCATCGCGCTGACGCTGCGCACCCGCAAGGACAGCAAGTACGTCAATCCGTCCGACCAGGTGCGCGTGAAGGCGCGCGACCGCGTGCGTATCGTGCAGATGCCGGTGACGCGTGCGGCCGAACCGGTGGTCGAAGCTGCACCAGCGGCTGACGCGGCAAAGGAAAACAAGGCATGACGCTCACGCTCGGACACTTTCTTTCGCTCGGCGCGATGCTCTTCGCGCTGTCTGTGATCGGCATCTTCCTGAATCGAAAGAACCTCATCGTTCTGCTGATGGCCATCGAGCTGATGCTGCTGGCGGTCAACATGAACTTCGTGGCCTTCTCGCACTTCCTGGGCGACATGCACGGACAGATCTTCGTGTTCTTCATCCTGACGGTGGCCGCGGCCGAGTCGGCCATCGGGCTGGCGCTGCTGGTCCTGCTGTTCCGCAACAAGTCGAACATCAACGTCGACGAACTCAACTCGCTCAAGGGTTGACAGCAACATGAGCGCAACCCTTTCCGCATCCACCTTGCTGGCCGTGCCGCTGGCACCCCTGGTCGGCGCAGCCGTCGCAGGCTTGTTCGGCACCAAGTTCGGTGGCAATCACATCGGCCGCAAGGTCACGCATTCGCTGACCATCCTGGGCGTGCTGGTCGCCTTCATCATCTCGGCCATGACGCTCAAGAGCGTGGTGGTCGACGGTGCCCGCTTCAACGCCACCCTGTACGAGTGGATGGTCGTGGGCGGCCTGAAGATGGAAGTCGGCTTCATGGTCGACGGCCTCACCGCCATGATGATGTGCGTCGTGACCTTCGTGTCGCTGATGGTCCACATCTACACCATCGGCTACATGGAAGAAGACGACGGCTACAACCGTTTCTTCGCGTACATCTCGCTGTTCACCTTCTCGATGCTGATGCTCGTCATGAGCAACAACATGCTCCAGCTGTTCTTCGGCTGGGAAGCGGTGGGCCTGGTGTCATACCTGCTGATCGGTTTCTGGTTCAACAAGCCGACCGCGATCTTCGCGAACATGAAGGCCTTCCTGGTCAACCGCGTGGGCGACTTCGGCTTCATCCTGGGCATCGGCCTCATTGCCGCCTACGCCGGCACGCTGAACTACACCGAAGCCTTCGCCAAGGCGGGCACGCTGGCCGGCATCACCTTCCCGGGCACCGAGTGGATGCTCATCACGGTGATCTGCATCTGCCTGTTCATCGGCGCGATGGGCAAGAGCGCGCAGTTCCCGCTGCACGTGTGGCTGCCCGACTCGATGGAAGGCCCGACCCCCATCTCGGCGCTGATCCACGCGGCGACCATGGTGACGGCCGGCATCTTCATGGTGGCGCGCATGTCGCCGCTGTTCGAGCTGAGCGATACGGCACTGAGCTTCATCCTCGTGATCGGCGCCATCACCGCGTTGTTCATGGGCTTCCTGGGCATCATCCAGAACGACATCAAGCGCGTGGTCGCGTACTCGACGCTCTCGCAGCTGGGGTACATGACGGTGGCGCTCGGTGCCTCGGCCTACTCGGTCGCGGTGTTCCACCTGATGACGCACGCGTTCTTCAAGGCGCTGCTGTTCCTCGGTGCCGGCTCGGTCATCATCGGCATGCACCACAACCAGGACATCCGCTGGATGGGCGGCGTGCGCAAGTACATGCCCATCACCTGGATCACGTCGCTGCTGGGTTCGCTCGCGCTGATCGGCACGCCGTTCTTCGCCGGCTTCTACTCGAAGGACAGCATCATCGAGGCGGTGCACGAAAGCCATCTGTGGGGCGCGAACTTCGCGTACTACGCGGTGCTGGCCGGCGTGTTCATCACGGCGTTCTATTCGTTCCGCATGTACTTCCTGGTCTTCCACGGCAAGGAACGCTACGACCAGAACCCCGATGCGCACCATGACGACCATGGTCACGCCGACGATCACGGCCATGGCCATCACGACCACAAGCCGCACGAATCGCCCATGGTGGTCTGGCTGCCGCTGGTGCTGCTGGCCATCCCCTCGGTGGTGATCGGCTTCATGACGATCGAGCCGATGCTGTTCGGCGAGTTCTTCAAGAACGCGATCTTCGTGGACGGTGCCAAGCACCACGCCATGAAGGAACTCGAAGAAGCCTTCCACGGCCCGGTGGCCATGGCCATCCACGGCCTGCAAGCCGCGCCGTTCTGGCTCGCACTGGCTGGCGTGGTCTTGTCCTGGTACATGTACATGATCAACCCGGCACTGCCGGCCGCGATCAAGCGTGCCTGTGGCCCGATCTACCGCCTGCTCGAGAACAAGTACTACATGGACTGGTTCAACGAGAACGTCATTGCCCGTGGCACGCGTGCACTCGGTACCGGTCTGTGGAAGGGCGGCGACCAGGCGCTGATCGACGGCGCCGTCGTCAACGGTTCGTGGAAAGTGATTGGCCGGATTGCCGGCGTGGTGCGCTGGATGCAGTCGGGCTACATCTATCACTACGCCTTCGCGATGCTGCTCGGCATCTTCATCCTGATGACGTACTTCGTCTGGTTCAAACGCTGAGCCTGAACGCTGGAGAAAAAGAAAAATGGGTTTGTTGAGCCTTGCCATCTGGGTGCCGATCGCATTCGGCGCCGTGCTGCTGGCGTTTGGCCGTGACGAGCACGCCAGGGGCGTCCGCTGGGTCGCGCTCGTCGGTGCCATCGTGAGCTTCCTGGTCACGGTGCCGCTGTTCACGCGCTTCCAGAACGGTACCGCCGCCATGCAGTTCGTCGAAAAGACGAGCTGGATCTCGCGCTTCAACGTCAACTACCACCTCGGGGTCGACGGCTTGTCGCTCTGGTTGGTGCTGCTGACGTCGTTCATCACGGTCATCGTCGTCATTTCCGCCTGGGAAGTGATCACCGAGCGCGTGAACCAGTACATGGGCGCGTTCCTGATCCTGTCGGGTTTCATGATCGGCGTGTTCTCGGCACTCGACGGCGTGCTGTTCTACGTGTTCTTCGAAGCCACGCTGATCCCGATGTACCTGATCATCGGCATCTGGGGCGGCCCGAACAAGATCTACGCTGCGTTCAAGTTCTTCCTGTACACCTTGCTCGGCTCGCTGCTGATGCTGGTGGCGCTGATCTTCCTGTACAACAAGTCGGGCGGCAGCTTCGACATCCTGAGCTGGCACAAGCTGCCGCTGGGTGCGACCGCGCAGACCTTCCTGTTCTTCGCCTTCTTCGCGGCTTTCGCCGTCAAGGTGCCGATGTGGCCGGTCCACACCTGGCTACCCGACGTGCACGTCGAGGCGCCCACCGGCGGCTCCGCAGTGCTGGCCGCGATCATGCTGAAGCTGGGCGCCTACGGCTTCCTGCGCTTCTCGATGCCCATCGCACCCGACGCATCGCACGAATGGGCCTGGCTCATGATCGCGCTGTCGCTCATCGCCGTGATCTACGTGGGCTTGGTGGCGCTGGTGCAGCAGGACATGAAGAAGCTGGTGGCTTACTCGTCGGTGGCCCACATGGGCTTCGTGACGCTCGGCTTCTTCATCTTCAACGAGCTCGGCGTGTCCGGCGGCATCGTGCAGATGATTGCCCACGGCTTCGTGTCGGGCGCCATGTTCCTGGGCATCGGCGTGCTGTACGACCGCGTGCACTCGCGCCAGATTGCCGATTACGGCGGCGTGGTCAACACCATGCCCAAGTTTGCCGCGTTCGCGCTGCTGTTCGCCATGGCCAATTGCGGCCTGCCGGGCACCGCCGGTTTCGTGGGCGAATGGATGGTCATCCTGGGGGCGGTCAAGGCCAACTTCTGGGTCGGCCTGGGCGCTGCCACCGCACTGATCTTCGGCGCGGCCTACACCCTGTGGATGTACAAGCGCGTGTACCTCGGCCCGGTCGGCAACGACCACGTCAAGGAACTCAAGGACATCAATGCCCGCGAATTCCTGATGCTCTCGCTGCTGGCCATTGCCGTGCTGTGGATGGGCCTGTATCCGAAGCCTTTTACCGACGCGATGGACGCCTCGGTAGTCGAGCTCCTTCGCCACACGGCGATTTCGAAGCTGCCTTGATGCCACGCTGAAGAAGAGAACGAGATGATTGACAAACTCAGCTGGGTCACGATCTACCCCGAAATCGTGTTGCTGGTCATGGCCTGCATCATTGCGCTGGTCGACCTGTCGGACACGAGCCCGCGCCGCACCCGCACCTATGTGCTGACATTGCTCACGCTGGCCGTGGTCGCCGTGCTGTCGGGCCTGCAGGCCCTGGACGCCAAGACCATCTATGGCTTCGGCGGCATGGTCGTCAGCGACCCGATGGGCAACTGGCTCAAGTGCTTCGCCACCGTGGCCCTGATGGTCACGCTGGTCTACGGCCGTCCCTACGCGGCGGACCGCGACATGCTGCGCGGCGGCGAAATGTTCACCGTGAGCATGTTCGCGCTGCTGGGCATGTTCGTGATGATCTCGGGCAGCAACTTCCTGCTGATCTACCTGGGCCTCGAACTGCTCACGCTGTCCAGCTACGCGCTGGTGGCGCTGCGCCGCGACAACGCGGTGGCCAGCGAAGCCGCCATGAAGTACTTCGTGCTCGGCGCCATGGCCAGCGGCTTCCTGCTGTACGGCCTGTCGATGATGTACGGCGCCACCGGCTCGCTCGACGTCAACGAAGTCTTCAAGACCATCGCCAGCGGCAAGGTGAACCACCAGGTGCTGGTGTTCGGCCTGGTGTTCATCGTGGCCGGCCTGGCATTCAAGGTGGGGGCGGCGCCTTTCCACATGTGGGTGCCCGACGTCTACCAGGGCGCGCCGACGGCGGTCACGCTGCTGATCGGCGCGGCGCCTGAACTGGCTGCCTTCGCGATCATCATCCGCCTGCTGGTCGACGGCCTGCAGCCGCTGGCCATCGACTGGCAGCAGATGCTGGCCGTGCTCGCCATTGCCTCGCTGCTGGTCGGTAACCTGGCCGCCATTGCGCAGAGCAACCTGAAGCGCATGCTGGCCTACTCGACCATCTCGCAGATGGGCTTCATGCTGCTGGGCATGGTCGCCGGCTCGGACCACCAGGGCACCTACAACGCGCAGTTCGCGTACAGCGCCTCGATGTTCTACGTCGTGACCTACGTGCTGACCACGCTGGCAAGCTTCGGCATCATCCTGCTGCTGGCACGCGAAGGCTTCGAAAGCGAAGAGATCACCGACCTGGCCGGCCTGAACCAGCGCAGCCCGCTGTACGCCGGCGTGATGGCCATCGCGATGTTCTCGCTGGCCGGCCTGCCGCCGCTGGTGGGCTTCTACGCCAAGCTGGCCGTGCTGCAGGCGCTCATCGCCTCGGGCCAGGCCATCTACATCGGCCTGGCGGTGTTCGCGGTGATGATGTCGCTGATCGGCGCCTTCTACTACCTGCGCGTGGTCAAGGTCATGTACTTCGATGCACCCGTCACGGCCACCACCGTGTCGGCCCCGCGCGACGTGCGCACGGTGCTCACCATCAACGGCGCGCTCATCCTGATCCTGGGCATCGTGCCCGGCGGCCTGATGACGCTCTGCTACGACGCGATCGTGGCCACGCTGGCCCACTGACGCGGCCCGCCCGGTGTCGCAAACCGCGTCGGTCTGGGTGGTGCTGCTGGTGGCCCTGGTGGCCGCCAACCTGCCTTTCTTCAACGACCGCCTGTTCGGAGCCGTGCCGCTGCCGAGCCGACCCAAGTCGCTCGCGGTGCGGCTGGCCGAGCTGGTGGTCTTGTACTTCCTGGCCGGCGGCATCGGCCTGCTGTTCGAACGCAGGGCAGGGCAGATTGCGTCGCAGGGCTGGGAGTTCTACGCGGTGACCGCCTCGCTGTTCATCGTGCTGGCCTTTCCCGGATTTACCTGGCGCTACCTGATGAAGCACAGGCACTGACGCGAGCACCACGACCGACATGACCACCACGCCCATCGACGACACCACCGATTCGCACCTGAAGGAACAGCTCACGAGCCGCGAGGAGCTGTTCAAGGGCAAGTTTCTCGAGGCCCGGCGCGACACCATCCGCCTGCCCGACGGCCACAGCGCCACGCGCGAGTACGTGGTGCACCCCGGCGCAGTGGTGGTGATCCCCATGCTGGACGACGGCCGCGTGGTGCTGGAGCGCCAGTTCCGCTACCCGGTCGGCCATGTCATGGTCGAGTTTCCGGCCGGCAAGCTCGATGCGGGCGAAGACCCTTTCGTCTGCGGCCAGCGCGAGCTGCTCGAAGAAACCGGCTACACCGCGCGCGAGTGGGCCCATGCCGGCGCCATGCACCTGGCGGTGGCGTACTCCACCGAAATCATCCACATCTACTTTGCCCGCGGGCTCACGCTGGGCGAGCGCAAGCTCGACCACGGCGAGTTTCTCGACGTGTTCACGGCCACGCCCGACGCGCTGTCCGGCTGGTGCCGCGACGGCACCGTGACCGACGCCAAGACGCTCACCTGCACGCTCTGGCTGCAGAACGTTCTGTCGGGCGCATGGGCTCTGGACTGGCAGGCTGCGCCTTCGCAAGGCGGCGCGGGATAATCCGCGCATGAAGGTTCTCGATCTACGCTGCACGCATGGCCACGGCTTCGAGGGCTGGTTTGCGTCCAACGAAGCCTTCGAGACGCAACTTGCCAGCGGGCTGGTCGAATGCCCGGTCTGCGGCGACACCGCCATCGTCAAGCTGCTGAGCGCGCCGCGACTGAACCTTGGCAATGCAAAGGCACCGCAGCAGGAAACCGCTTCGGCGCCCGCTGCTGCATCTTCTTCATCATCATCATCCAACGTTCCCGCGGCACCGATGTCGCCCGAGGCCCGCTGGATGCGCGCCGTGCGCGAGGTGCTGGCCAAGACCGAGGACGTCGGCGACCGCTTTGCCGACGAGGCGCGCAAGATGCACTACGGCGAAACCCAGGAGCGCGGCATCCGCGGCCAGGCAACGCCCGAGCAGACCGAAGCGCTGCTCGACGAAGGCATCGCGGTGATGCCGCTGCCCATTCCGGCGGCGCTGAAGGAAACCCTGCAGTAGCAGGCGACCCGGCCGGCCCCCAGCCAAGGCCAGGCCAGCCGAGAAGGGCGCTCAGGCCGTGAACTGAAGCGCCGCTAGGCGCGCGTACACGCCGCCCTGCGCGACCAGCGTCGCATGCGTTCCCTGTTCGACGATGCCGCCATGGTCCAGCACGATGATGCGGTCGGCCTTCTGCACCGTGGCCAGCCGGTGCGCAATCACGACCGTGGTGCGGCCTTCCATCGCCGATTCCAGCGCGGCCTGCACCATGCGTTCGCTTTCCGCGTCGAGTGCGCTGGTGGCTTCGTCCAGCAGCAGCAGCGGCGGGTTCTTCAGGATGGCGCGCGCAATCGCGATGCGCTGGCGCTGTCCGCCCGAGAGGCGCACGCCGCGCTCGCCCAGGAAGGTGTCGTAGCCCTCGGGCAGGGCCTGCAGGAAGTCGTGGGCAAAGGCCGCGCGGGCCGCCGCATGCACTTCGTCGGACGTTGCTTCGGGGCGGCCATAGCGGATGTTCTCGAAGGCGCTGGTCGAGAAGATCACTGCGTCTTGAGGCACCAGGCCGATGCGCGTGCGCAGGTCGCCCAGGGCCAGCGAGGCGAGTGGCGTGCCATCGAGCAGCAGGCGGCCCGATTGCGGATCGTAGTAACGCAGCAGCAACTGGAACACGGTGCTCTTGCCCGCGCCGCTCGATCCGACCAGCGCCACCGTTTCGCCCGGCGCCACGTCGAGGCTGAAGTCGCGCAGGGCGGGCGTTCCCGGCCGCGACGGATAGTGGAAGGTCACCGCGTCGAACCGGATGGCGCTTCCCGCCGCGGGGACGGGCGTGACAGCCGGCCTGGCCGGTGAAACGATGGCGGCGGGCGCGTGCAGCAGTTCCATCAGGCGCTCGGTCGCGCCGGCGGCGCGCAGCAGGTCGCCGTACACCTCGCCGAGCACGGCGGTCGCGCTGGCCAGGATCGCGACGTAGACCACGGTCTGGCCCAGGTGGCCGGCCGTGATGTCGCCGCGCAGCACGGCCTGCGTGCCCTGGTACAGGCCCCACAGCAGCGCAGCCGAGGTCGCGATGATGATGAAGGCCACCAGCACCGAGCGCGCGCGCGTGCGGCGCACGGCGGTGCGAAAGGCGTTCTCGGTCGATGCGTCGAAGCGCGCCGCCTCGCGGCCTTCGGCCGTGTAGCTCTGCACCACGGGAATCGCGTTCAGCACCTCTGCCGCGATGGCGCTCGAATCGGCCACGCGGTCCTGGCTGGCGCGCGACAGCTTGCGCACGCGGCGCCCGAACCACATGCTCGGCAGCACCACCAGCACCAGGATGCCCAGCACCTGCACCATCACATAAGGGTTGGTCCACACCAGCACGCCCAGCGCGCCGATGCCCATCACGGTGTTGCGCAGGCCCATGCTCAGCGACGAGCCGACGACCGTCTGCACCAGCGTCGTGTCGGCCGTAAGGCGCGACAGCACCTCGCCGGTCTGTGTCGTCTCGAAGAACGCCGGGCTCTGCTTCAGCACGTGGCCGTAGACCGCATTGCGGATGTCGGCGGTCACGCGCTCGCCCAGCCAGCTCACCGTATAGAAGCGCGCGGCCGAGAACAGGCCCAGCGCCACGGCCACGCCGAAGAGGGCGCCGAAGTGCTCGCGCAGCGCCATCGTCTGGGCGCCCTTGTCGGGGTTGACCAAGCCGCCGTCAATCAGGCTGCGCAAGGCGATAGGAAAAGCCAGCGTGGTAACCGCCGCCATCACCAGAAAGAGGGCCGCCAGCACGATCTGCACGCGGTAGGGCCGAAGAAAAGGGCTCAAGCCCGACAGCGACCGGGGCGAGCCCTTGGCCATGGAAGACGGTGGGATAGAAGCCATGCGCCGATTCTAAGATCCCTTGCCTCCACAAAGGCAGCCTTGACAATAACTGCCATGGCAGCTAATATTTCGGCCATGAGCGATGCAAGTTCCCCCCAAGCCCCGCCGGCCTCCGCCGACGCAGAGCGTCGCGTGCCTGCTGCGTCTTTCTACCGGGCAGAAACCTACCGGGCCGAAGAGAGCATCGGCTACCTGATGCGCCGCATCGTCACCGCGGTCGGCCAGTCCGTGGAAACGCGCATGTGCGAGCCCGGCAGCCCGACCTATCCGCAGTGGGTGCCGCTCTATAAATTGCATACCGGCGCCGCCACCACCGTGGCCGAGCTGGCCCGTGCCTGCGAACTCGACACCGGCGCCATGACGCGCCTGCTCGACCGCCTGGAAGCCAAGGGCCTGTGCCGCCGCGTGCGTTCGCTCGAAGACCGCCGCGTGGTCAACATCGAACTCACCGACGAAGGCCGCGCCGCCGCCAAAGACGTGCCGTACGTGCTCAGCCGCGTACAGAACGAACACCTTGCAGGTTTCACCACCGAGGAATGGGAGCAGCTCAAGGGCTACTTGCGCCGCATCCTCGACAACGCCCAGGCCCTCGCGGCCCGTGGAGATAAAAATGACTGATTCCCTCGCCGTGCGCGCGCTGCGTCGCACTCCCGTCGTTGCCGCCGCGCTGCTGGTGGTCGCACTGGCCGGTTGTGCCGACATGGCCGGCATCGGCTCGCAGGCAAAAATGCGCGATGCGTCGTCGCTCGGCCTGGCCGCCGACCCGGCCGCAGCGCCCGTGTCCAGCCTCGACAGCCAATGGTGGCTGGCCTTCGGCGACACGCAGCTCAACACGCTGATCGACCAGGCCGTTGCCGGCAATCCGAACCTGCAGGTCGCGCGTGCCCGCCTGGTGCGCGCCCAGGCCTCGGCCGACATCGCCGGTGCCGCGCTCAAGCCGCAGGTCAAGGGCGACTTCGACCTGACGCGCCAGAAGTTCAACAGCAACTACATCTACCCCGAGCCGCTCGGCGGCTCGATCCAGAACATCGGCCTGCTGCAACTGGGCGCAAGCTGGGAGCTCGACTTCTTCGGCAAGAACCGCAGCGCACTCGACACCGCCATCGGCGTGGCCAACGCCACCGCGGCCGATGCCGATGCCGCGCGCGTGCTGCTTGCCAGCAACGTGGCGCGCAGCTACTTCCAGTGGGCCCGCCTGAACGACCAGCTCACCGTGGCCAAGCGCACGCTGGCCCAGCGCGACGAAACCCTCAAGCTGGTGCGCGACCGCGTGTCCGCCGGCCTCGACACCCGCCTCGAACTGCGCCAGAGCGAAGGCGGCCTGCCCGAAGCGCGCCAGCAGATCGAAGCGCTCAATGAACAGATCGCGCTGCAGCAGCACGCGCTCGACGCGCTCGTGGGCCAGCCCAACGTGTCCGCGTCGCTCAAGCCGCCGGTGCTGGCCGGCGTCAGGCCGATGGCGCTGCAGGCGAACATTCCGGCCGACCTGCTGGGCCGCCGCGCCGACATCGCCGCCGCGCGCTGGCGCGTCGAGGCTGCCACCAGCGACGTCGCCAATGCCAAGACCCAGTTCTATCCGAACGTCAACCTCACGGCTTTCGTCGGCTTCCAGAGCCTGGGCTTCGGCAAGCTGCTCAAGTCGGGCAGCGAGCAGTGGGGCGTGGGCCCGGCCATCAGCCTGCCGATCTTCGAGGGCGGCAAGCTGCGCGCCAACCTGCGCGGCAAGTCGGCCGACCTCGACGTGGCCATCGAAAGCTACAACGCCACCGTGCTCGACGCCGTGCGCGATGCCGCCGACCAGGCCACCAGCGCCCAGTCGATCACACGCCAGCAGGCCGAACAGCGCGCGGCGCAAACGGCGGCCGAAGGCGCCTACGACATTGCCGTGCAGCGCTACTGCGCGGGCCTGGGCAACTACCTCAACGTGCTGACGGCCGAAACCGCCGTGCTCGCACAGCGCCGCCTGGCGGTCGACCTCGCCGCGCGCGCGCTCGACACGCAGGTCGGCCTGGCGCGCGCGCTGGGCGGCGGCTGGCAACCCCCGGCCACGGCCACCGCTTCGGCGCCCGCGGCCGCGGTGAACTGAACACTGAACAGAACTGACTCGACTTCCTCGTCTTCGGAAAGAACTTCACCATGAGCGATAACAACACTCCGACGCCCGCTGCCCCCGCAGCCTCCCTTGCACCCGAAGCACCTGCCGGCAACGGCAAGCGCCGCCGCGCACTCACCGCGCTGGCAGCCGTGGTGATCGTCGCCGGCGGCGGTTGGGGTCTCTACGAATGGCTGGTCGCCAGCCACTACGAGGACACCGACAACGCCTACGTGCAGGGCAACGTCATCCAGATCACGCCGCAGATCGGCGGCACCGTCATGGCCATCAGCGCCGACGACACCGACTTCGTGAAGGCCGGCCAGCCGCTGGTGCAGCTCGACCCGGCCGACGCCAAGGTGGCGCTCGAGCAGGCCGAGGCCGCGCTCGCGCAGGCCGTGCGCCAGGTGCGCACGCTGTACGCCAACAACGGCTCGCTGGCCGCGCAGGTCACGCTGCGCCAGTCCGACATCGTCAAGGCAAAGAGCGACATCGCCAAGGCGCAGGACGACCTGCAGCGCCGCCGTGCGCTGTCGGGCAACGGCGCCGTGTCGAAGGAAGAACTCAACCACGCCGAAACGCAGCTCGACACCGCCAAGAGCGCACTCGCTGCTGCGCAGGCCGGCGTGGTCGCCGCGAAGGAAGCGCTGGTCAGCAACCAGTCGCTGACCGAAGGCACCAGCGTGGCCCAGCACCCGAGCGTGCTGGCCGCCGCCTCCAAGGTGCGCGAGGCCTACCTGGCCACGCAGCGCGTGGCCATGCCCGCGCCCGTCGACGGGTACGTTGCCAAGCGCACCGTGCAGCTCGGCCAGCGCGTCTCGGCCGGCACGCCGATGATGTCGATCGTGCCGCTCAACCAGCTGTGGGTCGACGCCAACTTCAAGGAAGTGCAACTGCGCAACATCCGCATCGACCAGCCCGTGAAGCTCACGGCCGACGTGTACGGCAAGAAGGTCGAATACACCGGCCGTGTCGCGGGCCTGGGCGTGGGCACCGGCAGCGCGTTTGCGTTGCTGCCCGCGCAGAACGCCACCGGCAACTGGATCAAGGTGGTGCAGCGCGTGCCCGTTCGCATCGCGCTCGACCCCGAGCAGCTCAAGGCCAACCCGCTGCGCATCGGCCTGTCGATGGACGCCGAGATCGACATCTCGTCCAAGAGCGGCAAGATGCTGGCCGACGCGCCGCGCGCCACCGCGCTCACGCAGACGGCGGTGTACAGCCAGCTCGACCGCGGCGCCGATGCCGAAGTCGACCGCATCGTGGCGGCAAACCTCGGCCGCGGCGCGGCACCGGCCACGGCAGCCGCCGCGCCGGCGGGCCATTCGGGTGCCACACCCGCGCCGGCCGCTGCCGTGGCAGTGCAGGGCCAGCCGGGCTGATCGCCCGCGCTTGTCAACTCCACGACAGCCCGCGCAATGGCCACTGCTGCTCCAGCCTACATAGCGCACGCGCCACTCGAGGGCTCTGCCCGCGTCTGGGGCACGATCGCGCTTTCCGCGGCAACCTTCATGAACGTGCTCGACTCGTCGATCGCGAACGTGTCGTTGCCCGCCATCTCGGGCGACCTGGGCGTGAGCACCACGCAAGGCACCTGGGTCATTACAAGCTTCGCGGTGGCCAACGCCATCGCGGTGCCGCTCACCGGTTTCATGACGCAGCGCTTCGGACAGGTGCGCCTGTTCATGGCCAGCGTGATCCTGTTCATGGTGGCCTCGCTGCTGTGCGGCCTGGCGCCGAACATGACCACGCTGATCCTGTTCCGCGCGTTGCAGGGCTTCGTCGCGGGCCCGATGATTCCGCTGTCGCAGACGCTGCTGCTGTCCAGCTATCCGAAGGCCAAGGCCGGCCTTGCGATGGCCATGTGGTCCATGACCACGCTGGTCGCGCCGGTGATGGGGCCGCTGCTCGGCGGCTGGATCACCGACAACATCTCGTGGCCGTGGATCTTCTACATCAACATCCCCGTGGGCATCGTCGCGGCCGCCATCACGTGGGCGCTGTATCGCAAGCGCGAAAGCACCACGCACAAGGTGCCCATCGACGCCATCGGACTGGCGCTGCTGGTGCTGTGGGTCGGCTCCATGCAGCTGATGCTCGACAAGGGCAAGGAGCTCGACTGGTTCCATTCGCCGCAGATCATCACGATGGCCGTGATCGCCGTGGTCGGCTTCGCGTTCTTCCTGATCTGGGAGCTGACCGACAAGCACCCGGTGGTCGACCTGTCGCTGTTCAAGCGCCGCAACTTCTGGTCGGGTGCCGTGGCAACCGCCGTTGCGTACGGCCTGTTCTTCGGCAACGTGGTGCTGCTGCCGCTGTGGCTGCAGCAGTGGATGGGCTACACCGCCACGCAGGCGGGGATGATCATGGCGCCGGTGGGCATGCTGGCCATCTTCTTCTCGCCGGTGGTCGGGCTCACGGTGGCCAAGATCGATCCGCGCCGCTATGCGACGTTCTCGTTCCTGGTGTTCGCGCTGGTGTTGTGGATGCGGTCGAACTTCAACACGCAGGCCGACTTCGTGACGATCATCATCCCGACGATCATCCAGGGCATCGCGATGGCGTTCTTCTTCATTCCGCTGGTGACCATCACGCTGTCGGGCCTCACGCCCGACCGCATTCCGGCGGCGTCGGGGTTGTCGAACTTCCTGCGCATTACCGCGGGCGCCATGGGCACATCGATCACCACCACGCTGTGGGAGAACCGCGCGGCGCTGCACCACTCGCAGCTGGCCGAAACGGTGAACCAGGGCAACAACGCGGCGACCAGCGCCATGGCCGGCCTTGCCAGCAACGGGTTCAGTACCGAGCAGGTGCTGGGCCAGCTGAACCGCATCGTCGACCAGCAGGCCTTCATGCTGGCCACCAACGACATCTTCTATGCGTCGGCCATCTTGTTCCTGCTGCTGATTCCGCTGGTGTGGCTGGCACGGCCGCAAAAGGGCGGTGCGGGTGGAGACGCCGCGGCCGGCGCGCATTAACGGGGCATTGACGGCGCACTGATGGCACGTTGACAACGCACTTCATCGTTGCCCCCAGGGCTTCATCACGAAGCCCCGGGGGCATTTTCAATTCCGGACCCCAGCCCCGCACATGGATCAATTCACCGCCATGAAGGCGTTTCGCGCGGTCGTCGAGGCCGGTGGCTTCACGGCCGCGGCCGAGACGATGGACGTTTCGCACACCGTCGTGTCGCGCCACGTCAAGCAACTGGAAGCCGCGCTCGGCGTGCAATTGCTCAACCGCACGACGCGGCGCTTTGCGCTCACGCAGGCCGGGCAGACCTACTACGAGCACAGCCGGCAGATCCTGGACCAGGTCGAGGCGGCCGCGCTGATCGTCGCGCAGCACCAGGTCGAGCCCGCGGGCCTGCTGCGCATCAACGCGCCGATGTCTTTCGGGCTCGAGGAACTGGCGCAATGGCTGCCCGCTTTTCTCGATGCGCACACCCAGGTCAAGGTCGACCTGGTGTGCAACGACCGCTTCGTCGACCTGATCGAAGAGGGCTTCGACGTGGGCCTGCGCCTGTCCTATTCGCTGTCGGATTCGACGCTGATCGTCAAGCGCCTGGCGAGCTTCGAAGAGTGGTGGGTGGCGGCGCCCGCCTACTTGAAGAAGCACGGAACGCCCGAGGTTCCCGCCGAGCTGCGCACGCACGACTGCCTCAACTATTCACTGGCGGTGAAGGCCGGGCAGCCGAGCTTCACGGCCGAAGACGGCAGTGTTCACACGGTCGACGTGGGCGGACGGCTGCAGGCCAACAGCGGCATCGTGCTGCGCGCAGCCGCGCTCGCGGGCACGGGGCTGGCGGCATCGCCGGAGTTCCTGGTGCGCGACCACGTGGCGCGCGGCGAACTGGTGCGCGTGCTGCCGGGTTTCAGCCAGCAGCGGTTGAACCTGTATGCGCTCTATCCGCAGAACAGGCACCTGTCGCCCAAGGTGCGCGCGTTCGTCGATTTCGCGGCCGCGCGCTACCTGCCACCCGCAGGTCAGGGCAGTGGCGGCAAGGGCTGACGTCCGTTACGGCGCTGGCGTCGGCGCGGCGATGCCGGTGTTCAGCAACCGCAGCACATCGGCGGTGGTGCGCACTTCGGCCACCACGTCCGACACGCCACGCAGTGCCGCGCGATGCAGTTCCCGGTGGCCGAGCACGCCGCCGTCTTCCAGGTCCAGGTCGCGCGTCGCGCAGGCATCGCTCACGATGAGGCTCTGGTAGCCGCGCGGTGCGGCGTCGAAGGCGGTGGCCGACACGCACATGTGCGTCATGAGGCCGGTCAGCACCAGCGTGCGGATGCCGCGTGCATGCAACTCGGCTTCCAGCGCGGTGCCCGCGAAAGCGCTCGGCGTCGCCTTCGTCAGTACGACATGGTGAGGGGCCGGGCGCAGCTCGGCGTGGATGCAGAAAGCCTCGCTGCCCTCCGCAAAGATCGGGCTGTCGGCCGGTGCCAGGTGCTGGGCGTGAAACACCGGCATTGCATGCCGGTCCGCCCAGTCGATCAGCCGTCGCGTCTGGCGCAGTGCGGCCAGGCCATCGGGAATGGGCATGCGCCCGTTGAAATACTCGTTCTGGAAATCGATCGCGATGAGTGCCGTGGTGGCAGGGTCGAGGCGGGTCGTTGGCTGCGCGCCGGTGAGGGTACGGATGCTGGGGTGCTTCATGCGGTCTCTCTGGTTGAAAAGAAGACCGAAGCGTACGAAGCGGCGTTGCCTTCGTGTAGGTGCGCAGCCGCACAAGACTTGTGCGAATCGTGTCGACCGACGACGGTTATTTCATGGGGCTTTCAAGGGCTTTCAAGCGCTTTCGAGCGCCTTCAACACGTCGTAGCACGCCCCCATCGTGTGATAGTCCGTCTTGCCGGCCGGGCTCTTCTCGTCGCTGATCTTCTGGTTCTGCGGCGTCAGGATGCGATACCACGCGCCGTGCTTGTGGTCGATGAAGTGCGCCCACGAATAGGCCCAGATGCTGTCGTACCAGTCCCAGTAGCTCGCATCGCCGGTGCGCACGGCGAGCAGCGCGGCAGCGGCGAAGCTTTCGGCCTGCACCCAGAAATACTTGTCGCCGTCGTACACCGAGCCATCGGGCGCGAAGCCGTAGACCAGCCCGCCGTTGTCGGCGTCCCAGCCGCGGAACATCGCGGTGTCGAAGAAGTGTTTGGCACGCGGCAAGATCCAGCTCGACTCGCGGCCCTCGGCCACCAGATGGCGCTCCAGCTGCAGCAGCAGCTTGGCCCATTCGGTCAGGTGCCCGGTCTGGAAACCCCAGGGCTTGAAGATGTCGCTGCGGTCGCCGCGGTTGAAGTCCCAGTCGACCGACCAGTCCGCGCGGTAGTGCTCCCACACCAGCCCGTCGGCCAGTGCGGCCTGCCGGCCCGTGACGGCCTGCGCAAGGGCGAGCGCGCGGTCGAGGTAGCGTGTCTGGCGCGTTGCCTCGAAGGCCGCCATCATCGCCTCGCAGGCATGCATGTTGGCGTTCTGGCCGCGATAGGGCGATACGCGCCAATCGGCCGTGGCTTCATCGGCATAGAGCTGGTGGCGCGGCTCCCAGAAGTGCTGCTCCATCAGGCCCCAGGCGTGCTCCAGCCCTTCGCGTGCGTCGCCCACGCCGGCCATCAGCGCATGCGCGTGCGCCAACAGCACAAAGGCCAGGCCATAGCAGTGCTGGGTGCCGTCCTGCACCGTGGCGTGGCCCGCGTGCCAGTCGATCTGCCATGCGTAGCCGCCCCCCGGCTGCGCATGCGCGCCCTGCAGGAAAGCCAGGCCATGCCGCACCGCATCGAGGTCTGCCGCATGCCCGAATCGGCGGTATGCGTTCGCGTGGTTGAACACGAAGCGCGTACTGCTCACCAGGTGGCGCGTGCGGCTGTCGTAGACGGTGCCGTCGTCCTTGAAGAAATGAAAGAAGCCGCCCGAAGCATCGGTGTCGCGCGGCTCGTAGAAGGCCAGCGTGTGCCGGATGTGGTCGATCAGGAAATCGGGTGAACGGAAGTCGGGCATAAAAAAGCAGGGTTCGTCAATCCCAGGAGTGCAAGCCCATCTGACGCATCCCGAGGGGTGTCAGGTCGTCAGGCGTGGCACGGCCTTTGAAATCGACTTCGTAGTCTTCGGGTGCGAAATCGGGGCTGCTGCGTCCGGCCAGGAAGGCCGGCGCCTGCCGCGCCATGAAAGCGCGGTTTTTCTCGCACCAGGGCGCCGCGGAGATGTATATCACGCTGCTGTGCTGGCTGCCACGGTGCTCGTCCTCGACGGCGTGGATCACGTCGGAGTGCCACCACACGGTGTCGCCGGGCTCGACCAGGGGGATCGGGACCAGCCCTTCGCGCAGCGCGCCATGCCATTCGGCCGTGGCGCCGAGCGCGCGGCCCGGCTTTGCACCGCAGAGGTCGCCCTCGGGCACGTCGGGCTGCAGCGCGCGCAACAGCATCCAGGGTGCGGTGCGCGAGATCGGCACCAGCCGCAGCGTGCCGTCGCCCGGACCCTGGCGCGACAGCGCGGTCCAGCCCTGGAAGGTGCGAAAGGCCGAGCAGACGGCGGGAGAGGGGATCTCCCGCGTGTCGATGCGGCCTTCGGCATCGAAGGGGTCGAAGCGCGCGAGATCGCCTTCGAACACTTCGCGGTAGACGTGGCGAAAGGTCGGCTCGCACCAGCGCTCGACCGAGCCGCCGTCGGAGTGCGGCGACAGGCCCAACGTCGAATCGCCGGGCTCGCGCCGGCGGATGCGGTCGGCGTAGTTGGCCTGGCGGTCGGGGTCGAAGAAGCGGGTGCCGTTCTTCTCGAAGGTCCAGAGGCGGTTGAGAAAGGTGCGCGTGGTGTTCATGCGCTCGTCTTGCCGTGCCTGCATCTGCGGGCGCGACCAGTAGAGGCCGAAAATCTGCGGCCGGCCCGAGGCCAGTGCGCTGAAATACTTGTCGAGCCCGGCCTTGGCGCGCGCGTGCTCAAGGTAGTTGTTGCCGTCGATGTAGCTGTGGATTTCTTCGTTCCACGCCTGCACCTGCACCGGATCGAACACGCCGCGCACCACCACGCAGCCGCGCCGGTGGATGCGCGCAATTTGCTCGGGCGACACGCGCCCGTGCGCAATGTCGGCATAGGCCAGCTCCGGCACCACGCCGCCGCTGGCCTGTTCGGCACGCACCATGGCCACCTCGTCTTCGATGAACTCGGTTTCGAGCGCAAAGCGCCGTGCGAGGTCGGGCACGCTGGCGCGCAGTGCGCGCTGGGCTCGCAACACGGCGCCGGGAATGTCGTTCATCCAGTCGGTCATGGCAGGCTTTCTCTTGGGTGTCTGCTTGGGTGCCTGGTCAGGCGATCAGCGTCTCTGCCTCGGTGTCGAAGAAAACGATCTTCGACAGGTCGATGGCGAAGCGCGCGGTGGTCCCGGGCTGGAGCGTGACGTCGGGCGGCAGGCGCGCCGTGAAATCATGTCCGCCGAATTCGAGCACCACCAGCGTGTCCGCGCCGGTAGGCTCGATCACCTGCACGCGTGCGGTCACCAGGCTTTGCGACCCGTGTGCCGCGGTGTCGACCGTCGCCAGGTCGACGGCTTCGGCGCGCAGCCCGACGATCACTTCCCGGCCCGCATGCGCATGCAATTGCGCGGGCGTCAGCGACAGCGGCAGGTCGATGCTCACCGCATCGTCGCCGCCCGCGGTCAGCAACTGCAACCCGCCGGAAGGCGACATCGTCACCCGCATGCGCAGCAGGTTCATGCGCGGCGAGCCCATGAAGCTCGCCACGAAAGTGTTCGCGGGCCGGTTGTAGACCTCGTGCGGCGTGCCCAGCTGCTGCAATACACCGCCCTTCATCACGGCGATGCGCGTGGCCAGGGTCATCGCCTCGATCTGGTCGTGCGTGACGTAGACGATGGTGGCCTTGAGCCGCTGGTGCAGCTTCTTGATCTCGGTGCGCATGTCCAGGCGCAACTGCGCGTCCAGGTTGGAGAGCGGTTCGTCGAACAGGTAGAGCTGCGGCTCGCGCGCCAGCGCACGGCCGATGGCCACGCGCTGCCGCTGGCCGCCCGAGAGCTGGCGTGGCTTGCGGTCCATGAGGTGGCCGATCTGCAGCAGCTCGCCCACCTTCTTCACGCGTTCGGCGCGCGTGGCCTTGTCGACCTTGCGCATCTCCAGCGGAAACTCGATGTTCTTGGCCACCGTCATGTTGGGGTAGAGCGCGTACGACTGGAACACCATCGAGATGTTCCGCTCCGCGGGCGCCACCTTCGTGATGTCCGCGCCGTTCAGGCGAAGCTCGCCTTCGGTGGGCTCCTCCAGCCCGGCGATGATGTTCATCAGCGTGCTCTTGCCGCAGCCCGAGGGCCCGACCAGCACGAGGAACTCGCCGTCGACCAGGTTGATGGAGATGTCGTGCAGTATCTGGACAGGGCCGAAGCTCTTGCGAATACCAATCAGATCCAGGGATGCCATGGGGAAGGTTCAGCCTTTGACCGAGCCGGCCATCAGGCCGCGCACGAAGTATTTTCCGGAGATGAGATACACGACCAGCGTCGGCAGCGCCGCAATGAACGCCCCCGCGAAATGCACGTTGTATTCCTTGACCCCGGTGGAGCTGTTCACCAGGTTGTTGAGCGCCACCGTGATCGGGAACGAGCTGTAGTCGCTGAACGAGGCGCCGAACAGGAATTCGTTCCAGATGTTGGTGAACTGCCAGATCACCGTCACCACGATGATCGGCGTGCTGTTGGGCAGCAGGATGCGCAGCAGCACCCCGAAGAAGCCCGCGCCGTCCATCCGCGCCGAACGCACCAGCTCTTGCGGAAACGCCGCGTAGTAGTTGCGAAAGAACAGGGTGGTGAAGCCGATGCCGTACACCACGTTCACGAAGATCAGCCCCGTCACCGTGCCCGCGATGCCGAGGAAACCCAGCGTCTTTGCCATGGGGATCAGCACGATCTGGAACGGAATGAACACCGAGAACAGCATGGCCGCGAACAGCAGGTGCGCGCCGCGAATGCGGAACTGCGTGAGGATGTAGCCGTTCAGTGCGCCGATCAGCGTGGAGATTGCCACCGCCGGCACCACCAGCAGGAACGAGTTGATGAAGTAGGGCTTGAGCCCCGTGGGCTGCACGCCGATCTGTGCCGTGCTCCATGCCGCGCGCCAGGGCTCCAGGGTCCAGGCGATGGGCAGCGTCAGCAGGTTGCCGCTGCGAATTTCTTCCAGCGGCTTCAGCGAATTGATGACCATCACGTAGACGGGCATCAGGAACACGAAGGCCAGCACAAGCAGCGCGGCATACAGGATGACTCGCACCGCGTGGGCGCCCCAGGCGTGTTTGGAGCGTTCAGCCATTTTTTGCTCCCCGCATCTCGCGCAGCAGGTACGGCACCACCACGATCCCGATGGCCACTAGCATGAGCACCGAGCTGGCCGCGCCCACCGCCATCTCGTTGCGCGTGAAGGTGTACTGGTACATGAAGACCGACGGCAGCCAGGTCGAGCGACCCGGCCCGCCGTTGGTCAGCGCGATCACCAGGTCGTACGACTTGATCGCCATGTGCGCCAGGATCACGAAGGCCGAGACGAACACCGGCCCGAGCTGCGGAATCACGATGCGTGTGTAGATCTGCCACGGGCGTGCGCCGTCGACCCGCGCCGCGCTGATCTGCTCGCTGTCGACGCCGCGCAGCCCCGCGAGAAACATCGCCATCACGAAGCCCGTGGTCTGCCACACGGCGGCGATGACCACGCAGTAGATCGCCATCTCGCCGTCCTTGATCCAGTCGAACGAGAAGGCGGTCCAGCCCAGGCTGCGCAACGTGTGCTCGATGCCCACGCCCGGGTCGAGCAACCACTTCCAGGCCGTGCCCGTGACGATCAGCGAGAGCGCCATCGGGTACAGGTAGATCGAGCGCAGCACGCCCTCGGCACGCACCTTCTGGTCGATGAGGATCGCGAGCACGAGGCCCAGCGCCATTGCCACCACGATGTAGAGGCTCGCGAAGATCGCGAGGTTGCGCAGCGACACCGCCCAGTTCTCCAGCCCCAGCAGCCGTTCGTAGTTGGCCGTGCCGGCCCACTCGGCGGAGGGCAGCATGGTCGAGGTGGTGAACGACAGGTACACCGTGAACATGATGTAGCCGTATACGCACACCAGCACGAGCAGTGCGCTCGGGCTCAGCAGCAGCTTGGGCAGCAGTCCGGCTTTCATGAGCGGACGGGCACTCCGAAACAGCAGCGCATCAGTTCTTCGCCGCAGACACCATGGCCGCCACCGCCTTCTTGTCGTCGAGTTGGCCGTTGAAGTGGCGCGTGATCACGTCGTAGAAGGCGTTCTTGATCGAGGCCGGCTCCGCATGGCCGTGCCCGAGCGAACCCACCAGCGTGTTGGCCTTGCTGGCCTCGGCCAGGTCCTTGATGGCCTTCTTGCCGCAGGCGTCGAAGGCGGTGTCGGGCACGTCGGTGCGCGCCGGGGCCGAGCCCTTGGCCACGTTGAAGGCCGACTGGAAGCCCGGGTCCATGATCGCGGCGGCCAGCTTTTGCTGTGCGGCGGTCTTGCCGGCGTCCTTGAGCGTGAACATCACGAACTGGTCGGCGTTGAAGGTCACGGTGCCTTGCGTGCCAGGAAAGCGGAAGCAGGCGAAGTCCTTGCCGGGCACTTGCTTGGCATTGACGAACTCACCCTTGGCCCAGTCGCCCATGATCTGAAAGCCTGCCTTGCCGCCGATGACCATGCCCGAGGCCACGTTCCAGTCGCGTCCCGAAAAATCCTTGTCGACCAGCTTGCGCAGTTGCGCCATGCGCTGGAACACCTTCTCGGTGGTGGGCGAATTGAGGGTCTTGGTGTCGAGGTCGATGAAGGCCTTGCGGTAGTAGTCGACGCCGCCCGTGGACATGGCCACGCTGTCGAACAGCGTGGCGTCCTGCCAGGGCTGACCGCCGTGGGCGAGGGCGATGAAGCCGGCCTTCTGCACCTTCTCGGCGGCGGCGATGAACTCGTCCCAGTTCTTCGGTTCGGCCGTCACGCCGGCCTTGGCCAACACGGCCTGGTTGGCCCAGACCCAGTTGGTCGAGTGCACGTTGACCGGTGCGGCAATCCACTTGCCGTTGTACTTCGAGAACTTCTGCAGCGCGGGCGGCACCACCTTGTCCCAGCCGTCCTTCTGCGCGAGTGCGTTGAGGTCGGCCACCACGCCCTGCTTGCCCCAGTCGAGGATGTCGAAGCCCAGCATCTGCGAAGCGGTGGGCGGGTTGCCCGAGGTCACGCGGGCGCGCAACGCCGTCATTGCGGCCTCTCCGCCGCCGCCGGCCACTGGCATGTCGTTCCACTTCACGCCCTGCTTCTCGAGGTTGGACTTGAGCACGTTGAGCGCGCCGGCCTCGCTGCCCGAGGTCCACCAGTGCAGCACCTCCACGGCTTGCTGCTGGGCTAGGGCGGCGCTGGCGACAAGGCCGATGGAAATGGCGACGATGCTCTTTTTCATGTGTTTCTCCGGTTGCAGGGTGCGCGGCAGTTTAGGCAGGGCTTGGTGCCCTTCCGTCGTGTGCTTTCCCGGACGAAACACAGCGTTGGCAGCGCAACAAAGGCCGCCTTGCCGGAAGAAAAACAGTGAGAGAAAAGGGGCGTCAGCCCACCGTGCTCTGCCGCACGATCAGTTCGACCGGCAAAGTGTTCAGGCGCGGCAGCGAGGCGCCCTGCATGGTCAGCTCCACGCCCATGCGGCCCAGCGCCTGGCGGTCCACGCGCACCGTGGTGAGCGGGGGCTTGGCCGAGGCAGCGGTCTGGATGTCGTCGAAGCCGACGATCGCAATGTCCTGCGGTACGCGCAGGCCGGCCGCCAGGCAGGTGTCGAGCGCCGAGAGCGCGGCCATGTCGTTGCATGCGAACACGGCGTCCGGCGGCTTGCGAAGCCGCAGCAGATGCTGCATTGCGACGGATGCGCCGCGGTCGTGCGGCTGCCCCAGCGGTGCGACCACTTCCAGTTCGGGGTCGGCCAGGATGCCGGCCTCGAACAACGCCCGGCGGTAGCCCTGGGCGCGCTCCAGGATGCTCACATGGGCCAGCGAGCCCGCGATGTAGGCGATGCGCCGGCGCCCGATGTCCAGCAGATGGCGGGTGGCCAGGTAGCCGCCAGCCGTGTTGTCGGGGTTCACGGCGAGCATGTCGCGCAGCGAGAAATCGATCAGCGCGAAGGGCAGGTCGAGCCCGGCCACCAGGTCGAGCACTTCGGTTTCGAAGAAGCCGGCCGCAAGGATCATGTCGGGCTCGTGCAGCCGCAGCTGTTCGCGGATCGGGTCGGTCGGGCCGCAGGTGAGCAGCGTGGGCACGATGCCGGCCTCGCGGCAGGCTTCTTCCACCCCGTGCAGCACGTCCGAGAAGAAGGGGTTGACCGCAAAGTGGCTGTGCTGGCGGTGCACCATGAAAACCAGCCGCCTGGCCTTGGCGCTGCGCAGGCGCCCGGCGTTGTAGCCGATGTTGCTAGCGACCTTGCGGATCATGCGGCGGGTGTCGTCCGACAGGCCGCGCTGGTTCTTCAGGGCTCGCGATACGGTGCTGATCGACACACCGGCCGCCTCGGCCACATCGCGGATCGTTACGGGCATGGAATGCATGGAGGGTTGGGAGCGCGGAGGCGTTATTGTCATCGCGACGACAATTAGTGATAGCGCATAACTTCTCAAAGGTGCGCAGGTTGCACTGCAGCATAGGCATTTGCCCCAGTATGCAAGCGCAGGGCACGCACGAACAATCGGTCCGCGCTCGATGGTGGCGCAATGAGATGGACCGCATGACCGACTTTCTTTTTCCGCACTCCGGCGACCTCGCGAGATGAGCGACGTCATTCTGGAAACACGCCAGCTCACCAAGGAATTCAAAGGGTTCACCGCGGTCAGCAAGGTCAACCTGTCGGTGGTGCGCGGGTCGATCCACGCGCTCATCGGTCCCAACGGCGCCGGCAAGACGACCTGCTTCAACCTGCTCACCAAGTTCCTCGAGCCGACCACCGGCACGATCCTGTTCAACGGGCAGGACATCACGGGTGAGCGGCCGGCGCAGATTGCACGGCGCGGCATCATCCGCTCGTTCCAGATATCGGCCGTGTTTCCGCACCTCACCTTGCTGGAGAACGTGCGGCTGGGGCTGCAACGCAAGCTCGGCACTTCGTACCATTTCTGGAAGAGCGAGAAGTCGCTCAAGCCGCTCGATGCGCGTGCGCGCGAACTGCTGGCCGAAGTGGGCCTGGAAGACCTGGCCGACGAGCAGACCGTGAACCTGCCCTACGGCCGCAAGCGCGCTCTCGAAATTGCCACCACGCTGGCCATGGAGCCCGAGCTGATGCTGCTCGACGAGCCCACGCAGGGCATGGGCCACGAAGACGTGCACCGCGTGGCCGAGCTCATCAAGCGCGTGTCGGCCGGGCGCACCATCCTGATGGTCGAGCACAACATGAGCGTGGTCTCGACCATTGCCGACACCATCACCGTGCTGCAGCGAGGCGCCGTGCTGGCCGAAGGCCCCTACGCCGAAGTCTCGAAGAACCCGCAGGTGATGGAAGCCTACATGGGCACCACCGACGGCCAACTCCAAGGGGCCCACTGACATGACCGCCGCACTGCAAATCAAGGGCCTGCAAGCCTGGTACGGCGAATCGCACGTGCTGCACGGCGTCGACATGGTCGTGCAGCCGGGCGAAGTCGTCACGCTGCTGGGCCGCAACGGCGCGGGCCGCACCACCACGCTGCGCGCCATCATGGGCCTGACCGGCGCGCGCAAGGGCAGCATCGAGGTCAATGGCAAAGAGACCATCGGCATGCCGACGCACCGCATCGCGCACCTGGGCATCGGCTATTGCCCCGAAGAGCGCGGCATCTTCGCCAGCCTCTCGTGCGAAGAAAACCTGATGCTGCCACCCGAGCTGAAGGGTGCGGGGCAGGGCATGTCGGTCGAAGAGATCTACACCATGTTCCCCAACCTGGCCGAGCGCCGCCACAGCCAGGGCACGCGCCTGTCGGGCGGCGAGCAGCAGATGCTGGCCGTGGCGCGCATCCTGCGCACCGGCGCCAAGCTGCTGCTGCTCGATGAAATTTCCGAGGGCCTGGCCCCCGTCATCGTGCAGGCGCTGGCCCGCATGATCACCATGCTGCGCGCCAAGGGCTACACCATCGTCATGGTGGAGCAGAACTTCCGTTTCGCGGCACCTCTGGCCGACCGCTTCTACGTCATGGAGCACGGCCGCATCGTCGAGAAATTCGGCGCGGCCGAGCTCGAAGCCAAGATGCCGGTGCTGACCGAGCTGCTCGGCGTCTGATACCCGATACCCAGTACCCAGTAACCGTCAAGTCCACAAGACACCTTCCTCCATCCCACAAAGATTCCTTCAGGAGACAACCGCATGAACAAGAAACTCGGCCTCATCGCCACCGCCATCGGCATCCTCGCGCTGGGCGCGGGCGCAGCGCAGGCACAGGAAAAAGTGAAGATCGGTTTCGTCACCGACCTGTCCAGCCTGTACGCCGACCTCGAAGGCAAGGGCGGTGCCACCGCCATCCAGATGGCCATCGACGATTTCGGTGGCAAGGTGCTGGGCCAGCCCATCGAGCTGCTGGTCGCGGACCACCAGAACAAGGCCGACATCGCGGCATCGAAGGCCCGCGAGTGGATCGACACCGCCGGCGTGACGATGGTCTTCGGTGGCACCAACTCGGGCGTGGCGCTGGCCACCGCCAAGGTGGCCGAAGAAAAGAAGCGCGTGTACTTCAACAACGGCGCCGGCAGCTCGGTGCTCACCAACGAGCAGTGCTCGCCCTACACCGTGCACTACGCCTACGACACCGTGGCGCTGGCCAAGGGCACCGGCGCGGCGGTTGTAGACCGCGGCGGCAAGAGCTGGTTCTTCCTGACGGCCGACTACGCCTTCGGCCATGCGCTCGAAGCCGACACCACCAAGGTCGTGAAGGAGAAGGGCGGCACTGTTGTGGGCGCCGTGCGCCATCCGCTCAACGCATCGGACTTCTCGTCGTTCCTGCTGCAGGCGCAGAACTCCAAGGCACAGATCCTCGGCCTGGCCAATGCGGGCGGCGACACAATCAACGCCATCAAGGCGTCGAAGGAATTCGGCATCAACAAGACCATGAAGACCGCCGGCCTGCTGGTCTTCCTGAGCGACATCCACAGCCTGGGCCTGAAGAACACCGAAGGCCTGCTGCATACCACCAGCTGGTACTGGGACCTGAACGACGAGTCGCGCAAGTTCGCCAACCGCTTCTTCGAGAAGACCAAGCGCATGCCCACCGACGTGCAGGCCGCCGACTACTCGGCCACCTCCACCTACCTGAAGGCCGTGGCCGCCGCCAAGACCACCGACTCCGACAAGGTGATGGCGCAGCTCAAGAGCATGAAGATCGACGACTTCTACGGCAAGGGCCAGATCCGCGCCGACGGCAGCTTCATCCACGACATGTACCTGGTCGAGGTGAAGTCGCCCGCCGAGTCCAAGAAGCCCTGGGACTACCTGAAGGTGCTCAAGACGCTGCCGGGCGAACAGGTCTTCACCACGAAGGCCGAGACCAAGTGCGCCGCGTGGAAGTAACCCGCACCTGACGCTGCCGCCGCAGACCCTTCCATCGAAGCCAACCGAGAGAACCATCCCATGAAACGCACGCTCATTGCTTCCGCCTGCATCGCCGCTACCTGCTTCGTGGCCGCCGGCGCCGCGCAGGCCCAGGACAAGGTCAAGATCGGTTTCATCACCGACATGTCGAGCCTCTACGCGGACGTGGAGGGCAAGAACGGTGCGATCGCCATCCAGATGGCCATCGACGACTTCGGCGGCAAGGTCAACGGCATGCCCATCGAGCTGCTGCAGGCCGACCACCAGAACAAGGCCGACATTGCCGCCTCCAAGGCGCGCGAGTGGATCGACACGCAGGGGCTGACCATGCTGTTCGGCGGCACCACCTCCAGCACCGGGTTGGCCATGGCCAAGGTGGCGCAAGAGAAAAAGCGCGTCTTCATCGTGAACGGCGCCGGCAGCTCGGCGCTCACCAACGAGCAGTGCTCGCCCTACACCGTGCACTACGCCTACGACACCGTGGCGCTGGCCAAGGGCACCGGCAGCGCGGTGATCGCGCGTGGCGACAAGAGCTGGTATTTCCTGACGGCCGACTACGCCTTCGGCCAGGCGCTCGAAGCCGACGCCACCCGCGTGGTGAAGGAAAAGGGCGGCACCGTGCTGGGTGGCGTGAAGCATCCGCTGAACACCTCCGACTTCTCGTCCTTCCTGCTGCAGGCGCAGAACTCCAAGGCCCAGGTGCTGGCGCTCGCCAATGCGGGCGGCGACACGCAGAACGCCATCAAGTCGGCCAAGGAATTCGGCATTACCAAGTCGATGAAGATGGTCGGCCTGCTGGTGTTCGTGACCGACGTGCACAGCCTGGGCCTGAAGAACACCGAAGGCCTGCTGCTCACCACCAGCTGGGACTGGAACCTGGACGACAAGACACGCGCCTTCGGCAAGCGCTTCTTCGAGAAGACCAAGCGCATGCCCACCGACATCCAGGCGGCCGACTACTCGGCCACCATGACCTACCTGAAGGCCGTGCAGGCCGCCAAGACGGTCGATGCCGACAAGGTCATGGAGACCATCAAGAAGACGCCCATCGACGACTTCTACGCCAAGGGCACCGTGCGCGCCGACGGCCGCTTCGTGCACGACATGTACCTCATGCAGGTCAAGTCGCCGGCCGAGTCCAAGCAGCCGTGGGACTACTACAAGGTGGTCCAGAAGCTCAAGGGTGAAGACGTCTTCACGACCAAGGCCGAGAGCAAGTGCGCTCTGTGGAAGTGACATCCCGCGGGCGTCCGTGCGGCGCCCGGGTTCGTTGAAACGCTTATGAATATTTCCCTACCCGGCCTGTTGAGCCAGCTCCTCCTGGGGCTGGTCAACGGCTCGTTCTACGCCATTCTGAGCCTCGGGCTCGCGGTGATCTTCGGCCTGCTCAACGTCATCAACTTCGCGCATGGCGCGCTGTTCATGCTGGGTGCCGTCCTGACCTGGATGGCGATGGAGTATTTCGGCATCAACTACTGGGTGATGCTCATCGCGGCGCCCATCGTGATCGGCCTTTTCGGCGTGGTCATCGAACGCTTGCTGCTGCGCTGGATCTACAAGCTCGACCACCTGTACGGCCTGCTGCTCACGCTTGGGCTCACGCTGCTGATCGAAGGCGTGTTCCGCTCGGTCTACGGCGTGTCGGGCCTGCCCTACGACGCGCCCGAGGCGCTGTCGAGCGCCACCGACCTCGGCTTCATGGTGCTGCCCAACTACCGGGCCTGGGTGGTCGTCGCGTCGCTGGTGATCTGCTTCGCCACCTGGTACGTGATCGAGAAGACCCGGCTGGGCGCCTACCTGCGCGCCGGCACCGAGAACCCGCGGCTGGTGGAGGCCTTCGGCGTCAACGTGCCGCTGATGATCACGCTGACCTACGCCTTCGGCTGCGCCCTCGCGGCCTTTGCCGGCGTGCTGGCCGCGCCGGTGATGCAGGTCTCGCCGCTGATGGGGCAGAACCTCATCATCGTGGTGTTCGCGGTGGTCGTGATCGGCGGCATGGGTTCCATCATGGGCGCCATCCTCACCGGCCTGGGCCTCGGCGTGATCGAGGGGCTCACCAAGGTTTTCTATCCCGAGGCATCGTCTACGGTCGTGTTCGTGATCATGGTCATCGTGCTGCTGATTCGCCCCGCCGGCCTGTTCGGCAAAGAGAAATAAGGCGAGCCGCATGAACATGAAAAAAATCTCCACCGTCGTCTACGTCTTGCTGCTGGTCGCACTGCTCGCGGCGCCGTTCTTCGGCGCCTACCCGGTGTTCGTGATGAAGCTCATGTGCTTCGCACTGTTCGCCGCGGCCTTCAACCTGCTGCTGGGCTTCACGGGCCTGCTGTCGTTCGGCCACGCGGCCTTCCTGGGTGGCTCGGCCTACGTGGCCGGGCATGCCATGAAGGTCTGGGGCCTCACGCCCGAACTGGGCCTGATTGCGGGCACGCTCACTGGCGCCTTGCTCGGCTGGTTGTTCGGCATCCTGGCCATTCGCCGCCAGGGCATCTACTTCGCGATGATCACGCTGGCGCTTGCGCAGATGATGTTCTTCGTCGCGCTGCAGGCCAAGTTCACCGGCGGCGAAGACGGCCTGCAGGGCGTGCCGCGCGGCAAGCTCTTCGGCGTCGTCGACCTGTCGAACGACCTGTCGATGTACTACGTGGCGCTGGCCGTGGTCGTGGCGGCCTTCCTGCTGATCGTGCGAACCATCCACTCGCCGTTCGGCCAGGTGCTGAAGGGCATCAAGGAAAACGAGCCGCGCGCGCTGTCGCTGGGCTACGACGTGAGCCGCTTCAAGCTGCTGGCCTTCGT
>NZ_QAJK01000043.1:0-464 GCF_003852515.1 Variovorax sp. KBW07 | reverse complement strand
CTGAAGACGCTGGTGCTGGGCTTTGCCACGCTGTCGGACGTGCACTGGACCGCGTCGGGCCAGGTGATCCTGATGACGCTGGTCGGCGGCCTGGGCACGTTGTCGGGCCCGCTGGTGGGCTCGGCGGTGGTGGTGCTGCTCGAGAACAAGATCGGCGAGCTCGGCAGCTTCCTGGCGCGCATCACGACGGTCGACTGGTTCAACACGCTGGGCGAGTCGGTGACCATGGTCACGGGCCTGATCTTCGTGATCTGCGTGCTCGCGTTCCGCAAGGGGATCATGGGCGAGATCATTGCGTTCATCGACCGGCGCAAGGGGTCTTCGGGCGGTAGCTCGCACTGAGCGATTCCGCTTTGTTGTGTCGTTTGTGAGAGGCGCTGTTCAGGGCGCCGCATCACGCCGATGCAGTGCATATCGAGCGTCGATTCGGGGCGACGCTCACACCGACGGTGTGCTCTGCTCCG
>NZ_QAJK01000042.1 GCF_003852515.1 Variovorax sp. KBW07 | reverse complement strand
GCCCTGAATGACCCCGCTCCCAAACACAGACCACAGACGCAAAAAAGCCGCCCACAAAGGCGGCTTCTTCAATGGCGCGACAGAGGGTCAGGCAGCCTGAGCCACGTCCCGCTGGTTCGCCGCTTCCGCGGTGGCCATCAGGATGTCGGCGCGGGCAGAGGCCAGGGCCGTTGCCTTGACGGTGTCGCCCATCGCCACGCCTTCGGCACGCACAAACCGCACGTCCGTAATGCCGAAGAAGCCGAAGACCACCTTCAGGTAGCTCTCCTGGTGTTCGGCGCCTTGGCCCCAATCGCTGGTCGAATAGACGCCGCCGCGGCTCGAAGCCACGATCACCGTCTTGCCGCCAGCCAGGCCCACCGGGCCCGTTTCCGTGTACTTGAAGGTACGGCCGACCTGCCCGAGGCGGTCGATCCAGGCCTTCAGTTGGGTCGGGATCGAGAAGTTGTAGAGCGGTGCGCCCACCACGACCACATCGGCCGCCAGGAACTGGCTCACCAGCTTTTCCGACAGCGCGTTTTCGCGTTGCTGGGCTTCGGTGGGCTCGGCCTGAGGGCCGGTCTTGATCGCGATGGCGTCTGCGCTGAAATGCGAAGGGGCATCAACGGCGAGGTCGAGGTACTCGACGGTGGTGTCGGGGTGCGCAGCCTTCCAGGCGGCCACGGTTTCCGCCGTCAGCAGGCGGGAGGTCGAATAGGCACCAAGGATGCTGGAGTCGATGTGGAGCAGCTTCATGTCGTTCACTTTCTAGTGAGGGTGTCGGCGCTCAAGGTGGCCGGCGATGTGAGAATTCTATTTTTGGATCGAGTGGCTGATAAGTAGCCAAAAATTGACCAGATCGTTCTATCTGCAGGACAATTGACGCCATGCAAGACCTCAACGACATGGTTTTCTTTGCCGAAGTGGCCGAACGCGGCGGCTTTGCGGCGGCCAGCCGGGCGCTGGGCATTCCCAAGTCGCGCCTGTCGCGCCGCGTGGCCGACCTCGAAGAGCGGCTCGGCGTGCAGCTGATGCAGCGCAGCACCCGGCGCCTGTCGCTCACGCCGGCGGGCGAGATCTACCTGCGGCACGCGTCCGCCATGCGCGATGCGGCACAGGCCGCGGCCGAGGCGGTGGCGCAGGTACAGACCGAGCCCAGCGGCGTGGTGCGCCTGACGTGCCCCGTGACCATCGCGCACAGCGGGCTGGCGCAGCTGATGCCGGTCTTCATGGACCGCTATCCGGCGGTGCGCATCGACATGCGTGTGATCAACCGGCCGGTCGACCTGATCGAGGAAGGCATCGACATCGCGCTGCGCGTGCGGCCCTTCATCGAAGACAGCACGGTGCTGGTGGCCAAGACTTTCGGCTACAGCCGCGGCGTGCTTGTCGCGAGCCCCGAGTTGCTGGCGAAGCACGGACCGGTGGACACGCCGGCCGACCTGGCCAGGCTGCCGACGGCGGCGATGTCCGCCAATGGGGAAGGGCGCGCCGAGTGGCGGCTCGAGGGGCCGAATGGCGAGGTCTTCGTGTACGCTCATTCGCCGCGCTATGTCGCCGACGACCTGGCCACGCTGCAGTTCGGCACGATGGGCGGGGTGGGTGCGACGATGCTGCCCGACTACATGTGCCGGGCCGACATCGAGGCCGGTCGGCTCGTCAGGCTGCTGCCCGGCTGGGGGCCGTCGCCGGTGGTGGCGCACATGGTGTTTCCGGCGCGGCGGGCGCTGGTGCCGGCGATCCGGCGACTGATCGACTTTCTGGCGGAGCACCTGCAGAACGATCAGATGCGCATGTTCTGAGGCTAAACAGGCGCATGGTGGCGTCGTACGGAGCAACCGCGCTATTCAAACGATAGCGCTCGAGTGTCGTCTCCAGAATTCGTTATGCGGAAAACGTCATATCCAAACAAGCAGATATTCGTTTGGCATTGATGCCGCGCTTCGCACAATCCAGGGCTCATCCATTCAGGAGCGACCATGGCAACTCTGCGACTCGGCGACACCGCCCCCAATTTCACCCAGGATTCCAGCGAAGGCCCCATCGACTTCTATCAGTGGGCAGGCAACTCCTGGATCGTGTTCTTCTCGCACCCGGCCGACTTCACGCCCGTGTGCACCACCGAACTCGGCAAGACGGCGGCGCTGTCGGGCGAGTTTGCCAAGCGCGGCGTCAAGCCCATCGCACTGAGCGTCGATCCGGCCACCAAGCACAAGGAGTGGATCAGCGACATCAACGAGACGCAGAACACCACCGTCAACTTCCCGATCATCGCGGACGCCGACCGCAAGGTGGCCGACCTGTACGACCTGATCCACCCGAACGCCTCGACCACGGCCACGGTGCGCAGCGTCTACATCATCGACCCGAAGAAGGTCATTCGCACCACCATCACCTACCCGGCATCGACCGGCCGCAACTTCGACGAGATCATTCGCGTGATCGACTCGCTGCAGCTCACCGACAGCCACAAGGTGGCGACGCCCGTGAACTGGAAAGACGGCGACGACGTGGTCATCGTGCCGAGCATCCAGGACCCGGCCGAGCTGGCGGAGCGCTTCCCCAAGGGCTTCAAGGCCGTCAAGCCTTACCTGCGCATCACGCCGCAGCCCAACAAGTAAGCGACGAGGCAGCATTCGCATGCAAACCCGTGTCGTCATCGTGCCCGGTTGGCGCGACTCCGGGCCCGGCCATTGGCAGAGCCTGTGGGAAGAGCGCATTCCGGGCGCGGCGCGGGTGATGCAGGACGACTGGGCCTCGCCCAAGCGCGACGCCTGGGTGCCCGCGCTGGCCAAGCTGGTGCTCGAGACGCCCGGTCCGGTGGTCATCGCGGCGCACAGCCTGGGCTGCATTGCCACGGCGCACCTGCCGCCCGAGGCCGCCGCCCGCATCCAGGGCGCGCTGCTGGTGGCGCCGGCCGATCCCGAGCGCCGCGCGGTGCTGTCCGACTTCGCGCCCGTGCCGTATGCGGCGCTGCCGTACCGCAGCATCGTGGTGGCCAGCAGCAACGACCCTTACTGCCCGATCCGGCTCGCGGGGGCCTATTCCCGCGCCTGGGGCAGCGAGTTCGTGCGCATGCAGAATGCGGGCCATATCAACATCGATTCGGGGCACGGAGACTGGCCGCTCGGCCTGGCCCTGCTGCAATCGTTGACCGACGAACCCGCCGCCTGGCCGGCGGGGCGTGAATTTTCAGAAAACCTGGCAACCACATGACTTCCAGAATCAAGACCTTCGTCGCCGTGCTCGCGCTGGCGTCCTCCGCACTCGCCGGCAACACCGCCCTTGCCCAGGGCACGGGGCTGCTGAACGCCTCGTACGACGTGGCCCGCGAGTTCTACAAGGACTACAACGCAGCCTTCGTGGCGCACTACAAGAAGGCCACCGGCAAGGACGTCAAGATCGACCAGTCGCATGGCGGCTCCAGCGCCCAGGCGCGTGCCGTGGCCGACGGCCTCGACGCCGACGTGGTGACCATGAACACCTCGACCGACATCGACTTCCTGGCCGGTACCGGCGTGGTCGCCAAGGACTGGAGCAAGAAATTCCCCGACAACGCATCGCCGACCACGTCGACCATGCTGCTGCTCGTGCGCAACGGCAACCCCAAGGGCATCAAGGACTGGGACGACCTGGTCAAGCCCGGCGTGCAGGTGGTGATCGTCAACCCCAAGACCGGCGGCAACGGGCGCTACGCCTACCTGGCGGCCTGGGGCTACATCAAGAAGAAGGGCGGCACCGATGCGCAGGCCGCCGAGTTCGTGGGCAAGCTGTTCAAGAACGTGCCGGTGCTGGCACGCGGCGGCCGCGACGCCACCACGGCCTTCCTGCAACGTAACATCGGCGACGCGCTGATCACCTTCGAATCGGAAGTGGTGTCCATCGACCGTGAGTTCGGCACCGGCAAGGTCGACTCGGTGTATCCGTCGATCAGCATCGTGGCCGAGAACCCGGTGGCCGTGGTCGAACGCACCGTCAACAAGAAGGGCACCGGCGAACTGGCCAAGGCCTACCTCGACTGGCTGTACTCCGAGGAAGCGCAGGAAATTGCCGCCAAGCACGCGCTGCGCCCGCGTTCGCAGACGGTGCTCAAGAAGTACGCATCGACCTTCAAGCCGTTGCAGCTGTTCACGGTGCAGGAGCTGTTCGGCAGCCTCGGCGAAGCGCAGAAGGTGCACTTCAACGACGGCGGCCAGTTCGACAAGCTCTACACGCCTGGCGCGAAGTAAATGAGCGGCGCTGTTTCATCGGCGCTCCCGTCCGCGGGAGCGCCGCTTTCGCGTGCCAACCGGGCAGGGGGCAGCAAGCGCGTGCTGCCGGGCTTTCACATCACGCTCGGCTTTTCGATCTTCTACCTGTGCCTGATCGTCCTGATCCCGCTGTCGGCGCTGGTCTTCAAGACCTTCACACTGAGCTGGGAACAGTTCTGGGTGGCGGTGACAGCACCGCGCGTGATGGCGTCGTACCGCCTGACCTTCGGCGCCTCGCTGCTGGCGGCGGTGGTGAATGCGGTGTTCGGCCTGCTGGTGGCTTGGGTGCTGGTGCGCTACAAGTTTCCGGGCAAGCGCATCGTCGATGCGCTGGTCGACCTGCCGTTCGCACTGCCGACGGCGGTGGCCGGCATTTCGCTGACGGCGCTGCTCGCGGGCAATGGTTGGATCGGCCAGCTGCTGGAGCCACACGGCATCAAGCTGGCCTTCACGCCGGCGGGCATCGTGATCGCGCTGATCTTCATCGGGCTGCCGTTCGTGGTGCGCACGGTGCAGCCGGTGCTGGAAGACGCCGAGAAAGAGCTTGAAGAGGCCGCGACGTCGCTGGGTGCGACGCGGCTGCAGACGTTCACGCGGGTGATCTTCCCGTCGATCGCGCCGGCGCTGCTGACGGGCTTTGCGATGGCCTTCGCACGGGCCATCGGCGAGTACGGTTCGGTGATCTTCATTGCGGGCAACATGCCGATGATTTCGGAGATCACGCCGCTGATCATCATCGGCAAGCTGGAGCAGTACGACTATGCGGGCGCCACGGCCGTAGCACTGGTGATGCTGGTGATCTCGTTCCTGTTGCTGCTGGTCATCAATGGCCTGCAGGCGTGGCAACGTCGCCGCGCGGGGGCCTGAGGATGACGGTCCGTTCTTTTGGCCGTCGCGTTGTTCTTGGGCGTTGCCGTCGTTCAGGGCGCGCCC
>NZ_QAJK01000041.1:6844-11605 GCF_003852515.1 Variovorax sp. KBW07 | reverse complement strand
CCTGTTCGACCAGGACAGCGGTGGCTGGCTGGCCTGGTACACCAAGTCGAACCAGTACGCGCGCAGCAAGCTCAACGCCGACCTTGAAACACTGCGCAGCTACTACATCACTCGCGGCTACCTGGAGTTCCGCATCGACTCCACGCAGGTCGCCATTTCGCCGGACCGGCAGGCCATCACGCTCACGGCCAACATCACGGAGGGCCAGAAGTTCGCCGTTGCCGGCGTCAGGCTCGCGGGCGACTACCTGGGCCGCGAGAACGAGTTCAAGACCCTGGTCACCATCCGCCCCGGGGCGCCCTACAACGGCGAAGACGTCGCGGCCACCACCAAGGCCTTCACCGACTACTTCGGCACCTTCGGCTATGCCTTCGCGCGCGTGAAGGCCGAACCCGAGATCGACCGCGTCGCCAACCGCGTGGTGATGGTGCTCAAGGCCGAGCCGTCGCGCCGCATCTACGTGCGACGGCTCAACATCGGCGGCAATTCGAAAACGCGCGACGAGGTGATCCGCCGCGAGTTCCGCCAGTTCNNCAAGATCAAGCTGTCGCGCGACCGCGTCGACCGCCTCGGCTTCTTCACCGACGTGAACGTCGAGAGCACCGAGGTCGCGGGCTCGCCCGACCAGGTCGACCTGTCGGTGACCGTGACCGAAAAACCCACCGGCTCGCTGCAGCTCGGCGCCGGCTATTCATCGACCGACAAGATCTCGCTGACCTTCGGCATCACGCAGGAGAACGTGTTCGGCAGCGGCAACTACCTTGGGCTGCAGGTCAACACCAGCTCGTACAACCGCACGGTCTCGCTCACCGCCACCGACCCGTACTTCACCAAGGATGGCATCTCGCGCACGCTGAACGTCTTTCACACCACCACCCGCCCCTACTACGAGGCCGACGGCAACTACAAGCTGGCAAGCGACGGCGGCTCGGTGCGCTTCGGCCTGCCGGTGGGCGAGCTGGACACGGTGTTCCTGGGCATCGGCGTCGAGCGCTATGCCTTCACGCCCGGCAGCAACGGCACGTACACGCTGGTGAACGGCTCGTACGTCTATACCGCCACGCCGCAGGCCTACCTCGACTACTTCGAATGCACCGGCACCGCGCCCAGCGTGGTGTGCGCGGGCCGGACCAAGGTGGGCATACCCGCGACCCTGGGCTGGTCGCGCGACGACCGCGACAGCGCGCTGGTGCCCACGCGCGGCCGGCTGCAGAGCGCGAACCTCGAAGTGGGCGTGGGCAGCGAGTTGCGCTACCTGAAGACCAACTACCAGTACCAGCAGTACTTCGCGCTGTCCAAGCAGTACACGCTGGCGTTCAACGGCCAGCTCGGCTATGCCAAGGCGCTGGGCGGCACGGCGTTCCCGATCTTCAAGAACTTCTATGCGGGCGGGCTCGGCTCCATTCGCGGCTTCGAGCAGAACTCGCTGGGGCCGGTCGACACGGTGACGGGTGGCTCGCTCGGCGGCACGCGCAAGGCGATCTTCAACATGGAATTCAGCACGCCCTTTCCGGGCGCGGGCAACGACCGCTCGCTGCGCCTGTACACCTTTCTCGATGCGGGCAATGTGTTTGCCGACCGCACGAGCGGCATGACCGATGCGCAGTGGAAGGCGCAGAACCGCCTGCGCGCATCGACCGGCATCGGCATCAGCTGGATCTCTCCGCTGGGCCCGCTGCGGCTGGCCTATGCGGTGCCGCTGATGTACCAGAAGGCCGACACGGCCAACAACATCGCGGCGGACCGCACGCAGCGTTTCCAGTTCCAGATCGGAACATCTTTCTGAAGCAAGGCGAAGGAGCATTGCCATGGGCCGCATCCTGCTGGTGGAAGACGGGCGCGACAGCAGCGCCCCGGTGTTGCTGGCGCCGCTGCGCAACGCGGGCCACGAAGTCGAGCAGATCGGCGACGGCGCGGCGGCGCTGGAACGCATCCTGGGTTCGCCGCCGGCGCTCACGCTGCTCGACGTGGCGCTGCCGCGCATCGACGGCCTGCGGGTGCTGGAAAAAGTGCGCTCGCACAGCGACCATCCGATCATCATGCTGACGGCGCGCACGCACGAGGCCGACCGGCTGCGCGGCTTCGATATGGGCGCCGACGACTACGTGTNNCAAGCCCTTCTCGCCGCGCGAAGTGGTGGCGCGCGTCAACACCATCCTGCGGCGCCATGCGCAACGCACCTATGCCGCCAGGCCGTCGGCCGCGGTGAGCTTCGCCGACCCGCGTGCCAGCGCCAGCCTGGAGGGGCATGCGCTGGCGCTCACGCGGCGCGAACTGCTGTTGCTGCGCACGCTGTCGCGCGACCCCGGCCGGGTGTTCACGCGCTCGACGCTGCTCGAAGCCGCGTTTCCCGAGGCGCTCGACGTGAACGAGCGCGCGGTCGATGGGCACATCAAGAACCTGCGCAAGAAGCTGGCCTGCGTCATGCCCTCGCACGACTGGATCCGCTCGATCTACGGCGTGGGCTTCAGCTTCGCGGAGCGGCCGGCTTGAGGCGATGGGCCCGCTTGATGGAGGCAGGCGGCGGCGCCCATTCGCGAGGGCAACGCGGGCGGCATGCCGTCGTTGGCACCCATGATCGGCGCCAGCGTCGACAGATTGGCCCTGCCGCGCGCGTGCTGGGCATGGGTGCGCTCGGGGCACTCGTCCCGGCCCGCGATGAAGGCGCCGAGCGCAAGCCCGCAGAAGGCCAGGAAGCCCGCGAGCCGCTGCGCCATCGCGGCGAGGCGGCCCGGGTGCTGCACCGTCGTGATTCGCAACAGGGCTCAGCCTCCCGCGAGCGGCCGCGTGACGCGGGCCTCGAACCAGCACACCAGGAGGGCCCACAGCAGCGCGACGGCCCAGAAGCGCGGCACCAGCGGCAGCAGCAGGGTCAGGTCCATGTCAGGGGTCATGCCCCGCATGCTGCGTCCTGAATCGGGAGAAATATGGGAGAACACTTCTCCCATATTTCTCCTCGATCGGGCGCGAAGATCGGCGGCTTTTCCACAGCCCGCCCATGACGCCCGCCCGCCCCGAACGCATGTCGCAGAATGCGCCCATGCCCGCCCCGAGCCCATGCCGCGCCTGACCCTTTCCCGCAAGATCTTCCTGGCGCTGGCCGCCCTGCTGATCGTGTTGCTGCTCAGCTTCGCCGGCCTTTCGATCCTGGCGCTGCAGCGGGGCCTTGGCTCCTACGTGGCCGAGATCGAGATACGGCGCATGGACTGGCTCGCGCAGCTGGTGCTCAAGCACTACGTGGCCAACGGCGACTGGAAGAACCTGCGCGACAACGACGAAGCCTGGCACCGCCTGCAGATGGGCCGGCTGGCGGCCGTGCTAGACGGCGCGGGCGTCGCCGACGAGCGCAGGCTGCCGCCCTGGTACCAGTACCGTTCGCTGCGCGGCGCGCCGCCCGAGGGAACCACCGAGATCGTGCCGCCGCAGGTGCCGCCGCCTTCGTCGTCCTCCGCGCCTGCATCGCCCTCATCGCCCTCGGCATCCCCGCAGCCTTCGCCGTCGCCGCAGCTCGAGCTGCTGTCCCGGCGGTTCCTTGCGGGACCGCCGCCGCCCTGGTTCTTTCCCGATCCGCGCGAACTGGCCGACTCCATCTTCCAGCGGCTGGCCGTGCTCGATGCCAAGGGTGAGCGCGTGGTCGGCGCCACGGTCGATCTGGAGAACGCGGCGCGGCTGCCGATACGGCGCAACAAGTCGGTGGTCGGCTACCTGGCGCTGGCGCCGGTGCAGGGCCTCGAAAGCGAAGCCGACCGCGCCTTCCTCGCGCGGCAGTCGGGCGTGATCGTGCTGACCGGGCTGTGCGGCCTGGCCTTTGCGCTGGTGCTGTCGTGGCTGCTGGCGCGCCGCTGGTTCAAGCCCATCGACGCGCTCACGCAGGCGGCGCAAGAAGTGGCGCGCGGGCGCCTGTCCACGCGCGTCGCCGTTCATGGTTCCGACGAACTGGCCCTGCTCGGCAAGACCTTCAACGACATGGCGCAGCGACTGGACACGGTGGAGGCCTCGCGCCGCGCCTGGCTGGCCGACGCGGCGCACGAGCTGCGGCTGCACCGCCAGGTGATCCGGCTCGGCCAACTGGTCGATGACCTGCGCAGCAGCATGCGCGAACCGCAGAGCGACCTGCTCACCGCCACGGTGTTCCCGCTGTCGCTGCTGAAAGAGGCGCTCGACCACACGCGCGACCGCTTCGTGCAGCGCGGCATCGCGGTCGACCGGCGCGCCGTCGATCTGGTCGCGGGCTCCGCGCAGCCGATGGTCGAAGGCGATGCGCGCCGGCTGCACCAGGTGTTCATGAACCTGCTGGAGAACACGCTGGCCTACACCGATGGCGGTGGCGAGCTGCGCATCGGCGTGACGGTCGACGGCGCCTGGACCGGCAACCGCCTCACGCTGGTCTTCGACGACAGCGCGCCCGGCCTGCCCGAGAACGAGCTGCCACGGCTGTTCGACCGCCTGTTCAGGGGCGAGACCTCGCGCAGCCGCGAGTTCGGCGGCTCCGGGCTCGGCCTGTCGATCTGCCGCGCCACCATCGAGGCGCATGGCGGCACCATCGACGCGTCGGCCTCGCCGCTCGGCGGGCTGCGCATGACCCTCACCCTGCCACTGGCGGCATCGTCATGACACGCATCGTCATCGTCGAGGACGAACTCGACATCGCCTCGGTGGTGCAGGACTACCTGCGCCACGCCGGCTACGAGACCGCGCATTTCGCCGATGGGCAAAGCGCGCTCGACAGCATCGTCGCGTCGCCGCCCGACCTGACGCTGC
>NZ_QAJK01000041.1:2338-6749 GCF_003852515.1 Variovorax sp. KBW07 | reverse complement strand
GCGAGCTGGTGGCGCGCGTGCGTGCCGTGCTGCGGCGCACCGCGCCGGGACTGGTGCCGGGCATGGCGGGAGTTGCCCAGGCCCAGGATTCGCAAGGCGATGCGCCGGGCCTGCTGCTCGACGACGTGCACTGGCGCGCGTCGCTCGAAGGCACGCCACTGAACCTCACGCGGCGCGAGTTCGGGCTGCTGCAGGTGCTGTCTCGGCATCCGGGGCGCATCTTCTCGCGCGCGCGGCTGCTCGAGCTGGCCTACGACGACACGGTGGACGTGACCGAGCGCGCCATCGACAGCCACGTGAAGAACCTGCGCCGCAAGCTCGGCGCGGCGGCGCCCGCGCACGACTGGATCCGGTCGGTGTATGGCGTGGGCTTCGCGTGGGAAGCGCCGCCGCCGGGCTAGTCGTCCAGCCCCGAAGCGCGGATCTGCGTGGCGCTCTTGGCCCAGGTCTTCTCGAGCATGCGCGACAGGTACGAGCCCGACTCCCAGCCCACCTGCAGCGCAATCGACAGCACCGAGTCGCGCGTGTTGCGCAGCAGGTACACGGCACGCTCCAGGCGCCGCCGCTGCAGGAATTCGAGCGGCGAGATGCCGTGCCTGGCACGGAAGATCCGCTCCACCTGGCGGCGCGACAGCCGGTGCTGCTGCGCGAAGGCATCGAGCCGCAGCGGCTGGGCCAGGTCGCGCAGCATCGCCTCGGCCAGCAACTCGGCCACCCACAACGCCGACGAAGGGTCGCCCTTCGACAAGGGGTTGGCGCTCAGGCGCGCCGCTTCCATGACCAGCGCGCCGCACAGCACGTAGTTCTCGTTGTCGCCGGCGCGGGTGGCTTCGAACATGCGCTGCGACAACGCGCCCAGCGCGGTGCTGCCCGTGCGCAGGCCCTGCGGCGGCCGAACCACGCCCTGCGCCTGCAACGCCGTCGCCCACAGCGCCGGATCGACATACACCGCCACGTGGCCCTGGCCGGCCGTGAGCGTGGTCGTCGAATGCGCGCTGCCCGCCGCGAACCAGATGAAATGGCCGGGCCCCAGGTGCAGCGCTTCGCCCCGTGCATCGCCCACGCTGAAGCGGCCCGCGATGGGCACGAACAGCATGTCGCAATCGTGCACGTGGGGGTCGGTGGCATAGCGGTCGCTGGTGTTGGCGACCATCGTCGCCTGGTGCGACAGCCGCTCGACGAACAGCGACTGGCGGGGCGGCGTGTGCCCGGTGTTCATGTGCATGGCCGTTCCTTGTCGCATTCGAATCCGCGCATGTCGCAAGCGGGCGCGCGCGTTTGCGCACGCTCAACAGAATCGGAAGGACCACTCCTGCAAGAAGAAAGCATGACTACTCAACCTCTGCGCCGCGCGCTCCTGGGACTGGCCGCCGCCGGTGCCCTGTACGGGCCGACCGCCTCGTGGCCGGCCACCGACCAGGCCTACCCGGTGAAGCCGGTCACCATCATCGTACCCTTCCCCGCCGGCGGTGGAACCGACGTGATCTTCCGTTCGGTGCAGATCCGGCTGCAGGCCGCCCTGGGTGTGTCGGTCATCATCGACAACCGCTCCGGCGCGGGCGGCACCGTGGGCACGGGCTTCGGCGCGAAGGCCAGCCCGGACGGCTACACGCTGGTGGCCAGCACCACGACCACCATCGCCTCGGCCGACGCGGTGTACCCCAAGCTGCCCTACAACCCCACCAAGGACCTGGTGCCGGTCGGCACCATCGGCACCACGCCCTTCGTGCTGGTCGTCACGCCCGCGCTGGCCGCGCGCACGGTGAAAGACTTCGTCGCGTACGCCAAGGCCAATCCGCAGGCGCTCAACTACGGCAGCATCGGCAACGGCAGCCTGAGCCACCTGGCGGGCGAGCTCTTCAAGCAGCGCACCGGCATCGAGATGACACACGTGCCCTACCGCGGCGCCGCGCCCGCGCAGGCCGACCTGATGGCGGGCCAGATCCAGGCCCTGTTCGACAACCCGCCCGCGCTGATGGCGCAGGTGCGCGGTGGCCGCATGCGCGCGCTGGCCATCAGCGAGCCGTCGGCCGGTTTCGCCGACCTGCCGACCTTCGAGGCGGCCGGCATCAAGGACTTCAAGCCGCAGCTCTGGTACGGCCTGATGGCGCCGGCCGCCACACCGCAGCCGGTGGTGCAGCGCCTGCGCGCCGCGCTCGACACCGTGATGAAAGACCCGGCCCTGCGCGCCGACATGCTGGCCAAGGGCGTGACGCCATGGAGCGTGCAGCCCGAGGTGTTCGAGGAACAGATTCGCAACGACATCAAGCTCTGGGGCGGCATTGCGCGCTCGGTCAACGCGAGGGCCGATTGACGATGACGACGATGACGAAAACGACGACAACCCGCCCTCCAGCGGCCTCCCGCGACATCCGCGTCTTCGTCGGCCCCGACAAAGCCATCGGCGGCAACCCCGCGCCGGTGTGGCTCGATGCCGATGCGCTCTCCACCGAACAGATGCAGGAACACACGCGGCTCAGCGGCCACGAGTCGGTCTTCGTGCTGAAGCCCTCGACGCCCGCGCACCGCCTGCGCATGCGCTACTTCGTGCCGAAGCACGAAATGGAAATGTGCGGCCACGCCACGGTCGGCGCGCTGTGGCTGCTGCACCGGCGCGGCGAATGGGACGGCACGCCCATCGCCATCGAAACGCTCAGCGGCACCGTGACGGGCCGGCGCGTCGACGGCACGGTGCAGATCAGCCAGCCGCGCGCCACGGTGCAGGCCGTGACGCAGCAGCCGCTCGTCGAAGAGATTGCGCAATGCCTGGGCATCAACGTGGGGCAGATCGCGGGGCCGGTGCTCAACGCCGCCACCAGCCGGGTCAAGACGCTGGTGCGGCTGGCGGACACCGCACAGTTGCACGCCCTGCGCGTGGATTTCGCACGGGTCGAATCGCTGTGCGAGCGCCTCGGCTCCACCGGCCTGTACCCCTATGCCTTGTCTCGGGACGAGGCCGACAAGCCCGGCACGGTCAGCGCGCGGCAGTTTCCCAAGTCTTCCGGCTATCCGGAAGACGCGGCCACCGGCATCGCCGCCGCGGCGCTGGCCTGGGGCCTGCGCCACCTGGGGCTGGTCGGCGACGGCGCGTTGTCGGTCACCGTGCGGCAGGGAGAAGCGATGGGCTCGCCCTCGGCGATCCATGTGGGCCTGCCATCGGAGGCGATGGCACAGGAAGGCTGCTGGGTCGGCGGCAAAGCCTGCGATGCGCAGCCGGAAGACTTCCTGCTCGACCAGCTCTGCCCGCCCGAAGTCAGCCGGGCCCGGCCCTCGGGCACTTACGCCACCTTCGCGCGGGTGGGCAACCTGCTGCATTCGAGCGGCGTGGTCGCACGCGAAAACGGCCAGGTGATCGCGGGAAGGCTCGATGGCCCCGACGATGTGGCGCGTGGCCAGCGGGCGGCGGTGGCCGCGGTCGGCGCCCTGCTGCGCGCGGCGCAGGACGAGCTGGGCAGCCTCTCGCGCGTGGTGCGCGTGGTGGCGCTGAACGGGTATCTGCAGGCCTCGGAAAATTTCGCGGACCACGCCCAGGTGATGGATGCGGCATCGGCCGCGCTGCAACGGATTTTTCCGGATGCCGCGCTGCCGGTTCGCACCACCGTGGGCGTCGCGTCGCTGCCGCGCGGGGGCGTGGTCGAAGTGTCGATGGTGCTGGAAACGCGCGGTTAGCCGCGGTCCTGCGGCCTGTGCCCGCTCGACACCACCGCGGAAGTGGCAGGCCGCTTCAGCCCGAGCGCGCCTTCGAGCATCCGCAGAATGGTCTCGCGGGCCAGGTCGAAGTCGGCCGGCTCCAGCGCCTGCTTGCCCAGCAGCATGCGCATCTGCCAGGCGAAGTCGGCGTACGTTTGCGTCATGGCCCACAGCGTGAAGAGCAGGTGCGGCACGGGCAGCGGCGCCACGTCGCCGTTCGCCATCCAGCGGTTCAGCACGGCCGCCTCGGCGCGGAAGGCGGGCACCAGCTTGGCTTCGATGTCGTCGGCGCATTGCGGCGCCTGCGAAATGATTTCCTGTGCGAACAGGCGCGAGCCCGAGGGGTGGTCGTACGAGAACTGCAGCTTCTGCGTGACGTAGCGCTCCAGCGCGGCATGCGGGTCGAGGTCGGCGTCGGCCAGGCTGTTGAGGTTCGACAGCCACGAGTCGAGCACGTCGTTGAACACGCGGCTGTACAGCGCCTTCTTCGAAGGGAAGTAGTAAAGCAGGCTCTGCTTGGAGATGCCTGCGTCGGCCGCGATGTCGTCGACCGACACGCCACCGTAGCCATGCAGCGCGAAGCGTTCCTGCGCCACCGCGAGGATGGCGCTCTCCAAGTTCTGGCGGCGGGCTTGCCGCTTCACGGCCGGTGGGCGCGCCGCAGTTCGCAATGGAAGGGCGGTGCTCATGGATTCTTCATCCGCGCCAGGAAGCGCACCAG
>NZ_QAJK01000041.1:1447-2243 GCF_003852515.1 Variovorax sp. KBW07 | reverse complement strand
CACGCACAGCGCCTGCAGGCCCGCGCCGGTCAGCAGCGACAGTGTGCGCTCGCCGGCAATCTTCAGCGCCGTGTTGAGCTTCTGCATGAAGCGCGGGTAGCCCGCGTCGGCCAGCACCTCGCAGGCCACGCGCTCTTCGAACTCGCTCGGACCGAGCGTGGTGTGCAGGCAGCGCAAGGCAGGGTCGTCGACCCAGCGTTGCGGCAGCAGCACGTGCGCGAGCCGCAGCTTGGCCGACAGCGTGGTCGACACGCCACCGACCTGCGCCACGCGCTGCAGCCCGTCCATGGCCGCGAGGCTGGGCGCCTGCAGCGGCGAGAGCCCGCGCCAGGTGTCCAGCTCGATCACGCGCAGGTCGTGCCGCTCGGCCGCCTGCAGCGCCTGGTGCGCGCCCTGCGGGCTCATGCAGGTGCCCAGCGGATTGGAGACGGCGGTCGACAGGAACAGCAGGCGCCGGCGGCTCGCGGTGGGCAGCAGCGCGGCATGGCCGTCGAGCGTGGCGATGTCCAGGCAGCCGCCGCGCCGTGGCACTTCGAGCATGCGCCGGCCCAGCGTGCGAATGAGGGTGCGCAGCTGGCGCGGCGCGGGCGATTCGACCAGCACCGCATCGCCGGGTTCGGTCCATGCCTGCAGCAGGCACATCGTGGCGCCCAGGCTGCCGGCCGCCGTCATGACCTGCTGCGGAACCAGCGCGGGCAGTTCGGCGCGATGGCGCGTGGCGATCATCTCGCGCAGCCGCGGCAGGCCGAAGCCGTGGCGCGTGCCGCTGTCCCACTCGGGCGCGGCGCGGGCCACG
>NZ_QAJK01000041.1:425-1347 GCF_003852515.1 Variovorax sp. KBW07 | reverse complement strand
AGGCCAGCACCGAGCGTGCGCGCAAGGCGCTGTACGACTCGGTGACGGTGAAGGTGCTGATGCCCAGCTTGCCGGCCAGCGCGCGCACCGAAGGCATCTTGGTGCCGGGCGCGAGGCGCCCGTCGATGACGCGCAATTCAACGCCTACCACCAGCCGTTGCGCCAGCCCGAGGCCGGGCGCGGCTTCGTCCATTTCGCCCATCAGGCCCTGCATCCAACCGGCACCGGCCTGCGCCGGCTGGCGCAGCGCCGAAGCGTTGCTTGAACTCTGCATCACCGGGTCTCCTTCGAAACGCATGTGGCCAGCCTGCACAGGGTTTGCCCTGGGGAACTGTGCTGGGGAGTGCACCAAACAGCATGGTCCGCGGCGGCAAACACTTTCTGGTTCGCCGCGCCAACTGTGTATGGGCGGCATCCCTCGTTTGCTGAATCATCGCGACATTCGACCACTTGGTCAAACTTCATGAGGGCTAGCTCCCTCGTGTCGCATACGGATCCCCACCACGACCTGGAGCCCCGAAGCCCATGAGCAGCACGATGAATCCCGTCGCTCCCACCGCACACCTGGCATCGGATGTGCGCGCGGGCCGCCTCGAACCCGCGCAGTACGCGAAGAACTTCTGCGACGCCCACCCGCCGCTGAACGTGGTGCAGGCCAACATCGAAGCCGAGCGCTGCTACTACTGCTTCGACGCGCCCTGCCAGACGGCCTGCCCCACGGGCATCGACATTCCGACCTTCATCCGCCGCATCGCCGACGGCAACCTGCGCGGCGCCGCGCGCACCATCCTCGAAGAGAACCCGCTGGGCGGCATGTGCGCCCGCGTGTGCCCGACCGAGGTGCTGTGCGAGCAGGCCTGCGTGCGCAACAGCAACGAGAGCAAGCCGGTCGAAATCGGCCTGCTGCAGCGCCACGCCACCG
>NZ_QAJK01000041.1:0-375 GCF_003852515.1 Variovorax sp. KBW07 | reverse complement strand
GTCGGCGCGGGCCCGGCCGGCCTGGCCTGCGCGCACCGCCTGGCGGTGCTGGGCCACCAGGTGACGCTGTTCGACGCCCGCCCCAAGCTCGGCGGCCTGAACGAATATGGCCTGGCCAGCTACAAGACAGTGAACGACTTCGCGCAGCGCGAGATCGAATGGTTGCTGTCGGTCGGCGGCATCGAGGTGCGCAACAACCAGGCACTGGGCCGCGACCTGCACCTGGATGCGCTCGCCACCGACTACGACGCGGTGTTCCTCGGCCTGGGCCTGGCCGGCGTGAACACGCTGGGCCTGGGCGAGCAGACCGGCGTGCGCGATGCGGTGGACTTCATCGCCGAACTGCGCCAGGCCGCATCGCCGGCCGACGTGGCC
>NZ_QAJK01000040.1:3276-61841 GCF_003852515.1 Variovorax sp. KBW07 | reverse complement strand
AGGGCATCGGGTGCTTCCCGCAGCGAAATAAAGGAGGAGCGAAGCGGGGGACATTCGCGGAGGGAAGTACCCGGTGTCAGTCGCACGCGCCCTGAATGACCCCGATCCCGCACCCGCCCCCGCACCCGAACAGCAGCGCCAAGAACAGGACTCAGCCCAGGAGACAGTCCAGCACCTTGATCAGCATGTCGTTCACATCGACAGCCTGCACAGCACCAGGCAGTTCCACGTCTCCGTGAATCACGAACACCGGCTTGCCCCACTTCAGCCCCATTGCCATCTCCGACAACGTTCCCATGTTGCCCCCGATCGCGATCAGGCACACCCCGCTGCGCGCGATGATCGCGTTGCGCATCTCGCCCATCCCCGTTGGAATTGCCACGCTCAGCCACTCGTTCGCGTGGCGGTCGTCGTCCTCCGGCAGCACGCCCACCGCAATGCCGCCCGCCTCCGTCGCGCCACGCGAGGCCGCTGCCATCACGCCGCCGCGCCCGCCGCAGATCACCGCCATGCCCGCGCCCGCCAGCGCATGCGCCACCGCATACGCCACCTCGCATTCCGCCGGCCCGCCATCGCCCGGGCCGAGGATCGCCACCGGCTGGCGGTGCCGCTCCGGACCCCACTGTTTTTGAGCCAGGCGCGTCAGCGCCTCAGTGACCGGTGCCGACAGCACCGCGCTCGCGCCTTCGCGTAACGACATCGCCCACTCCCATCACGATCACACACACCACCATCAGCACCAGCGACAAAGCCGCTGCCACCGCGAAATCGGAACCGCCGTCGCCCACCTGCGCCAGCAGCATCAGCGGCAGGATGTTCAACTGCGTGCCCACCAGCGCCAGCGCCGTGCCATACGTGCCCATGGCAATCGCGGCCACCATGCAGGCGTTCGACAACACCGAGGGCAGTACCTCGGGCACCACCGTGTCCCAGAAGGCACGCGCCTTCGACGCACCCAGCGTGCGCGCCGCCTGCGCCGGACGCAGGTCGAGGTTGGCGAACACCGGGTACAGCGACAGCGCCACGCGCGGGATCAGGTAGTAGGCATAGGCAAAGCCCAGGCCCGACACGCTGTAGATCCAGCTGCCGATCACCGCCGGATCGGCGCCCAGCCCCGCGAGCAACTGCGTCACGAAGCCCGCGCGCCCGAAGGCCAGGATGAAGCCGTAGGCGATCACCAGGCCCGAGAAGGCCAGCGGCAGGCCCAGCAAGGTCATCATCCATTGGCGCCGGCCTTCGGGCTGGCGCGCCAGTTCGATGGCGATGCAGGTGCCCACCAGCGCCGAGATCGCGCCCGCCGCCAGGCCCAGGCCCAGCGTGTTGCGCAGCGCACCGAAGAACAGCGGGTTGCCGAACAGCCGCCCGAAGGCACTGCCGCCCTCGCCAAAAGCTTCGGGCAGCAGCGCCGCCAGCGGCACCGCGAAGAACAGCGCCATGAAGGCCCATGCGGGCCAGGCGCCAAAGCGTCGCATCACGTTCGTTCTTTCCTTCGGGCCTTCTTGCTTACTTGCCCAGCGCCGCTTGCGCCCAGAGCTTGTCGACCTCGGCCTTGCGCTCAGAGGCCTTCACCACGTCGAGCGGCTTGATCTGCGGCGCGGCCGGCATCTTGGCGGCAATGTCGGCCGACAGCGGCGTGCCCGGCACGGCGGGCCGCACGAAGCCCTGCGCAAACAGCGACTGGCCGGCCTCGCTCATGATGAAGTTGAGCCACAGCTTGCCGGCGTTCGGGTTCGGGCCGTTCTTCACCAGGCTGATGGCGTACGGCGCGGCCACGCTGGCTTCTTTTGGAATCACCACCTCGATCGCATCGCCCATGCCATCGACGTGCTTGGCCTTCAGGCCGTCGTTCTCGTAGCTGATCCACACCGGGATCTCGCCCTTCAGGAACTTGGCGTACGGCGTGGTGCCTTCCACGCGCAGCACGTTGCCGGCCGAATGCAGCTTGCCCAGGTAGTCGGTGCCGGGCTGCACGTTGTCGACGCTGCCGCCGTTGGCGTACGCCGCGGCAAAGGTCAGCACCTGGCCGATGCCGGTCGAGCGCGGATCGAGGTACACCACCGTGCTCTTGAACTCGGGCTTGAGCAGGTCGGCCCAGCCGGCGGGCACGTTCTTCACCAGCTTCTTGTTGACCAGGAAGGCGATGTTGAGCGTGTGGATGGTGAACCAGCGGCCTTCGGCCTCGCGGAACACCGGCGGCAGCTTGTCGAAGTTGACGGGCTTGAAGGGCGCGACCACATCCTTCTTCGCGGCATCGACGGCCGAGGCCGCGAAGTAGTAGGCGGTGTCGGCCTGCGGGCGGCGCTTGGTCTTTTCGAGCGCGACCACGGTGGCGGCCGAGCCGATGTCGTTGTAGGTCAACTCGATCTCGGGGTAGCGCTTCTTGAAGGCGGCGAACAGCGACTTCCAGTTGGCCCATTCCGGGCCGGTGTCGAAGGACACGCACAGGCCTTCCTTCTGCGCTTCGGCATACAGCGCCTTCTCGCCCGCATAGAGCTCGGGGCCGTCGAAGGCGAAGGCGGTGCGGGCTGCGAGCGTGGCCAACGAGAGTACGGGCAATGCGCCGGCGGCCTGGATCAGATGTCTGCGTTGCATGGTGGCTCCTTGGAGGGAATGAAGAGAAAGAAGGAAAGGAAGAAAGCGGTCAGTGATCGAGCAGGCGAAGGTGCTCGGGCGCGATGGCAATCGCTTCTGCGGCCGGCAGCGGCGACTCGGCCAGGAAGGGCTTGCTCGCGCCGGCCACTTCGAAGTCGTAGCGCGTGAGCGCGCCCAGGTAGCGCTGCGCACCGGTGCGGCCCGCCATACGGTTGATGCCGCCGGACGCGGGGTCGGGCTGGATGTGTTCGGGCCGCACCAGCACGTGCACCGCGGTGCCGGCCGTGCGGTTGCCGGTGGGCGCGAACAGTTCGGCAAAGCCCAGGTCCAGCCGGTCGGGCGCGGACACCTTCGCGGGCAGGATCGTCGAGAGCCCGACGAACTCGGCCACCGCGCGGCTCGCCGGGTTCTCATAAATCTCGCGCGGCGTGGCAATCTGCAGCAGCCGGCCGTCCTTGAGCATGGCGACGCGGTCGGCCATGACCAGTGCTTCTTCCTGGTCGTGCGTGACCAGCAGCGTGGTCGCGTTGAAGCGTTGCTGAATAGCGCGGATCTGGTCGCGCAGGTGGCCGCGCACGCTGGCGTCGAGCGCCGACAGCGGCTCGTCGAGCAGCAGCGCGCGCGGGTCGATGGCCAGTGCGCGCGCAAGCGCCACGCGCTGTTGTTGCCCACCGGAAAGCTGCGCCACGGCGCGCTGCGCGTAGTCGCCCAGCCCCACGATGTCGAGCAGTTCCTGTGCGCGCTTGCGGCGCTCGGCCGTATCGACCTTGCGCAGCTTGAGCCCGTAGGCCACGTTGTCGAGCACGCTCAGGTGCGGGAACAGCGCGTAGCTCTGGAACACCATGCCGATGTGGCGCTGGTGCACCGGCGTGCGCGACATGTCGTCGCCGCCCAGCAGGATGCGGCCCGTGTGGCCCGTCTCCAGGCCCGCCACCAGCTTGAGCAAGGTCGACTTGCCCGAGCCGCTGGGCCCGATCACCGCGACCAGTTCACCCGTGCGCACGTCGAGCGACACGTCGTGCAGGCCGTGCGTGCTGCCCGGGTAGTTGTAGCTGACGTTGTGCAGAAGAAGGCTCATGGGGGTTACGTGCGCTGCTTCACCAAGGAAGAAGAAAGAAGGGCCGACGCGCTCGCCAGCACGAGGAGGATCACCGTGGCCGCGCAGGCAAAGCCCGTGGCGCCATAGAAGGCCTGCAGCAGCACCACGGGGTAGGTGCGGTTCTGGAAACTCGTGAGCAGGTTCGACACGCCGAACTCGCCCACCGAGATGGCCGCCACCATCACCAGCCCGCTGATCAGGCTCTGGCGCAGGCTGGGCAGCACGATGCCGGTGAACTGCTGCCAGCCCGAGGCACCGAGCGTTGCGGCGGCCTGTTCGAGCCGGCCCAGGTCGAGGTGGCGCAGGTCCGACAGCAGCGTGTTCGTGAGGTAGGGCAGCGTGAGAATCGCGTGCGCCGCGATCAGCAACGGCATCGAGCCCAGCCAGGGCGCAAGGTCGGTGTTGAAGACGATCATGTAGCCGAAGGCCATGGTGATGGGCGGCACCGCCACCGGCGTGGCGCTCACGATGCGCGCCGCCAGGCTGCCGCCGCGCCGGGCGCCGTGGTACAGCGCGTAGGCCAGCGGCAATGCCAGCACGGTGTTGATGGCGCAGGCCGACAGGGCCACCACGAGGCTGCTGACGAAGGCCTTGCGGAACGACGTGTCGAGCCACAGGTCTACGTACCACTGGCCCGTGACGCCCGTGGGCAGCAGCGTGTTGGTCCAGTTGCCGCCAAGGCTGCCGACCAGCAGCAGGGCGATGGGCAGCAGCAGGTACAGGCCGTAGATGAGCGAGATGCCGCGAACCAAGGTTGTCTCCAGTGTCATGGACACCCGGCATACTTTCCGGATGCGCTACTGTCTGCGCAAGGCGTGCCGCAGCGTTCCCCGAATTCTAGGAAGCACCTGAGAACCTATGGGTGAAAGTTGGATGACGACACTTGAGCAATTGGAAAATGTTTTTCACCAGGTTTTCATCAACCGGAGCCATGCATGAAGCGTGACTGCCCCACCATCCAGGAGCTGCTGGCCTTCGATGCGGTGGCGCGCCACGAGAGCATCACGCTGGCGGCCGGTGCCCTGTGCATCACCGTGAGCGCGGTCAGCAAGCAGATCGCGGGGCTCGAGGCTTTTCTTGGCCGCGAGCTGCTGCAGAAGAACGGCCGCGGCGTGCAGCTCACGCCGCAGGGACGCGTGTACTGGCAGAAGATTTCCGGTGGCCTGCGCGCCATTGAAACGGCGACCTTCGAGGCGCGCTCGGGCGATGCCGGGGCCGGCCTGCTCACGCTGGCCAGCGTGCCCACCTTTCTGACCAAGTGGCTCATTCCGCGCCTCCCTGCCTTCAGCCAGAGAAGCCGCCACGTGATGCTGAGCTTCAGCCGCCACCTGGAGCCGAGCGATGGCATTCCGGCCGGTGTCGACGCGGCCATCCGCTATGGCCCCGACGGCTGGCCGGGCGTGGTGTCCGAATACATCGCGGGGCGCGAGTTCGTGCTGATCGTGGCGCGTTCGCTGGTCGAGGGGCGGCACCGCATCGCGCAGCCGGCCGACATCGTGGGCCACACGCTGCTGCATCACGAAGGCGCGCCCACGGCGTGGCGGCAATGGGCCGCGCAGCATGGCGTGGCCGAAGTGCAGACCGTGGCCGGCCCGCGCTTCGCGCAGTACTCGGCGCTGATCCAGGCAGCGCTCAACGGGCTGGGCATCGGCCTCGTGCCCAAGCTGCTGGTGCAGGAAGAGCTGGCCGAAGGCTCGCTGCTGAGCCCCTGCGGCACGCCGGTGAGCGTGAACCAGGGGCACTACCTCTGCTACCGGCCCGACCGCCTCGACCTGCCGGCCTTCGCGGCGTTTCGCGAATGGCTGCTCGAAGAAGGCGTGGCATCGCGCGGCGCCGAGGCATGAAGCATGAAGCTACGGTCTTCGCTAACCTGTGCAACCGCACACGAACAACCAAGGAAGTGAATCGATGAAAGTCGCAGTGATGGGTGCCGGCGCGGTCGGCTGCTACTACGGCGCCATGCTGGCGCGCGCGGGCCACGAGGTGGTGCTGGTCGGCCGGGCTTCGCACGTGGAGGCCGTTCGCGCCAACGGGCTGCGTCTGGAGACCAAGGCGTTCGACGAACACGTGAAGCTCGGCGCGAGCACCGAAGCCAGCGCGGTGCAGGGCGCCGACCTCGTGCTGTTCTGCGTGAAGTCCACCGACAGCGAATCGGCCGCGGCGCTGATCAAGCCGCACCTGTCGCCCGATGCGCTGGTGCTCACGCTGCAGAACGGCGTGGACAACGATGCGCGCGTGCGCTCGGTGCTGCCGTCGAACGAAGTGGCGGCCGCCGTGGTCTACGTGGCGACCGAGATGGCCGGCCCCGGCCACGTCAGGCACCACGGCCGCGGCGAACTGGTGATCGCGCCTTCGCGCGCCAGCGAGCAGGTCGCGCGGCACCTTGTCGCGGCCGGCGTGCCCACGCAGATTTCGGACAACGTGAGCGGCTCGCTCTGGGCCAAGCTGATCCTCAACTGCGCCTACAACGCGCTGTCGGCCATCACGCAGTTGCCCTACGGCGTGCTCGTGAAAGGCACGGGCGTGACCGACGTGATTCGCGACGTGGTGGCCGAGTGCCTTGCCGTGGCAAAGGCCGAAGGCATCGACGTGGTGGGCGACACCGACGCCGCCATTCGCGCCATCGCGCAGTCGATGCCCTCGCAGTACTCGTCGACCGCGCAAGACCTCGCACGCGGCAAGCTCAGCGAAATCGACCACCTCAACGGCCTCGTCGTGCGGCGCGGCGAGGCGCTGGGCGTGCCCACGCCCGCCAACCGCGTGCTGTTCGTGCTGGTGAAGCTGCTCGAAGGCAAGCAGCAAAAGGCCGGCGCCTAGCCTGGCATCGGCTCGCGCATCGTCACGAACTCTTCGGCCGCCGTGGGGTGGATGCCGATGGTGCTGTCGAACATGGCCTTGGTGGCGCCCGCGCGCATTGCCACCGCAAAGCCCTGCACCACTTCGCCCGCGTCCGCGCCCACCATGTGCAGGCCGACCACGCGGTCGCTTTTCTTGTCCACCACCAGCTTCATGAAGGTGCGCTCGCTGCGGCCCGAGAGCGTGTGGCGCAGCGACTTGAACTCGCTGGAGAACACCGTCACCTCGCCGAACTTCGCGCGCGCATCGATCTCGCTGTAGCCGCAGGTGCCGATGTTCGGATGGGTGAACACCGCCGTGGGAATGAACTCATAGTCGACGCTGCGCTTGCCCTTGCCGAACAGCGCATCGACCACCGTCATGGCCTCGGCCAGTGCCACTGGCGTGAGCTGCACGCGCGTGGAAACATCGCCTACCGCGTAGATCGACGGCACCGAGCTGCGGTAGTGCGCATCGACCGCGATGGCGCCCTTGTCGTCGAGCTTCACGCCCGCGGCTTCGAGGCCCAGGCCCTGCGTGTTGGGCACGCGGCCGGTGGCAAAGAGCACCGTGTCGGCCTCGACCTGCTGGCCGCGCGCCAGCGTCACGGTAAGCCCGTGCGGGCCGCGCGATATCGACGAGGCTTCGCAGTTGAGCCGCAGGTCGACACCCGCCTTGTCCATCTCCTTCGCGAGGAACTGGCGCACGTCGTCGTCGAAGCCGGTGAGCAGGTGCGCGCGGCGATGCAGCTGCGTCACCTTGGCGCCCAGGCCGTTGAAGATCGATGCGAACTCGCAGGCGATGTAGCCGCCGCCCACCACCAGCAGGCGCTTGGGAAACGGATCGAGGTCGAACATGGCGTCGGAAGTCACGATGTGCTCGCGGCCCGGAATGTCGGGCACGAAGGGCGTGCCGCCGGTGGCCACCAGCAGGTGGCGCGCCGTGTGGCGCTTGCCATCGATCTCGACCGTGTGGCCGTCGACCAGTTGCGCCCAGCCGGTGATGAGCGTGACGCCCGAATTTTTCAGCAGCGAGCCGTAGATGCCGTTGAGCCGCGTGATCTCTTTCGCGCGCTGCGTCTTCAGGTGCGCCCAGTCGAAGCGCGGCGCCTCGGGCAGCGTCCAGCCGTAGCCCGCCGCTTCCTCGAAAGACTCGGCATAGCCGGCCGCGTAGCTGTAGAGCTTCTTCGGGATGCAGCCCACGTTGACGCAGGTGCCGCCCAGCTCGGCGGCCTCGGCCAGCCCCACGCGGGCACCGGTCTGCGCGGCCATGCGCGCGGCGCGAACGCCACCGCTGCCGCCGCCAATGACGAAGAGATCGAAGTCGAATGTGCGCATGAAAAACTCCTTGGGCGCCCACTCTAGCGGCCGCTCGAAGGCAGCGCTTCCGGCGGGACTTGCGCAACAGGCCCAGCCTGCCGAGGGTTATTGAAAACACGCGCTTGACCCTGAAGCTGCTTCAGGGATTCCACTGTCACCAGGCCCTGCGGGAATCCATCGCCACCGGCGACGTTGCCGCAGCCTTCGGCCAGGCAGAACGGGAGAAGTACATGGGCATGTTGGAACGGCTTTTCGGTGGTCACGGCGGTGCGCGGCATGGCGGCGGCGGTGGTGGCCATCACGGTTCCTATGGCGGGTATGGCGGGCACGGTGGCCAGGGCGGCCATGGAAACGGCGCGCCTCCGCCGGCGAACGGTGGCGGCGGTGGCGCCGGCATCGCGTGCCCGGCCTGCCGCACGGCCAACGCGCCGGGCGCGCGCTTCTGCCAGCAATGCGGCACGTCGATGCAGCCGGCCGCGTGCCGCCAGTGCGGCACCACCATGCAGGCCGGCGCGAAGTTCTGTGCGCAGTGCGGCCAGTCGTCTTCGGAGGCAGCGCCGCGCGGCTGAGTCGCGAAGGAGGCAGGGTTCCCGCATCCGCGGCGAGCGAGAATTCGCGCTCGTCGGCAATGAGGGAGACTCTCCATGAAGAATGACCGCACCGCGGAATCGGCGGGCAAGGCAAGCAATCGCGCCCACACCAGCGTCCGCGCAACGGCGCGCATCGCACCGGCATGGCGCACCGGCCTTGCGCTCTGCGCGATGGCCGTGGCCGCCGTGCCGGCCGCCGCGCAGCTTGCGCGCAAGCCTTCCTACTACCAGCAACAGAACCAGCCACAGCCCGAGGGCGCGGCCGCGCAGATGGCGCCGCGCGCTTCCGTGCCGTCGTCGCTGCCCGCGCTGCGCAGCCAGGGCGACTTCGATTCGCTGGCGCGCGTCTACGACGCCGGCACGCCCATGCAGCTGGCCCATGTGCTGTTCGCGATCGACCGCCAGGCCCGGCCGGCGCCGCGCATGTACTACATCGACACGCCGCGCTACCAGCTGCACGTGCGCTTCCTGCGAGAGACCCGCCTCACGCCCCACACCCTCAAGCGCGAGATTGACCGCAACTACCTCGTGCCCGACCGCCGCTTTCTGTTCGGCACGCTCAGCTGGCAGCAGAACATCGGCACCTTCACCTATGAATTCTGGGAAGGCGACCAGCTCACCGCGCCGCTGCTGCGGCAGGCCGATGCGCAGGTGAAGGCCAGCTTCTTCGGGCCCGTGAAGTTCAAGACCAACTCCACGCTGCACGAGCGCATCGCGAAAGAAACCGGCATCGACTTCGTGAGCCAGGAAGCGCTGATCCGCGAGCAGCCCTACATGCCCATGAACCTCGGCACCGCCACCGGCCGCGTGCGCATCGTGGACGACGCCGTGGGCACCAATGCCCTGAACGCGCTGCTGCCCGACGACATCGCCGTGCTGCGCCAGGTGCCGATCAACCTGCCGCCCGTGGCCGGCGTGCTGACCGAGCGGCCATCGACCGCGTTGTCGCACGTCAACCTGCTCGCCAAGGGCTGGGGCATTCCGAATGCGTACGTGCGCGACGCCGCCGCCGTGCTGAAAGAGCACGCGGGCCAGTGGGTGGCACTGAAGGTCGCAGCCTCGGGTTACCAGGTGCGCCGCCTCACGCCCGAAGAAATCGCGGCGCTGCCGCCGCGCGCCGTGCGCACCGCGTCCACCGGCGCCACGCCCGGCGGTGCCAAGGCCACCCGGCCCGACCTGCGTGAAAGCCGCCTGCTGCCGCTGGCTGCATTGCGTGCGAGAAACAGCGCGCAATGCGGCACCAAGGCCGCGAACCTCGGCGCCATGCAGGCCGCGCGCATTCCGGGCACCTCCGTGCCCGACGGCTTCTGCATTCCCTTCGCGCAATACGACCGCTTCATGCGCGCCAACGGCCTGGCCGATCGCATCGCGCGCATGCAGCAGCAGCCCGGCTTCGCGAGCGACCCGCAGCTGCGGCAGAAGGCGCTGGCGCAACTGCGCGACGAGATCGTCAAGTGGCCGGTCGATGCATCGACCGCGGCGGCATGGCGCGCCGCGTGGCAGGCGCAGCTGGGCGGTGGCGGCGTGTTCGTGCGCAGCTCGTCCAACTCCGAAGACCTGCCGGGCTTCAGCGGCGCGGGGCTCTACACCACCGTGCCCAACGTCAAGACCGGCGACGCGCTCGAAGTCGCGGTGAAGAAAGTCTGGGCCTCCGTGTTCAACCCCGAGGCCTGGGAGGCGCGCAGCGCCGCGGGCTTCGGTGCCGAGTCGGTGCTGATGGGCGTGTTCGTGCAGACCGCCATCGACTCCACCAACGCCGGCGTGATGATCACCCGCGACCCCTTCGACGCCGGTCACCCGCACGTCACCTACATCTCCGCCAAGCGCGGCATCGGCATTCGCGTGGTCGAAGGCAAGCGCGTGGCGGAGCAGGTCATGTATTCGAGCTGGTCGAAAGCGATCCAGGTGCTGAGCCGCTCGGCCGAAGAAACGTCGCTGCAGCTCGACAAGGATGGCGGCGTGAAGGAAGTGCCGGTGGAGGCGGGGCGCAACGTGCTGACCGACGAACTGGTGGTGCGGCTGGCGAACGTGGGCGCGGCGGTGAAGCGCACCTTCAACGCGGTCGACCAGGACATCGAGTGGGCGACGGTGGGGGACAGGATCGTGCTGCTGCAGGCGCGGCCGTATGTGGAGCGGCGGCGTTGAAGGCGGTCAGGTCTTCTGCATGGCCAGCAGATACCCCACGTGCAGGGAGCGATGCAGCCTGAAATTGCGGGTGAACGGGTTGTAGCCCAGTCCGCGCTGGTCGCGCAGTTCGAGGCCGGCGCGCGAGGCGGCCTGCTTGAGCTCGTCGGGGCGGATCAGTTTGCGGTAGTCGTGCGTGCCGCGCGGAAGAATGCGCAACACCTGCTCCGCGCCGAAGATCGCGATCAGCCAGGCCCACGGCGTGCGGTTGATGGTCGAGAAGAAGACCCACCCGCCCGGCTTGGCCATGCGTGCGCAGGCCTCGATCACTGCGTTCGGTGACGGCACGTGCTCCAGCATTTCCATGCAGGTCACGACATCGAATCCGGCTTCGCATTCATCGGCCAGGGCTTCGGCGGAGATCGCTCGGTAGGCCACAGTCGCGCCGCTCGCCTGCGCATGGAGTGCGGCAACTTTCAGCGGCTTGTCTGCCAGGTCGATGCCCAGCACGTCGGCGCCCTTGCGCGCCATCGACTCGGCAAGAATCCCGCCGCCGCAGCCGACGTCCAGAGCCTTTCGCCCATTCAGCGGGACCAGCCCGTCGATCCATTCCAGGCGCAGCGGATTGATCTCGTGCAACGGCCTGAATTCCGAACGCGGGTCCCACCAGCGGTCGGCCAGGGCCTGGAATTTGGCAAGTTCGGCGGGATCGAAATTCACGAAGCTCATATGTTTCTCCTGGTGGTTGCTTACCAATGGCCTCGCGAGCGGTTCCAGCGGTACAGCTGCCTCGCGAATGCGTTGTAGACCCACGCGCCGAGTGCGCGCGGACCGGGCCATTGCATGGGCCTGGCCAGCCAGCGCCATCGCGGCGACAGCGCCAGCACGCCGGCGATGGCGTCCGCGCCGATGCGCGTATCGCCGGACGCGTCGACCATATGAAGGCGCTCGCGCACGTCCTCGAGTTGCAGGCCCAGGGGTGAGAGCACCTCCGGCCTGGCATGCACGTCGATCCATTCCACGCTGTCGCCGGGCAGCCTGTCGCGCATGGCGCAGACGCCCGCATCGCAGACCGGGCAGGCGCTGTTGTAGTAGACGACCGGTCGGGGAGGGCTCAAGGCAGAGGGTTCTTGCATGTCGGCTCCTGTTGCGCCGATTCTGCCATCTATTTAGCTAAATGCCTAAATAACTAATTAGCGAACCGACTACGCGAAGCGTAAAATCGACCGATGGAAAAAATCTTCGAAGCGCTCGCGTCCACGCCCCGGCGCAAGATCCTGGCGTACCTGTCGGAGACGGAGCTCTCGGCCGGAGATATCGCCACGCGCTTCGAGATGTCCAAACCGTCGCTTTCCAAGCATCTGAAGATCCTGGAAGGCGCGGGGCTCGTGAAGGCCGAGAAGCGGGGGCAGTTCGTGTTCTACAGCCTGCAGCGCGAAAGCCTGGCCAACACCCTCACAGGCTTCGTGCAGGCCGTCTGTCCTGTGTCCAAGGCATTGAAGAAAGAAAGCCGGGCGCTGGCCAGTCAGCGGTCATCCGGTTCGAAGGCCTGAGTACAGCGCCGGCAGCGCGAACCCGGCCTTTTCAGCCTGCGCGGGCGAGAAAGTCCTCGAGCTCCTTGCCCACAAGCGCAGTGGCTTCCAGCGGCAGCCAATGCCCGTAGCCTTGGAAATGCCGCACCGTCTGCGCGCCGAAGCGGTCGGCAAATTCCGGTGCGATGTACGGGTCGTCGTCGCTCCACAGAACCTGCATAGGAATGCGTGACGCGAGTCCGCGCAACTGCGTGTCCCAGCCCTCGAAGTGCGACAACTCGGTGGCCCGAAAGAAGCGCAGCGCCATCTGCTTCATGGCCGGCGTGATGCGGTCGTAGATCCGGTCGATCTGTTCACTGGTCAGCCGGCTCGCGCCTTTCTTCATTTCCCTGGTGAACGCGCGCCGGTTCGTCAGGCGCTGAACCAGTTCGCCGAGAAAGGGCGTGCGCCAGATCTTGTGCAGGCGTGTCCAGCGGTAGTCCGGCGAAAAGGCGGTGTTGAAGATGGTGATGCGCCTGACCTTCTCAGGATGCCTGACGGCCCATGCCAGTCCGAACTGGCCGCCGATGTCGTGCACCACCAGGTTGATCGGCTCGCGCAAGCCGAGCTGGCGCACGAGGCCGTCGACGAACGCGGCCAGGTGTTCCAGCGAGCAATCGAAGTCCGGCGCGGCGCCCGACTCTCCGTAGCCCGGCAGGTCGGGCGCGATGCACCGGTAGTTCGGCTGCAGCCGGTCGATGAGACCGCGCCATATGTCGGAGGTGTCGGGGTTGCCATGCAGGAACAGCACCGGCGGGCCTTCGCCTTCGTCGACCACGTGCACCCGGGAGCCATCGACGGTCAGCATGGTGGGCGTTCTATTTGTCATGGGCGGCCGCCGCGGCACCTGCAACGATGAAGCCCAGCATGTGGCTGAGCACGCTCTCGAAGCTGGGAGACGCATCGAACTTTCCGGCCAGTTGCAAGGACACGGCGCCGTGAATGGCGCTCCAGAAAACGCGGCCGAGCAGGCGAGGGTCACCCTTGACGACGCCGTCTTCCACCAGGCGTTCGAGCGGTGCTGTCATGATTTGCTCGGCACGTTGCGCGGCGCGCGCCAGGTCCGGAAAGTGCGCCATCTCCGGATGCGGCAAATCGAACATGAGCCGGTAGGCCCCCGCGTTTTCGAAGGCGAAGCGAAGGTAGGCCGTGCGCACGGCGGCCGATCGTTCGGAGGCGCTGCCTGGAACCGCGAACGCCGCTTCCAGCGACGCCGAGAAACGGTCCAGCGCCGCTGCCGTGACCGCCGCAAGAATTTCGTTCTTGTCCCGGAAATACCGGTACGGCGTCATGGCGCTGCAGCCTAGCTGTTGCGCGAGCTGGCGCACGGTGACGCCATCGACGCCGTGCTCGGCGAAGGAGCGTTCCGCCACGGCCAGGAGGCGCTGGCGGAAGTCCTGGACTTCTTCGTCGGAGAGTGCTTTTCGCATCCGTGTCCTTGATTAATTTACAACGTAAAATATACGGCGTAAATTGAATCAAGACAAGCGCGTCAGAGAGGCGCCGGATTTCGCACCGTTGCGAACGTCCGGCCCGGCCCACGGCTACGGATGTCTCGCGGCGATCTCACCCATACAGGTACTGCGGCAGCCAAAGCGTCAGCCCCGGCCAGATGTACATGAACACCATGCAGAGAATCACGATCAGCATGTACGGCATCATCCCGGCGAATATCTGGTTGATCGTCACGTGCGGTGGCGACACTCCTTTCAGATAGAAGGCCGACATCGCCACCGGTGGCGAGAGGAACGCCGCCTGCAGGTTCACGAACACCAGCACGCCGAACAGCAGCGGATCGATCTGGAAGTGCGCCAGCAGCGGCAGGAAGATGGGCACGAAGATCACGATGATCTCGGTCCACTCCAGTGGCCAGCCCAGCACGAAGATGATGGCCTGCGACAGCAGCAGGAACTGCAGCGGCGTCAGGTTCATGCCCAGCACCCATTCCTCGATGATGCGTTGACCGCCGAGCAGCGCGAACACGGCCGAGAACAGCGCCGAGCCCACGAACAGCCAGCAGACCATCGAAGTGGTCTTGAGCGTGAGGAACACGGCCTCCTTGGTCTTCTTGAAGTCCAGCGTGCCGGCCTGCCATGCCATGAGGAACGCGCCGGCCGCACCCACCGCCGCAGACTCGGTGGCGGTGGTGATGCCGAACAGGATCACGCCCAGCACCACCAGCGTGAGCGTGGCCAGCGGCATGACCGACGACACCAGCATGCGCAAGATTTCGAACTGCTCCGCGTCCATATGCCAGTAGTACCAGGCGAGCAGCGCGAGCGTGAAGAGACTGGCCAGCAGGAAGCCGGTGTAGAAGGCCTCGGGCACCGCGGCGGTCTTGGGCGCTTCGACGGCGTCGCCGAGTTGCTGTAGTCCGCCCTCGGCGGCCGGCGCGGGCGCGGCAGCGGCTTCGCTGCCGGGTGGTTCCTCTGCGCCGCCGGGCGGCTCCTGCAGGCCGCCTTCCGCGCCCGGCTCCTTCGGTGCGTCGTCGGTCGGCGGTTCGGCCAGGCCGGTGCCGGAGGCCTCGGGCGCTGCCGGAGCCGTTGCAGCCGCGGCTGCAGGCGCTTCGGCCTTTTGCGTCGCCTGCTGCTGCACGGCGGGCGCGTTGTTGTCCTTCTGCGAGTAGATCGTCACGTACCACCACACAGAGCCCAGCGTGGCCGCCGCCAGCGCCAGCGGCACCAGTGCGTTCAGCAGGCTGCGCAGCAGCAGCCACCATGTGATGCGCACGCCTTCGGCCGCACCGCGCAGTGCGCGCCCCGGCGACACCACGGCCGTGAGCAGCGCCGGCAGCATGCGCTGCGAATAGCTGTCCGCGATGTGCGCGACCCACGGGGTGATTGGTGCGCGCTGCTTGTCGGGCGAGAGCTTCGGCGCCACCTTCGGTTGCAGCACCGCCCAGCCGATCACGTAGATCAGGTAAAGGAACGCAAGGAAGAAGCCCGGGAACATCGCGGCCGCATACAGCTTGACCACCGACTGCCCGGCCACGGCTGCGTACACGATGATCATCACCGAGGGCGGGATCAGGATGCCGAGCGTGCCGCCGGCCGTGATGACGCCCGCCGCCAGGCGCGTGTCGTAGCCCGCGTTGAGCATGGGCCGCATCGCGATGACGCCCATCAGCACCACCACCGCGCCGACGAGGCCACTGGCAATGCCCCAGAAGGTGCAGACGATGAGCGTCGTTACCGCCAGCGAACCCGGCACGCGGCGAAACGCCAGCTGCACGCTGTGGAACATCTTGTCGACCAGCGCGCCGCGCTCCATCACGTAGCCCATCAGCACGAAGAGCGGAATGGACAGCAGCGTCTCGTTGGTCATGGCCCCGAAGGCGCGCTGCACCATCAGGTCGAAGACCCTGTTGTCGAGCCAGGGCATCGACGGGTCGTAGAAGGCGATGAAGCCGAAGAACATGCCCAGGCCCATCAGCGTGAACGCGGTGGGAAAGCCGAGCATGATCACGACGACGATCAGGCCGAGCATGAGCAGGCCGAGTGCGGGTTCGCTCATGCTGTACCTCCCGTGCTGTCGCTCTTGCGTTGCTGCGCGGCCTGCTCGATGGACTTGGCCCTGTCGATCACCTCGCGCTTGTCGGCTTCGTCGACATAGCTGCTGCCTGCAAGCTGTTCGCTCACCACGTCCATTTCTTCCGCGTCCTTCAGGCGCGGCGTCCATACGCCGGTCTTCAGGCACAGCACGCAGCGCACCATCTCCGCGATGCCCTGCACCAGCAACACCGCGCCGGCCACGGGAATGACGAACTTGAAGGGGTACACCGGAATCGGGTCGGCATTGAAGGTCTGCTCGCGCATCGCGAGCGATTCACCGAAGTAGGTCCAGCCCGACCAGGTGAGCGCCACCACGCCGGGCAGGAAGAACAGCGCGAACAGCACCAGGTCGAGCGCGGCCTGCGTGCGCGGCTTCATGCTGCCGTAGAAAAAGTCGCCGCGCACATGGCCGGCCTGCGACAGCGTGTAGGCGCCGCCCATCATGAAGAGCGTGCCGTAGAGCATGTTGTTGGCATCGAAGATCCAGGCGGTGGGCGCGTTGAGCGCATAGCGCTTGAACACCTCGCCGCACACCAGCAGCATCAGCGCCACGATGAGCCACGAGAAGGTCTTGCCCACGACCATGCTGAACCGGTCGACGGCGTGGAGAAAGCGTTGGATGGTCATGAAGGCATGGCAGGCAGAAAGAAAGCACGCATCGAAAAGCCAGCCAGCCGGAGCACTCCGGATGGCTGGCGCGAACCGTCACCGCGGCTGATTCCTCAGGCCTTCTTTTTCCCGAAGTAGTGGGCGTAGGCCATCTTGAAATCGACGCCGTAGTCGTTCTGCCACTGCAGCGCGCGCTCGGCGAATTCGCGCTGCGACGCCAGCACCTTCTTGAAGAGCGGGTTCTCCCCGGCCTTCTTCTCCACGGTCTTGTCCCATGCGGCGAGTTGCGCGCGCAGCACCGTGTCGGGCGTCTTGTAGAACTTGATGCCGGCCTTCTTCATGTCGGCGTAGTCCTGCGAGTTGCGCTGCACCGCCTTCCAGCTCATGTCGGCGCTCGCGGCCTGCACGGCGTAGTCGATGATCGAGCGAAGCTCCTGCGACAGCGCGCTGTACTTGCCCTTGTTGAACAGCACCTCGAACTGCTCGCCCGACTGGTGGAAGCTTTGCAGCATGCAGTTCTTCACCACGTCGGGGAAGCCCAGCACGCGGTCGCTCGATGCGTTGTTGAACTCGGCCGCGTCGATCAGCCCGCGGTCGAGCGCGGGCACGATCTCGCCGCCGGGCAGCGGGTTCACCGCGGTGCCCATCTCGGTGAACATGTCGACCGCCAGCCCGACGGTGCGGAACTTCAGGCCCTTCATGTCCTCGACCTTGGCCACCGGCTTCTTGAACCAGCCCAGCGGCTGCGTGGGCATGGGGCCGTACAGGTACGACACCACTTCCATGTTCAGGCTCTTGTAGATCTCGTCGAGCAGCGCCTTGCCGCCGCCGTAGTTGTGCCAGGCCAGCACGGTGTTGGCGTCCATGCCGAAGCCTGGCCCCGAACCCCACAGCGCCAGTGCCGAGTTCTTGCCGTAGTGGTAGGCCACCACGCCGTGGCCGCCGTCGAGCGTGCCCTTGTTCACGGCCTCCAGCAGCTGGAAGGCGGGCACCACCGCGCCCGAGGGCAGCACTTCGATCTTCAGGCGCCCGCCCGCCATGTCGTTGACCTTCTTGGCGAAGTCGTTGGCGTACTCGTGGAAGATGTCTTTGGCCGGCCAGGTGCTCTGGAAGCGCAGCGATGTGGTTTGCGCCATGCTGACCATCGGCACGGACATGGCGCCCGCGGCAACGGCCGCACCCTTGAGCAGCCCGCGGCGGCGGGGCAATTTGCTGTCTGTCATGTTGTCTCACTCCATAGCGTTCGTTCTGGGAAACCCAGGCCGCCGTCTTGGAGTTATGTTTGACAGGCCAAGCCGCCATCTTTGGGGCTCAGGAAAACGTGACAAACAGGGTTTTCACGAACTGGTGAAAAATTCCACCATCCGGCGGACGCCGCGACAGGTAAAGACGCCCGCCGCCCCGGACTAACCCTCTTGATCGAAGGACGAAGAAAGATGAATGCAGCAACGGTTGAAGACAAAGGCTACGCCGGCGACGTGACGCCCGAGCAGGCCGCGCAGTGGCTCGCTAGCGGCGAGGCGGTGCTGGTCGACGTGCGCACCGACGCCGAGCGCGAGTGGGTCGGCTTCGTGCCCGGCGCCGTGCCGCTGGCATGGAAGCAATGGCCGGGCATGGCGCTGAACCCGTCTTTCGACGAGGGTGTGCGCGCCGCGGGCGAGGGAAAGAAAAAGCTCGTGATGCTGTGCCGCAGCGGCGTGCGCTCCATTGCGGCCGCCAAGCGCGCCACCGAACTGGGGCTTGAGGCCTACAACATCCTCGAAGGCTTCGAGGGGAACCCCGATGCGGACGGGCATCGAGGGCAACTCGGCGGCTGGCGCAAGCGCGGGTTGCCATGGAAGCAGAACTAGGGTTCGCTCTCCGAGCCCAGGCGAACAACCACCGAGACATCGCACCTGCCAGGCGGGTTGCAGGCCCTTGAGGTAAACCCTGATGGTCCTGTCGCCCTCACGTCTCTACGATTGCGCCCATCTGCACAATCGATTGTGCAAACACATCAACCTCTTCTTTTGACGCAGCGGCCCCGCTCGCTGCGCCATCGCCAGACCATGAAGCTCGGCCTTCCTCGTGACCCGCAACTGTCGTTCCTGCTGCTGGTGAATCTGCTGGTGATCGTGGTCGCGACCGTCTGGTCCCGCGGGCAGTTCGCCAGCGCCGACAACCTCCAGTCGATGGCAAGCCAGTTGCCCGAAATCGGACTGCTCGCCATCGGCGTGATGCTCACGATGATTTCCGGCAACGGCGGCATAGACCTGTCCGGCGCCGCCATGGCCAACCTGGCCGGCGTGGTGGGGGCTCTCGTCGTGCCGCACTTCGTGTCAGCCGACGACGCGCCCGTACTGTTCACCGCACTCTTCGTGGTCGTGGCGCTGGTCACGGGCATCGTGGGCGGAGCGTTCAACGGTTTGCTCATTGCGCGCCTGGGCCTCACGCCGATCCTGGCCACGCTGGGCACGCAACTGCTGTTCACCGGCATCGCGGTCGTTCTCACCAACGGTTCCGCCGTGCGGCTCGGGTACGTGGAGCCGCTGTCGGCCATCGGCAACGACACGGTGCTGGGCATTCCCATCGGCTTCGCCATCTTTCTCCTGGCCACGCTGCTGCTGGGCCTGGTTCTCGGCCGCACCGCATACGGCGTGCGGCTCTACCTGATGGGCACCAATCCGAAGGCAGCGCGCTTCACGGGCATTTCGCCGACCAGGGTCCTGCTGACCACCTACATCCTGAGCAGCACGCTGGCTGCGCTGGCCGGCGTGCTCATCGCATCGCGTACCGCAAGCGTGAAGTGGGACTACGGCGGCTCGTACCTGCTCATCACCATCCTGATTGCCGTGATGGCCGGCGTGAGGCCCTCCGGCGGATACGGCCGCATGACCTGTCTTTTCTTCTCCGCCACGGCTTTGCAGGTTCTCTCGAGTGCCTTCAACCTGGTGGGCATCTCCAACTTTTTCCGCGACTGCGCCTGGGGGCTGATGTTGCTGCTGTTCCTGGCGTCGTCGCGCTTCGAGTTCAAGCGCTGGCTGCCACGCCGGAACTGACCTCGCGGGCAAGGCATTCATTTCACTGAAGGCCTCGGTGCAATCCCTTCTTGCGCCGGGCATGTATGTCGAAGGGCGACTTTTCAAGGAGACAGCAAAGATGATGAACACCAGAAAACTGATTCCATGCGCTTTGATCGCGGTTGCAGCAGCGACCGCCGTGGGTGCAATTCACGCTCAAGGAAAAGAGCAGACCATCGCCACCGTCGTGAAGATCACGGGCATCAGCTGGTTCAACCGGATGGAAGATGGCGTCAAGGCGTTCGGCGCAGACAACGCCGGCGTCAAGACCTTCCAGACGGGCCCGGGCCAGGCCGATGCCGCGCAGCAGTTGCGCGTGATCGAAGACCTCGTGGCCAAAAACGTCAGTGCGATCGCGGTCGTGCCCTTCGATCCCCCGACGCTCGAGCCGGTGCTCAAGCGCGCCATCGACAAGGGCATCAAGGTGGTGACCCACGAGGCCGACAACCAGAAGAACACGCAGATCGATATCGAGGCCTTCGACAACGCCGACTACGGCGCGCGCCTGAACGACCGCATGGCGGAGTGCATGAACAAGAGCGGCAAGTGGACCTCTTTCGTCGGGTCGCTGGGCAGCCAGTCGCACGTGCAGTGGGCCGATGCCGGCGCTGCCAATGCGTCGAAGAAATATGCGGGCCTGCAGCTCGTCGCCGCCAAGAACGAGTCGTTCAACGACGCGACCAAGGCCTATGAAAAGACCAAGGAACTGCTGCGCAAGTACCCGGACATCAAGGGCTTCCAGGGCTCGTCGTCGCTCGACGTCCTGGGCATCGGCCGCGCGGTGGAAGAAGCGGGCAAGCAGGGCAAGGTGTGTGTCTACGGCACCGGCCTGCCCGGTGAAGCCGCCAAGCTCCTGGAGTCCGGTGCCATCACCGGCATCTCGTTCTGGGACCCGAAGGACGCGGGCATCGTCATGAACAAGATGGCCAAGCTGCTGCTCGACGGCAAGAGCCCCGAGACGGGCATGAACCTCGGCGTCAAGGGCTACGAGAAGGTCCAGGTCTCCAAGGGACCGGGGCGCGGCGTGATCGTTCGCGGCCAGGCCTGGGTCGACGTCGACAAGAGCAACTACAAGCAATACCCGTTCTGAGGCCGCCCGGCTCGAGCGAATTTGAACGAGACCTGAAGCATGGCGTCCACCGAGGTTGCAGAAGAAAAAACGCGCTCGCCCGCGAGCGAACACGAAGCCGGAGGCCGCGCAGGAACGGCCGCCACCGGTGCGTTCCTGGAGGTGGTGGGCGTGCACAAGCGCTTCGCCGGGGTGCACGCGCTCCGGGGCGTCTCGCTGGCCATCCGGCCCGGCGAGGTCTATCACCTGCTGGGCGAGAACGGATGCGGCAAGAGCACGCTGATCAAGATCATCTCGGGCGTGCAGCCTCCCGATGAAGGCGAACTGCGCATCAACGGTGTCCGCTTTGCCGCGCTGTCGTCCCTGGATTCGCTCACGGCCGGCATCGAGACGGTCTATCAGGACCTGTCTCTCCTGCCCAACCTGAGTGTTGCCGAGAACATCGGGCTGACCGAGCAGCTCGTCGCAAACCAGGGTCGGCTTTCACGCCGGCTCGACCGTCGAAAGCTGGCCCAGACAGCCTCTCGCGCGCTCGCGACGGTCGGCCTTCCCGATTCCGCCGGCTTTCAGCGCACGTTGGTGGAGTCGCTGCCCATCGCGACAAGGCAACTGATCGCCATTGCACGCGCGATCGCCACCAACGCGCGCATGGTGATCATGGACGAGCCGACCACGGCGCTCACCAAGCGCGAGGTCGACAACCTGATCGCCGTGGTGCGCAAACTCCAGTCGGATGGCGTGGCGGTGCTCTTCGTGAGCCACAAGCTCGACGAGTGCTATGCCATCGGCGGCGAGGTCATCGTGTTCCGCGATGGACAGAAGGTGGCGCAGGGCCCCATTGCCGGCTTCGACAAGGCGGAGATCGCACGCCTCATGACAGGGCGCGACATCGCGACCCAGCGGTACCGGACATCGCCGGCCGATGGCCCGGTTCTGCTGAAGGTCCAGGGCCTCGGCCGTCGCGGCGCGTTTGCAGACGTCGACTTCGTGCTCGGCCGTGGCGAAATTCTTGGCGTGACGGGCCTGCTCGACTCGGGGCGCAACGAGCTCGCGCATGCCCTGGCCGGCGTGGCGCCGGCGGACTCCGGGTCGATCGCACTCGACGGCCAGGCCGTCGCCTTGCGGCAGCCCGGCGATGCCATCGGGCTGGGCATCGGCTACGTGCCCGAAGACCGGCTCGGCGAAGGGCTGTTTCTCGACAAGTCCATCCAGGAAAACATCGTCTCGGTCGTGATCTCGAAGCTGCGGGGCCGCTTCGGGCTGCTGGAGCCGCAGCGCGGCCAGGCGCTGGCCGAATCCATCGTGCGGGACCTGCAGGTCGCCACGCCCGACGTCTTGCGCCCCGTGCAGTCCCTGTCGGGCGGCAACCAGCAGCGCGTGCTCATCGGGCGCTGGCTCACCATCAAGCCGCGCCTGTTGATCCTGCACGGCCCGACCGTGGGCGTCGACGTGGGATCGAAGGACATCATCTATCGCCTCGTCCAACGCCTGGCCGAGGAAGGGTTGTCCGTGATCCTGGTCAGCGACGACCTGCCCGAGTTGCTGCAGAACTGCGACCGCATCCTGCTGATGAAGAAAGGCCGGCTCGTCTCGCAGTTCGACGCACGGCAACTGGACGAGAGCACGCTCTACCGGGCACTGCTGTCGGAAACCCTCCCGAACTGAATCGAAGAACGATTGCCATGACATCGACAGAGCTCCGCGCCTCGCCGGCCGTACAGGCGCCCGCGCGCCAACGTCACCTCCTGGGCGAGCGCCCGGAATTCTTCACTGCGCTGATGATCGCGATGGTCGCGATCGTGGTGGCCTTCCTCAACCCCGACTTCCTTCAGGTCGGGATGCTGTTCGACATTCTTCGCTCCAGCACGGTCGTGGGCATCTTCGCGCTCGGTGTGCTCGTCGTGCTGGCAGCGGGCGGCATCGATGTGTCGTTCACGGCGATCGCGGCGCTCACCATGTACTCGATCACGAAGGCGGTGACGCTCTGGTGGCCCCAGGCGCCGATGCCCCTGATCCTGCTGGCCGGCGCCTCCGGTGGCGTGCTCCTGGGCATCCTCAACGGCTGCCTGGTCGACTGGCTCAAGGCGCCGTCGCTCATCGTCACCATCGGCACCCAGTACCTGTTCCGCGGTTTTCTTCTGACCTTCGTCGGGACGGTGTTCTTCATGGAGATTCCCGATCCGATGGACAGCTTCGGCCGCGCCGCATTGCTGCGCCACGCCACCGAGCAGGGCGCGATGTCCGTGCTTCCGGCATCGGTGCTCGTGCTGGCGGGGGCCGCGGGCCTGACCTGGTTCATCCTCAATCGCACCCTGATCGGCCGCGCCGTGTATGCCATCGGCGGGAGCCTCGGCATTGCCGAACGCCTGGGCTATCGGTTGCGCGTGGTGCACATGTTCGTGTTCGGCTATGCGGGCCTGTTGGCGGGCATTGCCGGCGTTGTTCACGTATCGAGCAACCGGCTGGCCAACCCCTTCGACCTGGTCGGCACCGAACTCGACGTGATCGCGGCCGTGGTGCTTGGTGGCGCGCGCATCACGGGCGGCAACGGCACCGTCCTCGGCACGCTGCTGGGCGTGCTGCTGGTCACGCTGATCAACAACGTGCTCATCCTCGCGGGTGTGCCGAGCACGTGGCAGAAGGTCATCGTGGGCGCGTTCATTCTGGTGGCCGGCGCGCTCTTTTCGATCCGGCGCGCGCGCTGATCCCGCCGTCGCCTTTTCACATTTCCCCTATTGCACCCATGAAGCACGCATTGCTCGGCATCGACGTCGGAACCTACAGCAGCAAGGCCACCCTGACGACGCTCGACGGACGCATTCTCAACACCGCCACGATCCCCCACGACATCAGCCTGCCGCACCCCGGGCATGTGGAGCAGGACGCCGACAAGGTCTGGTGGCACGACGTCTGTGCGCTGTGCAAGACGGTGATGGAAGGCACCGGCTTGAGCGGACAGGACGTCGCCGCGCTGGCGGTCAGTGCGATCGGCCCCTGCGTGGTGCCGCTGGACGCAAAGATGCGCCCGCTGCGGCCGGCCATTCTCTACGGCGTGGATGTGCGCGCGGAGGTGGAGATCGCCGAGATCGAGGCCGAGTTCGGCGCCGCCGCCATTCGCGAGTTCTCGCTGATGGACCTCACCAGCCAGGCCATCGGACCGAAGATCCGCTGGATCCGAAAGCACGAGCCCGACGTCTGGGCGGCCACCGCGCACCTGGCCACGGCCAGCTCGTACCTGAGCTACCGCCTCACAGGCCAGCATTGCACCGACCGCCACACGGCCAGTCACTACATGCCCCTGTACAACCCCCAGACGGGCACGTGGGACGAACGCTTCAACAGCGCCTTCGTGCCGTTGGATGCATTGCCCCGCCCGGCCTGGTCGGACGAGATTGCCGGCGAGGTCACCGCGGAGGCCGCGCAAGCGACCGGCCTTTCGGTCGGCACGCCGGTGGCCGTGGGGGCGGTCGATGCGCTGAGCGAAGCGATCAGCGTGGGGGCCGTCGCTCCCGGCGACCTGATGGTGATGTATGGAAGCACCACGTTCTTCGTGCTGGTGCAGGACAGGCCGACGCCCGATCCGCGGGTCTGGACCGTGGCCGGTGCCTACGAGGGGCAATTCAACCTGGCCGCCGGCATGAGCACCACGGGCAGCCTGACGCGCTGGTTCAAGGACGAACTCGCGCGCGACCTGGATGAACCTGGCGGCTACGCCGCGCTCTTCGACGGCGCCGCCAACGTTGCGCCGGGCGCGGGCGGCCTGCTGGTGCTGCCGTACTTCAGCGGCGAGCGGACCCCCATCAACGACATGCGGGCCAGCGGCGTGATCGCGGGGCTGAGCCTGTCTCACTCCAGGGAGCAGCTATTCAGGGCCGTTCTCGAAGGGGTGGGTTTCGGCGTGCGCCACAACCTCGAGGCCTTTGCCGACATCGGCGCGAAGGTCAATCGCGTGGTGGCCGTCGGCGGCGGCGCGCAAGGCAACACCTGGCTGCAGATCGTCTCCGACATCACGCAGGTTGAGCAGGAGGTGCCGGCCGTCACTGTCGGGGCGAGCTTCGGCAATGCATTCCTGGCGGGCTGTGCAGCCGGCCTTGTGCGGCGCAGCGACATTTCGCGGTGGGTCCAGCCCGGGCGCCGCATCGTTCCGGACCCCTCGCGGCGCGAGGTCTACGACAGCCTGTACGCGCAGTACCGCAAGCTCTATGACGGCACCCGCGACGTGATGCATGCGTTGAAATCCATCGCGTCGGCCAACGCCGACTCAAGGGTGCGCTAGCCGGTCGCCAGGGCCGCTCCCTCCAACGCCCGAAGACGTCCGATGGAAGACCTGTCTCATGCACGGCGCGACGCCATGTTCGAGAGCGAGTTGGCGCGAAATGTCGAACTGGGGCTCGAGCCGTCGGGTGGCATCGGTTGCTACGTTCATGGAACGCCCTCCCGCCTGGAGCGATGGCACTACCACGACGAGTACGAACTCCAGCTCGTCGTCCAGACTTCGGGCCGGACCTACGTCGGAAACCATGTGGGAGCGTTCAAGCCAGGGTCCATCGTCCTGATCAGTCCGCGCGTTCCGCACAATCTCGTCTCCCTCGATGCGCCGGCAGCCGGTGTAGGCGAGCGCAGTGTCGTGATCCATTTCGCAAGGGACTTGATGCACAAGGCCGCGGAGCTCTTCGCGGATCTGCATGGCGCGGTGTCGCTGCTGGAGCGCGATCGCTGTGGCGTCGAATTCCTGAACGCGGACCCGGATCTGCACGACCGCTTTCGCCTGGTGCAAAACGCATCCGGCATCGCCCGTTTCTGTGCCCTGGCCGAACTGCTGCAACGCCTGAGCCGGTGGCCCGAGTCCCGGTCTTTCTCCTCGACGACGATGCCGGACGCTCCGGGCCAGCGCAAGGCTGTCATGGACCCGCGCGTCGAGAAGGTGCGGGCGCTTGTCTATCGAAACTATGCCGACAGGCTGTCGCTGGCGAAAGCCGGCCATTGCGCCGGCGTCGGCGTCCATACCTTCTCGAGACTGTTCAGACGAGTGACCGGAAGCACCTACACCGACTTCCTGATCAGCGTCCGGGTTGCCAGGGCCTGCGAACTGTTGAGCAAGAGCGATACGCCGGTGTCCAGCATCTGCTACCTGGTCGGCTTCAACAACATTTCCAATTTCAACCGGCACTTTCGCAGGTTGAAGAACATGACCCCGAGCGCCTACCGAGAGCACATGGCGGGCCGGTTCGGTGCCACAGCGAAACCGACCCATTCAAGGGCTTCGACGGCTCAGGCTTCGACCAGCTCAGGCCGTATCTGAATGATCTCGGTCGCGTCGAAGCGACCCGAGTCGATGATCTCGAAGGCCTTTCCGAGCAGCCCCGGAATGTCCTGTCGAACCATGAGCAAGGGAAAGCTAAGGCAGGTCGCGAACGGATCCCAGTCGTAGCTGCCGATCGTGCACTGGTGGACCTCTTCGAGCGGCAGGGTCTTGAGGAATCGCACCACGCCCTCCAGCGCAATGGTCGAGTTGACGAACAGTCCGCGCGGCAGGCCTCCCATGCGCTCGTACAGCGTTCGCACCGACGCCTCTGCCTGGTCGGCTTCGTAGCCGCAGGCGTCGACGTCCACGCCGTCGAGGCTGCCGAACGCTGCGGCAATGGCGTCGGAAAATCCCTCGATCCGTTGTGCCGTGTTGTGGTCGCTCGGAATACCGCCGACGAAGCAGAACCGGTTGCGCCGCTTGGCGCGCGGCGCCGTCGATCGTTCGATGAGCTTCGCCGTGAGCTCGCGGGCGCCCCAGCGGTTGTCGGAGACGACAGAGGGCGCCAGCTTGCCCGGCAAGTCGACGTTGAGGTGTGCAATGCCGTGGTGCGAACAGATCCGGCTCACCGCATCGGGCGCGGAGGCGCCGGTTACCAGCAGGTATTCGATCTGATAGGAGATCAGGGTGCGCGCCGTCTCCGCTTCCAGCTTCGGGTCGCGCAGCGTGCTGACTACGATGGGATAGAGATGCCGCTCGCGCGCCAGCCGTTCGAAAGTCTGCGACATGGCGCTGAAGAAGCGGTTGTCGTGCATCGGAATGAGCATGCCGATGAGCCCGGAGCGCTTGCGCCGCAGGCCGCTGGCCTGCCGGTTGAGCGTGTACTTCAGGTCCTTCGCGAGTGCGAGGACGCGTGTCGCCGTTTCCTCGCCGATGCGGCGGCTTTTCCAGGTGCCGTTCAGGATGGCGCTGACGGTGGATGCGGAAGTCTCGGCCAGCCGTGCCAGATCGTAGATGGTCGGCTCGCGTCGGCTCATCGGTCCAGTCCGGCAGGGCAACCGGCACGCCCTTCGACGGCTGGGTGGCACGATTGGGTGGCATCGAACTTGCATTTCATCGATGGAAGTTTAAGCGCCCAAGTGCTTGCCAGCCTTGGCGTTTTCGGGGGGCGAAAGCAAAAAGGCCCACTGCTTCCAGCGGGCCTTTTTCAAATCGAGTCTGAGACGATCAGAGCGCTGGAATACGCAGCTTCTGCCCCGGATAGATCTTGTCCGGGCTCGTCAGCATCGGCTTGTTCGCCTCGAAGATCGCGTTGTACTTGTTCGCGTCGCCGTAGTACTTCTTCGAGATGGCCGACAGCGTGTCGCCCCTCACCACGTCGTGGTACTGCGCCGGCGGCGCGGCGGGTGCGACGAGGTTGTTGTCCACGCTCGTCACGTTGGCCACGTTGCCTGCCGCCAGCGAAGCTTTTTCACTGGCTTCCTGCGAGGGTGCCTGGCCCGCGAGCGTGACCACGCCGCTGCTTGCAACGTAGGTCACCTCGAGGCCGGTGAGCCCGAGGTTCTGCGTTTCGATGTAGGTCTTGATGGCGGCCGCGGCCGCCGCGTTTGCGTCGGGCGTGGCGGCTTGCGCCGACGATCCGCCGAACAATTTCTCACCGGCTTCCTTGATGAAACTCAGCAATCCCATGGTTTTCTCCTTGTGCCGTGGTGGATGGAATTTGCGAATGTAGCGGCGGAAAGCCGGGGGTGGGCGTAGGCCCATGCCGCGTGTGTCAACGACGTGCCAGCAGGAATAACAACAAAGTCGCAATAATCCGGCGCATGGCATCCCCCTTCCTCGCAATCGACATCGGCAACACCCGCCTCAAATGGGCGCTCTACGACGGGGCCCATCCGGGTGCCGTGCTGCAGGCGCAGGGCGCCGAATTTCTCGACCACATCGAACGGCTGGCCGACGGCCCGTGGGCCGACCTGCCGGCACCGGGCTCGATGCTGGGCTGCGTGGTGGCCGGCGACGCGGTGCGGCGCCGCGCCGAAGAACAGATCAACGAGCGCTTCGACTGCACGCCGCGCTGGGTGATGTCGAGCGCGGGCGAGGCCGGCATCGTCAACGGCTACGACCATCCGACGCGCCTGGGCGCCGACCGCTTCGTGGCGATGATCGGCGCGCGCCACCGCATGCTCGCGCAGGGGCCGGCGCGGCCGATGGTGGTGGTGATGATCGGCACGGCCGTCACCGTGGAGGCGATCGACGCCGACGGCAAGTTCCTCGGCGGGCTCATCCTGCCGGGCCACGGCATCATGCTGCGCGCGCTGGAGTCGGGCACGGCCGGCCTGCACGTGCCGACCGGCGAGGTGCGCGAATTTCCCACCAACACCAGCGACGCGCTGACCAGCGGCGGCACCTATGCCATTGCCGGCGCGGTCGAGCGCATGGTGCAGCACGTGCGCTCGCACTGCGGCGCCGAGCCGGCCTGCTACATGACCGGCGGCGCGGGCTGGAAGATGGCGCCCGTCATGAACGGGCACTTCGAGCTGGTCGAGAGCCTGATCATGGACGGGCTGCTGGTCATTGCCCGCGAGCGGGCCGCCGTCTGAACTGAACCGAAGCCAACGCTTCAGCGCCAGCGTCGGCTCAGGGGTGCATCAGCGCATCAGCGCTTCGCCCATTGCCTGGAACGCGGGCAGCGTCAGCGGGTCGTTGGCGCCGTTGGCCGCGATCGGGTGCGCCGCGTAGCGCACGATCACCATCTCGGCCTTCGGGTCGACATAGATGCTCTGGCCGTGGATGCCGCGCGCCATGTAGGCGCCGTGCGGGTTGTGCGAAACCCACCACATGTTGCGGTACGACCAGCCCGGCAGCAGCGCATAGCCGGCCTTGACGAACTTGGCCGGGTCGCCACCGCGCTGGATGTCTTCCACCACCGCCTTCGGAATGGCCTGCTGCCCGTTGGACGCGCGCCCGCCGTTGCGCAGGGTTTCGCCGAAGCGCGCGATGTCGCGCAGCACGGTGTTCAGGCCGCCGCCGCCCGACTCGGTGCCGATGCGGTCGACCATGAAATACGCGTCTTGTTCGGCGCCGATGCGGCGCCAGATCTTCTCGCTCAGCAGGTCGGCCAGCGACTGGCCGCTGGCACGGCGAAGAATCCACGCCAGCACCTCGGCGTTGACGGTCTTGTAGGCGAAGGCTTCGCCGTGCGTGCCTTCCTTCTTCAGCGTGACCAGGAATTCATAGAACGACTTCGGGCCCGCATAGCCGGGGCCCTGCACCAGCATGCCGCCGGCACGCGCGTAGTCCCAGATCTCGGCCTTGGGGTCGGCGTAGTTCTCGGAGTAGTGCACGCCGATGGTCATGTCCATCACCTGGCGCACGGTGGCGTCGCCATACGCCGTGTCCTTGAGCTCGGGCAGGTACCTGGTCACCGGCGCGGCCGGGTCCAGCTTGCCCTCGTCCGCGAGGATGGCGGCCAGCGTGCCGACGAAAGACTTGGTGACCGACATCGCGATGTGCGGCCGCTCGGGCGACAGCGCGCCGAAGTACTTCTCGTAGACCACCTTGCCGCGGTGCATCACCAGGATGCCGTCGGTGTAGGTGCCGGAGATCATCTGCGCGAAGTTCATCGTCGCATCGCCCGTGCCTCCCAGCGGCTTGAACGTGACCTTCTCGATGTCGAAGCGCGGCGTGGCCGAGGGCAGTGGGCTGGCCGCGCCGGGGCCGCGCCACACGTTGGCGGTGGGCACCGTCTCGCGCACGTGCGAGAAGCTCCAGCGGGTGCGCGGAAACACGCCACCGGCCGGGTTGTCGAAGGTGATGAGCTTGTCGGGCGCGGGCGGAAAGCCCTGCATCCAGCCCAGCGCCTCGACCGAGGTGGCGGCGGGGTCGGGCAGCGCGGGGGCCGCGGGCGTGGGTGCAGGTGCAGTTGCCGGCGTCTGGGCGATGGAGGTGTTCACGGCAAGCAGGGTGAGGGCGGCAGCGGCGGCGAACGCCGTGCGCTTGAAAAAAGACATGGGCAAGGCTCCGGGGGAATGAATCAACGAGACCAACTTAATCAACGGGGACCAATGGAATCAACGGCCGCTGAAGCGCGCGGGACGGCGCTCGACGAAAGAGCGCACGCCTTCGGCCGCGTCCTCGCTGTTCGACAGCCGCTTCTGCGTTTCGATGAACTCCGACACGGCCGCCAGCGGACCTTGCTCGACCGCCTTGATGACGTTGAGCCGCGTGGCGACCACGGCCAGCGGCGCCTGCGCCGCGATGCGCTGCGCAATGGCCAGCGCCGCATCGAGCTCCTGCCCGGCCGGCACCACCTTCTGCACGAAGTTCAGCCGATACGCCTCGGCGCTGTCGAACTCGTCGGCCGTGAGCAGGTGCAGCATGGCGTTGCCCACGCCCGCGCGCTCGGCCATGCGCAGCGTGGCACCGCCCGTGGCCATGATGCCGCGCTGCACTTCCATCTGCGAGAAGCGGCAGTTGTCGGCCGCCACCACGATGTCGGCGCCCAGCATCAGCTCGATGCCGACCGTGAAGCAGATGCCCTTCACGGCCACCACCATCGGCTTGGTGCGGCGGCGGTAGTCGGGCAGGCCGAAGTCGTGCGGCTCCACCAGCCCGGCCGGAATGGCCTTCTCGCCGCGCTTCATGTACTCGGTCACCGCCGGCAGGTCGAGGCCCGCCGTGAAGTGGTCGCCGAAGGCATGCAGCACGCCCACGCGCAGGTTCGGGTCGTCGTCGAGGCGGGTGTAGGCCTCGGCCAGCTGCCTGAACATCGGCGGCGTCCAGCCGTTGCGCTTGGCCGGGCGGTTGATGCCGATCAGCAGCACGTGGCCGAGCACCTGGGTGTCGATGCAGCCTTCTGCCGGTGGGGTGGTGGGCGTGGCGGTCATGCGGGCGGTCTCCTTTTCTTATCTTTTCAAGGAACACCGCGGAACCGGCTTTGCCGGGCCGCTGGTGTTGCCCCCGGTAGGGGGTTGGCGAAGCGACACGAAGTGCGCGAAGACTGGGGGCGAGCCAGTGATGTCAGTACGTGTAGACGCCGCGGCCCGTCTTGCGGCCCAGCTGGCCGGCGGCGACCATTTCCTTCAGCAGCGGGCAGGGGCGGTACTTCGAGTCGCCGAACTGCTCGAGGTATACCTCCATCACGGCCAGGCACACGTCCAGGCCGATCATGTCGGCCAGCGCCAGCGGGCCAATGGGCTGGTTGCAGCCCAGCTTCATGCCGGCGTCGATGTCTTCGGCGGTGGCAATGCCTTCGGACAGCACGAAGAAGGCCTCGTTGATCATCGGCACCAGGATGCGGTTGACCACGAAGCCCGGTGCGTTCTTCACGGTAATGGGCGACTTGCCCAGTGCTTCGGCCAGGGCCTTCACCGCGTCGTGCGTGGCGTCGCTCGTCAGGTAGCCGCGGATCAGCTCCACCAGCGCCATCATCGGCACCGGGTTGAAGAAGTGCATGCCGATGAAGCGGTCGGGGCGCGAGGTGGCGGCGGCCAGCTGCGTGATCGAGATCGACGAGGTGTTCGACGCGATGATCACTTCGGGTGCCAGCAGCTCGTCGACCTGCTTGAGGATCTTCAGCTTGAGCGCGTGGTTCTCGGTGGCGGCCTCGATCACCAGTTGCGCGCCCTTCAGGTCGTCGTAGCTGGTCGAGCCCTTGATCAGCGCCAGCGCGGCGGTCTTCTGCTCGGCGCTGAGCTTTTCTTTCTTGATCAGGCGGTCGAGGCTGCCCGACACCGTGGCCAGGCCCTTGTCGACCGCCGCCTGGGCGATGTCGACCATCACCACGTTCACGCCGGCCACCGCGCAGGCCTGCGCGATGCCGTTGCCCATTGTTCCGGCGCCGATGATGCCGACAGTCTGGATAGCCATGAGAAAACTCCTTGAGAGAAAAACAAAAAGGGAATGGGTGGGCGGGTGGGGCGCGAGGGCCGCCACCGCGGCAGGACATCGATTGTGAAGCAGCCGCCACGGGCTTCCGTTGCCGCGCGCGACACGGGGGCTCGCGGGTGGCTTACAGTGCTGCGGTTGCTTTTTTCTTCTCTTTCCTTTCCCTTTCCGACCTCGACCATGACCACCCTCGGCACCCCCCTTTCTCCCTCCGCCACCCGCGTGATGCTGCTTGGCTCCGGTGAACTCGGCAAGGAGGTGCTGATCGCGCTGCAGCGCCTGGGCGTGGAGACCATCGCGGTCGACCGCTACGAGAACGCCCCGGGCCAGCAGGTGGCGCACCACGCGCGCACCATCACCATGAGCGACCCCGAGGCGCTCAAGGCCCTCATCGAGGCCGAGAAGCCCACGCTGGTGGTGCCCGAGATCGAGGCCATCGCCACGCCGATGCTGCAGCAGCTCGAAGACGCGGGCGTGGTGCGCGTCATTCCCACGGCCCGCGCCGCGCGCCTGACGATGGACCGCGAAGGCATCCGCCGCCTGGCCGCCGAGACGCTGGGCGTGCCGACCAGCCCGTACAAGTTCTGCGACTCGCTGGCCGAGCTGCAGGCGGCCATCGACGCAGGCATCGGCTACCCCTGCATCGTCAAGCCCGTGATGAGCAGCTCCGGCAAGGGCCAGAGCAAGATCGACGGCCCGGCCGACGTGCAGAAGGCCTGGGACTACGCCATGGCCGGCGGCCGCGTGAGCCACGGCCGCGTGATCGTCGAAGGCTTCATCGACTTCGACTACGAAATCACGCTGCTCACCGTGCGCGCGAAAGACGCGGCGGGCGCCGTGGAAACCAAGTTCTGCGACCCCATCGGCCACGTGCAGGTGAGCGGCGACTATGTCGAAAGCTGGCAGCCGCACCCCATGGCACCCGCCGCACTGCACAAGGCGCAGCAGATCGCGCAGGCCGTCACGGCCGACCTGGGCGGGCAGGGCCTGTTCGGCGTCGAGCTGTTCGTGAAGGGCGACGAGGTCTGGTTCAGCGAAGTCAGCCCGCGCCCGCACGACACCGGCATGGTGACCATGGCCACGCAATGGCAGAACGAGTTCGAGCTGCATGCGCGCGCCATCCTTGGCCTGCCGGTGGACACCTCGCTCAAGAGCCCGGGCGCCAGCGCAGTGATCTACGGCGGCGTCGACGCCACCGGCATCGCCTTCGACGGCGTGGCCGAGGCGCTGCAGGTGCCGGGCAGCGACATCCGCCTGTTCGGCAAGCCCGAGAGCTTCCTCAAGCGCCGCATGGGTGTGGCGCTGGTGCACGCGGCCGACACCGACACCGCGCGCAAGCTCGCGAAGGAAGCCGCCTCGCGCGTGAAGCCGCGCAAGGCCTGAGCGGGCCGAATGCTCGGCGCGCGACAGCTGTAGCCAGTTTTCGCAAGCCGCGCCGCGCGGGCGCGGGCATGGTGCGGACTCTTGCCAGGACGCCGGTCGGATGCGGGTGCGTGCGGATACCGCGCATGCCCGATGCATCCCACACTGGGTGCCTGCCCGATCCACCGGAGACACCATGCTGCATCCCCAGGCGCGCGCCTTGCTCGACTTCATCGAGGCGCGCGGCATCCCGCCGACCCACACCCTCTCGCCCGCCGATGCGCGGGCCTTCTACCGCGAGCGGCGCACCGCCACGCAGCCCCTGCCCCCCGAGGTGGCCGAGGTGCGCGACCTGGCAGCGGAGGGGCCGCAAGGCACCATCCCGGTGCGGCTGTACCGGCCGCTGGGCTCGGGCGCCGGACCGCTGCCGGTGCTGGTGTACTACCACGGTGGCGGATGGGTCATTGGCGACCTCGACACGCACGACGTGCTGTGCCGCGAACTGGCCAACGGCGCCGGCTGCGCGGTGGTCGCCGTCGACTACCGCATGGGGCCGGAGCACCGCTTTCCCGCCGCCGTCGACGACGTGCTGGCCGCCACCCGCTGGGTGCGCCGCGAGGCCGCCGCGCTGGGGCTCGATGCGAGCCGCCTCGCCGTGGGCGGCGACAGCGCGGGCGGCAACCTCGCGGCCGTGGTGTCGATTGCCGCGCGTGACTCAGGCGACCTGCCCATCGCCTTCCAGCTGCTGATCTACCCGGCCACCGACATGCGCCGCCTGCATCCCTCGCACCAGGGCAACGGGCAGGGCTATCTGCTGACCAGCGACACCATCAGGTACTTCCACGACCACTACATCACCGATGCGAAGCACGACCTCGACTGGCGCGCTTCGCCGCTGCTGCACCCCGACCTGTCGAAGCTGCCGCCGGCGCTGGTGATCACCGCCGGCTACGACCCGCTGCGCGACGAAGGGCTGGCCTATGCGGAGGCGCTTACCGCCGCGGGCAACCGCGCGATGTACGTCTGCTTCGAGCGGCAGATCCACGGCTTCGTGCCGATGGGCAAGGTGCTCGACGAGGCCAACACCGCGGTCGCGCTTTGCGCCACCGAGTTGCGGCGCGCCTTCGCGGCGGCCTAGGGAAAGTCCCCGCGCAAAAGGGTGCCGCGCAAACGGCTCGCGCCGCTACGATCCAGCGAACGCGACGCCATACCCCGGTTGGCAGTTGAACGAACGATGCAGGAGACAAACACCATGCAGCGAACGAGGACGGCGCCGCCTTCGGGCAGCGACGCACGGCAAGGCGAGCGCCTGATGTGGCTGGCACCGCAGCGCGTGTTCTACGCGGGCCTGCTCGGTGCCGCCGCCGAACGCACGATGGGTGGGCACGGCGTGTACGTGTCGCCCACCGGCGCACCGCCGAACCGCATTCGCATCGGCGGCGGTGCCTGGCAATCGGGCGAGCTGATCGTGGTGCCGCCGCACGTGCCGCACCATGTCGAGAGCGCGTGCCCGCTGATCTTCAACCTGCTGATCGAATCCGAGTCGGTCGACCCCGGGCGCCTGCCCGCCTTCATGCAGCACTGCGGCCCGGTCAATGCGCCGGCCTTCGTGCAGCGCGTGCGCGATGCGCATGCGCACCTGCTCGCGGCTTCGGGCCGCATGCTGAGCTTCGACGGTTTCGATTTCGATGCGCTGTTCTTCGGCCAGGCGCTGGTGCCGCGTGCGCTCGATGCGCGTATCCGCAAGGTCATCGATGCCATCAACGCCGACCCCGCCGCGGCCATGTCCGCCGAAGACTGCGCGGCTTCGGTCAACCTCTCGTTCTCGCGCTTCCTGCATCTGTTCAAGCAGGAAACCGGCATGGCGTTTCGTGCGTTCAGGGCCTGGAAGCGCGCGCGCAGCCTGCTGCGCTACGTGCAGCAGAGCGCCACGCTGACCGACATCGCACTGGACACCGGCTACCCCGATTCGACGCACTTCAGCCATTCGATCCGCCAGGTCTACGGCCTGAAGCCGAGCGACATCGTGGCCGGCTCGCGCCGCCTCGCGCTGCACGACGCAGCCGGCGGCTTCCGGCAGTAAGCCAGCGCACGGGAGCCCCATGCAGATTCTTCAACTCCTGCTGTCGGGCATTGCGCAAGGCTGCATCTATGGCCTGATCGCACTGGGCTTCGTGCTGATCTACAAGGCCACCGAAACGGTGAGCTTCGCGCAGGGCGACCTGATGATGCTCGGCGCCTTCGGCGCGTTCGCGGGCATGTCGCTGTTCGGCCTGCCGTTCTGGCTCGCGGCCATCCTCGCGCTGATTGCCATGGCGGCCTTCGGCGTGCTGCTGGAGCTGGTGGTGATACGGCCGATCCTGGGGCAGCCGCAGTTCTCGATCGTCATGCTCACCATCGGCATTGCGTACGTGGCGCGCGGCCTCATCACCATGGTGCCGGGCATCGGCACCGAGACCCACACGCTGGCCGTGCCCTACAAGGACCAGATCTGGAAGCTGGGCGAACTGGTGGTCAACCTCGAGCAGCTGGCCATCATCATCGCCACGGCCATTCTTTGCGCGCTGCTGTTCGCGATGTTCCGCTACAGCAAGCTCGGCATCGCGATGCAGGCCTCGTCGCAGAACCAGCTCGCGGCCTACTACATGGGCATTCCGGTGAAGCGGCTCAACGGGCTGGTGTGGGGCCTGGCGGCGGCGGTTGCCGCCATTGCCGGCATGCTGCTCGCGCCCATCACCTTCGTGCACGCGAACATGGGCTTCATCGGGCTCAAGGCCTTTCCTGCGGCGGTGGTGGGTGGCTTCGGCAGCCTGCCGGGTGCCATCGTCGGCGGGCTGATCATCGGCATCGTCGAGTCGTTCGCGGGCTTCTACCTGCCCGATGGCTTCAAGGACACGGCACCCTACATCGTGGTGCTGCTGATGCTCATGATCAAGCCCAACGGATTGTTCGGCGAGAAGCTGCGCAAGAAGGTGTAAGTCCCATATGCGCTTCATCTTCAAGACCAGCTACGACCAGGACATCCGCCTCGCGCGGCACGGCGGGCATGTGCTCTGGTACAGCCTGCTCGTTGCGTTCCTCATTGCCGCACCGTGGCTCATCGACGAGTACTGGCTGGCGCAGCTGACCTTCGTGCTGATCTACGGCATCGTCGGGCTGGGGCTGATGCTGCTCGCTGGTTTCACGGGCCAGTTCTCCATCGGGCATGCAGCCTTTCTTGGTGCGGGTGCGTACACGCAAGGCGTGCTGACGAACATGGGCGTGCCGTTCCCGCTGGCGCTGGTTGCCGCCGCGGCCCTGTCGGCGGCGGTGGGCGTGGTGGTCGCGTTGCCGGCGTTGCGCGTCAAGGGCATCTACCTGGGCATCGCGACGCTGTCCTTCGGCTTCATCGTCGAGGAAGTGTTCGCGCGGTGGGAGAGCGTCACGGGCGGCAACGCGGGGCTGCACGTGAAGTCGCCGCAGCTCTTCGGCTGGTCGCTGGGCTCGGGCGACGGCTTCTACTTTCTTTGCCTGGTGGTGGCGGTGCTGGCCACGCTCGGCATCCTGAACCTGCTGCGCTCGCCGACCGGCCGCGCCTTCGTCGCGATCCGCGATTCGGAGATATCGGCGCAGAGCATGGGCATCCACCTGGCGCGCTACAAGACGCTGTCGTTCGCCATCTCGGCCGCGCTCGCGGGCCTGGGCGGTGCGCTGTACGCGCACAAGCTGAGCTTCATTTCGCCCGACCAGTTCAGCATCCTGCAGTCGATCGACCTGTTGTTGATGGTGGTGATCGGCGGGCTGGGCTCGGTGCACGGTGCGTTCCTCGGCGCCATCTTCCTCATCGCGATGCCGCAGCTGATTTCCATGGGCAAGGACTGGCTGCCGGCCGTCGTCGGGCAGGCGCCCGGCTTGCAGGGGCTGGTGTATGGCGTGGTGCTGATCGCGTTCGTGCTGTTCGAGCCGCTGGGCCTGTATGGCCGCTGGCTGAAGATACGCACCTGGCTGCAGCTCTTTCCGTTCTACCGCCGGGGCCTGTTCAAGCGGCAGAAGTCGTTCACCAAGTCGGACCGGCTGAGATGAGCAGCAACAACAGCAACGGCAACAGCAGCGACATCCTCCTGTCGGCGAAAGACCTGAGCGTGCGCTTCGGCGGCGTGCTCGCGGTCAACAAGGTGAGCTTCGACGTGCGGCGCGGCGAGGTCTTCACGTTGATCGGCCCGAACGGCGCGGGCAAGACGACGGTGTTCAACCTCATCAGCCGCATCTACACGCCGACCACCGGTGAGATCACGTGGCATGGCGAAGCGGGAAGCCCCATCGCGCTGACACAGCAGGCACCGCACGCGATTGCCGCGCTGGGCATTGCGCGCACGTTCCAGAACATCGAGCTGTTCGAGCATGCGACGGTGCTGCACAACCTGCTGATCGGTCGTCACACGCACCGGCAGACGGGGTTCTGGAGCGAGGTGTTCTTCACGCCGGCCACGCGGCGCGCCGAAATTGCGGCGCGCGAAAAGGCGGAGCAGGTGATCGAGTTGCTGGACCTGCAACACCATCGCGATTCGATGGTGGCGGGCCTGCCCTATGGCGTGCGCAAGGTGGTGGAGCTGGCGCGTGCGCTGTGCACGGAGCCCAAGCTGCTGCTGCTCGACGAGCCGTCGTCGGGTCTCAATGTCGAAGAGACGGCCGACATGGCGTTCTGGATACAGGACATCCAGCATGAGCTGGGCGTCTCGGTGCTGATGGTCGAGCACGACATGTCGCTGGTGTCGAAAGTGTCGGACCGCGTGCTGGCGATGAACCAGGGCGAAGTGCTGGCTACAGGAACGCCGCGCGAGGTGCAGGCGGATGAACGCGTGATCGAGGCTTATCTTGGGACCGTGGATGACGTGAGCAGCTTGAGGAGGGTGGCGGCGTGAAGGCTTTGTTCGCTACCTTCTGGAGAGCGCCCGGTATGCGGCACGGTGGGGTCGCCCCCGCTGTGCCGGCCCTTCGGGCTGCCCTGCGGTGCTCGCGTTTCGCGGGGTCTCGCAGAACTCGCTTCGCTCAAACAACTGCGAGCCCTGTCCGCGAAACGCTGCGCTCCTCGGCGGCCCAGAGGGGGCGCCCCCACCGCACCGCACACCGGGCTTGGCCGGGGGGTGTTCGCCCTGTGCGTGTCCACGGTGTTGGGGTCCCTGTCTCCGGTGGGCCGTTGAGGCACCGCCGAGCAGCGGAGCGATGGGCGGATCAGGGCTCGCAGCTGTTTGAGCGCAGCGAGTTCTGCGAGACCCCGCCCGTCGTGAGCAGCACAGGGAAGCCCGAAGGGCCGGTGACGTCGGCCCGCCGGAGACAGGGACTCCAACGCCGTTCCCCGAAGGCAGCAAGCGCACCAGGAGCCCAGCGATGAGCGACGCCGTACTCCAGCTTATGAACGTGGAAAGCGCCTACGGCCCCATCAAGGCCATCCGCGGCGTCAGCCTGAAAGTCAGGCAAGGCGAAATTGCGACCGTGCTCGGCTCCAACGGCGCAGGCAAGACAACCATCCTGAAGACCATCTCGGGAATCATCGACCCCAGAAAAGGCAGCATCGAATTCCAGGGCAAGGACATCACCGCCAAGGACCCGGCGTACATCGTCCAGCAGGGCCTGAGCCATGTGCCCGAAGGGCGCGAAGTGTTCCCGCTGCTGTCGGTGAAAGACAACCTGCTGATGGGCGCCTACACCCGCAAGGACCGCGACGGCGTGGCGCGCGACATGGAGACCGTCTACACCTACTTTCCCATCTTGCGCGAGCGGGCCACGCAAGACGCCGGCCTGCTCTCCGGCGGCCAGCAGCAGATGCTTGCGATTTCGCGCGCCATCATGGCCGCGCCGCACCTCATTCTTCTGGACGAACCCAGCCTCGGCCTCAGTCCCAAGCTCACCAAGGAAATCTTCGAGATCGTCGTGCGCATCAACCGCGAGCGCGGCACCACCATCCTGCTGGTCGAGCAGAACGCCAACATGGCCCTCAATGCCGCCGACCACGGCTACGTGCTCGAGAACGGCCGCATCGTGATGGAAGACTCCTGCGAGCGTCTTCGCGAGAAGGAAGACATCAAGGAGTTCTACCTCGGCGTGAAAGACGATGGCGTGCGCGGCGAGCGGCGCTGGAAAAAGAAGAAGACCTGGAGATAGCCGCCATGCAAGGACTCTGGGACCTCAACACCTTCGAACCCCGGCTCGACGTCGTCGTGCCCGGCGACACCATTCCGGCCATGTTCTGGAACGCCGTCGAGCAGCGCGGCGACACCATCTGGATGCGGCAGAAAGAGCTCGGCATCTGGCGCACCTGGAGCTGGCGGCAGACCGCGGAGGCCGTGCGCGAGATATCGGCCGGCCTCATTGCCATCGGCTTCGCGCCGGGCGAGTGCGCGTCCATCCTTTCCAACACCGTCATCGAATGGGTGCTGGCCGACCTGGCCGTGCTCAGCTGCGGCGGCGTGTCCAACGGCATCTACCCGACCGATGCGGCCTCGCAGGTGCACTACCTGTGCGAGGACTCGCGCACCACCATCCTCTTCGTGGAAGACGACGAGCAACTCGACAAGGCGCTCGAAGTGCGCGCCGGCCTGCCGGGCCTGCGCCGCGTGATCGTGTTCGACATGGAAGGCCTGCGCGACCTCGACGATGCCGGCGTCATGAGCCTCGATGCACTGCGCGCGCTCGGCCGTGCGCACCTGGCCAGCGACCCGAAGGCCGTGGAACACCGCGTGGCCGGCTGCCGGCCCGAAGACCTGGCCATCCTCGTCTACACCTCAGGCACCACCGGCAAGCCCAAGGGCGCCATGCACAGCCACGCCGGGCTGGTGTACACCGCGCGCGGCTACAACACGCTCATTGCGCAGGACGAGAAAGACGAGCGCATGTGCTTCCTGCCGCTGTGCCACATTGCCGAGCGCATGGGCGGCGAGTACTTCGCGATGTACACCGGCTCCATTCTCAATTTCGTCGAGAACCCCGAGACGGTGCCGGAGAACGTGCGCGAGATCGCGCCCACGGTGTTCACGGCCGTGCCGCGCGTGTGGGAGAAGTTCTATTCGGGCGTGATGATCGCGCTGAAGGAAGCCAGCCCGCTGCAGCAGGCCGCCTACAAGTGGAGCATCGGCGTGGGCGAGGCCATTGCGACCAAAGTGCTGGCCGGCGAATCCGTCGGCACGGGGCTCAAGCTGAAGTTCAGGCTGGCGCGTCTGCTGGCGCTGGACAACGCGCGCAAGCTCATCGGCATTCACCGCTCGCGCTTTCTGGTGACGGGCGCGGCGCCAATCTCTCCCGAACTGGTCAAGTGGTACCTGGCGCTGGGCGTGCCGATGCTCGAGGTGTGGGGCATGACCGAGTCTTGCGGCGCCTCGACGGCGGTGCCGGCCAACCGCATCAAGCCCGGTTCCATCGGCCCGGCCACCGGCTACAACGAAGTGCGCATCGCGCCGGACACCGGCGAAATATTGGTGCGAGGCCCCAATGTCTTCATGGGTTACCTCAACCTGCCCGAGAAGACCGCCGAGACCATCGATGCCGAAGGCTGGCTGCACACCGGCGACGTGGGCGTGATGGACGAGGACGGGTATTTCCGCATCACCGACCGGATGAAAGACATCATCATCACGGCAGGTGGGAAGAACGTGACGCCGAGCGAGCTGGAGAACGAGCTCAAGTTCAGCCTGTACATCACCGATGCGGTGGTGATCGGCGATGCCAAGCCCTACCTCACGGTGATCGTCATGATCGACCAGGAGAACGTCGAGAAGTTTGCGCAGGACAACGACGTGCCGTTCAGCAACTACGAGAGCCTGACGCGCACGCAGGAAGTGCAGGACCTGATCCAGGGCGAGATCGACCGCGTCAATGCCAAGTTCGCGCGCGTCGAGCAGATCAAGAAGTTCTTTCTGCTCGAAACGCAGCTCAGTGCCGAAGATGAAGAGCTCACGCCGACGATGAAGCTCAAGCGCAAGCTGGTGCAAACGAAGTACGCCGAGCGCATCGAAGCCATGTACCGCTGATCCGTTTTTTTCGTCAACCCGAGGAGACAACCGCATGAAGCTCAAGACACTGACGACGCTGGCCGTGCTGGGCCTGGTCGCGACGATCGCGTCCGCGCAGCAGCAGGGCGTGAGCAAGGACGAGATCCGCATCGGCACCATCCAGGACCTGTCGGGTCCGCTGGCGGGCTTCGGCAAGCAGGCGCGCAACGGCATGCAGCTGCGCGTGGACGAACTCAACGAGCAGGGCACGCTCAATGGCCGCAAGCTCAAGCTGTTCGTCGAAGACTCGGGCTACGACCCGAAGAAGGCGGTGCTGGCGGCGCAGAAGCTGGTGAACCAGGAAAAGATCTTCATCATGGCGGGCCACATCGGCACGGCGCAGAACATGGCCGCCATGCCGGTGCAGTTCGACAAGAATGTCATCAACTACATGCCCATTACCGCGGCGCGCGAAATGTACGAGCCGCTGAACCGGCTGAAGTATTCGTTCGCCGCCACCTACTACGACCAGATTCGCCTGGCGCTGCCGAAGATGATCAAGGACAAGGGCGCCAAGAAAGTCTGCACCATCTACCAGGACGACGAGTTCGGGCTCGAGGTGCAACGCGGCGCCGAGGCGGGCCTGAAGGCCGCGGGCATGGAGCTGGCCGAGAAGACCTCGTTCAAGCGCGGCGCCACCGACTTCAGCTCGCAGGTCGCGAAGATGAAGGCCGCCAACTGCGACCTGGTGGTGCTCGGCACCATCATCCGCGAGACCATCGGCACCGTGGGCGAGGCGCGCAAGACCGGCTTCAACCCGACCTTCATCGGCTCCAGCGCGGCCTACACCGACCTGATCCACAAGCTGGGCGGCAAGGCCATGGACGGCGTGTACGCCACCATGACGGTGCAGAACCCCTACACCGACGAGCAGTCGCAGCCGCTGCGCTTCTGGGCCAACAAGTACAAGACCAAGTTCAACGAAGACCCGACCGTGTTCTCGGTGTACGGCTACGTGATCATCGATTCGTTCATCAAGGCGGCGACCAAGGCCGGCCCGAACCTCACGACCGACAGCTTCATCAAGGCGATGGACAGCATCACCTTCGAGCCCGACATGTTCGGCAGCCCGAAGAGCACCTACACCGCCACCAAGCGCCTGGGCAACGACCAGTCGCGGCTGTCGCAGATCAAGGACGGCAAGTGGGTGGTGGTGTCCGACTACGTGACACCGTAAGCAAGACCCCGGTACAGGGGCGAGCGGCTATATTTCGCGAAATCCCATCGCGAGAGTGCCCGCCATGCCCCAGTACTGGTTGATGAAATCCGAGCCCGACGAGGTCTCGATCGACGACGCGCTTGCCGCGCCCGGCGCCACCGTGGCGTGGACCGGCGTGCGCAACTACCAGGCGCGCAACTTCATGCGCGACGGCATGAAGGTCGGCGACGGCGTGCTGTTCTATCACTCGAGCTGCCCCGAGCCGGGCATCGCCGGCATCGCGCGCGTGGCCTCGGGCATCAAGCCCGATCCGACGCAGTTCGATCCGAAGTCGCCGTACTACGACGCGGCGGCGAAGAAGGACGATCCGCGCTGGCTGCTGGTCGACGTGCAGGCGCTGCGCAAGACGCGCCTGCTGGCGTTGCCCGAGTTGCGCGCCCGGCCCGAGCTGGCCGAACTGGTCGTGCTGCGCAAGGGCAACCGGCTGTCGATCACGCCGGTGGAGTCGGCGCACTGGAAGGTCATCGAGAAGATGCTGGGCTGAGGCCGGCCCTGGCTGGTCAGAGCGCCTCGCCTTCGGCCAGCACGCCGGCGCGCCGCAGCGCGGCCTCCAGCCAGGGCGCGCTGGTCGCACCCTGTCCGACGGCTTCGATGCGCCGGGCTTCGTCCCGCACCTTCTGCCGGGCCAGCGGCAGCAGGCCTTCGATCTTTTCCCGTTCGACCACCACCACGCCGTCGGCATCGCCGGTGATGAAGTCGCCGGGCCGGACCACCACGCCGCCCACGCTGACCGGGTGGTTGATGCGGCCAGGGACGTTCTTCGTCGGGCCATTGGGATTGGTGCCGAAAGAGAACACCGCAAAGCCGAGTTCGCGCAGGGCATCGCTGTCGCGCACGGCACCGTCGATCACCACGCCTGCCAAGCCCAGCCGCAGGCAGGAGCTGATCATGATCTCGCCCATGAGCGCGCTCGTCTGGTCGGCCTTGCCGTCGATCACCAGGACGTCGCCGGGCTGGGCCATGGCCATGGCGGCATGGATCATCAGGTTGTCGCCGGGCCGCACCTCGACGGTGAGGGCGTTGCCCGCGAAGCGCATCGCCGGATGCAATGCGGCGATGCGGCCATGCAGGGCGCCGCGGCGGCCCGCCACATCCGCCAGGATGGCCGGCGCAAAGGTGGCGGCGGCGGCAACGACCGCGGGGGGCAGCCGGGGGAAGCTGCGCAGCACATCGGGTTGGACAACAAGGTTGGCAGTCATGGTCATTCGGCCTTGATGTTCGAATCCTTGATGACGGTTCCCCATTTGCGCTTGTCGGCGGCCAGGAACTCCCGGAACTTCTGGGGCGTGCTGCCCACGGGCTCCAGCCCGTCCTGCAGCAGACGCTGCGCGATCTCCGGCATGGCGAGCACCTTGGCGGTCTCGCGCTGGATGCGTTCGATGGCCGCGGGCGGTGTGCCCTTGGCGGCGCACAGGCCGGTCCACGTCACGGGGTCGAAGTTGGCAATGCCCGATTCAGCCACGGTGGGCACGTCGGGCAGGCTCGCGAGCCGGTGCGTGCTGGCCACGGCCAGCACACGCAGCTTGCCGGAACGCACATAAGACATCGAGCTGACGGGCTGGTCGAAGATCATGGCGACCTGGCCCCCGAGCAGGTCGGTCATGGCCTGGCCCGTGCCCTTGTAGGCGATGTGCACGATGTCGATGTTGGCGCGCGACTTCAGCATCTCTCCGGCCAGGTGGCCGCCGGTGCCGTTGCCGGACGACGCGAAGTTGATCACGCCGGGTTTCGCCTTGGCATAAGCGACCAGTTCCTTGACGTTCTTCGCGGGAAGGTCGGCGTTCACCAGCAGCAGGTAGGGCGCGTTGGCGACCTGCGTCACCGGCAGGATGTCGGTCTCGGGATTGAACGGCATGCTCTTGAGCAGGTGCGGCTGGATCGAGAGCGTGCCGGTGGTGCACATCATCAGCGTATGGCCGTCCGGCGCCGCGGACAGCAGCGCCGACGCTGCGATGTTGCCGCCCGCACCGGGCCTGTTGTCGACGATCACCTGCTGGCCCAGTTGCTCCGCGAGCCTGGGCGCGATCAGGCGCGCCACGATGTCGTTGGAGCCACCGGGCGCAAAGCCCACGACGATGCGGATCGGCTTGGTGGGAAACGCGTCGGCTGCGAACGCGCCGCCGCCGGCCGGCACTGCCATGGCGAGCAGCAGCGGCAGCGCTCTCAGGAAGGATCTGGGGTTCATGGAGGGTTCTCGGTGCGGGGAAGAAAAGCGAGGGTCAGGAAACGAGTTGGGCGCGCGCCTGTGCGATGCGCCGGCAGCCTTCGAGCAGGTGGTCGGTGGAAGCTGCGAACGAGAGCCGGAAGTGCGAGGGCACGCCATAGGCGCTGCCCTGCAGCGCGGCCAGGTCCTGCGAATCGAGCAGATGCATGATCCAGTCGTCGCTGCTGCGAAGCACGGTGCCGCCCGGCGTGCGCAACCCGAACAGGGCACTGCACGAAGCGAACACGTAGAAGGCGCCTTCCGGGGCGTGGCAGTGGATGCCGTCGATGGCATTGAGCGCGGCCACCACGGTGTCGCGGCGCTGCCGGAAAACGTTCCTGTTGGTGGCGATGAAATCCTGCGGACCCGTCAGCGCCGCAACCGCCGCAGCCTGGCCGAGCGAGCTGGCACCCGAGGTGCTTTGCGACTGCAGCTTGACCATGGCCTTCACCAGTGCGGCCGGCGCGCCGCCGTAGCCGATGCGCCAGCCGGTCATCGCGTAGGCCTTGGAGACGCCGTTGACGGTGAGCGTGCGCTCCTTCAGTTCGGGCGCCACGCAGGCCATGGTGGCGAACGGGCGGTCTGCGTAGACCAGGTGCTCGTAGATGTCGTCCGTCAGCACCCACACGTGGGGGTGGCGCTGCAGCACCTCGGCCAGCGCGGCCAGCTCCTCGTGCGTGTAGGTGGCGCCGCTCGGGTTGTTGGGCGAGTTCAGCACCAGCCAGCGCGAGCGCGGCGTGATGGCGCGTTCCAGGTCTTCGGGCTGCAGCTTGAAGCCGCGCTCGGCAGGGCAGTCCACGAACACCGGCACGCCGCCGGCGAGCAGCGCGATGTCGGGGTAGGAGACCCAGTACGGCGCGGGAACGATCACCTCGTCGCCACTGGACACGGTGCACATCAGCGCATTGAAGATCACCTGCTTGGCACCCGTGCCGACGATGATTTCGTTACTGGCGTAGTCGAGGCCGTTCTCGGTGCGGAACTTGTGCGCGACCGCTTCCTTCAGTTCCGGCGTGCCGCCGACGTCGGTGTAGCGGGTGTGTCCCGCCGCCATGGCGCGGTTCGCGGCTTCCTTGATGTGCTGCGGGGTTTCGAAGTCGGGCTCGCCCGCGGTGAGGCTGACGATGTCTCGGCCCTGGGCACGAAGTTCGCGGGCCTTCTGGCCGGCCATGGAGCTCGGCGAAGGCTTGATGCGTTGCAGGCGAGGGGCAATGTAAAGCATGGAGTGGCGCGTTCGAAGTGGCGGTTGCGGCTCAGTATCCGGCGGCGCTTTCTTGGCTCCAAACGAGAAATCGGCAAGCGCGGCTATTCCTTTTTTTCCTGGCAATGCGTCTTGCGATACATTGATCCGGAATGAACCTGACCTTCAAGCAGCTGGAGGCCTTTTGCTTCAGCGCCCGACTCCAGAGCTTCAGCGCTGCCGCGCAGAAGCTGCACACCACCCAGTCGGCGATGTCCAAGCGCGTGGCCGAGCTCGAGGACACGCTGGGCGTTTCGCTGCTGCATCGCACGCCGCGCGGGCTGGAGATCACGCAGGCCGGACGGCAACTGCTTCCGCTGGCAGAAGACTCGCAGCGCCTGTGGCAGCGCATCGAGACCGAGGTCAGCGCCAACCAGACCTTGCGCGGCACCTTCCGCATCGGCGTGACCGAGCTGATCGCCATGACCTGGCTCACGCGCTTCATCAAGCGGCTGCAGGAGCTGCACCCCGAGCTGGTGCTCGAGCCGGTGGTCGATGCGGGCCTGACGCTGTTCCAGGGGCTGGAGTCGAACAAGATCGACCTGGCCATCATGCCGGGCACCTTCTGGGGAGCGTCCTACACCACGACCAAGGTGGGGCAGGTGCAGGACCCGTGGATGGCCAGCCCGGGGATGAAGCTGCCGCGGCGCGCGCTCAAGCCTCATGAATTTGCCAACTACCCGATCCTCGAGCAGTCGACCGGTGCCGCCAAGAACAAGTTCTACGAAGCCTGGATGGCCGAGCACGGCTTTCGCTTCAACAAGGTCTTTGCCACCAACAGCACGACGGTGCTGCGGGAGCTGACCATCAGCGGCTTCGGCATCAGCCAGCTTGCGCTGGACTACGTTCGGCCCGACATTGCCGCGGGCCTGCTGCGCATCGTGCGCAGCGACCCCATGCCGCCGCCCATGGTCTACAGCGCGGTTTACCGCAACGACAATTTCAGTCCGGCGCTGGAGCGCATGGTCGCGCTCGGCAAGGAGCTGTGCGACTTCTCGTCACGGGCGAACGTGCCGGCCGGCGACGCCGTGGCGGCCAAGCCCCGCCGTCGTCGGGCTGCCGTGGGCTGATCGCAGGAAAACGCAGCCTCGGCGGGCTCGGCGGCAGGCGGGTGTTCAGCCGAGCTTCGACAGGATCGGGAACAGCTTGCCGAGCCCGTCGGCCATCACCTCGACCGCGAGCGCCGCGAGGATCAGCCCCATGAGCCGCGTCATGATGTTGATGCCGGTCTTGCCGAGCACGCGCGCGATCGGCTGGGCCAGCGAGAAGGCCAGTGCGGTGGCCAGCGCCACCACCACGCCGTACCCCACCAGCACCGCGAGTTCCCACAGGTGCTGCGTCTTGTCGGCGTAGATCACCACGGTGGAAATGGCGGCCGGCCCGGTGAGCAGCGGAATGGTGAGGGGCACCACGGCAATGGACGCGCCCATCGACGCCTTCACTTCGGTGGCGCGCAACTCTTCGACGTTGGTCTTGCTCTCGGCGGGTTGCGCATTCAGCATCGACAGCGAACTCATGAGCAGCAGCAGGCCGCCGCCGACCTGGAAGCTCGCGATCGAGATGCCGAAGAAGGCCAGCAGCTGCAGCCCGATGAGCGCGCTGACCGCAATGACGACGAAGGCGCTGAAGGCCGACATGCGAACCGTGTGGCGGCGCTGCGCGTCGGTGTAGCCCTGCGTGTAGTGGATGAAGAAGGGCACGATGGCCAGCGGGTTGACGATGGCCACCAGCGTGACCAGCGGCTTGATGAGGTCCATGGAAGTGCTCATTGGAACTACCTTCCTCCGGTGACGTCGAGCAGGGCCATGGTGGTGTAGCTGGCTTCGGCGGACAGCAGCCACAGGATGGCGCCGGCAATTTCCTCGGGGGTGCCGCTGCGCTTCATGGGCACGCCCGGCCCCATTTCGGCGGCGCGGCCGGGCTGGCCGCCGGAGGCGTGGATGTCGGTGTCGATCACGCCGGGGCGCACCGCGTTGACGCGGATGCCTTCGTCGGCCACTTCCTTGGCCAGGCCGATGGTGAAGGTGTCGATGGCGGCCTTGCTGGCCGCGTAGTCGACGTACTGGCCGGGCGAGCCGATGCGCGCCGCGCCGCTGGAGATGTTGACGATGGCACCGCCGGTGCCGCCGTGCCTGGTGCTCATGCGGCGCACGGCTTCGCGCGCGCAGACGAAGCTGCCGAGCACGTTGATGCGGAACATGCGCTCCAGGCGCGCCACGCTCATTTCGTCGACGCGGGCCTTCACGTCGACCACGCCGGCGTTGTTGACCAGCGCGGTGAGCCGGCCGAGCTTGGCATCGACCTTCTCGAACATGGCGAGCACCTGGGCTTCGTCGCCCACGTCGGCCTGCACGGCGATGGCGGTGCCGCCGCCGGCGCGGATGGTGCGCACCACTTCGTCGGCGGCCAGCGAGTTGCTGGCGTAGTTGACGGCCACCGCATAGCCGCGCCGCGCGGCCAGCAGGGCGGTGGCGGCACCGATGCCGCGTCCGCCACCCGTGATCAAGAGCACCTGGTCCAAATCCCACCTCCTGCAGAGAAACTGCGTGTCAGTTAAAACTGTTGGCTTGGATTACATCATCGAGGGCATGCGCATGAGCGCAGCGCCGGGCCGCCCCAAACAAGCTCGCACCGCAGTGCAAAGCACGGAGGTTAAATGCATATCACCAAAACCATTGACTACTACTTTGCGCCCCAGAGCCCGTGGACTTATCTGGGTCATACCCGGTTCGAAGCGATTGCCAAGGCAGCGGGCGCCACGGTGCGCGTGCGGCCCATCGACATGGGCAGCGTGTTCCCGGTGTCGGGCGGGTTGCCGCTTGGCAAGCGGGCACCGCAGCGGCAGGCTTACCGGCTGGTCGACCTGGCGCGCTTCTCGCAGCACCTCGGGCTGCCGCTGAACCCCAAGCCGAAGTTCTTTCCGGTGGCGGGCGACGACGCGGCGCGGCTCATCATCGCGGTCGACATCAACGACGGAACCGAAGCCGCCATGCGCATGAGCGCGGCGGTGTTCGCGGCAGTGTGGGTGCAGGAGCGGAACATCGGCGATCCGAATGTGCTCGAAGCACTGGTCGCGGAATGCGGCCTGCCCGCCAAGCGCTCAGAGCAATCGCAGAGCCAGATGGTGCAGGAGCGCTACGAGGCCTACACGCAGGAGGCCATCGACATCCAGGTGTTCGGTGCGCCGAGCTACGTGATCGACGGCGAAATCTTCTGGGGGCAGGACCGTCTCGACTTCGTCGAGCGCGCGCTGCGCCCGTAAGCACTGCCATTCATTTATTCATTCATTCAATTGCTTCCCTCAAGGAGAAACACAACATGGGTCAATTCATCGATCTCACAGCCAAGGACGGCTTCAGCTTTCCCGCCTACGTGGCGGAGCCCGCGGGCAAGCCGCGCGGCGCCGTGGTCGTGGTGCAGGAAATCTTCGGCGTGAATTCGCACATCCGCGCGGTGGCCGACGGCTATGCGGCCGAGGGTTACCTGGCGGTGGCGCCGGCGACCTTTCACCGCGTGAAGCAGGGCGTCGAGCTGGGCTATAGCGACGAAGACATGAAGAACGGCTTCGGCCTGAAGACGGCGGTCGAGGCGCTGCCGGCGCCCGGCGTGCTGCAGGACATCGAGGCGGCGGTGGCCTATGCATCGAAGGCCGGCAAGGTCGGCATCGTCGGCTATTGCTGGGGCGGGCTGCTGGTCTGGCGCGCGGCGGCCCTGCTGCCGGGTCTGGCCGCGGCGGCGCCGTACTACGGCGGCGGCATGACGATGCCGGAAGAAGCCGCACGCCAGCCCAAGGTGCCGGTGCTCGCGCACTTCGGCAACCAGGACCACTGGATTCCGCTGGACACCGTCGAGGCTTTCAAGAAGGCGCATCCCGAGGTGGAAGTGCATGTCTACCCGGTGGGCCACGGCTTCAACTGCGACCAGCGCGGTTCGTACGACGCCGACGCGGCCAAGCTGGCCCGCGAACGCACGCTGGCGTTCTTCGCCAAGCACGTCGGCTGACGCAACGCGTCCGCCAACACAAAGCCCGGCGAGTGCCGGGTTTTTTTGTTTGTCTTAAGACTTGCGGGCGCCCGTGCCGTTGCCCACGCGGGTCTGCAAAAAGTCGAGCAGCGCGCGCAGCGCCGCGCTGTTGTGGCGCCGCTGGAGGTAGGCGGCCGAGAGCCACATGTCCTTGCGCGCGTAGTCTTGCAGCACCGGCACCAGTTCGCCCTGGTCGATGTGCGACTGCACGAGCAGCGACGGCAGGTAGATCACGCCGAAGCCGTGCATGGCGACCCGGATCAGCGGCGCGCCCTCGGTGCAGTCCATGCGGCTCTTGACCTGCACGTCGAGTGGCTGGCCGCCATCGTCGAAACGCCACACCGGTTGCGCACCGAGCAGCGAATGCGTGAGCGCCTCGTGGCCCGCCAGGTCGCGCGGATGCTCGGGCTTGCCGTGCTTTTTCCAGTAGACCGGCGAGGCGCAGACCACCATGCTCATGGGGCGCAGCTTGCGCACGATGAGGTTGGCGTCTTCGACGGGGCCGCTGCGGATGTCGACGTCGATGCCTTCTTCGGCCAGGTCGACCGTGCGATTGGTCAGCTGCAGGCTGATGCTCACGTCGGGGTAGTAGCGCATGAAGTCGGCCAGCAGGTTGGGAAACTCGCCGTTGCCCATGCCGTGCGGGGCCGAGATGCGCAGCCGTCCGCCGGGCTGGCTGGCGCGCTCCTGCAGCGCGGCCTGCGTGAGCTCGACCATTTCGAGCACCGGCGTGCTGCGCTCGAGCAGCAGTTGCCCGGCGTCGGTGAGGCTCACGGAGCGCGTGGAGCGGTTGAGAAGGCGCACGCCGAAGCGGGTTTCAAGCTCCGCCACATACTTGCTGACCGTGGCCTTCGACATGTCGAGTTTCTTGGCCGCCTGGGAAAAGCTGCCGTGGGATGCGACCTCCCGGAAGGTTCTGATCAGATCGAGACTGTCCATGTCAAAGCCTATTGTTTCCGTTTTGGGAACGCGATGGTTCGATTCTCCCGGGTTTTTCCTAGCTTGATTGGGCGACACTTGGGTTACAGGCCGACGTTTCAGCCAGCCTGCGTCGAACACGTGGTCCAGCCCCGTCTTCGAAGGCCCGCTGAAACGCCGGAAGGAACAACCGAAGTGAAGACCACCTCGAACATCATTGCCGCCGCAGCGCTGTCGCTGCTGGCCGTCGCGGGCGCCCAGGCCCAGGGTTTCGAGCCCGTGCAGCCGCTCAAGGCCGTGACCAGCCGCACCGATGTGGCGGCCGACGCGCTCGGCGCGGCCCATCGCGGCAATGTCTATGGCGACGTCGTGCCGGCGCCGCTGACGTCGCGGCCCAGCTCGCGCGACCGCGCTTCGATTCGTGCCGAAGCGGTGGCCGCGGCCCATGCGCCGAACCAGAACCTGGACCGCCGCGCCTTCGTCAACAGCGAAGTTCCGCCGCAGTTCCGCACGACGAATCCGTAAGCCGAAAGTCGGCGTATTCAGAAGGCCGGGCCGGTGCGAACCGGCCCGGCCTTTTTCGTGTGCATGCCTTTATGTCGCGATTGTTTCAATAGAGGAAACACCGTGTCTCTGATCCGAGCGTTTTGGCATGGCGTTTCCCCCGGAAACTCACCGCACAGGCAAGCGAACGTGCAAGCCTGGTGGACAAACCATCCGACGAAACACATTAGGAGAAACTGATCATGAAGACTTCGCAAATCATCGCTGCTGCCGCCCTGACCCTGCTTGCCGCCACCGGCGCACAAGCTGAAACCTACGAAGGCGTGAACACCGCCGTCTCGACCAAGAGCCGTGACGAAGTGAATGCCGAAGCCGTGCGCACCGCATCGGCTCCGAACCAGAACGTGACCCGCGGTTCGCGCGGCCCGGAAACGGTGGCCGTGTCGAAGGACCGTGCCATCGTCGAAGCCGAAGCCGTTCGCACCGCCTACGCTCCCGACCAGAACGTGACCTCGGGTTCGCGCGTCAACAGCAAGGTCATCTCGACCATGGTCAACCCGATCGACGCTCGCGTGCAAGCCCAACAAGGCTCGGGCGCTATCGCCAAGTAATTGAAGCCGCCCTTCGGGGCAGCTGAAATGCAAAAAGGGCCACGCGAAAGCGTGGCCCTTTTTGCTTTGGCGCCGCGGACCGGGCCGGTGCGTCAGCGCGTGCGCGCGAGGTAGCGCTTGCGCCAGAAGATCAGCACCAGCGCCACCGCGATGACCAGCATCAACGTCATCGCAATCCAGAAGCCGTCGGCCTTGTGCACCAGCGGGATGAACTCGAAGTTCATGCCGAAAATGCCGGCGATCAGGTTGAGCGGCAGGAAGATGGCGGTCAATACCGTCAGTACCCGCATGATGTCGTTGGCACGGTGGCCCTGCACGCTGAAGTGCATCTGCACCGCGGTCTCGGCGTTCTGCTCCAGCCGGTGCACGTGGTGCACCACGCGCTCTATGTGCTCGAGCACGTCGCGGCTGCGGATCATGATCAGCTCGCGTTCGCGCTGCTCGGTCTCGCCCTTGGGCAGAGGCAGGGTTTCGAGCGAGTCGATCCAGTCCTGTATGGCGGCGCGCTGGTCTTCGCAGATCTCGTCCAGGTGGTGCAGCGACTGGCGCGCGCCCATCAGCGCGCCCCAGTTGGTGAAGCGGCTGCGCGGGTCGATCAGCTCGGTCTGCCAGTGGTCGAGCTGCTTGGTGAGTTCGCGCCGCAGGTCGAGGTAGCCGTCGACGATCTGGTTGACGACGCGCAGCATCAGGTCGGACGGGCTGGTGGGCAGCCGGGCCGAGGTGGCGCGCACGTCGAGCGCCGGCGCGCCGCGGTCATCGGACGAGGCGGCGGCCAGCAAGCGCGTGGCGAAGGCGTCGCGCACTGCGCCGTCCTCGGGGTGCACCGAGAGCAGCATGCGATCGAATACGGCAAAGCCGACTGGGCGGGTGTCGACGCGGCGCAACACGGGCGGGCCGCTGCGGGGCTGCGGCGGGGTAGGCGCCGAGGGCGCTTCGCCGTTGCCATTGCCGTTGCTGCCACTTCCGCCATTGCCCGGGATCGCCTGGCCCTGGCCCGTAGACAGGCGCCGGAACACCAGCACGTCGTACTGCGAGGTGTAGTCGTAGTGCGAGGGCAACTGGTCGTTCAGCAGATCGGCCACGTGCAGGTCGACCAACTGAGTCTGGCAAAGCGTCTGCAGGATCTGCTGGACCTCGGGCAGCGAGGTCCGAAACTCCTCGCGCGTGAGCGAGATCCAGGCATAGCCGCTGTTGCCGCACGCGCCCGGCATGGTCAACGGCGCCAGTGACTGGTGCTCGCTGACCTGCGAACGGTTGATTTCGAAGATGCGCATGGCCTGACGTCGCCCCGTTCGTTGGTTCTTCTTGTATGTGCCCAGCCGATCGCCCTGGGGCGATGGTCGGACTTGAGTTGCTATTATTTTTGTAGCAACCGCGCGGCGTCAAGCGCGAAGTAGGTGAGCACGCCATCAGCGCCGGCGCGCTTGAAGGCCAGCAGGCTTTCGAGCACCACGGCGTCGTGGTCGAGCCAGCCGTTCTGGGCGGCCGCCTTCAGCATCGCGTACTCGCCGCTCACCTGGTAGGCGAAGGTGGGCACGCGGAACTCGTCCTTCACGCGCCGCACGATGTCCAGGTAGGGCATGCCGGGCTTCACCATCACCATGTCGGCGCCTTCGGCGATGTCGAGCGCGACTTCGCGCAGCGCTTCGTCGCTGTTGCCGGGGTCCATCTGGTAGACCTTCTTGTTGGCCTTGCCCAGTGTCGCGGCCGAGCCCACGGCATCGCGGAAGGGGCCGTAGAAGGCGCTGGCGTACTTGGCGCTGTAGGCCATGATCAGCGTGTGGATGTCGCCGCGTGCTTCGAGCGCCGTGCGGATGGCGCCGATGCGGCCATCCATCATGTCGCTGGGCGCCACAATGTCCACGCCGGCTTGCGATTGTGTGAGCGCCTGCTTCACCAATACTTCGACGGTGGGCTCGTTGAGGATGTAGCCGCTGTCGTCGAGCAGGCCGTCCTGGCCGTGGCTGGTGTAGGGGTCGAGCGCCACGTCGGTCATCACACCCAGTTCGGGGAACCGGGCCTTGAGCGCGGCCACCACGCGGGGAATCAGGCCGTCGGGGTTGAAGGCCTCGTCGCCGGAGGGCGTCTTGAGGCTGGCGTCGATCACGGGAAACAGCGCCATCACCGGGATGCCGGCGGCCACGCACTGCTCGGCCACGGGCAGCAGCAGGTCGAGGCTCAGGCGGTCGACGCCGGGCATCGACGGCACGGCATCGCGCCGCTTCTCGCCCTCTTGCACAAACACCGGGTAAATGAGGTCTTTTGCCGTCAGCGCGTGTTCCCGCACCAGATCGCGGGCGAAGGCGTTGCGGCGCAGGCGCCGGGGACGGCCGGCGGGGAACATGGCCAGGGGAGAAAGTGATGACGTCATATATCCAAAATTGTGCCTGAAGCAGTATTTCGAAGTACGACGCTTCCAATGTCGGGTTGTCTGACAACTACGAAAAATAGTAGGACAAAAGAGTTAGATTTTTTACTTCAAATGTCAAAGAAAGTGCCTCAGTCGCTTGAAACCTTGTTTCGTCTTTGTTAAATTCTGAAGCGGGCGGCTTGCCGCTCCCCGCTTTTCCTCCCTGAGCGGGTGCCTTGATGTGTGACAGCAAAAGGGCTTCCCAGCCCGACGTGCAGACGTCGGGCTTTTTTTTGCCCGAAGCTTTTGTCCAATGACCGTAAACCCGGGCGAGCGTGGGGTGCGCCACTAAACTGCCGGCCATGCTCTGGGTCAAATCTCTCCATATTGTTTTCATTGCGAGCTGGTTCGCAGGGTTGTTCTACCTCCCCCGGATTTTTGTCAACCTGGCGATGGTTCCGCCGGAGTCGGTGGCCGAGCGCGAGCGCCTGCTGCTGATGGCGCGCAAGCTGATGCGCTTCACCACTTTCCTGGCGGTTCCGGCCCTGGTCTTCGGCCTGTGGCTGTGGCTGGGCTACGGCATCGGCCGCGGGCCGGGCAACGGATGGATGCACGCCAAGCTGGCGCTGGTGCTGGTGGCCATCGGCTATCACCATGGCTGCGGCGTGCTGTTGCGCCGCTTCGCGGCGGGCGGCAACCGACGCAGCGACCGCTGGTATCGCTGGTTCAACGAACTGCCCGTGCTGCTGCTGCTGGGCATCGTGATCCTGGTGGTCGTCAAGCCGTTCTGAGCCCGGTGCACACGGTGGAGAGGCCGCACAAGACCGCCGCGCTCCCCCTGGCGCTCGCCTATGCGGCGCTGATCGTCTACGCCAGCCTGTACCCGTTCGCCGAATGGCGCGACCAGGGCATTGCGCCGTGGGCCTATCTGTCGGCGCCCTGGCCCAAGTACTGGACGGGGTTCGACTTCGCGATCAACGTGGCGGGCTACGTGCCCTTCGGTTTCCTGTGCGCGCTGGCCGTGTTGCGCACGCGCCGCAGCGCCAGCGTGTGGCGCGCGGTGCTGCGCGCCACCGTGGCCGGCGCGGCGATCGCCTTCGCGATGGAAACGCTGCAGAGCTACCTGCCCGTGCGCATTCCCTCCAATGTCGACCTGGGGCTGAACACGGCCGGGACCATCGTCGGTGCCGTGTTGGCGGTGGCGCTGGAGCGGCTGGGTGCGGTGGCTCACTGGAGTCGTGCGCGCTCGCAGTGGTTCATCGAAGATTCCCGTGGTGCGTTGGTGCTGCTCGCGCTCTGGCCTTTTGCGCTGCTGTTCCCGGCGGCCGTCACCTTCGGGCTTGGCCAGGTGTTCGAGCGGCTCGAGGTCGCGATCTCCGAGTGGCTGCTCGACACGCCCTTCATCGACTGGCTGCCGCTGCGCCAGTTCGAGCTCGAGCCGCTGGTGCCGGCGGTGGAGCTGCTGTGCGTGATGCTTGGCGCGCTGGTGCCGTGCCTGCTCGGGTACCTGGTGGCGCGATCGGTCGTGCAGCGCGCCTTCTTGCTGCCGCTGACCTTGTTGGCCGGCGTCGCGGCCTCGGCGCTGTCGGCTGCGCTGAGCTATGGGCCCGCGCATGCGTGGGCGTGGATGGACCTGCCGGTGCAGGTCGGCATGGCGGCCGCGCTCTTCGCCGGCGTGCTGCTGCTGTTTGCGCCGCGCCGCCTGTGCGCGGCCCTGCTGCTGGTGGGGCTGGTGCTCCAGCTGAGCCTGTTGAACCAGGCGCCCGAGAGTGCCTACTTTGCGCAGACGCTGGCCACCTGGGAGCAGGGGCGCTTCATACGCTTCCACGGGCTGGCGCAATGGCTGGGATGGGCCTGGCCCTTCGCTGTGCTCGCCTACGTGCTGGTGGCGCTGTCGCGCCGTGGACGGGTGGGGGGCGATGCCCCGGCGCGGGAGCCCGGTCACTAAAATCGGCCGATGCCCAGTTCCACCCCTTCCGCGCCGTCCGGCTACTACGGCCGCCACATCTTCTTCTGCTTGAACGAGCGCAAGAACGGCGAAGACTCCTGTGCGCTGCACAACGCACAGGAAGGCTTCGACCGTTGCAAGGCGAAGGTCAAGGAAGAGGGGCTTTCCGGGCCCGGCAAGGTGCGCGTCAACAAGGCCGGTTGCCTCGACCGCTGCGCGGGCGGGCCGGTGGCGGTGGTGTACCCCGAGGCTGTCTGGTACACCTTCGTCGATGCGGATGACATCGACGAGATCGTCGAGTCGCACCTGAAGAACGGGCAGGTCGTCGAGCGGCTCCTGCTGCCGGCCGACGTGGGCCGCTGAACTTTCCCGCGGACCCCGTGCTCGTACCGTGCACGACGCCGGCCTGGCCGGCGCCCCTCACACTCACAGCGCCATGAATTCCCAGACTGAAAAGATCAGCCTCCAGGGCGCCGCCGGCGCCATCGAGGTGCAGCGCGATCTGCCGGCCGACGCTGCTTCGCGCGGCATCGCGGTCATCGCCCATCCCCATCCGCTGTTCGGCGGCACCATGGACAACAAGGTCGTGCAGACGCTGGCGCGTGCCTTCGTCGCATGCGGCTGGACGACGGTGCGCTTCAACTTCCGCGGCGTGGGCGCCAGCGAAGGCGTGCACGACGAAGGGCGTGGCGAACTCGAAGACATGCTGAATGTCGTCGGCCAGCTCGCGCCCGAAGGCCCGCTGGCCATTGCCGGTTTTTCGTTCGGTGCCTTCGTTGCAAGTTGCGCGGCCGAAAAGCTCTGGGCCGCGCGCGACGTGCAGCAGATCGTGCTGATCGGCACGGCGGCTTCGCGCTTCTCCGTTGCCACGCTGCCGGCCGAGGCCCATGAGCGCATGCTGGTGGTCCACGGCGAAGCCGACGACACCGTGCCGCTGTCCGCGGTGATGGACTGGGCGCGGCCGCAGTCACTTCCTGTCACAGTCGTCCCCGGGGGCGGCCACTTCTTTCACGGACAATTGCCGCTGCTCAAAAGTCTGGTTGTCCGCCATCTGCGCGCGGGCATTGCTTGAAAGCCTCGCAGGCTTTGTTTTCGTCTCTTTCCAAACTCCCCATGAATCGTTTTCTAGGCGCGCTCCGCGCGCTGGTCTTTACCGCCATCGCATCCGTCAGCCTGATTGCCGCCGCCCAGGTGCCGGCGCCGCCCGAGATCGCAGCGCGCAGCTACCTGCTGCTCGACGTCACGGCAAACCAGATCCTGGCGCAGAAGGACATCGACAGCCCGGTCGAGCCGGCTTCGCTGACCAAGCTGATGTCGGCGTACATCGTGTTCGACGCGCTGCGCGCCAAGAAGATCACGCTGACGCAGACCTTCCCGGTCAGCCCGCGCGCCTGGAAGATGCCGGGCTCGCGCATGTTCATCGACCCCAAGATGCAGGTGCCGGTCGAAGACCTGATCAAGGGGCTGATCGTGCAGTCGGGCAACGACGCCACGGTGGCGCTGGCCGAAGGCGTGGGCGGCACGGTGGAGCACTTCGTCGAACTCATGAACGCCCAGGCCAAGGCCCTGGGCATGAAGAACACGAGCTACAAGAACCCCGAAGGCCTCACCGCGCCCGGCCACACGACCACGGCCCGCGACCTGAGCATCCTGGCGACGCGCCTGGTGCGCGACTTCCCTGAAGAAGCCAAGTACTACGCGATCAAGAAGTACCGCTACCCGGGCACGCCGTCGACCAACGACACCAACCGCAACCTGTTGCTGTTCCGCGACCCGACCGTCGACGGCCTGAAGACCGGCCATACCGATGCGGCCGGCTACTGCATGATCGCCACCGCCAAGCGCGACTTTCCCAACCTGACGGGCGGCCGCCGCCTGCTGTCGATCGTGCTGGGCGCTTCGGGCGAGACGGTGCGCGCCAACGAATCGCAAAAGCTGCTGAACTGGGGCTACACCGCCTATGACGCGGTCCGCCTGTTCGACGCCGGCCAACCGGCCGCCACCCCGGCGGTCTGGAAGGGCAAGGCGAACACGCTGAAGCTGGGCCGTCCGGAAGCCATCGTGGTTGCGGTGCCAGCCGGCAGCGCCAGCAAGATCAAGACCCAGGTGTCGCGCCCCGACCCGCTGGTGGCGCCGTTCACCAAGTACCAAGCCGTCGGCTCGCTCAAGGTCACCCTGGACGACCAGCCGGTGGCGGACGTGCCGCTGGTGGCCCTCGAAGCCGTTGAGCAGGCGGGCATCTTCGGCCGCGCCTGGGACGCCGTGCGCCTCTGGATCAAGTAAGGCGGCAGGGCGGCCGAGGCCGTTCCGGCCCGCGCCGGTTGCTGCGGACATTGCCGTTTCAGGTACGTTTGCTATACTCGTGGGCTTTTCGGAATTTTCCGAAGGGTTTCACGTTTTCGTTATTCCCGGCTTCCTTGAGTCACGACCAAGGGCGGTTTCGCAACCAGGGCCGGGTTGTTTTGGGACTAATTCATTCATGCCAACCATCAATCAACTGGTGCGTCAGGGTCGAACGGTCGAAAAGATCAATTCGAAGAGCCCTGCCATGCAGAACTCGCCGCAACGTCGCGGTGTCTGCACCCGCGTCTACACCACGACGCCAAAGAAGCCC
>NZ_QAJK01000040.1:0-3042 GCF_003852515.1 Variovorax sp. KBW07 | reverse complement strand
AAGGCTTAAGCCTTCCTGTTGTAAAAAAACAAGCGGTGTTCGATGGCCTTGGCGGGCTTGTCGAACGAAGTGACCCAATGTCGGGTCGAGTAAGTGAGAGTTCGAACTGGCTCTCGCGGTACCGGAAACGGTGCCAACTGAAGCAAAGAGGTTAGAAAAATGCCACGTCGTCGCGAAGTCCCCAAACGTGAAATCCTGCCGGATCCCAAGTACGGCAATGTCGAGCTGTCGAAGTTCATGAACGTGATCATGGAAGGCGGCAAGAAGGCGATCGCCGAGCGCATCATTTATGGCGCGCTCGACTTCATCGAAAAGAAGAACCCGGACAAGGACCCCCTCGAAGCGTTCACCGTTGCCATCAACAACGTGAAGCCGATGGTCGAAGTGAAGTCGCGCCGCGTTGGCGGTGCGAACTATCAAGTGCCGGTCGAAGTCCGTCCCGTCCGTCGCCTCGCCCTGTCGATGCGCTGGATCAAGGAAGCTGCCCGCAAGCGCGGCGAAAAGTCGATGGCCCTGCGTTTGGCCAACGAACTGATGGAAGCCACGGAAGGCCGTGGCGGCGCCATGAAGAAGCGCGACGAAGTGCACCGCATGGCAGAAGCCAACCGGGCGTTCAGCCACTTCCGCTTCTAAAAATCAAACTTCGCTTGGGCGTTGGGTGCTGAGTGTCGGGCGTTGTGCCCGTACTCGGGGCCCAGCGCTCAACGCATTTCAACCCGAAAGTAAATCATGTCCCGCAAGACCCCCATCGAGCGCTACCGCAACATCGGCATCTCCGCGCACATCGACGCTGGCAAGACCACGACGACCGAACGTATCCTGTTCTACACCGGTGTGAACCACAAGATCGGTGAAGTGCACGACGGCGCCGCCACGATGGACTGGATGGAGCAAGAGCAAGAGCGCGGCATCACGATCACGTCCGCTGCCACCACCTGCTTCTGGAAGGGCATGGCTGGCAAGTTCGAAGAACACCGTATCAACATCATCGACACCCCCGGCCACGTTGACTTCACCATTGAAGTCGAGCGCTCGATGCGCGTGCTGGACGGCGCTGTCATGGTGTACGACGCCGTCGGCGGCGTGCAGCCCCAGTCGGAAACCGTCTGGCGCCAGGCCAACAAGTACAAGGTTCCGCGCCTCGCGTTCGTCAACAAGATGGACCGCACTGGCGCCGACTTCCTGCGCGTGCGCCAGATGATGGTGGACCGCCTGAAGGCCAACCCCGTCGTGATCCAGATCCCGATCGGTGCCGAAGAGCACTTCCAGGGCATCGTCGACCTCGTGAAGATGAAGGCCATCATCTGGGACGAAGACAAGGGCATCACCTTCACCTACGGCGAAATCCCGGCGAACCTGACCGCCGTTTGCGCCGAGTACCGTGAAAAGCTCGTCGAAGCCGCTGCCGAAGCCAGCGAAGAGCTGATGAACAAGTACCTCGAAGGCAATGAGCTGACCGAGGAAGAAATCAAGAAGGCCATCCGCCAGCGCACCATCGCCGGCGAAATCCAGCCGATGCTGTGCGGCTCGGCCTTCAAGAACAAGGGCGTGCAGGCCATGCTCGACGCCGTCGTCGAATACATGCCTGCTCCGACCGACATTCCCCCGGTCAATGGCCTGGACGAAGACGAAGCGCCCGTGATCCGCAAGGCTGACGACAGCGAAAAGTTCTCGGCCCTGGCATTCAAGCTGATGACCGACCCGTTCGTGGGCCAGTTGACCTTCGTGCGCGTCTATTCGGGCGTGCTGACCAAGGGCGACAGCGTCTACAACCCGGTGCGCGGCAAGAAGGAACGCATTGGCCGTATCGTGCAGATGCACGCCAACAACCGCGAAGAAGTCAACGAAATCCGCGCCGGCGACATCGCCGCCTGCGTGGGCCTGAAGGAAGTCACCACGGGCGAAACCCTGTGCGACCCGACGGCCATCGTGACGCTCGAGCGCATGGTGTTCCCGGAATCGGTGATCTCGCAGGCTGTCGAGCCCAAGACCAAGGCCGACCAGGAAAAGATGGGCATCGCCCTGCAGCGTCTCGCTCAGGAAGATCCTTCGTTCCGCGTCAAGACCGACGAAGAATCGGGCCAGACCATCATCGCCGGCATGGGCGAGCTCCACCTTGAAATCATCGTGGACCGCATGAAGCGCGAATTCGGCGTGGAAGCCAACGTGGGCAAGCCGCAAGTGGCTTACCGCGAAACGATCCGCAAGACCGTCGAAGACGCCGAAGGCAAGTTCGTTCGCCAGTCGGGCGGCAAGGGCCAGTATGGTCACGTCATCCTGAAGCTCGAGCCGCAAGAAGCGGGCAAGGGTTTCGAGTTCGTCGACGCCATCAAGGGCGGTGTGGTTCCTCGCGAATACATCCCCGCGGTGGAAAAGGGCGTTGTGGAAGCACTGACGCAAGGCGTGCTGGCGGGCTACCCCGTCGTCGACGTCAAGGTCACGCTGCACTTCGGCTCGTACCACGACGTGGACTCGAACGAAATGGCATTCAAGATGGCCGCGATCTTCGGTTTCAAGGAAGGCGCCCGCAAGGCCAGCCCCGTGATCCTGGAGCCGATGATGGCCGTGGAAGTCGAAACGCCTGAAGACTACGCCGGCAACGTGATGGGCGATCTGTCCTCGCGTCGCGGCATGGTGCAAGGCATGGACGACATGATCGGTGGCGGCAAGTCCATCAAGGCCGAAGTGCCGCTGTCGGAAATGTTCGGCTACTCGACCACGCTGCGCTCGATGTCGCAAGGCCGTGCAACGTACACGATGGAGTTCAAGCACTACGCTGAAGCTCCGCGCAACGTTGCTGAAGCCATCGTGGCTGCTCGCGCTAAGTAATGTCTTTGTGGGACAGACCAGGATTCGCGCAGCGAATTTGCTCTGTCCCCAACTGATTGAAAAGAATGTGAGGTCACGCAGTGCGTGGCCTTCGTTGTCTGCGATCCGGTGCCGCCACGTTCCCGTGCGAGGCGAACCAGCAATCGGGTGCAGACATAAAACCAATACACGGGAAATGCTCTTTCAAGGATTGAAAAATGGCAAAAGGTAAAT
>NZ_QAJK01000004.1 GCF_003852515.1 Variovorax sp. KBW07 | reverse complement strand
TGGTGTACCGCTGATCAACGACCACTCTGATGACGCTCACGCGGATGGTGTGCTCTGCGCAGCGAAATAAAGGAGGAGCGAAGCGGGGGACATTCGCGGAGCAGAGCACACCGTCGGCGTGAGCGTCGCCCTGAGCAGCAGCGCGTCAAACAGCAGCGCCAAGAAACAAAGCACACGAGCGAACGGTCAGGTCCGCTGCCCCATCTCCACCAGCCGGTTGTCCGGCAACTCGAAGTAATCCGAAGCCCGCCCCGCATTCCGCTGAAGCCACCCGAACAGCACTCGGCGAACAGGATTCATCCCCGGCAGGTTCTCCTCCCCCACCGACGCACGGGACACGAAATACGAGGTCTTCATCGAATCGATCGCCAGCGTCTTCTGGTACGCCAGGATGCGGATGAACTCCGGCACGTCGGGCCGCTCCATGAACCCGTGGCGCGCGGTGACGACCCATATGCCTTCCATCAGCTGCTCCGCCTCGATGCGGATGCGCGCGTCGACACGCGGCGTGTCGCAGGGCAGCACGCGCAACACGATCACCTGGTCGTGCAGCACCTGGTTGTGCTTCAGGTTGTGCAGCAACGCATGCGGCACCGCCGTCGCATCGGGGTTCAAGAACACCGCCGTGCCGCTCACGCGGTGCGGCATGTGCAACGCCAGCGATTCGATGAACGGCCGCAGCGGCAGACTCTCCGCAGCGGCGGCCTCCAACCCCAGCCGCCGGCCCTTGGCCCAGGTGGTGAAGACGACCATCACCACCGCCGCCACCGCCAGCGTGAGCCAGCCACCGTCGGCAACCTTCAGGCTGTTCGCTATCACGAAGGTCAGGTCGACGACCACGAAGGCCAACACGCCCACGGCCACGGCCGCCTTGTTCCAGCGCCACAGGCCCCAGGCGACGATGCCGGCCAGCAGCGTGGTCGTGACCATGGTGATCGACACCGCAATGCCGTACGCCGCCGACAGCGCGCCCGAGCTGCGGAAGCCCAGCACCAGCAGCAGCACGCCCACCATCAGCAGCCAGTTCACGGCCGGCACGTAGATCTGCCCGATGGCCGAGCCCGAGGTCTGCACCACCCGCATGCGCGGCAGGTAGCCCATGCGCATGGCATGCGCCGTGAGCGAGAAGGCGCCTGAAATGACGGCCTGCGAGGCGATCACCGTGGCCATCGCGGCCAGCACCACCATCGGCAGCACGCCCCACGAGGGAAAGAGCCGGAAGAACGGGTTGTCGATGGCCGTCGGATTGCCCAGCACCAGCGCGCCTTGGCCGAAGTAGTTCAGCACCAGCCCCGGCAGCGCAATGAAGAGCCATGCCAGCCGGATCGGCTTGGCACCGAAGTGCCCCATGTCTGCATACAGCGCCTCGCCGCCCGTGAAGGCCAGGAACACCGCGCCCAGCACCGCCAGCGAATGCGCCCGGTGCTCGACCAGGAAGCCGACGGCGCGGCGCGGGTCGAGCGCCGCCAGCACCTGCGGCTGCTGCAGCACCTGCCAGGCCCCGGCCACCGCCAGCACCAGGAACCACAGCAGCATGACCGGCCCGAAGATCTTGCCGACCACGCCCGTGCCCTTCTTCTGCACCATGAACAGCGCCACAAGAATCACCACCGTGATCGGGATCACCGCGCGCTGCAGCACCGGTGCCTGCACTTCCAGCCCCTCCACCGCCGACAGCACCGAAATGGCCGGCGTGATCAGGCTGTCGCCATAGAACATGGCGGCGCCCACCAGGCCCAGCAGCCCGATCGTGTTCCACACCCAGGGCCTGGTTTTCGGGCCGGCCACCGCGCTGCGGGCCAGCGCCTGCAGCGCCAGGATGCCGCCTTCGCCGTCGTGGTCGGCGCGCAGCACGAACACCACGTACTTCAGCGTCACCACGAACATCAGCCCCCAGAAGATCAGCGAGAGCAGGCCCAGCACCGAATCCGGCGAGAACGGCACGCCGTGCTCGGGGTTCATGGTTTCCTTGAAGGCGTAGAGCGGCGAGGTGCCGATGTCGCCGAACACGACGCCGAGCGCCGCAATCATCAGCCCCGGGCCGGCCGGATGCGCGGCCTCGCCGTGCGCTGGAACCGGGGGCCGTGAGGCCGAAGCAGATGCTTTCATGAAGCAGGAAGTTCGAAGTGGCAACGTGGCGAGCATAGTGCCCGGGCATGTCGTCGCGGACAATCGTGGCGTGTCCGCCACTCCCCCCCAAGCCGCCCCGCCGGCACATTACGAAAATTTCCCGGTCGCGTCGTGGCTCTGCCCGCCGCACCTGCGCCCGCCCATTGCCGCGATCTACCACTTCGCGCGGACGGCCGACGACATCGCCGACGAAGGCGACGCCTCGCCCGACCAGCGACTGGCCGAGCTGACCGCCTACCGCGAAGAGCTCGCGCAGGCAGCGCGCGGCGAGGTGCCGCCCTCGTCGCGCTGGCCGCAGGTGTTCGGCCCGCTGGCCCATTGCATCGCGCAATACGGCCTGCCCGAAGCCCTGCTGGCCGACCTGCTGAGCGCCTTCATGCAGGACATCGTGAAGACCCGCGACCGCGGCACCTATGCCGACCGCGCCGAGCTGCTCGACTACTGCCGCCGTTCCGCCAACCCGGTCGGCCGCCTGCTGCTGCATCTGTACGGCGTGACCGATTCGCAGGCACTGGCGCAAAGCGACGCCATCTGCAGCGCCCTGCAGCTCATCAATTTCTGGCAGGACCCGAGCGTCGACCTGCCGCGCGGCCGCTTCTACTTTCCGCTGACCGACTGCGACCGGCGCAGCCTGACGCGCGAGCATTTCAAGGTTTTCGAACCTCTTTCGAACGCCCCGCCGCCCCAGGAGGCTATCAATCTGATAGCAGTCGTTTCGCACTGGGCGCGCGAGCTGATGCGAGAAGGCGCCCCGCTCGTGCACCGGCTGCCCGGCCGCGCCGGCTGGGAGCTGCGCTTCGTCGTGCAGGGCGGCCTGCGCATCCTCGACAAGATCGAAGACCTGGGCTTCGACACCTTCTCGCAGCGGCCCACCATCGGCAAGACCGATGCCCCCCTGCTGCTCTGGAACGCCATGCGGATGCGGAGACAATGGCGGCCCATGAAAGCAGCGCCTCCCCGATGAATCCCGAGCAATACGTGCAAGACAAGGCCGCCGCCTCGGGCAGCAGTTTCTATTACGCCTTCCTGTTTCTTCCCAAGCCGCGCCGCGCCGCCATCACGGCGTTCTATGCCTTCTGCCGCGAAGTCGACGACGTGGTCGACGAGGTTTCCGACCCCGGCGTGGCCGCCACCAAGCTCGCCTGGTGGCGCACCGAGGTTGCCCAGTCTTTTGCCGGCACGCCGCGCCACCCCGTGATGCAGGCACTGATGCCGCACGCCGCCGCCTACGGCATCGAGGCGCGCCAACTGCATGAAGTGATCGACGGCTGCCAGATGGACCTGGACCAGACCCGCTACCTCGACTTTCCCGGCCTGGCACGCTACTGCCACCTGGTGGCCGGTGTGGTCGGTGAAGTCGCCGCGCGCATCTTCGGCCAGACCGATCCGCAGACCACCGCCTACGCACACAAGCTCGGCCTGGCGCTGCAGCTCACCAACATCCTGCGCGACGTCGGCGAAGACGCGCTGCGCGGGCGCATCTACCTGCCCGTCAACGAGCTGCAGAAGTTCGACGTGAAAGCGCACGAGATCCTCAACCGCGTGCACTCCGACCGCTTTGTCGCGCTCATGAAGTTCCAGGCCGAGCGTGCGCACGCCGCCTACGACGAGGCCCTGGCCCTGCTCCCGCTGGCCGACCGCCGCACGCAGAAGCCCGGCCTGATGATGGCCAGCATCTACCGCACGCTGCTGCGCGAAATTGAACGCGACAACTTTCAGGTGCTGAACCAGCGCGTGAGCCTGACGCCGGTGCGCAAGTTCTGGCTGGCGTGGAAGGTGCAGGCGCTGGGGCGCATCTAGCCGTCGCGCCCATGGACCCGTGCCAAGCTCCGTATCGAGATCTGTTCGATGCGCTCTCCGCCAGCGACCGTGAGGAAGACGTCTTTCAGACGCTGCTTCGTCCATGGCTCGACGCGCACTCGGAAGAACGCGACTGGCTGAAGGCGTTTTCGCACAGCACTTCGCCCGCGCCCGTCGCCATCGAGGACTCTTGGCGCCTTTACGCGCTGTCGCGCGTCAACCAGGTCTTGCTGCTGGCCTTTCAACGCAATGAGGGCGACGGCTGGGAAGGCCCGAACCTGGGCCTGCCGGATTACCTGGCATTCATGACCGGCCTGGGTTGCCGCGTGGCCGACGAGACGGACTACTCCCCGTTCTTCCACGAAATTGTCGAAGTCGCTGAAGAGAAGAGAACGCTTTTTTCTCAGCGCAAAGCCGTTGAACTGGCACGGGTCGATTGGCCCGCGTTGATGCTCGGGACGATGCTGTTCTCGCGGGCGGGCGTTGCGGTCAGCTGTGCCCGCGGCGCCCTGCACGCCGAGATCGCAACGTCCTCGACCCTCTACTGGGAACGCTGGCGCAAGCACCGTCGCACCTCGGATCTTTCGGATGGCTGGGGCTCCAATTCGCAGTGGCGAACGCCCTTTCGCCGCGACCACATCGTCGGCGAAGAGCTGCTCTTCAACGCGGACGGCAAGCACGACCTGGCAGCACCCGGATTGCCGGCCTCCGAGTACGACGACCTGACCGTTGCCGAGCGCATCGAGCTGCTCACGCACAGGTGTTTCGTCCGTTGCGAAAAGCCGGACGATGACTTTCATCCCTACGGCGACCGCATCCAGCTTCCCCGCGGTTTCCAGCCATGAAGAAGCTCGCCGTCATCGGCGCCGGCTGGGCCGGCCTTGCCTGCGCCATCGAAGCCACGCGCCTGGGCCATGCCGTCACGTTGTTCGAAGCCGCACCCATGCCGGGCGGCCGTGCGAGGCGGGTCGACAACATCCATGGCATGGCGCTGGACAACGGGCAGCACATCCTGATCGGCGCCTACACCGCCACACTGAAGCTGATGCGCGAGGTCGGCGTCGATGCCGACACCGCGCTGCAGCGCCTGCCGCTCTCGCTGCGCTTCGCCGATGGCGGTGGGCTGAAGCTGCCGCGGCTGCCCGCGCCGCTCGACCTGCTGGCCGGCATCTTCACGGCGCGCGGCTGGACCTGGCGCGACAAGTCGTCGCTGCTGCGCACCGCCATCGGCTGGCGTCTTTCGGACTTCCGCTGCGCCAGCACCACCTCGGTGGCCGAGCTGTGCGCCAGCCTCACGCCACGCGTGATGCAGGAGCTGATCGAGCCGCTGTGCGTTTCCGCGCTCAACACGCCGGTCGGCCAGTCGAGCGGCGAAGTGTTCCTGCGCGTGCTGAAAGACGCGCTGTTCAGCGGCAGCGGCGGCGCCGACCTGCTGCTGCCCCGGGTCGACCTGGGAGCTCTTTTCCCCGACGCGGCCATCGAGTGGCTGACGAAGAACGGCGCCGCATTGCGCATCGGCACGCGCGTTCGCGCCATCGCCCCCGACGGCGCGCAGTGGCGCGTCGACGATGAAACGTTCGAGCAGGTCGTGCTGGCCTGCGCCCCGTGGGACGCAGCACGGCTGGTCCGTGCTTCGGGCCTCTCGGCAGACCACTGGTGCGAAACCACCGAAGCACTGCGCTTCGAAGCCATCGCCACGGTCTACGTGCGCAACGCCTCGCCACTGGCCGAACCCATGCTGGCGCTGCGCAGCAATCCGGCCACGGCGCCCGCGCAGTTCGCGTTCGACCGCGGCCAGCTCGGCGGCCCACAGGGCGTGTTGGCACTGGTCATCAGCGCGAATGAAGCCTCGCGCGAAACGCTGGAGCAACAGGTCATTGCGCAGGCCGCCGCGCAACTGGGGCAGGCCGGGCTTCAGCTCATACAGACCGTGGTCGAGAAGCGCGCCACCTTTGCCTGCACGCCCGCGCTGGCACGGCCACCCGCATTCATCGCGCCCGGCCTGCTGGCCAGCGGCGACTACACCGAAGGGCCCTACCCCGCCACGCTCGAAGGCGCGGTGCTCAGCGGGCTCGCCGTGGCCAATGCCTTGAAGACACCATGACAGAACTGCGCTACCTGGATTTCGACTACAGCGAAGACACGGAAGGCCATGGCACCTTCGATGCCATGGCCTCGACTTCGCCCGACAAGACGCATGAAGTGCTCGCCGAAATCGAGCAGGTGCTGGCCTGGGCGCAGGCCACTTTTCCGGGCGGGCGAGGCGCGCTCGACGACGGTGCGGTGTGGGACTGCGACCTGCAGCAGACGCGCGAAACGCCGCGCTTCGACACCGTCACCTTCTCGCTCAGCGGCACCGCCGATTTCTGCGCGGCGCTGCGCGAGCAATTCGCGCTGGACTGACCTGGCCGGCCTCAGGCCGCCTTGTTCGGCAGGCGCAGCAGGCTCAGCCCCAGCAACACGAACGCCCCGCCCGACACGCGGTTGAACACCCGCGAGCGGCGCGGGTCGCCCAGCTGCTTCTTCAGCATCCGCGCCAGCAGCACATAGAACCCGTGCGACAGCACCGAGCCCACGGCAAAGGTGGTCGTGAGCACGGCGAACTGCTCGAGGATGGGCGCGTCCTGCGTCAGGAACTGAGGGAACAGCGCCGAGAAGAACAGGATGCCCTTGGGGTTGGTCAGCGCCACGGTCACGCCGTGGCCGAACAGGCGCCACGACGAGCGATGGGCGCTGGTTGCGGCCGACGGGTCCAGGTCGGCGAACACGCTGCCCTGGCTGCGCCATTGCTTGACGCCCAGGTAGATCAGGTACGCCGCGCCGGCGAGCTTCAGCGCCAGGAAGGCATGGGCCGATGTGGTGAGCACCACGCCCAGCCCGGCCATCGCGGCGGCCGACACCATGAACAGGCCCATCGCATTGCCGAGCGAACTGATCATCGCGCGGCGCGGCCCCACGGCGATGGAGTTCGACACCGCGAGCAGCACGGCCGGGCCGGGGGTGAAGGCGACGAGCAGCGTTACGCCGCAGAAGATGAGCCAGTTGGAGAAATGCACGTTGGGTTCCTGCTCGGCATGGCGCCGCAAGATATCGAAGGCACAAAAGACGGGGGAGCGGAAACTATAGTGCGATGGCCCGTTCGCCGCAGCGGCGGCGCCAATTGCCCTCACACCCGAGAAAGAACCATGGTCACCTGCTACCTGCGCTACATCGTCGATGCCTACAAGCTCAAGGAATTCGAGCACTACGGCAAGCTCTGGATTCCGCTGGTCGAGAAGTTCGGCGGCCAGCACCACGGCTACTTCCTGCCGTCGGAAGGCACCAACAACGTGGCGCTGGCGATGTTCACCTTCCCCAGCCTGGCCGCGTACGAAACCTACCGCGCCGAATCGATGAACGACGCCGAATGCCAGGCCGCCTTCCGCTATGCGGAAGAAACCCGCTGCATCGTCAGCTACGAGCGCAGCTTCTTCCGCCCAGTATTTGGCTAACCCCCAGTCTTCGCGCACTTCGTGTCGCTACGCCAACCCCCTTGCAGGGGGCAACACCAGAGGCCCGGCGAAGCCGGTTCCTCGGTGTTTCTGGTATCGACCGTGGTGATGTTCTTGGTGCTGCCGAGCGTCAGGCGCCCAGCGCCACGCACAGCGCGTGCAGGTTCGGCACGATCAGCTGCGGCCGAGCGCCATGCACCCACGGCCGCTCGTCGCGCACCAGCCACGCCGCCTGCATGCCGACATTGAGCGCGCCCACCACGTCGAGCTCCGCATCGTCGCCCACGTGCAGCACGTCCTTGGGCAGCAGGCCGACCGAGGCGGCGGCGGCGCGAAAGATCGGCGCGTGCGGCTTGCCGCTGCCGAAGGCGCGCGCATTGAAGGCGGTGCGAAACCAGCGCCCCACGCCGGTCTTGTGGATGTCGGCGTTGCCGTTCGAAATGGCCACCAGCGGGTAGCGCTCGCTGAGCCACTTGAGTGCGGGCAGCGCGTCTTCATACAGCGTCACGCGCTGGCGCTCGGCAAAGAAGGCGTCGAAGGCCGGCTCGGCCAACGCCGGGTCTTCGCCCGCACGCGTGAGCGCGGTGCGAATCGATTCGCGGCGCAGCGCGCTCAGGTCGTGCGCCAGGTCGGAGCGCTCCTTGGCGGTGGCCTCGCGCAGCTCGCGCAATATGCCCGGGGTCAGCAGCAGCGACGCCGTCTTGGGCGCCTCACGCAGCAGCCATTCCTGCAGCACGATCTCGGCGCGTTCGATGGTCGGCCAGATCGGCCAGAGGGTGTCGTCGAGGTCGAGCGAGATCGCCGAGATGCGCGAGATGTCGAGGGGCGCAGGGCTCACGGGCGCCTTGGAAACGGAAGTCATGCCTGAGAATATCGCATGCCTCAAGACAACGAGAAGGTCGCTTCGACCGTCGAACGCACCGCCGTGCTCTGGTGCAACCTGGGTTCGCCCGACGCACCCACCGCCGCCGCCGTGCGCCCCTACCTCGCAGATTTCCTGGGCGACCCGCGCGTGGTCGAAATCCCCCGGGTGCTGTGGGCACTGATTCTTCACGGGATCATCCTGCGCGTGCGGCCGGCCAAGTCGGCCGCCAAGTACGCGAGCATCTGGATGCCCGAGGGCTCGCCGCTCAAGGTGTGGACGCAGAAACAGGCCACACTGCTGGCCGGTTGGCTCGGCGAGCACGGCCACCGCGTGACGGTGCGCGACGCCATGCGCTACGCCAATCCGTCCATCGCCTCGCGGCTCGATGCGCTGCAGGCCGAAGGCGCCACGCGCGTGCTGGTGCTGCAGGCCTACCCCCAGTATTCGGCGACCACCACCGCCAGCGTGATCGATGCGGTGAACGACTGGAGCCGCCGCCAGCGCCGCGTGCCCGAGTTCCGTTTCGTCAACCAATACCACGACGACCCGGCGTACATCGAGGCACTGGCGCAAGGCATCGAGCGCCACTGGAAAACCGAAGCCCGCGGCGAGGTGCTGCTGATGAGCTTCCACGGCATTCCCGCGCGCAACATCGCGCTCGGCGATCCGTACCAGGCGCAATGCCTCACCACCGCGCGGCTGCTCGCGGCGCGGCTCGGCCTTTCCGCGGCCCAGCACCGCGTGACCTTCCAGTCGCGCTTCGGCCGCGCCAAATGGCTCGAGCCCTACACCGAGCCGACCCTGCGCGAGCTCGGTGCCTCCGGTGTGAAGCGGGTCGACGTGGTGTGCCCGGGTTTTCCGGCGGACTGCCTCGAAACGCTGGAAGAAATTGCCATGGAAGGCCGCGAAGCCTTCATGCACGCGGGCGGCCAAGCCTTCAGCTACATCCCCTGCCTGAACGACAGCCCGGCATGGATCACCGCGCTCGCGGGCATTGCCGAACGCAACCTGGCGGGCTGGCCCACGCAAACGCAAACGCAAACACATTCACCGACGACATGAAGAAAGAACTGCACGAAGCCAACCGGCTTTCATGGAACGCGGCCACCGTCGCGCACAACAGCCACAAGGGCGACCAGGCCGCCTTCTTCCGCAATGGCGGCTCCACGCTTTTCCCCGAAGAAACCGGGCTGCTCGGCGACGTGAAGGGCCTGTCGGTGCTGCACCTTCAGTGCAACGCCGGCCAGGATTCGCTGAGCATCGCGCGCCTCGGCGCCACCGTCACGGGCGTGGACATTTCCGACGAAGCCATCACCTTCGCCACGCAGCTCTCTGCGCAGTCGGACATTCCGGCGCGCTTCGAGCGCTCGGATGTCTACGACTACTTTCGCGATGCGCAGGCGCGCGGCGACCGCTTCGACATCGTGTTCTGCTCCTACGGCACGCTGTGCTGGCTGTCCGACCTGACGGCCTGGGCACACGGCGTGTCGCAGTTGCTCAAGCCCGGCGGGCGCTTCGTGTTCATCGATTTCCATCCGTACGCGATGGTGTTCGACGAAAGCTGGCGCTTTCACTACGACTACTTCAACGACGCGCCCGTGCCCGAAGAAGGCGTGGGCGACTACGTGGCCCAGTCGGGCGACGGCCTGGTGCGCGACGGCTACGAAACCGGCGTGCAGAACTTCAGCAACCCGCACCCGAGCTTCGAGTTCATGTGGGGCGTGGGCCAGGTCACGAGCGCGCTCGCGCAGGCCGGGCTCACGCTCGAACGCCTCGACGAATATCCGTATGCCAACGGCTGGAAGCCCTTCGAGGGCATGCGCGACATCGGCGGCAAGCGCATGGCGCCGCCCGAGGGCATGCCGCGCATTCCGCTGATGTACTCGCTCGCCGCGCGCAAGCCCTGATGCGGCGCCGATAGCCGAGAGGTCAGAGCCGGGGCCGCCTCAGACCGCCGACTTGCGCGCCAGCAACGCCTCGATCGCGGCCTCCATCTCGGCGTACTCCCCTTCGCCGAAATGCTGCCGCATCACCTGCCCCTTGCTGTCGACCAGGTAGAACGCAGGCCAGTACTGGTTGTTGTAGGCCTTCCAGGTGGTGAAGCTGTTGTCTTGCGCCACCGGATAGCGGATGTCGAAACGCTGGATCGCGTCCTGCACGTTGCGCGTCGACTTCTCGTACGCAAACTCCGGCGAATGCACGCCCACCACCACGAAGCCCTGGTCCTTGTACTTCTCGTACCAGCGCACCACGTGCGGCAGCGTGCGAATGCAGTTGATGCAGGAGTAGGTCCAGAAGTCGACCAGCACCACCTTGCCCGCCAGCCCCTTCAGGGTGAGCGGCTCCGAATTGAGCCACTTGTCGATGCCCGCGAACTCCGGGGCCTTGCCGTAGTCGCGCAGGCCAGGCGACGCGGCCAGCGCACTGCTCGCCGGCCATCCGCCGCCCATGGCCGCCACCAGCGCGGAGCTTCCCACGGCGAGCCCCGAGAACGCCCTCCTGGACAACATGTTCATGATCGCCAACCTCGCTCGAATGTCAGACCGAAAGCGGTCAGGCGCGATTGTTTGCGGCGCACGCCGGGCGTGCGCATGTGTCACGGTAATTTGAAGGTTGTCCCGGCGGCGTGAAGGCCGCCGGCCTTCATTCAGTGCCTCAGAACTTGCCGAGGTAGTCCATCTTGCCCACCGGCATGCCCTTGTGGCGCAGCACGTCGTAGGCGGTGGTCACGTGGAAGAAGAAGTTCGGCAGCGCGAACTGCAGCAGGTAGCGCTGCGCGGTGAAGTGCGCTTCGCCTTCGCGCGCCTTGATGGTCACGGCACGCTCTTCCTGGCCGTCGACCTGCGCACGGTCCACGGTCGCAAGAAAGTCCTGCGTCTTCACGATCCGCGCAAGCAGGTCGTCCCAGGTCTTTTCTTCGTCGGGGAAGCTGGGCGCGGCAATGCCCGCGATGCGCGCCACGCCGAGCTTCGACGCATCGCTCGCGCGCTGAATCTGCCCGGCCAGCGTGAGCATGTCGGGCGCCAGCCGCGCATCGACCAGCGTGGCCGGGTCGATGCCGTTGGCCTTGGCGTGGGCAAGGCTCTTGTCGAGCAGATGGGTGAGTTGTCCGAGTCCGCGTGCAAAAACCGGCACGGACAGGTCGTACATCGAGAGGGCCATGGAGGTGAGCCTTGTAGTGGTTGAAGAAGCCGGCGGCGATTCTCTCGCCGCCGGGTCTTCAGTGGCTGGCGGCCCGGATAAACCCTTCGATCGGCTCCAGTTGTTCCGCCACGTTGAGCGCGGGCGCGTGGCCGCAGCCCGGCACCTCGATCACCTGCAGCCGGCCGGCCGTGCCCGGGCCACGGCGATGCATTTCCTCGATCACCTCGGGCAGCACCAGGTCGGACTCGGCGCCCCGCAGGCACAGCACCGGCACTTCGATGGCGTCGTAGTGCGGCCAGATCAGGTAGTCGTTGTCGTGCGCGCTGAACTGGCGGACCATCGCCGGGTCGTAGTGCGGCGTGACGCGGCCATCGGGCAGGCGCCGCGTGGAGCTTTCGGTCAGGCGGCGCCACTGCGCATCGCTGAGCCAGCCGTAGGGCTTGTAGACGGTGCGAAAGAAGGCCTCCAGCTCGGCCACCGTGTCGAACGCGGGCGGCTGGCCCGCATAGGCGCGGATGCGCTCGATGGCCGCCTGCGCCAGCTGCGGTGCGTTGTCGTTCAGCACCAGGCTGGCGATGCGCGCCTTCATGCGCGGCTCGAACAGGCCCGACGCGCAGACCGTGCCGATGGCGCCGCCCATCGAGGTGCCGACCCAGTGCACGCGGCCGATGCGCAGCTCGTCGCACAGCGCATTGGCAATGCGCGCATAGAACGACAGCTTGTATTCCTCGTCGGGCAGCGGGCTCCACTGGCTCAGCCCGCGGCCGATGGTGTCGGGGCAGATCACGCGAAAGCCGCGCGCCGCGAAGTGCTGCGCCAGCTCGTCCATGTCGCGGCCGGTGCGCGCCAGGCCGTGCCAGGCAATGACCACGGGCGCATCGGCCGCGCCCCATTCGAGCCAGTGAAGCTCGCGGCCCGCCAGCTGCGCGTAGCGCGACGACGGCGTCATCGACAGGTTGTCGTTACTCATCGTGCCGCCCTCGCCCGCAGCTTGCCCACGATGCCGGTGGGAAAGTAATACACCGACAGCACGAACAGCACGCCCAGCCACAGCAGCCAGCGGTCGGGCGACAGCAGCGCGGCCAGCCACGGCAGCCCGCTCGCCGCTTCGCTGCCCAGGCGCAGCAGGTCTTGCAGGTAGCTCTGCGCCACAACGAACAGTACCGCGCCGATGGCCGCGCCGTAGATGGTGCCCATGCCGCCGATCACCACGATCAGCAGCACGTCGATCATGATCTCGAAGCTCAGCGAAGTGTCGGGCCCGTTGTAGCGCAGCCAGATGGCCAGCATGGCGCCGGCCAGCGTGGCGAACAGCGCCGACAGCACGGCCGCCGTGGTGCGGTACACCACCACGCGGTAGCCGATGGCCTCGGCACGGAACTCGTTCTCGCGAATGGCCTGCAGCACGCGGCCGAACGGCGAGTTGACGATGCGCAGCAGCGCCAGCACCAGCACCACGGCCACCACGAACAGCAGGTAGTAGCACAGCAGCCGGCCATCGAGCGAGACGCCGAGGAAAGGCTCTTCGGCAAACTCGAAGCTCGGCGAGATCAGCTCGGGCAGCTTGAAGGTCAGGCCGTCTTCGCCGCCGGTGAAATCCGACAGCTGCGAGGCCAGCGTCTGGAAGGCCGAGGCCACGGCCAGCGTGATCATCGCGAAGAAGATCGCGCGCACCCGCAGCGAGAACAACCCGATGGCGAACGAGAGCACCAGCGAAATGGCCAGCGATGCGCCCAGGCCCACCAGCACCGCGCCCCAGTTGGGCCCGAGCCGCGAGGCCGAAATGGCGATACCGTAGGCCCCGATGCCGAAAAACATGGTGTGCGCGAAGCTCACGATGCCGGTGTAGCCCAGCAGCAGGTCGAAGCTGGCCACCAGCACCACGAACACCAAAATCTTGGCCGCGACGCTGAGCGCCTTGACGCCCGGGAAGATGAAAGGCGCAAAGGCCAGCGCAAGGAACACGGCCACCAGCAGCAGCGCCAGCAGGCGGCTCTTCGGGGTGTCGTTGGAGAGAAGTCTTTTCAGGAACATGACGGCTTCTTCCTCAACGGTTCGCCACGGGGTACACGCCCTGCGGCCGCCACAGCAGCACGGCCACCATCAGGAAGATGCTCGCGAACTGCGTGATGGTCGGCATCAGGAAGCCGATGTAGTTGGTCATGAGCCCCACCAGCAGCGCGCCGATGAGCGCACCGCCCGTCGAGCCCAGCCCGCCGATGATGATGACGATGAAGATCAGCACGTTGACCTGCGCGCCCATCTGCGGCACCAGGTTCTGCTGGAACAGCCCCCACATCACGCCGCCCAGGCCGGCCAATGCGCTGCCCACCACGAACACGCCGACGAACAGCCGGCCGATGCGGTAGCCGAGCGACTCGACCATTTCGCGGTCTTGCACGCCGGCGCGAATGAGCAGGCCGATCTTGGTGCGGCCCAGCGTCCAGGCAAGCAGGCCGAACACCACCACGCCCACGGCCACCGCGAGCAGCCGGTACTTGCTGATGGCGGCATCGCCGATGAGCAGCGAACCGCGCAGCGCCTCGGGCAGCGGCAGCGGTATCTGCGCCGGACCCCAGATCACCTTGATGAGCTCCTCGCCGATGATCATGCCGCCCATGGTGATGAGGATCTGCTTCAGGTGCTGGCCGTACACGGGCCGCACGATGAAGCGCTCGAACGCCAGGCCCACCGCGCCGGCCACGAGCATCGCGACCAGCATCGCGGGGAACACCGCCACCAGGTTGCGCCACAGCTCGCCCGAGCCGGTCCAGTCGCCCATCAGGCCCAGCACACTGCTGGCCACGAAGGCGCCCAGCGCAATGAACACGCCGTGGCCGAAATTGAGCACGTCCATCAGGCCGAACACCAGCGTCAGGCCCGAGGCGATGATGAAGATGATCATGCCCATCGCCAGCCCCGCGACCGTGAGCGTGAGCCAGGTCGAGAAGGAGCCGGTGAGCGGCAGCGCGACGAGCGCGAGCACGGGGGCCAGCACCAGCGGCTTCCAGTCGAAGTCGAGTGCTTTCATTGCAGCGCTCCCTCTTGCCCCCTCTCCCGCATGCGGGAGAGGGTCGGGGTGAGGGCCAGCGGCGCCAACACGAGGGCATGGCCATTGCACAGGCCGCCTGCCCTCACCCTAGCCCTCTCCCGCAAGCGGGAGAGGGGACGAGACACGAAATACTTCATAGCGCGAGACCCAGGAGAGATTGCTGCAACTGCGCGTCCTCGGAGAACGCCGCCATCGAACCGCTGTGCACCACGCGGCCGTTGTCCATCACCGCGACGGAGTCGCCCAGGCGCTGGGCGAAGTTGATGTTCTGTTCGACCAGCAGGATGGTCACGCCGCTGCGCTTGAGCTCGGCAAAGGCGTCGATCATGTTGTTGATCATCACGGGCGCCAGGCCCTTGCTGGGCTCGTCGATCAGCAGCAGCTCGCGCGGCTCGACGATGGCGCGCGACACGGCCAGCATCTGCTTCTGCCCGCCCGACAGCTTGCCCGCCGGGTGGTTCCAGAATTTCTCGACCGCGGGGAAGAGCTTGAAGATCCACTTCAGGCGCGTGTCGTCGATCTGCGCGGCGTTCTTTGCGCCGCGCGCGGCGAGCAGCATGTTCTCTTTCACCGTCAGGTCCGAGAAGATGCCCATGTTCTCGGGCACGTAGGCAATGCCGAGCCCGGCGATCTGCGGGGTCTGCATCGCGGTGATGTCCACCCCCTTGTCCTGGCCGAAGCCCACCCTGCCCTGCGACGCATGCCACAGGCCCATGATGGTTCGCAGCGTGGTCGTCTTGCCCGCGCCGTTGCGGCCCAGCAGCATGGTGAGCTGGCCACGGGGCACGGCAAGGTCGACACCGTGGAGGATGTGATACGCCCCGATGTGCGTGTGCACGCCTTCGAGGGTCAGGAGATTCGTGCTCATGCAGCCTCCTTCGCAATGCCCAGGTAGGCCTCTTGCACCACCGGCGATGCAATCACCTCGGCTGGCTCGCCGTCGGCCACCAGCGTGCCGTTGTGCAGCACGATGATCCGGTCGGCCAGCTCGCGCACCACGTCCATCTTGTGTTCGACCAGCAGGATGGTCTTGCTCTTGTCCTGCTTGAGCTTGCGGATCAGGTCGAGAATGACCGGCGCCTCGGCCGCGTTCATGCCGGCCGTGGGTTCGTCGAACATGAAGACCTTCGGTTCCAGCGCCATCAGCAATGCCACCTCGAGCTTGCGCTGGTCGCCGTGCGGCAGGCTGGCCACCGTCGCGTGCTCGCGCGATTTCAGCGCCACGTCGGCCAGGATCTGGTCCGCGCGTTCGGTCAGCGCCTTGTGGTCGCTCCAGATGCTCCACAGGTTCAGCCCGCGCCGGTGCGCGCCCTCGCGCGTGGCCTGCACCGCGAGCCGCACGTTCTCCAGCACCGTGAGGTTGGGGAACAGGTTGGTCAGCTGAAAGGCGCGCCCCAACCCCGCGTGCGTGCGCGCCGACGGCGACAGGCCCGACAGCAGTTGCCCGTCGAGCGACACCGTGCCCGCGCTCGCCTTGAGCTGGCCCGAGATCAAATTGAAGTAGGTGGTCTTGCCCGCCCCGTTGGGGCCGACGATGGCCGTCAGCGTGCCCGGCGCAAAGGCGCAGCTCACACTGTTGACGGCCACGTGTCCCCCGAAGCGGATGGTCAGGTCTCGGGTCTCAAGCATCGTTGGTGGTCATTGCAAAAAGGAAAAGTGAATCGGTCGCGACCGGCTTCAACAGCTGCCGATCACGTAGTAGTTGGGGCCGGTCTGCTTCAGCGTGGTGATGGCGTAGATGTTCCACAGGCCCATCGACTGCCCCGAGCCATAGGCATAGGTCAGGCCCCACAGCGCATAGGCGCGGCCGGCGATGGTGTGCGCGTAGTTGCTCGCGGTGTAGCAGGTTCCGCCGCCGCCCGGGCCCGCGGTGGTGGTGCCGGTAGCGGCAGCCGACATGGCGCCCACGGCGTTGCTGGCGTCCAGCGCGGCCACGGTCCAGCTGTAGCTGGTCGATGCGGCCAGGCCGCTGTCGGTGTAGCTGGTGCCGGCCACCGGCGCGGCGTTGACCTTGCTGCCGCCGCGATAGACGTTGTAGCCCGTGGCGCCCGAAACGCTGGTCCAGGCAATCGTCATGCTGCTGCTGGTCGCGCCCGAAGTGCCCACGCCGGTCGGTGCCGGCAATGCCGATCCGCCGCCCGAGCTGGTCACGCGGTCGACCATGGCCTTCAGCGCCACCATCTGCGGGCCCGACTTCTTTGCGTAGTTGGCGCTGTCGTAGCCCCACCAGTCCCAGCAGCTGTTGGTGGCCGCGGTGCTGGTCTGCGGATAGATCAGCACGATGTTGTTGGTGTCGGCCCAGCGGTTGTAGCCAGTCTTCTTCACGTACTGGTCACTCACGTCGGTGTAGTTCTGCTTGCAGCCGTGCAGCACCAGGTGCACGCGGCACGATGCGGTGGTGCAGGCCTGCGGCACGTAGATCCAGCCGGTGGCCGCCACGCCGTGGCCGGTGATGAACTCCGACTGGTTGAACTCGGTGAAGGTGCCGCCCAGCGTGCCGTTGTTGCGCGGGTTCAGCGGCCCGTACAGGTGCGTGAGGATCTCGCCCGCCAGGTCGAAGCCGCAGTTGTTGATGTACGGTGCGGCGGTGGTGCTGCAGGCGCCGCCGTAGTCGTCGGTCACCATGGCATGGCCCGCGCCGATGTTGTTCTTGTAGACCGTGTTGGCCGCGGGCACGAAGCTCTGGTAGTAGGTCTTCAGGTCGTCCATCACCGCCTGCTTGACGGTGTTGTCCGAGGTGCCGGAGAACAGGTACACCTTCGAGCCGCTCAAGTTCGACACCGGATCGATCGCGCCGCTGGCGGCCCAGCTGTTGGTGGTGCTGACGAGCGACGACACCGGAATGCTGGTGCTGTGCGTCATGCAGCGCCCGGTGGCATTGAGCACCGAGCCTTCGGCGCAGTAGAACGGCCCGCCGGCCACCACGCCGGCGCCGCGCTTGAAGGTGGCCGAATAGGCCACGTGCAGTTGCACCGCCGCGAAGCCGCCCGCCGACAGGCCGGACACGCTCACCTCCGCGGGGTTGGCGCCCAGCGCCGGCAACGGCACAGCCGCCGTCGCGGCATGCGCCGCCATCGTCATTGCCGCAGCCGCGGCCAGTCCCTTCCAGTTCCATCGCATCGCTGCCATCGCTGTCTCCTTCTGTTGTAGGTGTGTCGAACGCTTGCTTGCTGACGAATCGGCCGTTGGTGCGCCGCGCCGGCGCCGCAAAAGGCGCAGGCTGGCGCTTCGCCCGGCGGCCATCCGGGGCGAAGGGAATGCGGCCCGTTTGCCGGGGCCGCGGCTAGCTAGGTGTGCTGTGCGCTGCGCTCAGCGCTTGTTTTTGATGGGGATGTCCATCTCTTCGGGCTTGATCTCGTGGACCAACTCGGGCACGCCCCATGCGAACGCCGGGTCGACCTTGATCCTGAAGTGGTACATCGACTGCATCGCCTGATGGTCTTCCTTGCGGAAAGTCATCTTGCCCTTGGGCGTGTCGAAGCTCATGCCTTCCATGGTGCTGATGAGCTTGTTGGTGTTGGTGTCGCCGTTGGTCTTCTTCAGCGCCGTCACCACTGCCATCGCGGCCGAGAAACCACCGGCCGTAAAGAAGTCCGGCGGCGTCTTGAACTGCTTGTAGTGCGCCGAGACCATCGCCTCGTTCACCGGGTTCTTCGGGATGCCGAAGTAGTAGTACGCCGCGCCTTCCATGCCCGGCAGCGCCTTGTAGGCGGCCATGGCGGGCAGGATGTTGCCGCCGGTGGCGATCTCGATGCCGTAGCGCTTCAGGTCGAGGTCGACGATCTTGAACGGGTTGCCCGCGCCGGCCCACACGATCCAGATGATCTTGCGGCCCGGCTGGTCTTTCAGCTTGTCGATCAGGCGCTGGGCACCGGCGGTGAAGTCGGTGGTGGCGGGCGGCAGGTATTCCTCGTGCACCAGCTTCGCCTTCTTCAGCGCGCTGCCGAAGGCCTTCACGCCGTCGCGGCCAAAGGCGTTGTCTTGCGCCAGCGTGGCCACGGTCACGCCGGCCTTGTCGACCGCCACCGCGTTCGAGATGGCGTCCTGGCTCGAATTGCGGCCGGTGCGGAAGATGTACTTGTTCCACTTGTCGCCGGTGATCGAATCGGCCACGGCGGGCTCGACGATCAGGATCTTCTTGTACTCCTCGGCCACCGGCAGCATGGCCAGCGCCACGCCCGAGGCCGAGGGGCCGACGGCCAGCGCGGCCTTGTCGTCGGAGTACGCGGTGGCCAGCAAAGACTTGCCGAGGTCGGGCTTGCCCTGGTCGTCCTTCTCGAGGACCACGAGCTTCTTGCCGTTGACCGTCATCGTGCCGCCGGTGGCGTAGTCCAGGCCCATCATGAAGCCGGTCTGCGTCTGCTTGCCGTAGGCCTCGAACGGACCCGTCCGGCTGTAGATGTGGGCGATGCGGATTTCGTTGGATTGGGCCCAGGCCGGTGCGGCGGATGCGCAGGTGGCGAGCGCGGCCAGCGCGACGAGGTGGCGACGGTTCATCTTTGTGTCTCCTGAAAATGGTGACTGAATATTGCACAGTTCGTGCCACACAGTTAAACCATTGATAACAAAGGTTTCTTCATTGGAAGAAACCTCTTTCAGGCTGCTTTCAGGACACTTGCAATGCCTGAATTTCAGGCATTTGTATTTTTTTCAGTCAGGGTTTGCCAGAGGTTTGGCGGGCTGCGATCCAGCGCTGGAATTCGCGCTCGGCCTGCATGCGGAATTCGTTGCGCGCGTGGTTGCAGGCGGCATGGGCCAGCCGCCGGTGCTTGGGGCTGCGCACGCCGCCCAGCGTCGAATCGACGAGGTGCTCGATGGTCGCGGACTCGGGCCGGCCATGCGGCTCATCGAAATCCATGGGCAGACCACACCAATGGCAGTTGGGGCCGAAGGTCGACCGCAGGGCTCGAACGCTCACAGGTTTGCGAGCTCCAGGACTTCCTGCCCCATCAGCAGGCAGCTCTTGTCCATCGGGTAGTAGATGAGCCGCATCCGGTAGTTGCCCTTGTAGATCGAGCCCCAGACCTCCAGCACCTTGAACTGCTGCTTCTTGTTGGCCGGGTTGCGGATGGGCGCGAGCTCCTTGACCTCGGGACCGACCTCCATGCGGTTGTCCTCCCCGAAGTGAAAGACCAGGAGTTTCCGGGCCTGCACGACGGCTTCGCTCGCGCATTGCGGCGGTGGTGGTGCGGCGCTGGCCGTGCCGGCGGCGGCACAGAAGATGGAACAGGCGGCGATGCGGGCAAGAGCCTTCATGGGTCGTGGAGCGTGGGGGTTGGGTTGCGTTCTGGGGCGGGAGTATCGCCGGGCGTGCGCTCAACGCGCCTCACGCATGAAGCCCGGCAAACTCACGCCGACCGCTCCTGGCTCGTCATCCGCTCATACAGCGTCGCGCGCGAAATGCCGAGCAGCCGCGACGTCGCCAGCTTGTTCCCGCCCGTCGATGCCAGCGCCGCCGCAATCGCCTTGTGCTCCAGCTCCGCCACCTGTTGCGCCAACGGCCGCAGCAAGTCCGCCTCCCCCTCACCGCTCACATGCGAAAGATCTGGCAGCTCGATCTGCTCCAGCCCGGCTTCGCGCAGGATGCGTTCGAGTTGCGCGGCGTCGATGCGTTGCGAGTCGCTGCGCATGGTCACCTGCTCCAGCACGTTGCGCAGCTCGCGGATGTTGCCGCGCCAGTGCTGGCCGGCGAGCAGCGCGAGTGCATCGGGCGTCAGCTCGGGCGGCGCCTCGCCGCTGCGCAGTGCCATGTCTTCGCCGAGCGCCTCGACCAGCGCGGGAATGTCGGCACGCCGTTCGCGCAGCGGCGGCACGCGCAGCGGCAGCACGTTGAGGCGGTAGTACAGGTCTTCGCGAAACAGGCCGCGCCGCACCAGCTCGGGCAGGTCGCGCGAGGTGGCGGCGATCACACGCGCGTCGAAGGGCACGAGCTTGTTGGAGCCGAGCGGTTCGATCTCGCCCTCTTGCAGCGCGCGCAGCAACTTGGCCTGCAGGCCGAGCGGCATGTCGCCGATCTCGTCGAGAAACAGGCTGCCGCCGTCGGCCAGCTTGAACTTGCCTTCGCGCCCTCGCCTGTCGGCGCCGGTGAAGGCACCGGGTGCGAAGCCGAAGAACTCGGCCTCCAGCAAGGTGTCGGGCACGGCCGCGATGTTGACGCTGACGAACTGCCCCTTGGCGCGTGCCGACGACGCATGGATAGCATGCGCCAGCAGTTCCTTGCCGGTGCCGGTTTCGCCCAGCAGCAGCACCGGGCTGGCCGACTGCGCGGCGCGGCGTGCATGGCGCTTGACCTCCACCGCCGCCGGGCTGCTGCCGATGAAGCTGGCAAAGGTGTACTTGGAACGGCGCTGGCCGTCGGCATGCTGGTACAGCGGGTTGTTGCGCTGGCTGGCAAGTTCGCGCCGCGCGTCGTCGAGGTCGCGCTGCAGCAGCGCGAACTTGCTGATGAGCGGCTGCAGCGTGGTCTCGGGCTGGTCGAACAGCACGATGCCGATGGCACCGATGACGTCACCCACACCACCCGCCGCGTCCTCGCGTTCTTCGCGCAGCGGAATGCGGCTGACGACAAAGGTGCCGGCCTTGTTGGTGAGCAGGTCGATCAAGATGGGCTCGCCGGTTTCGAGCACGCGCCGCATCTGCGTGTTGGGAATGACGTCTTCGACCATGTGGCCCAGGAACTGGTCGATGGACGAGAAGCCCAGCGCCGGCAAGAAGCGCCGGTAGCCCTCGTTGACCCACACGATGCGCCCGCTGCTGTCGACCAGAAACATGCCCTGGCTGATGCTTGAAAACAAATGAAACATCGAGCGCGCTGCGAGCGCGAGAATCCCCTCGGCGTCGAGGGGCAAGGCGGGCGGTGCGGCGGCTGTTGAAGCGGTGGGGGCTGCGGGCATGCGCGGATCGTAGCGCGCATCCTTCGAGGGCAAACCGGGCATCGGCCGCCTTCATGAAATGCTCAGGGTGCGGCCTGGAAAACCAAGCTCTTCATAAAGCCTTAAGTAAATCAATCGTTTGATTTCGCGCGTGGTGTAATGCCGGCCATGAACGCGACAGCCACCACCACCCAGGCCCCGCGCCGCGCACCGCGCAGCGACGGCGCCGAGGCACGCCATCGCCTGCTGCACACCGCGCTGCGCCTGTTCGCGCAGAAGGGCTTCGCCAAGACATCGACGCGCGAGATCGCCCGCGAGGCCGAGGTCAACATCTCGGCCATCAGCTACTACTTCGGCGACAAGGAGGGGCTGTATTCCGCCACCTTCAACGAGCCGATGGGCGGCGATTCGGCCGACCTCGTGGCCGCCTGCAACGTGCCCGGCCAGTCGCTCGAAGCCACGCTGCGCATCTGCCTGGCATCCATGATCGATCCGCTGAAACAGGGCGAGATCGTGCGGCAATGCATCCAGCTGCACATGCGCGAAATGCTGGAGCCCACCAGCCGTTGGGCCGAAGAACTCGAAAAAGACATCAAGGGCCCGCACCGCGCCATTGCCGACCTGCTGTGCCGCCACTTGAAGCTGGACCGGGCCGACGACGACATCCACCGCCTGACCTTCGCCATCACCGGGCTGTCGATGCAGCTCTATGTGAGCCAGGACTTCATCGAAGCCATCCGGCCTTCGCTGCTGCGCACGCCGCGCGCCATCGACGCCTGGGCCGACCGCCTGACGGGCTATGCGCTGGCACTGGTGCAAGCCGAAGAAACACGCCGCAAGGCCGCGGCCACCCCCAGCATTCCGGCTCCCGCACGCGCTGCGAGAAAGAAGCAATGAGAAAACTCCGACTGATCGCCACCCTCTGCCTGCCGCTCGGCCTTGGCCTGGGCCTTTCGGGCTGCGCCCTGACACGCCCTCCCGCCCAGGTCGAGGCACCGTTGCCCGCGCAATGGCACGCGCCCCTGCCCCACGGCGGCTCGCTCGCCTCGCTGGCCGACTGGTGGCGCCAGCTGGACGACCCGCTGCTGGTCGAGCTGATCGCCGCGGCCGAAGCGGCCAGCCCCAACGTGGCCAGCGCCGCGGCCCGCGTGGCCGAGGCGCGCTCGACGCGCGTGCAGGCTGGCGCAGCGTTGCTGCCGAGCCTGGACGGCACGGCATCGGCCAGCCGCGGCGTCTCGGCCTCGTCACTTGGCGCGGGCGGCTCCGGCGGTTCTGGCTCTTCGGGTGGTTCCGGCGGCGGCGGCAGCAGCGCCTCGGCCACCGCGCCGGTCACCACGCTGCAGGCCGGCCTGCAGTCCAAGTGGGAGATCGACCTGTTCGGCCGCCTGCGCGCCGACCGCGATGCCGCCGAAGCCAAGCAGAACAGCGCCGATGCCAAATGGCACGACGCGCGGGTGGTTGTTGCCGCCGAAACGGCCAACGCCTATTTCGCCGAACGCGCCTGCCAGGAGCAGTTGCGCGTGGCCGAGTCCGACACGCGTTCGCGCGCCGAGACCTCGCGCCTGACCGATCTTTCGGCGCGCGCCGGCTTCACCTCGCCGGCCGACGCCGCGCTGGCACGCGGCAGCGCCGCCGACGCCTCGGGCCGCCTTATCCAGCAGCGCGCCTCTTGCGCGGTGCAGCGCAAGGCACTGGTGGCACTCAGCGGCATCGACGAAACCACGCTGGCGCAAAAGCTCGCGGCATCGCCCGCGCAGCGCGTGTTGCCGGCCGTGGGCAGCATCGCCAGCGTGCCGGCACAGGCCATCTCGCAACGGCCCGACGTGTACGCGGCCGAACTCGGCGTGGCTTCGGCCAGTGCCGAGGTGGGCTCCGCCGAGGCCGAGCGCTATCCCAAGCTCACGCTGTCGGGCTCGATCGGGCGCACGCAATTCCGCACCGACGGCGTGCGGCAATCGCTGGACACATGGACGGTCGGCCCGCTGTCGCTCACCGTGCCGCTGCTCGACGGCGGCTCGCGCATTGCCAACCGTGATGCGGCCAAGGCACGCTATGCCGAAGCCGTGTCGACCTACCGCGCCAGCGTGCGGCAGGCGGTGCGCGAAGTGGAAGAAGCACTGGTGAACCTCGACGCGACCGACGCGCGCACCACCGATGCCGACACCGCGGTGCAGAACTACCAGGCTTCGTTCAACGCCACGCAGGCCCGCTACGGCAGCGGCCTTGCCAGCCTGTTCGAGCTGGAAGATTCGCGCCGCACGCTGTTCACCGCGCAAACCGCGCGCGTCTCCCTGCAACGCGAGCGCACCGAAGCCTGGGTTGCGCTCTACCGCTCGATGGGCGGCGGCTGGAGCCGCCCCGAATCGTCCTCAATGACCACCACACCGACCTCCAAGGTTGCGACGTCGCCATGAAAAGAATGAAACGTTCCACTCTCGTCATCGCGCTGCTGGCGCTGATCATCGTCATCGCGGGCGTCCTCTGGATGACGCGCAAGCCTGAAGAAAAAACCGCCGGGCCGGCCACGGCAGCGACCAAGGGCAAGGACGGCGCCCGCGCGCCCAAGCCCGCGCTGACCGTCACCGTCGCCAAGCCCGAGGCCACCGAGCTGCAACTCACGCTCGCGGCCAACGGCAACGTGGCCGCATGGCAGGAGGCCGTCATCGGCTCCGAATCCAACGGGCTCAGGCTGGCCGAAGTGCGCGTGAACGTGGGCGACGTGGTCAAGAAGGGCCAGGTGCTGGCGGTGTTCTCGCCCGAGACGGTGCAGGCCGACATTGCACAGTCGCGTGCCTCGCTGGCCGAAGCAAAGGCCACCGCCGCCGATGCCGCCGGCAATGCCGCGCGCGCCCGCACGCTGCAGGCCACCGGCGCACTGAGCCAGCAGCAGATCAACCAATACCAGACCACCGAGCAGACCGCCAAGGCGCGCGTCGAGGCGGCCGAAGCGGTGCTGGCGGCGCAGCAGGTGCGCGGCCGCAACACGCAGGTGCTGGCACCCGACGACGGCGTGATCTCGGCGCGCACCGCCACGGTGGGCAGCGTGGTGGCCTCGGGCACCGAGCTGTTCCGTCTGATCCGCCAGGGCCGGCTCGAATGGCGCGCCGAAGTCACCTCGGCCGAACTGGGCCGCATCGCGGTCGGCACGCCGGCCTTCGTGGTCAGCGCCAGCGGCGCGCAGGTGCGCGGCACGGTGCGCAGCATCGCACCCACTGTCGATCCGCAGACGCGTGCGGCGCTGGTCTATGTCGACCTGCCGAACGTGCTGCAGAACACCGGCGTCAAGGCCGGCATGTTCGCGCGCGGCGACTTCGAACTGGGCCGCAGCTCGGCGCCCACGGTGCCGCAGACGGCCATCGTGCCGCGCGACGGCTTCAACAACGTGTTCGTGCTGCGCCCCGACAACCACGTGGCGCAGATGAAGGTGCAGATCGGCCGCCGGCTGAACGACCGCATCGAGATCACCAGCGCGCTGCCCGACGGCGCCCAGGTGGTGGTGCAAGGCGCCGGCTTCCTGAACGACGGCGACCTGGTGCGCGTGGTCGATGCGCCGCCCGCCGCCGCCGCTCCCGCGGCCCAGCCCGCCAATGCAGCCAAGGCAGCCACGTCGGCCGCCAGCGCCAACGCTGCCAAGTAAGACAACAAGGACTCGCTCATGAACGTTTCCGCCTGGTCCATACGCAACCCGATTCCGGCGGTGATGCTGTTCGTGCTGCTCACCTTCGGTGGGTTGCTGTCGTTCAACGCGATGAAGGTGCAGAACTTTCCGGACATCGACCTGCCGACCGTCACGGTCTCGGCGTCGCTGCCGGGGGCCGCGCCTTCGCAGCTTGAAACCGACGTCGCGCGCAAGCTCGAGAACTCCATTGCCACCATCCAGGGCCTGAAGCACATCACCACCAAGGTGCAGGACGGCGCCGCCACGCTGATCGTCGAATTCCGGCTCGAGAAGCCAGTGCAGGAGGCCGTGGACGACGTGCGCTCGGCCGTGCAGAAGGTGCGTGCCGACCTGCCCGCCGACGTGCGCGACCCGGTCGTCACCAAGCTCGACCTGGCGGGCCAGCCGGTGCTGGCCTTCACCATCGCGTCGTCGCAGATGGACGACGAGGCGCTGAGCTGGTACGTCGACAACGACATCACCAAGAAGCTGCTCGCGCTGCCCGGCGTGGGCGCGGTCAACCGCGTGGGCGGTGCCACGCGGCAGGTGCACGTGGACCTCGACCCGGTCAAGCTGCAGGCGCTCGGCGCCTCGGCGGGCGACATCTCGCGCCAGTTGCGCCAGGTGCAGACCGAGAGCGCGGGCGGCCGCTTCGACCTGGGCGGCAGCGAGCAGCCGGTGCGCACGCTGGCCACCGTGCAGTCGGCTGGCCAGCTGGCCGACATGCAGATCGCACTGAGCGACGGCCGCCGCATCCGGCTCGACCAGGTGGCGCGCATCAGCGACACCATCGCCGAGCCGCGCGCCGCCGCGCTGCTCAACGGCAAGCCGGTGGTCGGCTTCGAGGTGGCCCGCAGCCGCGGCGCCAGCGAAGTCGAAGTGGGCCACGCGGTGCAGAAGGCGCTGGCCGACATGCGCGTGCAGCGCCCCGACATCGAGCTGACCGAAGCCTTCAACTTCGTCGACCCGGTGGAAGAGGAATACAACGGCTCGCTGCACCTGCTGTACGAGGGCGCCATTCTTGCGGTGATCGTGGTGTGGCTGTTCCTGCGCGACTGGCGCGCCACCTTCGTGTCGGCGGTGGCGCTGCCGATGTCGGTCATTCCGGCGTTCATCGGCATGTACCTGCTGGGCTTCTCGGTCAACGTGATCTCGCTGCTGGCGCTCTCGCTGGTGGTGGGCATATTGGTGGACGATGCGATCGTCGAGGTCGAGAACATCGTGCGGCACCTGCGCATGGGCAAGACGCCTTTCCAGGCGGCCATGGAAGCGGCCGATGAAATTGGCCTGGCCGTGATCGCCACCACCTTCACGCTGATCGCGGTGTTCCTGCCCACGGCCTTCATGAGCGGCGTGGCCGGCAAGTTCTTCAAGCAGTTCGGCTGGACGGCGTCGCTCGCGGTGTTCGCCTCGCTGGTGGTGGCGCGGGTGCTCACGCCCATGATGGCCGCCTACATCCTGAAGCCCATCGTCGGTGCCGAGAAGGAACCGGCCTGGCTGCGCTGGTACATGCGCGCGGTGGAGTGGAGCACGCACAACCGCTTCAAGACGATGGTGCTGGCCACCCTCTTCTTCTTCGGTTCACTGGCCATGATTCCGCTGCTCAAGACGGGCTTCATTCCGCCGGACGACAACTCGCAGACGCAGGTGTACCTGTCGCTCGCACCGGGCTCCACGCTCGCGCAGACCACCGCCGCGTCGGAAGAAACGCGCCGCCGCGTAATGCAGATCGCCCACGTGAAGAGCGTCTACACCACGGTGGCGGGCGGCAGCGCGGGCGGGGACCCGTTCGCCAGCTTCGGCACGCCCGAGACGCGCAAGGCCACGCTCACCATCAAGCTCGATCCGCGCGGCGACCGGCCGCGCAAGCAGGTGATCGAGAACCAGATCCGCGCGGCACTCGAAACGCTGCCCGGCGTGCGCAGCACCGTGGGCCTGGGCGGCTCGGGCGAGAAGTACATCCTGGCGCTGACCGGCGAAGACCCGCTGGCGCTGTCGACCGCCGCCAGTGCGGTCGAGAAAGACCTGCGCACCATTCCCGGCCTGGGCAACATCACCTCGACGGCCAGCCTGATCCGGCCCGAGATCGCGGTGCGACCCGACTTCGCGCGCGCCGCCGACCTGGGCGTGACCAGTTCCGCCATTGCCGAGACGCTGCGCGTGGCCACGCTGGGCGACTACGACCAGTCGCTGGCCAAGCTCAACCTGGCGCAGCGGCAGGTGCCGATCGTGGTGAAGCTGCAAGACTCGGCACGGCAGGACATCGACCTGCTCGGGCGCCTGTCGGTGCCCAGCGCGCGCGGGCCGGTGATGCTCAACCAGGTGGCAACGCTCACCATGGAAGGCGGCCCGGCCGTGATCGACCGCTACGACCGTTCGCGCAACGTCAACTTCGAGATCGAGCTCTCTGGCGTGGGCCTGGGTGATGCCAAGACCGCGGTGATGGCACTGCCCTCGATCCAGAAGCTGCCGGCCGGCGTGCGCATCGCCGAGGTGGGCGACGCCGAAGTGATGACCGAGCTGTTCGCGAGCTTCGGCCTGGCGATGCTGACCGGCGTGCTGTGCATCTACATCGTGCTGGTGCTGCTGTTCAAGGACTTCCTGCACCCGGTGACGATTCTGTGCGCGCTGCCGCTGGCACTGGGCGGAGCTTTCGTGGGCCTGCTGATCGGGCAGAAGGCGCTGTCGATGCCATCGCTGATCGGCCTGATCATGCTGATGGGCATCGCCACGAAAAACTCGATCCTGCTGGTCGAGTACGCCATCGTGGCGCGCCGCGACCACGGCATGAGCCGCTGGGACGCGTTGCGCGATGCCTGCCACAAGCGCGCGCGTCCGATCATCATGACCACGCTCGCCATGGGTGCCGGCATGCTGCCGATCGCGGTCGGTTTCGGCTCGGCCGATTCGAGCTTCCGCTCGCCGATGGCCATGGCCGTGATCGGCGGGTTGATCACCTCGACCGTGCTGAGCCTGCTGGTGGTGCCGGCGGTGTTCACCTACATCGACGACATCGAGCACTGGATCCGGCGCACCGTGCGCAAGCTGCGCGGGCAGCCGGCCGATCCGCACATCGACGACGACCTGATCGAAACGCCACCGCCGGCAGCACAGGCGGCAGGCCCCGCCAACTGAACGCGCTTCGGGACAAGCGGGACCCGCAAACAAAAAAACCGGATGCCTTCGCATCCGGTTTTTTCATGGTGAAGACGAAAAGGGTCAGGCGTCCAGTTGCGCCAACCGCTTCAGCTTGCGCTCGCTCATGCGCTTGGCCAGGCGCGGCAGCACCAGCACGGCCACCACGATGACGACCAGCGTGATCGACATCGGCCGCTGGAAGAACACCGCTGCGCTGCCCTCGCCGATCGACATGGCGTTGCGCAACTGCGCTTCGGCGAGCGGGCCGAGGATCATGCCGACCACCACGGGTGCGGTCGGGAAGTCGTAGCGCCGCATCACCACACCGAGCAGGCCGATGCCGTAGAGCAGGAACAGGTCGAACGCGCTCTGGCGCATGCCGTAGGCACCCACCGTTGCAAAGATCAGGATGCCGGCGTAGAGCTGGGGCTTCGGAATCTTCAGCAGCTTGACCCACAGGCCGACCATTGGCAGGTTCAGCACCAGCAGCATGACGTTGCCGATGTAGAGCGAGGCAATGAGCGCCCACACCAGCGCAGCCGAGGTGGTGAACAGTTGCGGCCCCGGCTGGATGCCGTAGTTCTGGAATGCGCCCAGCAGGATGGCGGTGGTGTTCGACGTGGGGATGCCGAGCGTGAGCAGCGGAATCAGCGCGGCCGTCACCGTGGCGTTGTTGGCGGCCTCGGGGCCGGCCACGCCTTCGATGGCGCCCTTGGTGCCGAACTCGGCCTTGTCTTCCGGGTTCTTCACGAGCTTCTTTTCCATCGCGTAGCTCAGGAAGGTCGGAATCTCGGTGCCGCCGGCCGGGATGCAGCCGAAGGGCGTGCCGATGGCAGTGCCGCGCAGCCACGCGGGAATGGAGCGCTTCCAGTCGCGCTTGGTCATGTGCACGCGGCTCAGCTTGTTCTGGCCCTCGACGACCTTGCCCTCGTAGAGCACGGCGTACAGCACTTCGGCCACGGCGAACAGGCCGACCGCGACCAGCACGATCTCGATGCCGTCGAGCAGTTCGGGCACGCCGCCGGTGTAGCGGCCCTGGCCCGAGATCTGGTCGAGGCCGACGCAGCCGGCGGCCAGGCCGACGAACAGCGCCGTCATGCCGCGCAGCGTGCTCTTGCCGAGCACCGCGCTCACCGTGGTGAAGGCCAGCAGCATGAGCAGGAAGTACTCGGGCGGGCCGAGCTTGACCGCGAACTCGGCCACGAAAGGCGCGAACAGCGTGACGATGACGGTGGCGATGGTGCCGGCCACGAAGGAGCCGATGGCGGCCGTGGCAAGCGCAGCGCCCGCCCTTCCGCTCTTGGCCATCTTGTTGCCCTCCATCGCCGTCACCATGCTGGCGGTTTCGCCGGGCGTGTTCAGCAGGATGGACGTGGTCGAGCCACCGTACATCGCGCCGTAGTAAATGCCCGAGAAAAAGATCATCGAGGCCGTGATGTCGACCTTGCCGGTGATGGGCAGAAGCATGGCCACCGCCACGGCCGGGCCGATGCCGGGCAGCACGCCCACGGCGGTGCCGAGCGCACAGCCGACCAGGCACCAGAGCAGATTGATCGGGGTGATCGCCGTGGCGAACCCCGCCATGAGTGCGTTGAAGATTTCCATGTCAGAGCCACCCGGTCGAAGTCAGGCCCGGCAGGCTGATGGCCAGGAATTGCGTGAACATCCAGAACACCGGCGCGGAGATGAGCGCGCCGGCAACGAAGTCGGTGAGCCAGGTGCGCGGCGCATTCACGCCGGCTTGCCCGCTCGCGCGGCGCAGGCCCTGCACGGCCAGCACGTAGCACAGCGTGCAGCTCAGGATGAAGCCGAGCGTGGTGATGAGCGCGGCATTGAGCAGCAGGCCCGCCGAGACCCAGATGAAGCCGGGCCAGTAGGCGCGGTCGGCACCGGTGGGCGCATCGAGCTCGCGAAAGCCGCCGGTGCGCGCTTCCCAGAGGATCCATGCGCCGCACAGCACGAGCACAACCGACACCAGCCAGGGCAGGAAGTTGGGGCCGACGCCGCCGTAGCCGGCCTCGGAAGAAATGCCGATGGCGCCGAAGGCCAGCGCCAGGCCGGTCAGCAGCACGCCGGCGCCAACCAGGGTTTGAGGCCATACGGCCGCAGCTTGCGCGGCCTTGTCAGACGGCAAGACCGAGGGATCTGGAGTTGTCATTTTTTGACTCCCGGAATGTGGTTCTGGATTTGAAAACGGCACGCTGTCGTCTCTTGCGAGGACAGCGCGCCGTCGAGCGGGCAGGCAGGCGCTGGAGCGCTTACACCATGCCGGATTTCGTCATGATGGCGCGCAGGCTGGCGAAGTCGTCGTCGACGAACTTGGCGAAGGCATCGCCCGACAGCACGGCCGGGGTCCAGTCGTTCTTCTTGAGCGACTCGGCCCACGACGCGCTCTTCATGGCGGCCAGCACCATGTCGGTCAGCGCCTTGCGCTGCTCGGCCGTGATGCCGGGCGCGCCATAGACGCCGCGCCAGTTGCCGATCTCGACATCGATGCCCTGTTCCTTCAGGGTCGGCACGTTGATGCCCGGCAGGCGCTGGGCGGAGGTGACAGCAATGGCTTTCATCTTGCCGGCGGCGATGTACTCGGCGAATTCGCTGTACCCGCTGCCGCCGATGGTGACGTTGCCGCCCAGGATGGCGGCGGTGGCTTCACCGCCTCCGCGGAAGGCCACGTAGTTGATCTTCGAGGGATCGGCGCCGACCTTCTGCGCGATCATGGCCGCGGCGATGTGCTCGGTGGAGCCGCGCGAACCGCCGCCCCACTTGACGCTGCCCGGGTCCTTCTTGAGCTGCTCGACCACGTCCTTCATGGTCTTGAAGGGCGAGTTGGTGGGCAGCACGAACACGTTGTATTCGGTGGTCAGGCGCGCGATGGGCGTGGCCTGCTCGAGCTTGACCGGCGGCTTGCCGGTGATGATGCCGCCCAGCATGACCGAGCCCATCACCATGAGTGCGTTGGCGTCGCCCTTGGAACCGTTCACGAACTGGGCCAGGCCCAATGCGCCGGCGGCACCGCCCTTGTTGTCGTACGTGACGGTGTCGGCCACCTTGGCGTCGCTCAGGGCCTTGCCCAGTGCGCGGCCGGTGGTGTCCCAGCCGCCGCCCGGGTTGGCGGGGATCATCATCTTGACGTTGGCGGCGGCCCGGGCCGACAGTGGCAGGGCTCCGGCGGCGGCCAGCGCGGCCAATGACTTCAAAAAGGTGTCGCGACGCATTGTGAGTGTCTCCAGAAGGCTGAAAGGAATTTGCAGGGAACCTGACTTGAACCTGAGCGCTATCATGCGCCGCCCCGCTGTCAGTTGGCTGTCCACCAGACTGGGGAAAACACCAAAGACCTACACCACCGCCACCGTATGAAGCTGCTGCTGGTCGAAGACGACCCCTCGATGCAAATCACCCTGCAGCGCACCCTCGGGAGGCGCCGCATCGACGTGCGCATCTGCGGCGACGGCGCCGAGGCGGTAGCCCAGTGGCGCGCCATCGAGCCCGACGTGGTGGCGCTCGACCTGAGCCTGCCCAACCTCGATGGCCTGCAGGTGCTGGCCCAGGCCCGCGCCGAGGGGCTGCGCACGCCGGTGCTGCTGCTGACGGCGCGCGGCACGGTCGGCGACCGCATCGTCGGCCTGAATGCCGGCGCCGACGACTACCTGCCCAAGCCCTTCGACCTGGACGAGCTGGAGGCCCGCATCCGTGCGCTGCGCCGCCGCAGCCACAGTGCCATCGGGCCCGACGCGGGGCTCAACCCGCAAGAGATCGGCGGGCTGCGCTTCGAGCCCGACAACGGCGCCATCTACCACCGCGCCGAGGTGCTGGAGCTCACGCCACGCGAACTGGCGCTGCTGAAGGCGCTGATGATGAAGCCGGGCCATGCGGTCACCAAGGAGCGCCTGTTCGAGCTGGTGTTCCCTGGCGAGACCGAGGTGCAGTACGAGGCCATCGAGGTGGTGGTGTATCGCCTGCGCAAGAAGCTCGCGGGCACCGGCGCCGTGCTGATGACGATGCGCGGGCTCGGCTACCTGCTGCGCCCCGAAGCATGACGCGCATCTCGTCGCTGCGCGCGAGGCTGCTGCTCGGCATCCTCGCGCCGATTGCCGTGTTCATCGTGATCAACAGCGTGAGCCTGTACCGGCAGAGCCTTGCGGCTGCCACCACCGCCTACGACCGCACGCTGCTGGCGTCGGCCAAGACCATCGGCGAACAGCTCGACGTGGAGGGCTTCGACGAGAAGGCGCAACTGCGCGCCATCGTGCCCTACTCCGCGCTCGAGGCCTTCGAGGCAGACAACCGCAGCCGCCTTTTTTACCGGGTCTCGTCGCTCGACGGCGAAATGATCTCGGGCTTTGCCGAGCTGCCGTTCTGGCGCGGCCGCCTGCCCGACCGCAATGCCTACGCGGCGCTGGTCGACTTCTACGACGCGCAGTTCCGCAACCAGCCGGTGCGCGTTGCGGTGCTGCTGCAGCCCGTCGCCAGCGCGCGCGGGCGCGGCATGGCCGTGGTGCAGGTGGCCGAGACGCTCGAGTTGCGCGAGACGCTGGTGCGCAAGCTGCTGGTCGACATGCTGTGGCGCCAGCTGCTGCTGATGGGCGTGATCGCGCTGGTGACGGTGTTCGTGGTGCAGCGCGCCACGCGGCCGGTGCGCGAGCTGGGCGAGGCCATCGGCAAGCGCCCGGCCGACGACCTCTCGCCCATCGATGCGCCCGATGCGCCGCGCGAACTGCGCCCGCTCATCGACGCCACCACCGAAGTCATGGGCCGGCTGCAGCGGCTGCTCGACCACCAGAAGCGCTTTGTGCGCGACAGCGCCCACCAGTTGCGCACGCCGCTCGCGGTGCTGAAGGCACAGGTGCAGTCGGCACGCCGCGGCGACGTGGCGCCTGAACAGGCCTTCAGCGAAATCAGCCAGACGGTCGAACGCGCCACGGCGCTCGCCAACCAGATGCTGTCGCTCGCCAAGGTGGAGCAGCTGCGCCAGCAGCCGGAATCGGTCACGCTCGACCTGGGCGAAGTAGTGCGCAACATCGCGCTCGACCTGTCGCCGCTGGTGGCCGACAAGGCGCTCGATTTCGAGCTGGCCATCGACGAGCCGGTGGCGGTGCGCGCGCACCAGTGGATGCTGCAGGAGCTCACGCGCAACCTGCTGCACAACGCCATCAAGCTGAGCCCCGTGGGCGCGGCGCTGTCGATTTCGGTGCGCGCCGAGGGCGACGACGCCGTGCTCACCGTGCGCGACTGCGGCCCCGGCATTTCGCCCGACCTGCGCCAGCGGCTGTTCGCGCCCTTCTCGGCCGGCAGCCGGTCGAGCGGTTCGGGGCTGGGGCTGGCGATCTGCCGCGAGATCGTGCTGGCGCTGAACGGGCGCATCAGCCTGGACAACCGCAACGCGCCCGACAACGCCGCAAGGGTCATCGGGCTCGACGCCATCGTGCACCTGCCGTTGTGGCGGCACAATTCCTGACCTATGGAACCTCTGGAACGTCTGCGCATCGACAAATGGCTCTGGGCCGCCCGCTTCTTCAAGACGCGCTCATTGGCCGCGGAAGAAATCGGCAAGAACCGGGTGCAGGTGAACGGCGACGTGGCCAAGGCCTCGCGCGAGGTCAAGGCCGGCGACACCGTGACGATGCGCCTGGGCGTGCAGACGCGAACCGTGACGGTGCGCGGCGTGAGCGGCCAGCGCGGGCCGGCCCCGGTGGCCCAGCTGCTCTATGAAGAAACGCCCGAGAGCATCGCGGCACAGGCGGCCCAGCGCGAACTGCGCCGCATGGGCAGCGAACCGGCACTGGCCATCGAGCAGGGCCGCCCGACCAAGCGCGACCGGCGCGACCTCGACGGCGCGGTGCGGCATGCCGAATGGGACAACCGCTGGAGCGCCTCGCTCGATTCTTCCGACGAAGCCGACCGCTGATTCGCGTACGCTGTGGCCCTTTCCTCTTCACGGAGTCACGGGACATGGCCAGCTTCAAGAAATACCGCGTCGGCAGCAAGTTCAAGCTCTCGCAGATCGACCCCGACGACACGCCCTTCTGCGAAGGCGACGAAGCATCGCAGCGCGCCGAGGTCGATGCGCTGGCCATCGAGCTCGACGAACTGCAGGACCTGCTGCATGCCGAAGGCAAGCGCAAGGTGCTGCTGGTGCTGCAGGGCATGGACACCAGCGGCAAGGACGGCACGGTGCGCTGGGTGTTTTCGCGCACCTCGCCGCTGGGCGTGCGCGTGACGGCCTTCAAGGCGCCCAACGACCTGGAGCGCGCACACGACTACCTGTGGCGCTGCCATGCCGCCGTGCCGCGCACCGGCGAGATCATGGTGTGGAACCGCAGCCACTACGAAGACGTGCTGGTGCCGGTGGTCGAAGGCTGGATCGACAAGGCCGAGACCAAGCGCCGCTACGCGCAGATCAACGACTTCGAGCGGCTGCTCACCGAGACCGGCACGGTGGTCGTCAAGTGCATGCTGCACATCGACAAGGACGAGCAGCGCGAGCGCCTGCAGGCCCGCATCGACACGCCCGGCAAGCAGTGGAAGTTCAGCATGGACGACCTGGAGGTGCGCACCAAGTGGAGCGCCTACCAGCAGGCCTACCAGCAGGCCCTTGCGGCCACCTCGACCGACCATGCGCCCTGGCACGTGATACCCGCCAACAGCAAGCGGCACCGCAACGTGATGATCGCGCAGCTGCTGGTGAAGACGCTGCGGCAGATGAAGCTCAAGGCACCGCCGCCGGACCCGGCGCTCAAGGGAATGATCGTCAAGTGAGCGGTCAACGCCGGTCGGGCCGCCCTTCATGTCGCTTCTGTAAAGGGCTTTCCCGCCTACGAAACGGCTGGAGTCGCCCCGCTAAGCTGGTCAGCGTACCCATCGAGGTGCACCAACCAGAAGGACTCCAACATGAAAAAAATTCTCTTCGCTCTTGCCGCCTGCATGCTTGTGTCGACCGCTGCGCTGGCCCAGCCGGGCCCGCGCCACGGACCTGGCCCCGGCTACGACCGTCCGCAACACAGCAGGCCGCATCACCGCCCGCACAAGGTGTGGGTGCCGGCGCACCGCGAGCATGGCCGCATGGTGCGCGGCCACTACGTCTGGCGTTGATCGGACCCCGGGGGCCTTCTTCGCGAGGAGGCTCCTGAGGTGCCACCACGACTCATGAGCCTGCGCGAGGCCATCGAGGCGCTGGCAGCCTGCCTCGACGACAGCGATCTCTACGACCGCTACGCCTGGGTCTACGCCAGCGACGACGACTCGCTGCACGACGCCCGCTTCTACCTGTCCAGTAATGCGAACGAGGAAGACGACACCGTCACCGACGAAGAAGGCGATGACATGCCCGCATTCGCCGTGGCCAACGGCCTTCGGCATTACCTCGAAGCGGCCACCTTTGCCGATGTGCTGATGGTGCAGAAGCAGCAGCAGCCGCTCTCCACCCTCGACGACTTCGCTACGGCGCTCGCGCACTATCACGACCAGGATGCGTTTCTGGACCGGGGTGGTTTCTACAGCGGGGAATGCGCGTCGAACGCGCCGCTGCCCGGAATCTCTCGCGAGCTGTTCGCTGAATACGACCTGCAATTGGCGGTGTGTCCGGCCGAACGCGTGGGCGATGCGGCGCGCGCCACGGCGGCGCTGCTCGAGGTGAATGTGGCAGAGGCGCTGGCGCTGTGCCGCCAGCTTCCGCTGTCGCTGGGCTCGCGCATCGGCGGCCGCGAAAGGGACAGCATCGAAGCGCGCTTTGCCGGGCTCTCACTGCCCTTGAAGCGAACGACTCACCGGTCGCTCGCGTGGTTGCCGCCGGACGACGGCGGCTGAGGCAACTCAGGAGCGGCGGATGAGCGCCTGTGCCAGCACGCGGCACTTGCCGAATTCGCAGCGCACGGCCCAGGTTCCGCCGTTGTCGCAAGGCACGTTGTAGCTTTCGTAGCCCGGGCCCTTGGCCGTGAGCTCGGCGCGCGGCTGCAGGTTGCAGCGGCCGGCCTTGGCGAGCGTTTCGACGTTGTAGGTGTCGATGCCCGTGCGGCGGGGCTTGGCCGTGACCGCGGCGGGATCGAAATTGTTGTGGGCGTAGAAGGTGTCGCGCACGTTCGGGTCGAGGTTGCGATAGCCGCGCTTGGCCATGCAATGAACGATCGCGATCTGCTGGTGCTCGGCGAAAACGCTGTCCGGCGGACGGCCGACCCAGTCGGCAATCGAAGCACCGATGCCGGCCACCGCCGCGCCCGTGGCAAGGCCACGGCTGTACCAGGTGACGAGGCCGATGCCCAATGCGGCCCAGCCGCCGTCGTTGGTGTCGCTGCGCGCCGTGATGCGGGACGCCGCCACGCGGCAGTCGGCCACGTCGCTGTCGTAGCGGACCTTGTCCACGCCCTGCATCGCGACCATGGGCACATAGGACATGCCGGAGCCCGTTCCGGGTTCGGTCGGTGGCAGCGTGCTCGCACAGCCCACCAGCGCCATGGCGGCAAGCGCAACGCTCAGCATCAGCTTCATGGAATCCCTCGTCTTCTTCGCGATAGTTGCGGGGATTTAACCATACATATAGTTACTCTTGAATCGCCTTGTCGCGAATGCACGACGGCCCGCCTTTCGGTAAACCGGGGCAATTTCGGGGCCCTGCGGCCTGCCATGCGACGATGGGCCGGCCAGCCGCGCCAAGGCTGCGAGCAAGCACCCAACCAGGAAAGCGCAAAGCCCGCCGCATGAAGATCGAGACCGCCGCCAAGTTCATTTTCGGATTCATCGGCCTTGCGCTGCTCACGCTGTGCTGCGTCCTGCTCTACAACCGGCTGACTTTCATTGCCTCCGCCCAGCGCGTAGAGGGCGAAGTGACCGACCTGCAGCACCTGCGCAGCACCAACAAGAACAACACCGACGGCACGTGGCGGCCCATCGTGCGGTTCCGGGCGCCGTCGGGCGCGCTTGTCGATGTCACGACATCGAGCAGCAGCAGTACGCCGGGCTACGAGATCGGCGACACCGTCGAGGTGTTCGTTCCGCCCTCGAACCCGGAGAAGGCCATGGTCAACGGCCTGTTCGAGATGTGGGGGCCCGCGGCCATTTCCGGCGTCATCAGCGCCGTCTTTCTCTATTTCGCGTGGCTCATCAGGCGCATCGGCAGGGATGAAAAAGCCGAGGCCTGAGCGGTGATGTCGATGCAACGGCCAACCCGCGCCGCCAGGCGCCGCATCGCAATCGCGATCGCCACTGCGCTGGTCGCCCTCTCGCTCCCCGCCATGGCGCAGACCACGCCCGTGGAACTGGCCAGGAAGAACGGCTGCCTGGCCTGCCACGGCATGGTCCACAAGCAGGTCGGACCCGGCTTCGCGCAGATCGCGCAGCGCTACAAGGGCGACGACGACGCACCCGCGCGGCTCGCCGGCAAGATCCGCGACGGCAGCGTGGGCACGTGGGGGCGCGTCATCATGCCGCGGCAAACGCTGGTGTCGCCGGCCGAAGCGCAGGTGCTGGCGCAGTGGGTGCTGTCGCAGCCCCTGCCGCGCTGAACCCGTCGCCCCCCGAGGTCGCCCGTAGAACGAATGCGCTACGGGCTCTCTCCTAAAAACCGTCGCAAAATGGCGCCCCGATGCAACGCGCACGCTCCGACCCGGAACAACATCCCATCCACGTCGTGATCGTCGAGGACGACCCCTGCTTCAGCGATGCCCTGAGCCAGGTCGTGCAGGACGCACCCGACATGCGCCTGGCCGGAAAAGCCGGCACGCGGGCCGAAGGGCTGGCGATGCTGCAGGGTCCGCCGGCCGACGTGCTGCTGGTCGACCTGGGCCTGCCGGACGGCTCCGGCATCGACGTGATCCGGGCCGCGGTACGGCAGTGGCCCAGCTGCAGCATCATGGTCAGTACCAATTTCGGCGACGAGATGCACGTGATGCAGTCGATCGAAGCCGGCGCGGCGGGCTACCTGCTGAAAGACAGCTCCCCTTCCAGGACCGTCGATGAAATCCGCAGCCTTGCCAGCGGCGGCAGCCCGATCAGCCCGCTCATCGCGCGGCAGGTGCTGGAACGCTTCCGGCAGAACGTGCCGGGCACTGGCAGCAATGGCGGTGCCTCTGCGGCGGGCGGCCAATCGTCCGCGTCCGACAGCACGTCGCCGCCGCTGTCGGCGCGCGAGAAAGAGGTGCTCGACCTCATCACCAAGGGGTTCACCGCGCACGAGATCGCCAAGCTCATGGAGTTGTCGCACTTCACGGTCCGAACTTTCGTTCGACGCATCTACAGCAAGCTGAAAGTCACGTCGAAGGCGGAAGCGATCTACGAGGCAAGGACGCAGGGCATATTGGCCGACTGAATACCCGTCAATTGGTAACACGGGAACAAAATCAGTTACATATCCAGTGCGTCTGCTCCGAACGCGCCCTTCCAACACCCTTTGAACCACCGCCCCGCGCCCTTTCTTGCCAACGTGGTGCTCGTCTTTTCCATGGCCCTGCTGGCGGCCGTGGGCGCCCTGCTCGGCCTGGCGAACGGCACCCCGCAGCCCGAGGCGGTGCTGCACATGACCCAGGCCGACTGGCAGGTCGAGGATGCATCGGGTTTCAGCACCCCACCGCTCGTGCAGGACAGCAGCGCCCTGCCCGATGCATGGGAGCACGTCGAGCTGCCGCTGGCCTTGCCCATCGCGCTGCTGCGCCAGGCCAACGTGCGCGCGGCGGCCGGCGCCAGCCGCGTCACGTGGATCAAGCTGTCGACCCACGGCCTGCCGGCCAGCTCGGGACCGCTGGCGCTGTACGGCGTGCGGGTCAAGACCGACGGAACCATCGCGGTCTATGCCAATGGCCACCTGGTGCACCGCGCGCAGCAACAGGGCCCGCTGTGGAACAGCACCCGCACCCCGCTGTGGGTGGTGCTCGAGAAAAGCGCCGAAGGCAGCCCGCCATTGAACGAAATCATGCTTCGCCTGGAGCACACGAAGAGCGCGCAGGTGGCGCTGTCTTCGCTGTGGCTGGGCCCGGCCGAGGCGCTGCGCGGCAGCTACCGGCTGCGCCAGTGGCTGCAGCAGGAGCTGCCCGCCATGCTCAGCGCCGCGTTCATGGCGGTCGGTGTGTTCGCCCTGTTCGTGTGGTTCAAGCGCCAGCACGAAATGGGCTACCTGCTTTTCTTCAACCTCGCCGCCACGTCTTTCCTGCGCGGCCTGCATTTCTACGTGGGCCTGCCGGTGGCCAACGACTGGTTTGCCTGGCTGACCGTCAATGCGCTGTTCTGGCTGGTGATGGTGGTGCACTTCTTCCTGCGCCAGTTGCATGGCCGGCCGCTGAAGTGGCTGACCTATGGCGTGGTGGGCGCCACCGCCACCATCGCCGTGCTGACGATGCCCAGCCTGGCCATTCTGCAGAACACGCCGCAGGTCACGCCGCTGATCTACACGGTGGCCGCGCTCATGGGCGCGGCCGTCGGGCTGATCGGCGGCATCAGCGCCTGGCGCCGCTCCAACGAAGGCCGGCTGGTGGCGGCCGGCATCGGCGTGTGCACGCTGCTGGGCGTGACCGACTGGCTGCTGCAGAACAACTTCATCAGCCCTGAAGCGTGGTACCTGGGCGCGTACACCAACGCGGTGGCGTTCAGCGTGTTCGGCGCCCTCATGTACCGGCGCTATGTCGAAGCCATTGCCGAGGTCGAAGACCTCAACGCCAGCCTGGCGGAGCGACTGCAGACGCGCGAAGCCGAGCTGGAAGAAAGCCACCGGCGGTTGCGCGAAGTGGAGCGCCGCCAGACCATCAGCGACGAACGCCAGCGCCTGATGCAGGACATGCACGACGGGCTCGGCTCGTCGCTGATCAGCGCCATCCGCTCGGTCGAAGGCGGTGGCATGAGCGACACCAAGGTCTCGCAGATTCTCAAGAGCTGCCTGGACGACCTGAAGCTGACGCTCGATTCGCTGGAGCCTGTCGAGGCCGACCTGCTGCTGCTGCTCGCCACGCTGCGCTACCGGCTGGAGCCGCGGCTGGAGGGCACCGGTGTCTCGCTGCAATGGGAGGTGCAGGAGCTGCCCGCCCTGGCGTGGCTGGACCCGTCCAGCGCGTTGCACATCCTGCGCATCGTGCAGGAGAGCATCGCCAACATCCTGCGCCACACGCGCGCCACCGAGATCCGCGTGGGCACCGCGCTGACGGCAACGGGCGTGCAGGTAACCATCGAGGACAACGGCCAGGGCTTCGATGTCGACAAGGCGCTGTCGAATGCGTCCGCATCGGGACGCGGCATCCAGAACCAGCGGCGGCGGGCACAGTCGATCAAGGGCAAGGTGAGCTGGGAGTCGCGACCGACGGGAACGCGGTTCGTGCTGTGGCTGCCGCTGGTGCGCGAGGCGCCGGGCGGCGCAAGCACGACTGCCGCGCCGCTGGAGACCGCGTGAGAGTTCCGGGGGGCCTTATCCTCGAGGCCGCTTTTGCAGACCCGGAATCACGTGAAGAAAAAATCCAATCCCAACAAGCCCGCCCCCTACGACCTCAAGAAGCAGTGGCACTGGGGCCGGGGCATGCGGCAACTGCGCATTGCCGATTATCTGAAGGACGGCAGGCTGCTCGTGCCGGGTGAATACACCGGCGAAGGCCCCGCCACCGACGACGGAACCGGCGCGCTGCGCACGGTCGGCGGCATCCAGGTCGGCAGTGCCGACTACGAAACAGGAATGATGTGGGTCGGCCGGAAACTGCGCGACGGCGATCTGCCCGGAAAGCCGAAGAGCTGAGCCTGTGCCTTGAGCGGCATCCAGGCCGCGTAGCTCGACAAAGGCCCAGTGGGGCCGCCCCAAACAAAAAGCCCAGTAGCTCGAAAGCTACTGGGCTTGTTTGGCGGAACCGGAGGGATTCGAACCCTCGATGAGGCTCTACACCCCATACTCCCTTAGCAGGGGAGCACCTTCGGCCACTCGGTCACAGTTCCTGAAAGAAGCCGAGATTATGCCATCACTTAAGCGCTCGGTTGGTCGAGATCGAACGCTTTATGCAGCGCGCGCACGGCCAGTTCCATATATTTTTCGTCGATCACCACCGAGGTCTTGATTTCGCTGGTCGAGATCATCTGGATGTTGATGCCCTCTTCGCTCAAGACGCGGAACATCTTGCTCGCCACGCCGACGTGGCTGCGCATGCCGATGCCCACGATGCTGACCTTGCAGATCTTGGTGTCGCCCACGACTTCGGTCGCGCCCAGCGACGGCATGACCTTCGATTGCAGCAGGTCGATGGTCTTGGCGTACTCGTTGCGGTGAACCGTGAAGCTGAAGTCGGTCTTGCCGTCCTTGCTGAGGTTCTGGATGATCACGTCGACTTCGATGTTGGCGTCTGCCACGGCACCGAGGATGTGATACGCGATGCCCGGCTTGTCGGGCACGCCCAGCACCGAGATCTTGGCTTCGTCGCGGTTGAATGCGATGCCGGATACGACGGCTTGTTCCATGTTTTCGTCTTCCTCGAAAGTGATCAGCGTGCCGGACTTGGCCTCTTCATTGATGTCGATGTCCCACGGCGTGAAGCTCGAAAGCACGCGCAGCGGCACCTTGTACTTGCCGGCGAATTCCACCGAGCGGATTTGCAGCACCTTGGAGCCCAGGCTCGCCATCTCGAGCATCTCTTCGAAGCTCACGGTGGTGAGGCGGCGCGCATCGGGCTCGACGCGCGGATCGGTGGTGTAGACCCCGTCGACGTCGGTATAGATCAGGCATTCGTGCGCCTTCATGGCAGCGGCAATGGCCACGGCCGAAGTGTCGCTGCCGCCACGGCCCAGCGTCGTGATGTTGCCGGCGTCGTCCACACCCTGGAAGCCGGTGATGACCACCACCCGGCCGGCATTCAGGTCGGCCATCACGCGGGCATCGTCGATGCTTTCGATGCGGGCCTTGGTGTACGAGTTGTCGGTGCGCACCGAGACCTGCCAGCCCGCGTAGCTTACGGACTCCACGCCTTCGGCCTGCAGCGCAATGGCCAGCAGCGCCGACGACGCCTGCTCGCCGGTGGAAGCCAGCATGTCGAGTTCGCGGCTGTGGGCAATGCCCGGTTTGCTCGGCGCCAGTTCCTTGGCCAAGCCGAGCAGGCGATTGGTCTCGCCGCTCATGGCACTCGGAACCACGATCATCTGGTGGCCGGCGCGTGCCCATTTGGCAACGCGCTTGGCGACATTCTTGATGCGCTCGGTCGAGCCCATCGACGTACCGCCGTATTTGTGAACGATCAATGCCATGGATGAAATCAGAGAAAGGAAAAGGGCCGCTTGAAAGGCGGCGCCCTGCAAGCTGTCAGAGCAAAGTCTTCGGCGAGGGCGGGGCATTGTACCAATGCAGGAAATCCCCCTTGCGCTCGGCGAAGCCACCCGCCACCTTGAGGTGGATGCGGTGGCCGCGCGTGGTGCAGGCGCGGACCTGGTCGAGCAGCTGGTCGAGCTGCGCCGCGCTGGGCGCGCAGCCGTGCGCCTGCACCAGCCAGTGGCGCAGCACATTGGCCTGCCGGGCGCGCGACAGCGCCTGCAACGCCGCGATGCGGGGCGGATCGCCCACCGCGTCCAGGTCTTGCGCCGCCAGTTCGGCCAGCAGTTGCTGGGCCTGCGCGGCATGGCTGCTGCTGCGGGCGAAGGTGGCGCGGAACTGCGGAAAGGCTTGCGCCAGTGCGGGCAGCAACACGGCGCGAATCCGGTTGCGGGTGTAGCGCGCATCGCCGTTGCTCGGGTCTTCGATCCAAGGCAGATCGCGGCCGGCCAGCCACGCCCGGATGTCGGCCGCGGGGACCGCAAGAAGCGGCCGGTAGATGTCGAGCCCGTTGCGCTCGGCATGCGACGGCATGGCAGCCAGGCCTGGAAGCCCGGCGCCACGCGAGAGCGCCAGCAGCAAGGTTTCGACCTGGTCGTCGGCGTGGTGGCCCAGCGCGATGGATTTGACAGGCGCCCTGCCCTCGTCCGCTCGCGCCATGTCGGCAAAGGCCTCGTAGCGGGCACGGCGCGCGGCATCTTCCGGGCTGTCACCCTGCGCATGCCGCGCATCGACCCGGTGAACGACCAGCGGCACACCGAGCCGCTCGCACACGGCCGCGCAATGGCGTTCGAAATCGTCGGCCGCCGCCTGCAGGCCGTGGTGCACATGAAAGGCCATCACCTGCCCCGGCCAGCGGGCAGCGCATGCGGCCAGCAAGGCGGTGGAATCGGCGCCGCCACTGAAGCCCACCGCCAGCGGCAGTTGCGCCGGCTCGAACGCGGCGATGGCGCGTTCGAAGGCTTCGTTCATGACTTGCTTATCTGCCGGTGTCGGCCTTGGTGTCGTTGAACCGGCCGTAGCTTTGCAGGCGCTCGTAGCGGCGCTCCAGCAGTTCCTTCGGCTTCAGGTCGCTGACCTGGCGGAACGCATCGTTGAGCGCGCGCTTGAGAAAAGCCGCCATCTGGCGATGGTCGCGGTGCGCGCCACCCACGGGCTCGTTCACGATCTTGTCGACCAGGCCCAGCGCCTTGAGGCGGTGCGCGGTAATGCCCAGGGCATCGGCCGCTTCCTGCGCCTTGTCGCTGGTCTTCCAGAGAATGGAGGCGCAGCCTTCGGGGCTGATGACCGAGTAGATCGAATACTGCAGCATCACCAGCTGGTCGCCCACCGAAATGGCGAGTGCGCCACCCGAGCCACCTTCACCGATGATGGTGACGATGATCGGCACTTCGAGCTGCGCCATCTCGAAGATGTTGCGGCCGATGGCTTCCGACTGGCCGCGCTCTTCCGCGTCGATGCCCGGATAGGCACCCGGCGTATCGACGAAGGTGAACACCGGCAGCTTGAACTTCTCGGCCGTCTTCATGAGCCGCAACGCCTTGCGGTAGCCCTCGGGCTTGCTCATGCCGAAGTTGCGCGCGGTGCGCTCCTTGGTGTCGCGGCCCTTCTGGTGGCCCAGCACCATGCAGGGCACGCCATTGAAACGCGCCAGGCCGCCCACGATCGACAGGTCGTCGGCAAAGTGCCGGTCGCCATGCAGTTCGACGAAATCGGTGAAGATTTCGTTGACGTAGTCGAGCGTGTACGGACGCTCCGGATGCCGTGCGATCTTGGTGATCTGCCAGGGCGTCAGGTCGCTGTAGATGTCCTTGGTGAGCTGCTGGCTTTTCTTGCCGAGCTGATCGATTTCTTCCGAGATGTCGACCGCCGATTCGGTCTGTACATAGCGCAGTTCTTCGATTTTTGTTTCGAGTTCAGCAATGGGCTGCTCGAAGTCGAGGAAGGTTCGTTTTGCCAACGTCTTCTCCTGTTGTTCAGTACGCGACCGGTACGGGGTCGAGAGACCGCCAAATATACCAAGTCGCCACGCTGCAATAAGGCGCCCAGGCCACAGCGACGTCGCGGGCATCGCTGCGGCTTACCGGATCGCCCGAAAAATAATTGACGCTGATGCCGTTGAGCAGCCCGAGGTCGTCTACAGGCAGCACGTTGGGGCGCATCAGGTGAAAGATGAGAAACATCTCGGCCGTCCAGCGGCCGATGCCTCGAATGGCGACAAGCTCGTCGATGATGAGTTCATCGGCCATGTCTTTCCACGAATCGACGTGCACCATGCCCGAATCGAAGTGCAGGGCCAGGTCGACCAGGTACTCGACCTTGCGCGCCGAGAGGCCCGCCGCGCGCATGTCGTCGACCTTGAGCTTGAGCACGTTGGCCGGCGTCAGCTTGCGCGGCAGTGCAGCAAACTTGTCCCAGACCGACTGCGCCGCTTTGACCGAAATCTGCTGGCCGACAACGCTGCGCGCCAGCGTGGTGAAGGCGTCACCGCGCGACTCGAGACAGGCGTCGCCGAACTTCGGAATCAACCGCTTCATCACGCGGTCTTTTTTCGCCAGGTGCTTGCATGCCTCTTCCCAATAGTCCGGCGTATAGATCTGAACGCTGGTCTTCCGGGTGGCGGGCATGGGGTTCGTGGTTCCGTTCACTGCGCAGCCGCCCAGGTCGTGCCCGTGGGGGAATCCTTGAGCACGATGCCTTGCTCCAGCAGTTCCTTGCGAATGCGGTCGGCCTCGGCAAAATTCTTCGCGGCCTTGGCAGCGGCACGTGCCTCGATCTGCGCCTGGATGGTCGCTTCGTCGAGCGTGGTGCCGGCACGCAGGAAGGTCTTTGGGTCGTCCTGCAGGATCTGCACGCATGCGCCCAGCGCCTTCAGCAAGCCGGCCTGCGTGGCCGACTGCGTGCGGTTGACTTCGCCCGCCAGGTCGAAGAGCACTGCGACGGCCTCGGGCGTTGCAAAGTCTTCGTCCATCGCGGCCTTGAAGCGCGCGGCGTACGGGTCGGTCCAGTCGATCTTCACGTCGGCCGGCGCCACCAGGTCGAGCGCCGTGTACAGCCGCTTGAGTGACGCGCGCGCATCGTCGAGATGCACGTCGCTGTAGTTCAGCGGACGGCGGTAGTGCGCGCGCAGCACGAAGAAACGGATGGTTTCGGCGTCGTACTTCTTGAGCACATCGCGAATCAGGAAGAAGTTGCCCAGGCTCTTGGACATCTTCTCGTTGTCGGTCACGATGAAGCCGTTGTGCATCCAGTAGTTGGACAGCGGCTTGTCGTTGGCACCTTCGCTCTGCGCAATTTCGTTCTCGTGGTGCGGAAACTGCAGGTCTTCGCCGCCACCGTGGATGTCGAGCGTTTCGCCGAGCAACTCGCAGGCCATGGCCGAGCATTCGATGTGCCAGCCCGGACGGCCCGCGCCGTACTCGCTGGCCCACTTCACTTCGTCGGGTTCGCTGGCCTTGGCGCTCTTCCAGAGCACGGGGTCGAGCGGGTCGTCCTTGCCATCGAGCACGGCCACGCGCTCGCCCGCATGCAGCTCGTCGAGCGACTTGCCGCTGAGCTTGCCGTAGCCCGGAAACTTGCGCACGGCGTAGTTCACGTCGCCGTTGCTGGAGCGGTAGGCCAGGCCCTTCTTCTCGAGCGTGCCGATCATCGACAGCATTTGCGGGATGTAGTCGGTGGCGCGGGGTTCGTGCGTGGGGCGCTCGATGCCGAGCGCGTCGGCGTCTTCGTGCAGCGCGTCGATCATGCGGTCGGTCAGCGCGCGGATGCTCTCGCCGTTTTCGACGGCGCGGCGAATGATCTTGTCGTCGATGTCGGTGATGTTGCGCACGTAGGTCACGGCGAAACCGCTGACCTTGAGCCAGCGCTGCACCACGTCGAAAGCGATCATCGAACGTGCGTGGCCAAGGTGGCAATAGTCGTAGACCGTCATGCCGCAAACGTACATGCGCACCTGGCCTGGGTGCAATGGGGAGAATTCCTCCAATTCACGCGACAGCGTGTTGTAGATGCGCAGACTCATTAGATTCGGAAAGCGTCGCTTCGCGCACGTGCGGCACGGGCGAACGACGGTGTTTTTCAGGGGTGACGGGGGCAGTGGTCGCGAGGGGTTCGACATGGCCCCTCGGCTACAATCAACCTAGTATAAACGGCAGCTGCCGAGTATTTCCCGGGTGTTTCACAGGCCCGAATTTCCCCACTCCTGCAGAGGCTTCATGAAGCACGCCGCGTTCTCCAGACTCTCCATTGCCTTCGCCCTGCTGTTCAGCCTCTGGGGCTCCGCAGCACACGCCAACGACTACGACGATGTGAATCTGCTGCTGCGCCAGGGCAAGTCGAACGAGGCGCTGGCCAAGGCCGACACCTACATCGCCGGCAAGCCCCGCGATCCGCAGATGCGCTTCCTGCGCGGCGTGATCCTCACCGAGCAGAACAAGACGGCCGAGGCCATCACCGCGTTCACGCAGCTCACGCAAGACTTCCCCGAACTGCCCGAGCCGTACAACAACCTGGCCGCGCTGTATGCGTCGCAGAGCAAGTTCGACCAGGCCCGCACGGCACTGGAAACGGCGCTGCGGCTCAACCCCAATTACGCCACGGCGCACGAGAACCTCGGCGACGTGTATGCGCGCCTTGCAGCGCAAGAGTACGTGCGCGCGCAGCAGTTCGCGAGCACCAACGCGAGCGTCGCGCCCAAGCTGCTGCTGATCCGCCAGATCTTCTCGTCGAAGGCCGAAGCCGAGGCCGCCGCGCTGCCGCCCGCGCCGCTGGTCATTCGCAAGCCGGTCGGCCGCACCAGCAAGTAAGCAACTGCAGCCTTCGACATGGATGCCGTCGACACGGCGGCATCCGTTGCGCAGGCCACGCCCTTCCTCATTCGCACCCGGAGCATCACTTGACGATCCACGCCTTCACCCCGTTCAGCCGTTTCAGCCGCCGCAGCGCGCTCGTGCTTGCCGCCGCACTGACCTTTGCCGCCACCGGCTACGCGCAAGCCGCTTCGCCACGCGTCAAGCTGGCCACCTCGGCCGGCGACATCGTGGTCGAGCTCGACGCCGCCAAGGCGCCCAAGTCGGTCGAGAACTTCCTGCAGTACGTCAAGGACAAGCACTACGACGGCACGGTGTTCCACCGCGTCATCGACGGCTTCATGATCCAGGGCGGCGGCTTCACGGCCGACATGCAGCAAAAACCCACGCGCGCGCCCATTCCGCTCGAAGCGAGCAACGGCCTGAAGAACGACAAGTACACGATTGCCATGGCCCGCACCGGCAACCCCGATTCGGCCACCTCGCAGTTCTTCATCAACGTGAAGAACAACGATTCGCTCAACGCCCCCAACCCCGACGGCCACGGCTACACCGTGTTCGGCAAGGTCGTCGCCGGCACCGACGTGGTCGACAAGATCCGCACCGTGCAGACCGGCAACAAGGCCGGCATGCAGAACGTGCCCGTCGAACCCATCACCATCAAGTCCGCCACGCTGCTGGCGAAGTAATCCGTTTTCCGAAGAAGGAGTCACACCATGAGCAACCCCCAAGTCGAACTGCACATCAAGAACTACGGCGTGATCACGCTTGAACTCGACGCCGAGAAGGCACCGAAGTCGGCCGAGAACTTCGTCTCGTACGTCAAGCAAGGCCACTACGACAACACCGTGTTCCACCGCGTGATCCCCGGCTTCATGGTGCAAGGCGGCGGCTTCGAGCCCGGCATGAAGCAAAAGCCAAGCGGCGCCGAAATCCAGAACGAAGCCAACAACGGCCTGAAGAACGACAACTACACCGTCGCCATGGCCCGCACCAGCGCACCCCACTCGGCCACCGCGCAGTTCTTCATCAACGTGGCCGACAACGGCTTCCTGAACCACACCGCACCGTCGGCCCAGGGCTGGGGCTATGCCGTGTTCGGCAAGGTCATCAAGGGCAGCGAAGTGGTCGACAAGATCAAGGCCGTGAAGACGGGCCGCAAGGGCTTCCACGACGACGTGCCGCTCGAAGACGTGGTGATCGAAAAGGCCGTTCTCATCGCTGAATGACGAACAGGCGCGACGCGGCATGACCACGGTGGCGAACCCGGCTTTCAACGAGCTGGTGGCGCCGCCCGCGTGGCGCACCGTCGACCTGATATCCGACCTGCACCTGCAGGCCGGCGAACCCGCCACCTTCGAGGCCTGGCAGGGCTATTTGCAGACCACGCCGGCCGATGCACTGGTCATCCTGGGCGACCTGTTCGAAGTGTGGGTGGGCGACGATGCCGCCGCCCAGCCCGGCTTCGAGGCACAGTGCGCCGAACTGCTGCGCCGCACGGCGCAGCGGCTGCCGGTGTTCTTCATGCACGGTAACCGCGACTTCCTGGTCGGCCCCGCGTTGGCCGCCCAGTGCGGCTTCACGCTGCTCGACGACCCCACGGTGCTGGTGCTGCACGGCCAGCGCTGGCTGCTGAGCCATGGCGACATCCTCTGCCTGGAAGACACCGAATACCTCAAGTTCCGCGCGCAGGTTCGCACGCCGCAATGGCAGGCCGCATTCCTGGCCCGCCCGCTGGAAGAGCGCCGCGCGCTGGCGCGCTCCATGCGCGTGCAAAGCGAAGACCGCAAGCGCGATCCATCGATGGTCTGGGCCGATGTCGACACGGCCGCCGCGCGCCAATGGCTGCAGCAGTCTTCCGCCCACGCGCTGGTGCATGGCCACACGCATCGCCCCGCCGACCACGACCTGGGCAACGGCCTGCGCCGCATCGTGCTGAGCGACTGGGACGCCGCCGCGCATCCGCCGCGCGCGCAACTGCTCTGCCTGTCCACCGCCGGCGCCCAGCGCGTCGACCTGCGCTAGCCGCGCCAGCTGCGCTCGCAAGGCCCATTGCCGATGTTCAAGTGGCTGCGCCGGTTCCGCGCCCTGCCCCCGATTCCCGAAGCCGCATGGCAGACCGCGCTCAGCCGCTACGCCTTCCTGGGTGACCGGCCCCTTGCCGAACAGCAGCGGCTGCGGCAGCTGTCGGCCGAGTTCCTGCGCGACAAGGAATTCCACGGCGCCAAGGGCTTCACCATCACCAACGAAGTGGCACTGGCCATCGCGGCCCAGGCCGTGCTGCCGGTGCTGCACCTGAAGGGCGGGCTGAACTGGTACGACGATTTCGTCGGCATCGTCGTGCACCGGTCCGAGGTCGTGGCCAAGCGCAAGTTCGTCGATGAAGCGCAGGTGGTGCACGAGTACAACGAAGTGGTGGCCGGCGAAGCCATGGAGCGCGGCCCGGTCATGCTGAGCTGGGACGACGTGCTGGCAAGCAGCATCACCACCGAGCGCGGCTACAACGTCGTGATCCACGAGTTCGCCCACAAGATCGACATGCGCAGCGGCGATGCCAACGGCTGCCCGCCGCTGCCATCCGGCTTCGCGGGCAAGCGCAGCGCGCGCGACTCCCGCACCGCATGGCTGGCCGTGCTGAAGCCCGCTTACGAAGACTTCCGCGAAAAAACCATCCTGGCCGACCGCTTCGGCGCCGAACCGCCATGGCTCGATGCCTATGGCGCGACGTCGCTCAGCGAGTTCTTCGCGGTGGCCTGCGAGGCCTACTTCGTGAACCGCGCGGCGTTCGGCCGCGACTTTCCCGAAGTGCTTGCGCTCTTCGATGAATTCTTTCTTCCTAAACGGCCGCATACCTAGTCTCAGCCTAGATAGTTCGCTACTCAATCGATAGCAATTCACCCCTTACCATTGGTGGGTTAACAACTCACCAAAAAGGTAAACAACATGAGGGATTGGTTCTATCAGCTCACCGGGAAGGCATGGATCGCACTGCTGTTCGGCATCGGCATCCTGGGGTGGGCAGCGTACGCGCAGATCAAGGCCGGCGCCGACACGCACGGCACTGCGGTGGAAGACCTGGTTGCCAAGAGCGGCACCATCGTCAGCGGCAGCGAGATCACCGAAACCACCAAGCGCCGCCGCGGCGGCAGCACCACGCGGCACTACTTCGTGCTCGACGCCAAGCTGGCCGATGGCAGCACCGAGAAATGGCGCGTCGACTACGCAGTCGGCCGCAAGAAGCTCGAGCCGCTGATCGACGAGGCCGTGGAGGTTCGCGTCGACCCGTCTGACAACAACTTGGTCTACGAAGTCAAGCTCAAGGGCCAGCCGGTGGTTGCGCTGGCCGACGTGCAGAAGATCATGGAAGTCAAGGACAAGGCCACGGCATCGAGCGCCACGGACAAGGGCACGCTGATCGTCGGCGCCCTCGCGCTGCTTCTGGGCATCGGCGGGCTGCTCATCCGGCGCAAGATTGCCAGCGGCTACGCGGCGGAACAAGCGGCGGCGGTGCAGACGCCGGTGATTGGCGAAAAGGCCTGACGCAAACGGGAGGCATGCCCTCCCCCGAAAAAGCAAAGGAGCCCCGCGGGGCTCCTTTTTTCATGGCCTTGAGGCTCCCTCGGCTGCTGGTTGCAGCCGGGCCCCGTACCTTACTTGCGCAGCAGCGCCTTCAGCGCGTTCTGCAGGCGGCGTGCACTGGCAGCGTCGTGTGCCGCGGCCAGCACCTTGCCGGCGTCCTGGCCCCAGGTCTGCGCCGGTGCCGGATCGCCACGCTTGGTCAGCAGCTTGAGTTGCAGTGCACGGCGCGCATCGAGTTGCTCGGCGGGCGTCGGCACTTCGGCGGCCATTTCAAGGCGCAGCAGCGCTTCGGCGGCATCGCTGGCGGCGGCGCTCGGCGCGGAGCCGATGGCTTGCGACCAACCGCTGCGCACCACGGGCGAAACCGCGCGGCCGAGTTCCTGAACGCTCGGCAGGCGCGTCGCGTCGCGCTGCTCCCACGCGCCCAGCACCTGGGTCAACGCTTCGCCGTGCGCCTGGGCCGCCAGCTTGCGCAGCGCCATGTCGGCACGTTCGAGCGCTTCGCGCTGCGCGCGGAAGGCGGCATCGCCCAATCGCGGGCCGCGGTCTTCGAAGCGCGGCGGACGGTCGCCAAAGCGGCCACCGGGGCCGCCCGGAGCGCCACGGTCACCGCGTGCATCGGAGCGCGGCGCGCCGCGATCGCCACCCGGACGACCCGGGCCGCCAGGGCCTGGACGGCCACCGTCGCGGCGGTCGCCGAAACGGGCACCTGGGCCACCGCGGGCAGCGGGTGCTGCCTCGTTCTTCTTGCTGCTGGGACGGTCGTCGCCACGCATGGCCACGACGGGCTTCGGCGCTGCCTTGGGTGCGGCAGCCGGGGCCGCGCTTTCGACGGCGGCGGCTTCACCGGCGTCATGCGCCTCGCTGTCCGCGCGTGCCGAGGCGTCGGCGCCGTCGGCGGGAGCCACGAGATCGGGTGCACCAGCTTGCGCGGCGTCGGCATGGGCTGCCGGCGATGCTTCAGCGTCGCTCGGGCTCGGCGCCTGCTGGGCGCTTTCGCCGAATTCAGCGGCCGCCTGGCCGGGAGCCATCACATCGGTCGCGCCCGCGGACGGGCCGTCGCTCGTGGCAGCAGCCGCGCGCGGCTGCTCGGCCTTCGGTGCCGGAGGCGGTGCCTCGCCACGCAGCGCGCCTTCGAGGCGGGCGATGGCGGCGCGAATCTTCTGCACGTCGCCGCCGGCATTGGCGGCATCGAGGGCCTTGGAGGCGTCGAGCACATGGCGGTCGTGTTCGCTCATGGCCGACGAGGCCTTTTCGCGCTCGGCGGTCTTGCGGTTGAAGGCTTCGTCGATGGGTGCGCGGAAGGCGTCCCACAGCTTCTGTTCATGGCGGCGGTCGAGCGGCACGCTCTGCGCCTCGGCCTGCCAACGTTGTTGCAGCGCCTTGACGGCATCGATGCGCAGCATCGGCTGGGCACCCAAATCGACGGCCTCGGCAATCATGGCCTGGCGGCGTTCGAGGCTGGCCTTTTGCGCCGTCTCGAAAGGTGCGCGGGCGGCACCGAAGGCTTCGTTCCACAGCGGCTGCAGCTCGGCAAACACCTTCTCGCCCACATGGCCGGCATCGCGCCAGCGGTCGGCAAACTGGTGCAGCGCGCGGTTGTGCGCCTTCAGGTCGGACGCGGCGGCATGCTCGGCAGCCCAGGCCTTGACCTCTTCGATGAGCGCCACGCGGTGCGCGCGGTGCTCGGCCGCGTCGGCGCGGACCTTCTCGAGCCAGGCCTCGACCACCTTGTGGGCTTCGTTGCAAGCTTCGTCGAAACGCTTCCACAGCGCGTGGTTCGGCACGCCGCCCTGGTCGGCCTGCTTCCACTGGTCGCGCAGCGAGCGCAGGGTTTCCTGCATCTTGCGGCCGCCGAGGGCCTGGCCTTCGGGGCGCTTGAGCAGGCCTTCGGCCTTGGCGACGAGGTCTTCACGGACCTTGTCGGCGCTCCAGCGCTGCCAGCCTTCGAGTTCGCCGGCAGCCACCAGCGCGGCATGCACGCGGGCTTCGAGCGGTGCGTCGACCAGCTTGCCGTGCTCCTTGAGCACGGCGCGCAGCGCGGCGGCGGCACCGGCGCTGGCCTTGCCGTGGCCTTCGGCGGTTTCCTGCTCGAGCTTGGCCAGCGCAGCCTGCACCGCGTCTTGCGCCGCGGCGCGCACGGCCGGGTCGACCTTGGGCGCGGCGGGGCGGGCGGGTGCGGCAGGCTTGGGGGCCACGACTTCGCCACGCGCGGCGCGCAGTTCGTCGGCCCACACGGGCACGGGCGGCAGCGGGGCCGCTGCGTCGGCGGCGGCGGCAATGGCCAGGGCCAGCGCGCCATGGAATGCATCGGACACCACCAGCAGTTGCGACTTCGACGATTCGAGCTGGGGCGCGAACTTGGCGTCCAGGCTGTTCCAGTTGGCGTCGGAGGTGATCTCGGTCGCCTGCTGCTGCCAGTGGGTGACGTCGGCGCGCAGCGATTCTTCCGCGGCCAGGGCGTCCTGCCAGCCCTTTGTGGACAGCACTTCGAAGCGCTGTGCCAGCAATACGGCGGCTTCGCGGTGCACCTGGGCGCGGTGTTGCAGGTCTTCGATGCCCTTCACGCGTTCGGCCAGCTTGAGCTTCAGCCCGGCCAGCGGTTCGCGCGACAGCGGTGCGCCGGCCTTGGCGGCGTCGCGCTGCCAGGCCAGTGCATCGGCGATGTTGAGCTTGGACTGGCCCAGCAGCGCCTCGGCCTTCTGCGCCCATTCGGCGGCAATGGCTTCCTGGCCCTTGGCGCGCTTGAGCTCGTCGAGCTTTTCGCGCAGCAGGCGCGCGGCGCCCTTGTCGCGACCGCTCAACTCCTTGAAGACTTCCTGCATTTGCTCGGGCGCGGGGTTGCCCGCGAGCCAGTCGCGGATGCGCGCGGCGCGCTCGCCGGAAGTCGGCGCGGTGAAGGCGCCGCCGGTGAGCGTGTCGAGGGCCTGAAGGTCGTGTGGCTTGGAAGAATTAGAGGTCACTGCGCGAAATCGTTGTCTTAGTAGAGAAAGCGAAGGCGCCGGCAAAGGCCGGCGCACATCGACATTTTCACCCACTTGCGGTTGGCCGCCGAATTCCGTTGCGGAACGGCGGCCAACGCGGGGTCGTGGGCGGAGAGATTAACGGACTACATATATAGCAAGCTGAAGGAAAAAACCAAGTCCCCGCAGCCCGCTCCTGGTTACTTCATCGTCAGGCTGAGCTCGGCGCCCGGCTTCCAGTCGGAGCCGCTGGCCGTGGTGCGCACCGCGCCGAGGAACAGGCGTTCGCTCGGCAGCTTCTGCGCCAGCAGGTAGTCGCGCACGGCGGCGCCGCGCTCCACCGCCAGTTGCCGCATCGATTCTTCATCGACCGGCACGCTGGCGAGCAACAGGTTTTCCATTTCCTTCACAGGCAGGTCTTTGGCGAGCCCGACCATGTTGCGCGGCTTGGTGATGTCGGCACGCTTGTAGACGGCGGTCAGCAGCTCGGGGTACTCGGCATCGGTGACCGGCGGTACGTCCGTGCCGGTCTGCCCGCCGCGCACCGCCACGCGCCGCTTCTCGGCCTGGGTGAGCTGGCGCACGCGCTGGCGCTGGTAGGCGTCGCGCTCCTTGTCGAGGCTGGAAGTGCCGACGACCGTCATCTGCAGGGTCGGCCGGTCGGTCAGGGCCTTCACGACCTTGTCCAGGCTCTCCCTGGCGGAGGCGCTGAGCGCCGAGCTGCCCGGCTCGAAGGTGATGGCGCTCGACTCGCCGCTGCCGCCACCCAGGCCGCCGGTGAGCAGGCTGAATGGCGCCGTCACGGCCTTGACGATCAGGTTGACCACAGCCTTCCAGATCAGCGGGCCGACGCTGAATTGCGGGTCGTTGAGCGAGCCGCTGAGCGGCAGGTCGACGTCGATCACGCCATTGCGGTCGGCCAGCAGGGCCACCGCCAGTTTCACGGGGAGGCTGGCAGGTGCGCCCGCCACCTCGTCGCCAAACTGCAGCTGGTTGAGCACCAGCTTGTTGGTGGCCGTCAGCTGGCCATCGGGCGCCACCTTGTAGTTGACGTCCATGCTCATCTTGCCGCGCTCGATGCCGTGGCCGGCGTAGCGCACCGAGTACGGCGACAACGGCGCCAGGTCCAGGTCGCGCATCTTGGCGGTGATGTCGAGCTCGATCGGCTTGACCAGCGGATTGAGCTTGCCGGTGATTTCCAGCGCCGCGGTCTGCTGCGCCTTGCCGCGCAGTTCCAGGTCGGCCAGCGCGGGCCGGCCGCCCTCGCCCTTCGGCGGGTTCGACGAGAACGAGCTGAGCTTGCCGGTCAGTTCGCTGAGATCGGCCGAGTAGTTGGGCTTGACGAACAGGTCGGTGAAGTCGATCTTGCCGTTGACCAGGCTCATCGGACCGAAGTTGATGACCGGTGCCAGGCCCGCATCGGCAGCGGGCGCGGCGGCCACCGCCGCGGGAGCTGCCACCGGCTTGGCGGGCTCGGGCGCTCCGCCGACCATGTTTTCGGCCGAAACCGGCGCGCCGCCCGTTGCCTTGGGCTGCGGCGCCGTGCGGGTCGTGGTGGTGGTGCCGCCCGGGCCCTTGCGCGTGCTGGCTTCGCCTGCCGCGGCGGCTGCCGCGTTGGCTTCGGCCTCGCCCTTCTTGGTCAGGTTCAACAGGTTGAGCCGGCCGGTGGGGTCGACGATCACGCGGGCAAAAAAGTCCGTCAACGTGGTTTCGCGCACATCGACGGTCGGCGCGGTGTTCGGCGCCATGCCGACCTGCAGGCCGCGCAGGCTCAGCGTCTTCCAGCTCAGCAGCTGGTTGTTGTTGCGATCGAACCCCGGCGACTGGGTAAGCGACACGCTGTTGGCGCGGAAATCGTCGAGCGCGGTGTCGCCGGACAGCTTGACGCTCATGCCCGCCGGCGTGGTCGCGTAGCGCACCGTGCCGCGATAGCTCGCAAAGGCGCGGCGGATGTCGACGTTGAGCGCGTCGGCGTAGTAGGCCTTGAAAGCGTGCGCCGGGAACGACGCGATTTCGAGCCGGCCCTCGGCCGCCAGCGGCTTCAGCACAAGGTTGCCCTTGTAGTCGAAGCGGCCGGGGTCGGCCGAGCGGCCCGCCGAGCCGATGCGCCCCGACACCTCCAGCGGCGAGACGGTGTTGGTGTCGGGCGCGATCTTCTGGGCGTTGAGCTTGAACGCCGTGATCTCGACCGCCACCGGCGTGCTGCTCGCCTTGTCCGAATAAGAGAGGCTACCGTTGTCCACCGCCAGCGTGCCGATGGTCAGCGCCCAGGGCTTGGTGTTGGCGCCGGGCTGCGGCGTTTCGGCCGCGGCGGGCTTGGGCGCGGCGACCTTGGCCTCGGCTTCCTTGCCGCCACCGCCGGCCGGCGTCTTGAGCCAGCGCTCGAACATCCAGCGCTTTTCGTTGTCGCGCTCGATGCGCACCTTGGGGTTGGTCGCGGTGAACGAGGCCACATTCAAGGTGTGCTTCGTCATGTCGACTTCGGCGTCGACCAGCTCGAAGCGGCCGACGCTGGCCAGCGCGGTCTTGGCCTGCGTCAGCGCCAGGCCATCGGCAGCCAGCCGTCGCGCCTTGAACTTGAGGTCGGGCTGGGCCCAGGCAATGTCGATCTGCCCGCTGAGCTTGCCGTCCAGCGTGGGCTCCAGGCTCTGCGCCAGGTAAGGCGCGGCCAGAGACAGTGGCAGCGCATCGACCTCGGTCTGCACGTCGGCCACCTTGTCGGTGGCGGTGCCCTTGAACTTCAGGCTCGCGCCGGCGATGGCTGTGCTGCCGCTGAACTCGGCCGGCTTTTCCATCGGCCACGCGACGCCGGTGACGTCGAGGCCGAGCTCGGTCACATCGACGGCCGCCTCCGGCTTGACGGTTTCATCGCGCCAGCCGATGCGCCCACCGCTCAGGGCCACCTTGTCGACCTGCACCTTCAGCGCGGGCTTTTCGGCCGGCTTCGCGGCAGGAGCAGGAGCATCTGGCTTGGCGGCGGGCAGAGGCGCGGCCTTTTCGGTCGCGCCGGTGGCGGGGTCGGTGGCCAGCAGGTTGAGCTGGCCGGCCGCGTCGCGCGCCACCGCCAGCTGCGGGTTGACCAGGGCGATTTCGCTCAGGTGAAACACCGACTCCAGCGGGCGCACGTCGGCCAGTGCCAGCTTCAGCGACTCGAAGGCCAGCAGGTCGCGGCCGCGCGCATCGGCCACCTTGGTGGTGTGGGCCTCGACGGTGCCGGTGATCTTCAGGCCGGTGGCGGCGCCCTGCTCGAAGCCGATCTTCAGGTCGGCATCCAGGCTGCCCGACTGCAGGCGCACCGGCAAGCCGCCGGGGATGTAGCCGAGGTACGGCACCAGGTCGAGGCCCTTGAACTGCACGTGGGCGTCGGTCTTGCGGCTGTCCGCAAAGGGCGTGGTGAAGGCGGCCGAATCGAACTTGCTGCCGTTCAGCGTGAAGGCCAGCTTGGGCTCGGTATTGATGTCGCGCTTCGAGGCCAGGTTGCTCAGGAAAGGCACCTTGAGCACGAACTCGCGCAGCTCGTGCTTGCGCTTGACGGTCTGGTCGTCGAAGTCGACCGAGCCGCCGTTGATGGCGATGTTGTAGATGGCAAAGCGCGCCGGCTTGGCGTTCGGGTCGGGCGGCGGGCCGGCCGAGAGCTTGGCCAGGATGTCGTCGATGTCGTACTTGCCGTCGGCCTGGTGCGTCAGCAGGATGGCGGGCCCGTCGACCGTCACCGCGTCGATGACCGGCGCAAGGCGAAACAGCGACTGCAGTTCGGCGTCGGCGTAGATGCGCTGGATGGCCACCTGCGGCTTGCTGCCATCGGCGGTGGCAATGCGCAGGTCGTTCAGCGTGAGCTCGAGCGTCCAGGGCTTGAAATCGATCTTGCCGACTGTTACTTGCCGGCCGAGCTTCTCGCTCGCGATCTTCTGGAGCTGGCTCTTGGCGATGGGCGGGACCGCCAGCCAGGCGATGACCCAGAAGGCCAGGAGAACCAGCAACGCGACGATCCCACGCCGCACCCATTTGTTTTGTTTGATCGAAGCTACGTTCATCGCGGAAGTGTGCCGCAAACAGGTGCAAACACATCTTCCCGGCGCGCAACTGGTTCACAACTTTTTCCAGACTTTTTCCTGGAACGACGGGAACCGGCTTCGCGGCCCGCACAAGAGAAAGCCCGGTGGCTCGACGGGATGTCTCGTCACCGGGCTTGATGGCGGGCATAAGACCCATGCCATCGATTCGCGCGACAGGAAGTCAATGGTTCCCGCCGTGCTGGCAGCAAGAGATTGCCACCGAGGATCCTCGGTCGTTCGAACCCTTGACTTGCACCTCGGGCTGCCGGACCTCGGAAAAATGCCTGAAACCTCAGGCCCGTTCAGATTAGGTGCCGCACCCTCGCATTGCAAATCGAATCTTTTGAGGGCTTTCCCCTAGGCCTAAATGTCTCAGTCGTAGACAATTTTTAAACTATTAATAGCATAAAGATGCAAATCCTTATGCTTGACCGAGTATTTAGCCGCGCTAGAATCCGCCTGCCCTGGCTGCCGGACGCAGCAGGGCCTCCCCTGAATCCGCTGCCGAACTCCCCCGGCTTGATCAGGTCACCGCGCTCCTAACCCTCCTTCCATGCGCGGAACCTGATTCGTACCAATCCAAGCGCCGCTGCCTTCATCCCTCGCCTGACCAGGCGTTGCGGTTCGGGTGCCGCACAGAAAGGAAGAGCGATGAACAAGGCGTTTGATGCCACAGCCCGCGGGCTAAGGACCTTTGTGTCCGATGTGGCAGACGGCTTTTTTGAAATCACCCATAACGGGTTTGCATTGGTTGGTCTGGCCATCGTGTTCGCGGCCCTCGCCCTCGTGGCAAGGCCCGACCTGCGCAAGACCGGCGAAGAGCAATTGATGGGCTGGCTGCAGTCGCGCAAGCCTGCGCCCGAAGCCACCGACCTCGAGCCGACCGCCATCGAGCGCACCACGGCCGCGAGCCCCGGCGACCTGCCCAAGCAGCAGGCCGCCGTGGCCTACTGGCTGAGCAAGAAGTACCGCGTGGCCGCCGAGCCGCTGAGCGTGCTGGTGGCCGAGGCCTATGGCATCGGCAAGCGCACGAAGATCGACCCGACGCTGATCCTCGCGATCATGGCGGTCGAGTCCAGCTTCAACCCCTTCGCGCAGAGCCAGGTGGGCGCGCAAGGCCTGATGCAGGTCATGACCCGCGTGCACGGCGACAAGTACGAAAGCGCGGGCGGCACGCTCACCGCCTTCGACCCGGTGACCAACATGCGCGTCGGCGTGAAGGTGTTGCAGGAATGCATCGCCCGTGCCGGCTCGCTCGAAGGCGGCCTGCGCTACTACGTGGGCGCGGCCAACCTCGAGGACGACGGCGGCTACGCCAGCAAGGTGATGGCCGAGCACGAGCGCCTGCTGCAGGTGGCCAACGGCCGCGCGCCGTCGGTGCTGCCGCCGGCCGTGCGTCCGCAGCCGATCCCGGTGGTGGCCCCGGCCAAGCAGCCGGAAGAAGCTTCGGAGCCGGCCAAGGTCGCCCTGCTTTCCGCTGTTTCCTGAATGTTTCCTGGCCGGGTGTGAGCTACACTCGGCCGGTACGCGACTGGCGATAGGCGCAGCACCCTAAAAAGGTGCCACGCGCTGACGTGGAATACCACTGGGAAGCGTGCCGCCTGGCCACAACAGGCGTTCAGCCGTTCGCCTGGGCAGCCCTTGTTTGGTTGAACAAGGACCTCGTCTTCAAAGGACTGCCATGTACCAACGCAATATCCTGGTCGAACAGACCGACCCCGAAATCTGGGCCGCCATTCAAGCCGAAAACGCGCGCCAGGAACATCACATCGAGCTGATCGCCAGCGAGAACTACGCCTCGCCGGCCGTAATGGCCGCCCAGGGCTCGCAGCTCACCAACAAGTACGCCGAAGGCTACCCGGGCAAGCGCTACTACGGCGGCTGCGAACACGTCGACGTGGCCGAGCAACTGGCCATCGACCGCATCAAGCAGATCTTTGGCGCGGAAGCCGCCAACGTGCAGCCGCATTGCGGCGCCTCGGCCAATGAAGCCGTGATGCTGGCCTTCCTGAAGCCCGGCGACACCATCATGGGCATGAGCCTGGCCGAAGGCGGCCACCTGACCCACGGCATGCCGCTGAACATGAGCGGCAAGTGGTTCAACGTGGTGAGCTACGGCCTGGACGCCAACGAAGCCATCGACTACGACGCAATGGAACGCAAGGCGCATGAGCACATGCCCAAGCTGATCATCGCGGGCGCATCGGCCTACTCGCTGCACATCGACTTCGAGCGCTTCGCCAAGGTGGCCAAGGACGTCGGCGCGATCTTCATGGTCGACATCGCCCACTACGCCGGCCTCGTGGCCGCGGGCGTGTACCCCAACCCGGTGCCGCACGCCGACATCGTCACCTCGACCACCCACAAGAGCCTGCGCGGCCCGCGCGGCGGCATCATCCTGATGAAGTCGCAGCACGAGAAAGCCATCAACAGCGCGATCTTCCCGGGCCTGCAAGGCGGCCCGCTGATGCACGTGATCGCCGCCAAGGCCGTCGCGTTCAAGGAAGCCATGGCGCCCGAGTTCAAGGCCTACCAGCAACAGGTGGTCAAGAACGCCAAGATCGTGGCCGACACCCTCACCGAGCGCGGCCTGCGCATCGTGAGCGGTCGCACCGAAAGCCACCTGATGCTGGTCGACCTGCGCGCCAAGGGCATCACCGGCAAGGAAGCCGAAGCCGTGCTGGGCAGCGCCCACATGACCATCAACAAGAACGCGATCCCCAACGACCCTGAAAAGCCGATGGTCACCAGCGGCGTGCGCATCGGCACCCCGGCCATGACCACCCGCGGCTTCAAGGACGAAGAGGCCCGCATCACCGCGAACCTGATCGCCGACGTGCTCGAGAACCCGCGCGACGCGGCGAACATCGACGCGGTGCGCGCCAAGGTGCATGCCCTGACGAGCCGGTTCCCGGTCTACCGCTGAACCCCCAAGCTGCCCCCGGCATCGTGGCGACCGCATGAAGTGTCCTTTTTGCGGTCACCTTGAAACGCAGGTCGTCGAGACCCGCGTGTCGGAAGATGCCGACTTCGTCCGCAGGCGCCGCCAGTGCAGCGCCTGCGACAAGCGCTTCACCACCTACGAGCGGCCCGACGTCAACTTCCCGGTCGTCGTCAAGAAAGACGGCAGCCGCGCCGATTTCGAGTCGAGCAAGGTGCGCGCTTCCATGATGCTGGCGCTGCGCAAGCGGCCGGTGAGCATCGAGCAGATCGACACCGCCCTGCTGCGCATCGAGCAGAAGCTGCTGGCCAGCGGCCTGCGTGAAATCGATTCGACGAAAGTCGGCGAACTGGTGATGCGCGAGCTGAAGCGCCTGGACAAGGTGGCCTACGTGCGCTTTGCCTCGGTGTACCGCAGCTTCGAGGACGTGGACGAATTCAGGCAGCTCTTGCGGGACATCTGAGCCCGCGAACGATGCAGCGTGCCGGGGCGCGCGCTGCCACTCGGCTACGTGCCTTCCGCGCTTTCCTCTTCCTGCCTGCCGCCTTTGCCACAAGCCCCGGCGCCGCAGTCTCCGCGCCGGTCCGGGTCGCACACTCGGGCTCGCCCCGAACCCGAAACGACGATCGATGCCCTGCGGCCAGTCTCCGCCTTCAACGTGAGGCATCCCGCGCCAAACGCGCCGCTGGTGGCCCGGCGGGAAAATCCGTTGCTGTCGTAGCGCAAGCCCTGCACGAAACCGTCGCCGAGTGCCTTGTCGACGCTCACGCCTTGCGGCAGCTTCTCGAAACTTCGCACAGCCTGAAGCGGCGGCTCCGTTCCCGCCAGCACGGACCATCCGCTGCCCCAATCGCTCCCCGAAAGCGCCAACACCCTGACACTCTGCGAACGCTGGATGGCTTCCATGCGGGCCAGGCTCAAGGCTGAATTGAAACCGTGCGCGGCCGCCGCCAGGCGTTGGTTGAGCAACAGGTCGCGAAAGCCCGGCACGGCAACCATCGCCAGCACCGCCACGATGGCCACGACCACCATCAATTCGACCAGCGTGAAACCACGTGTCCGCATCGCCTTGCGCGGCCCCGCGCTCATTGCCAGCACCTGCCGGCCAGCGAGCCGTCGCACCCTTTCGCCCCCTTGCTGTCGATCCAGAACTTGCCGACCTGCGGATCGGAAAAGCCGGCCTTCAGGCTTGCCGTCAGGCGGATGCAGTTGTCGACACTGCCCTGTCCTTCGCAGTTGCCGCTTTCGACGGTGTACCTGCCGCCCGCGCCGCTGTCGCCCGAGTCGCCTTGGTAGGGGTTGTAGCGGCCGACCTGGGTGAAGTGGCGCTCCTGCTGCTGCATCTGTTGCATCAGTGCGGACCGCGCCTCGCTGTGCCAGCTCTTGCGCACGAAATCCATGTACGACGGGTAGGAGATAGCCGCCAGGATCGCCGTGATGGCCAGCACCATCAGCACCTCGATCAACGTGAACCCGCGGCGCTTCGAAATGGCGGTGCTCATGACTTCTTGGCTCCCCGATCGCCGATGACCTGCCGCCAGTTCAGGCGCCCCGCGACCTGCGATACCTTGCCGCCTTCGACGGGCTGGGAGGTGGAGACACCGCCCCTCCCGCCCAAGTGAACGACCGACAGCCGCCGCGTGGCCGACCGGCGGCCCAACGCATCGCTCGCGCCGTAGCTTGCGTCGCCCAGTTGCATCAGGTGCGTCGTGCCCGGCAGGCCGGCTTCCGCCAACACACAGGTGCCGCCGCTCGACAGTCCGGTCATCGCATTGACTGCGCAGCTGTGCCCGCCACCGCCGTTGTCGCCGCACACGCTGGGCCGGGGCATCAACGTGTTGAAGAACAACTGGCCATCGGCCAGCACCGGGCTGGACACCAGTCGCTCGCCGGCAGCCGGCGAGCCCGGCAGATCGAAGTACCAGCCGCGCCGGCTCGTCGTCTTGCGGTCGAAAGCGCCGTACACGAACGCATCGCCGGCGATGGATGGGAGCGCCCCGCCGGGCGCAACGCCCGTGGTGCGTGACTGAAGCTGCGTTCGTGCCGTGCCGGCGGGAATGGCCACTCCGTTGTCGTGCACGGCATAGAGGGTCTGCACGCCGTAGTTCGCGTGGGACAGGTCGTCAGGGCTCACGAACTTGCCCGTGCCGAAGAGCACGATGGCACCGCCGTTCGGCCCCGCGCCCACCACAGGCTGGACGGTGATCGGCTGGCGCCGGGCGTCGGCGTCTCCCGCTTCCATCGCAACCATCAGCGGCGTTTTCCCGAAGCTCAAGACCTCGCCGCTGAGCCACGGCGCATTGCCGGTGAAGTCGAACTTCCACAGGTTGCCCTGGGTGTCGCCGGCATAGAGAAAACGCACGGCGCCGTCCGCGGCGGCTTCGTCGCCCGGAACGCCCAGAGCGTTCACGGTGTCCTTGTCCTTCGGGCGCGGCAAGACGATCTTGTGATAGTTGATGCCTTGGACCCAGGCCGCAGCGGCAGGCTTGTCGAGCGACAACAGGAACAGCGCCGTGCGCTTCGCGGGATTGGCATTGTTGAAACCCGAGGGCACGACGGCGAACCAGCCATAGGTGGCGGGGCTCGCGGGGGTTGCCGCCGCGGTACGGAACTTCATGACGCGCGGAGCCTGGAGCAGATGGCCCATGTCCGCATCGTCCGCGCCGCTGAATTCCCACATCACCCGGTCCGCCGAAAAAGCCCCCGGGTCGCTCACATCGAGCGCGAAGACGCCGGTGGCTCCGCCGCCAGTACCGGAAACCAGCACGGTCTTCTGCGCGCCATTGGCCAAGCGCATTTCGCCGACCGCAGGCGAGCCATCGACAAGACTCCGATGCACATAGTCAGGCGAGCTGTACGACCCCAACCTGGAAAACAAGGTGCGCGGCACATAGGCAAACAGCTCTTCGCCCGTAGAGGCCGAGAACGCATGCAGCATGCCGTCGTTGGCACCGACATACACCGCCGCCTGCCGGCCTTGCCGTGCGCCCACGAACAACGGAACGGAATGCGCCACGTCGCCCATGACCGAATCGCGCACGCGGAACACGCCGCCTGGTGCCGACAGTTCCTTGCGCCGGTCGCCCCGCAGATAGGCCAGCCGCTCGGGGCTCAGGGCATCCGACGCCGCGGGCTCGGCATCGGGCGTCGCACTCAGGTGGGCACGAAGCGTTGGGTCGAGCGCCGCCCACTCGAACGGCACGCCGGTACCAGCAGTCGAAAGGCTGAAGATGCGCCGGCTCGAAGGCTCGCGCGCTGGCAGCGGCGGCTTGGCCGCTGCGCTGCCGGTCAAGAGGGCTCCAGCGTCCCAATCGGGCTTGCCCCCACGCTGCACGCCACCACTCGCCACGTCGTTCACGAGCGGATACGACAGCAGCGTGCCCGCCCATCGCCGTCCGCCGGACTGGGCCACATAGAGACTCGCGCCCTCCTTCGCGAGCGTGTCCGATGACAGCGCGCCACCCGTCGTGCCGCTGTCCGATGGCGCGGCGGCCTGAGCAAAGACCCGTCGAATCGCCGACGCCATCTGGCCGGCGCCGCTCGCCAGGAAATAGCTCCACGGCTTCGGTTGCCCGTCCGCATCGAGACCGTCGGCCCATTCGGTATTGCTGCCTACGTCCGGACGTCCGGTGCCGCCGGAAGCCCTGAACGGACTTCCGTCGTCGTTGGCGTCGGCAAAGCCGCCGTACTTGGCCGCGAGATAGAGCGCGCTGCCGCGATGCTTCTGCCGGACCTCGCCATCGCCGCCCTGCCCCACGTCGATGACGAAGGTCTGCACGCGCGCCTCGGGCGCATCACCGCGAATCCGCTGCGTGCGGGCCCAGTACGCAAGGCCCGCCATGCCGAACGAGCCCTTGTCGGCGCCGGTTTCCGCAGCCGCAATGTTGCGCGACGTGAGCTGGGCGCCGCCTTTGTAGTTGAAGGCGAAAGGACCGCTGTTGCCTGTGGTGGCAAGCCCCGTCTTGCCGGATGGATGCGAATAGGAAAGAGCTTCCTGGTTCTCGAATGCGCCGACCAGGCTGGTCCAATAGGACGTGTCCGGCTCGTAGGCTGCGCCATTGAAGCCGCGATCGAAATCCGCAGGCGAGGCGCCCCTGGACAAACCGGGCAACGAACGATCGTGGCTCGTTTCCAGATCGCCGAGCACCAGGACATGGTTCTTCTGGCAACTGGCAGCGGTCGACGCGGCTTGCGCTTGCGAGCCCCAATGCGCCGCACTGCTGTAGACAGGCAGCCCGCCTTTGCGGGCATCGTTGCCCGAACCCAATCGTACAAAGGCCTCGGGCGTCGGCAGCTTGCCCTGCAGGTAACGCAGCGACTCGTAGTAAAGCTCGCCGGCCGCATCGAAGCGGTTGTAGTCGCCCTGCCGCGCCCCGCTGCGCCCGAACCTGTTGATGACATTGACGACGCCGCTGAATGCCGCCGCGCCCTCCCGGATTGCGGATGAAGACATCGGGTCGGCATTGAAGACGCCCGTATCCGCATCCCATTCGGCCTGCACGTTCTCCACCATGTCGAAGGCAGCGTCGGTCTTCTGAGGGCCCACATGCTTCAGGGGCGCACGCAGCACGCCGCCGTAGCGCGTCGGGTCGTCGTCCGACAGATGGCCGAAAACGGCAAAGCGCATGCGCTCCGAATACGCCTGCACCGCGCCGACAGGCTTGTGATTGCCGCCGGGGTACTTGAAGCACAGCGTGCGGCGCACCGCCGCTTCGTCGGGTGTGCAGACCTCCACGCGTGCGGCATAGGACACGCTGGCAAGCCCGGGCCCGTATCGCTGGTCGCGCCCCGGCTCGTTGCAAGTGCCCGTAGCGGTGGGGCCGACGAACAGGCGGTCGAGGCAACTGTTGAAGTGAACGGTGTCCGTGGCGCGCGCACCTTCGGCGTTGCCCGTGACCAGCGGCGTGAGCTTGTCCAGGTTGCCCGTCAGCGCCTTGTCGGGGAAATGGCTGCCGCGATAGAAATCTTCCGGCAGCACCGCACGCTGCAGAACCGTTCGATCGGGCGTGTCGACCACGCGATCCCCGCCCGTCAATGCCAGGCGCACCCCATCGAGGGCGGAAGACGCAGCCCAGTTCAGCAGGTTGCCGCTCCATTGGTTGTTGCAGGCAATCTCTCCGCCGTGGCCCTTCGTTGCCTTGGACACGCGCTTGAAATAGCCGTCGGAGCTCAGGTAGGCGTAGCAGCCCATCGACTCCCAGTAGCCCGGATAGATCTGCGTCCAATCGAAACGCCCCCGGTACGCGGCACCCGCATTCGCGGACTTCAATGCAAGGTCGATCACCACATGCGGATCGGCTTGCGATGCCAGCAGGGCCAGCGGTTCGACCGGCAGCACCGCATCGGGCGGCGGCACCGGCGTGGCGGCATGCACCCATGCGGCGCAACAACTGAAGATGAGAGCGGCGATGCCCCTCACTGGAAGACGACGCATGCAACTCCTGCCTTTCATGAAGGACAGCCGGGACTGCCCGCCTTGTACAAACTGGTCTGCAACACGACCTGCGTCTCTTCGCGCATGCCGTAGCCAATGGCCGTGACGCGAAAAACAAAGCGGGCCTCGCCGGCGCTCGCGCTCTGGAGCTGGTCGGCCTGCCACCCGCCGCGATGGCGGAGTGCTTCGACGATGTAGCGTGGCGCCCGGGCGGACAACGCGCCGGCATGCATGCCCCGCGCCGAGTCGCCGCTGAGATAGTGCTGGCCGGTGAAGGTGCCGTAGGCGACCGACTTGGCGGCATCGGCCGAAAAGTCGGCGCTCCTCCAGGCCGGCTCGCTGCCGGGTTCGCCCGGCGCGCACAGCCCCTGGTGCTCGCCTTCGCCACCGCAGCCGGCCACGAAGGCCGCAACATCCTTGCCGCTGAAAAGGCAGAGGCGCTGGTGCGTGCTGTCGTTGGGCCCGAGCACATCGCTCTCGGCATCGACCAGCGCGGCCTCGGCGGCCTGAAACGCCACCTCGGTGTCGCGGTCGTTGCGCGCGCTGCGTTCGTTGACGAGCGACATCTGCGCCGCGCCGATTCCCAGGACGGAGACGACGAGCAGCATCATCAGCACCACGATCAGCGAGAAGCCGCGCCCGTGGATTTGCGCTGTGCATCGTCTTTTCATGGCTGCGGATCTTTCGCGGCGTTGCGCAACATGACCGTGAAGGTCGCGACGTGCCTCAGCCTGCCATCGGCCGGCGGCTTGAAGCTCACGCCCGAAAACGCCAGACCCAGCGGATAGAGCAGTTCACCGCCCTGCCCCGGCCCGCTGTTGCCATGCGCACTGCGCGCCACCATGCCGATGCGCAGCCCGACCACCTTGCGCCACTCGTCGTTGGTCTTGGCAGCAGAGGCGGCCAGCGCTTCGAGCTGCGCGGCATCGAGCCAGCGTTCGGGGATGCCGTCGCCGTTGCCGTCGTACCCATAAGCGACCTTGAACACCTCGATGCCACGCACCAGCGGCGCCGCCTTGAACCTGCCGATGTTGTCGCTGCGGTACTTGCAGTACAGCTCTGGCTCGCCGTCGGCGGCCTCCGCGACATAGAAGAAACTCCACGCGCGGTCTCCGGCCGACGAACTGCCTGCTGCCCCGGGACCGGCTTGCCCGAAGCCCATGCAATCGACCATGCTGCCGTCGGGCTCGGTGCCATCGCCTCCCGCCTCGCTGCGGCCGAAGAAGCGCACCAGCAACGAGTCGCTGCCGTTCACGCCACGGCTGTCGTGCCTGCCGTAGCCATTGCCGGTGCCTCGGACGCGGGTGTTGCGCGCGCCGACGATGTCGAGGTCGAGGGGATCGGCGGAAGAAGCGAGCGGGTTCGCACTGCTTGCGATCGCCGCGCCCTGCGCATCGACGTGGTCGGGCGTGTAGTCGGTATAGCCCGCCTGCCGCACGATGCCCTTGACGACGAACCCGGCGAACCGCAATGCATCTTCCACGGCCTGGGCTTCGGTGCCGGCGTTGAACAACTGCCGGCTGCCGACGAATGCGGCCGTGGCGGCGAGCACCAGTCCCAACGCGATGGCCATGGCGACCAGCAGTTCGACCAGCGTCACGCCGCGTTGCCGCACAGGCCCCGCGTTGGCGCTACGAACCCGCATGACCTTCGTCCGCCTGCCCAGGCACCAGTTGCATCACGAGACGGGGCGGCGGCGCGGGCAGGCGTGCCGTCGTCTCGGCCTCCGCGTGCGATGTCCAGCCCAGCTTCACGACCACGCTGCGGCCCGTGTGGCTGCAGGCCCATGTGTACTCGCCCGAAGCTTCGTTCCACGGCGCCTCGTCGAAGCACACGCTGACACGGGCCGCGGGCAGCGCCTTCGCGATCCGTTGCTTCCACTCGCGCATGTCCCATGCCGCCAGTTGCGCCGCACTGCAGGGCGCTCCCGATGCCGCGCACATTTCGCCGCCGACGGCGCCCGCCTCGCCGCCTGCATCCATGTTCGCCACCCATTGCTCGACCAGGTACGCATTGCCCGCGCCGTTGCCCGCCGCCACGCCCTTGTTCATGCGTGCCTTCTCCGACAGTTCGCGCACAAGGTTGACCGCCGCGGTGAACGTCGCGGCTTCGCTGCTCGTGCGCGACGCCGCCAGCAGCAGGCGCATCGTGCCCAGCAGGCCCACGCTCAGCAGGACGATGGAAACGAGTACCTCCACGAGCGAAAAGCCCGTGCCGAAATGCTTCGATGAAGCCATGTGCCGATGCCCTCCCTGTTGTGTTGCAAGCTGCGTTGCCTTCTTGTTCCCCGCCATCGCGCTTCGAGGGTACGGGGCCATTCGTCCAGGGAGTTGCGCCGTTCATCTGCGTTCGAATGCCGCTCGTATGATCCGACGACACCGCTGTTGATTTCTGCCGCCAAGCCCCATGCCATCTGACAAACAAGACACACTGCACATCGCCACGGCGTTGCGCCTGGCCACTTCGGCGCTGCTGCTGACCGACCCGAATCCACGCGTCGGCTGCGTGCTGTGCGATGCCGACGGCCGCGTGATCGGCCAGGGCCATACGCAAAAGGCCGGCGGCCCGCATGCCGAAGTGATGGCGCTGCGCGATGCCGCGGCGCAAGGCCATTCGGTCGCCGGCGCCACGGCCTACGTCACGCTCGAACCCTGCTCGCACCATGGCCGCACCGGCCCCTGCTGCGACGCGCTGATCGCGGCGGGCGTGCGCCGCGTCGTGGCGTCGCTCGCCGACCCGAACCCGCTGGTGGCCGGGCAAGGTTTCGAGCGGCTGCGCGCGGCGGGTGTCGCGGTCGAGGTCGGGCCCGGCGCGGCCGAATCGCGCGAACTGAACATCGGCTTCTTCAGCCGCATGGTCCGCAAGCAACCCTGGGTGCGCCTGAAGGTCGCGGCCTCGCTCGACGGCAAGACCGGCCTGGACAACGGCGTGAGCCAATGGATCACCTCCGAAGCGGCCCGCACCGACGGCCACGCCTGGCGGGCCCGGGCCAGCGCGGTGCTGACCGGCGTCGGCACGGTGCTCGAAGACAACCCGCGCCTGGACGTGCGGCTGGTCGATACCCCGCGCCAACCGCACCTGGTGGTGGTCGACAGTCGGCTCCAGACGCCCGTCGATGCTCACATATTCATAGCAGGCCGGCCGGTCTGGATTTATGCGGCCCAGCGCGACGAGGCCAAGGCTGCCGCGCTCGAGGCCCGCGGCGCCACCGTCACCGTGCTGCCCAACGCCGACGGCAAGGTCGACCTGCCCGCCCTGCTGGCGGACCTGGCGGCGCGCGGCGTCAACGAGCTGCACGTCGAATCGGGCCACAAGCTCAACGGCTCGATGCTGCGCGAAGGCTGCGTCGACGAGCTGCTGGTCTACATGGCGCCCAAGCTGATCGGCAGCGGGCTCGACATCGCGAGCCACCTGCATGCAGGCGGCCCGCTCACCTCTCTGGCGGGCGCGCTGCCCCTGGAATTCAGGTCCGTCGACATGCTGGGGCCCGACCTGCGCATCGTGGCCCGGGTCGCCGGAAGGGACGCGTTCTAGCGTTTACCCCGAAGGGGCCTCGTTCTCTGCGAAAATGCTGAGATGTTCACCGGAATCATCACCGGCGTGGGGCGCATCGTCGCCACTCACGACCTCGGCACCTCCTCCTCCTTTGGCAAAAGACTCAGCATTGCGGCGCCCGACGGGTACCTCGATGACGTGGGTCTTGGCGACAGCATTGCGCTCAACGGCGCCTGCATGACCGTCACCACGCTCGCTCCCGAGCGACAGCAGTTCACCATTGAAATTTCCGCGGAGTCCCTCGACAAGACCGCCGGCCTGACCGAAGAAGGCAGCCGCATCAACCTCGAGAAGGCGCTGCGCGCCAGCGACCGGCTCGGTGGGCACATCGTGTCCGGCCACGTCGATGGCATCGGCACCGTGAGCTTCTTCGAGCCGATCGGCGAAAGCTGGGAGCTGCGCGTGGTCGCGCCGCCCGCGCTGGCCCGCTTCCTGGCCTACAAGGGCTCCATCACCATCAACGGCGTGAGCCTGACGGTCAACAGCGTGAAAGACATCGCCGATGGCGCGGAAGTCAGCATCAACCTGATCCCGCACACCGTTGAAAACACCTCCCTCGGCGGCCTGAAAGCCGGCTCGAAGGTCAACCTCGAGATCGACACCGTGGCGCGCTACGTGGAGCGCATGCTCCAGGCCGGCGTGCTGGTGCCGCCGACCACCGCTCCGTATTCCAAGGACACAGCCGAATGAACGCCTCCGTCACGCCGATCGGCGCCCCCCGCGCCGCGCGCGCTCCCGCACCGATCGCATCGGTCGAGGAAATCGTGGCCGACCTCGCCGCCGGCCGCATGGTGATCCTGGTCGACGAGGAAGACCGCGAGAACGAAGGCGACATCGTCATCGCGGCCGACCACATCACGCCCGAAGCCATCAACTTCATGGCGCGCCATGCACGCGGGCTGATCTGCCTGACGCTCTCGCGCGAAATGTGCGAGCGGCTGCAACTGCCGCCGATGGTTCAGCGCAACGGCGCCAAGCACTCGACCGCATTCACCGTCTCCATCGAGGCCGCTGAAGGCGTCACCACCGGCATCTCGGCCGCCGACCGTGCCCGTACCGTGCAGGCCGCCGTGGCGCGCAACGCCGTGGCCGCCGACCTGGTGCAGCCCGGCCACATCTTCCCGCTGCAGGCAGTGGACGGCGGCGTGCTCATGCGCGCCGGCCACACCGAAGCCGGCTGCGACCTCGCCGCCATGGCCGGCTGCTCGCCCGCCTCGGTCATCTGCGAAGTGATGAACGAAGACGGCACCATGGCCCGCCTGCCCGACCTGCAGGTTTTTGCCGCCGAGCACGACATCAAGATCGGTACCATCGCCGCGCTGATCGAGCACCGCAGCCGCGTCGAATCGCTGGTCGAAAAGGTCGGCTGCCGCGAAATTCAGACCGCCTGGGGCGCCTTCACGGCCCACGCCTTCATCGACAAGCCCAGCCGCGGCGTTCACCTCGCGCTGGTGCGCGGCAAGTGGGCGCCCGAAGACACGGTGTCGGTGCGCGTGCACGAGCCGCTGTCGGTGCTCGATGCGCTCGAAATCAACCGCTCGCTGCACTCGTGGAGCCTGGACGCCAGCCTCTCGCACATCGCGACCGAAGGCAAGGGCGTGGCCGTGCTGCTGAACTGCGGCGAATCGGCCGGCGAGCTGCTGGCCCAGTTCGATGGCACCGCGCGCCCCGCGCAAGCCCCCGAGCGCGGCCGCATGGACCTGCGCAGCTACGGCATCGGCGCGCAAATTCTGCGCGAATGCGGCGTGCACAAGATGAACCTGCTGGGCACGCCGCGTCGCATGCCGAGCATGGCCGCGGGCTACGGCCTCGAAATCGACGGCTACCTCACGAAAGACTGATCGCCATGCAAGGTGCAAACAAAGGCGCGGACGCCAAGCCACTCAACGGAAAAGGCCTGCGCATCGGCATCGTGCAGGCGCGCTTCAACGCCGACATCACCGATGCGCTGGCCTCGGCCTGCCTGTCGGAGCTGGAGTCGCTCGGCGTGTCCGCTTCCGACATCCATCATGTGCAGGTTCCCGGCGCGCTCGAAGTGCCCGTGGCCCTGCAGGCGCTGGCCGAGCGCGGCGGCTACCACGCGCTGGTGGCGCTGGGCTGCATCATCCGCGGCGAGACCTACCACTTCGAACTGGTGGCCAACGAATCGGGCGCGAGCGTGAGCCGCGTGTCGCTCGACTACCGCCTTCCCATCGCCAACGCGATCATCACCACCGAAAACCTCGAGCAGGCCATCGCGCGGCAGACCGACAAGGGCCGCGACGCAGCCCGCGTGGCCGTCGAGATGGCGCAACTGCTGGCCACCCTTTCATGACCGAAGACACCTCCAAGCCACTCAAGCCCGCTGGCACCAAGCCTCGTCAATCGCGCGTGGGCCTTACCAGCACCGGCGTGCGCAAGGCTTCGGCCAAGTCCAACCGCAGCCGCGCGCGCGAGTTCGCGCTGCAGGCGCTCTACCAGCACCTGGTGGGCCGCAACGACCCGACCGACATCGACCACTTCACGCGCGACCTGGCCGGCTTTCACAAGGCCGACGCCCTGCACTACGACGCGCTGCTGCACGGCTCGATCGCAGGCGCGGAGCAACTCGACGCGCTGATCCGTCCGCTGCTCGACCGCAAGTTCGAGGAAATCTCGCCCGTCGAGCACGCCGTGATGTGGATCGGCGTGTACGAATTCCAGAACTGCCTGGACGTGCCATGGCGCGTGGTGCTCAACGAGTGCATCGAGCTTGCCAAGGAATTCGGCGGCACCGATGGCCACAAGTACGTCAACGCCGTGCTCAACGGCCTGGCCCCGCAGCTGCGCCCGCTCGAAGTCGAAGCCGACCGGGCCTCGGGCAAGGCGAAGGCATGAGAATTTCGACGCGCGCGGAGCGCATCGAGCCCTTCTATGTGATGGAAGTGGCCAAGGCGGCCGGTGTGCTGGCACACGAAGTCGCCCACACCGACCGGCCGATGATCTTCCTGAACATCGGCGAGCCCGACTTCACCGCACCGCCGCTGGTGCAGGAAGCCGCCGCCCGCGCCATGCGCGCAGGCGCCACGCAGTACACGCAGGCCACCGGCCTGGACCACCTGCGCGAACGCATCAGCGGCTGGTACAAGAGCCGCTTCAATGTCGACGTGCCGGCCCGCCGCATCGTCGTCACGGCCGGTGCCTCGGCCGCGCTGCAGCTGGCCTGCCTGGCGCTGATCGATTCGGGCGACGAAATTTTGCTGCCCGACCCCAGCTACCCGTGCAACCGCCACTTCGTGAGCGCCGCCGACGGCAAGGCCGTGCTGATCCCGACCACGGCCGAAGAGCGCTTCCAGCTCACCGCCGCCAAGGTCGAGGCGGCGTGGACCGACAAGACGCGCGGCGTGCTGCTGGCATCGCCGTCGAACCCGACCGGCACCTCGATCGCGCCCGACGAACTGCGCCGCATCCACGAGGTGGTGTCGCGGCGCGGCGGCATCACGCTGATCGACGAGATCTACCTCGGCCTTTCGTACGACGATGCCTTCGGGCAGACGGCGCTGGCCATCGACGACAACGTCATCAGCATCAACAGCTTCAGCAAGTACTTCAACATGACCGGCTGGCGACTCGGCTGGCTGGTGGTGCCCGAGGTGCTGGTGCCGGTGGTCGAGCGGCTGGCGCAGAACCTCTTCATCTGCGCGAGCACGGTGTCGCAGTACGCCGCGCTGGCCTGCTTCGAGGCCGAGAGCATTGCCGAGTACGAACGCCGCCGCGCCGAATTCAAGGCACGCCGCGACTGGTTCATTCCGCAGCTGAACGCGCTGGGCCTGAACGTGCCCGTGATGCCCGACGGCGCGTTCTACGCCTGGGCCGACTGCACGAGCGTCGCCGAAAAACTCGGCATCTCGGGCAGCTGGGACTTCGCCTTCGAAACCATGAAGCGCGCCCACGTGGCCATCACGCCGGGCCGCGATTTCGGCACGGCCGAAACGGCCAAGTTCGTGCGCTTCTCCACGGCCAGCTCGATGGCCCACCTGCAGGAAGCCATTGCCCGCCTGCGGGCCATGACCCAGCAATGAGCGGGGCACTTCGGTGAGCTACGCGTTCCCGCTTCGCGTCTACTGGGAAGACACCGACGCCGGCGGCATCGTGTTCTATGCCAACTACCTGAAGTTCATGGAGCGCGGGCGCACCGAGTGGCTGCGCTCCCTGGGTGTCGAGCAGCGCAAGCTGCGCGATGAAACCGGCGGCCAGTTCGTGGTGAGCGAAACGCAGCTCAAATACCATCGCCCTTCCCGGCTCGACGACGAACTGCTGGTTACAGCCGACCTTCAACAATTGGGCACCGCGTCGTTGATAATCGGTCAGCGCGTGCTATCAAAAACAGAGCAAGAGCAAACGGGGGCCGCGGCACCCGTCTTGCTGTGCGAAGGCACGATCCGCATCGGCTGGGTGGACGCCACCACGTTGCGTCCCGCACGCATGCCGACCCAAGTTACGGGAACCCTTGAGCGCTACAGCGGCTCCATGACTCAACCTTTCAAGCCATGAACCAAGACCTCTCCATCATCAACCTTCTGCTCCATGCGAGCTTCGTGGTGCAAATGGTCGTGCTGCTGCTCGTGATCGTCTCGATCGCCAGCTGGGCCGCGATCTTTCGCAAGTTCTTCGCCCTGAAGCGCATGCGCGCGCTCAACGACGACTTCGAGCGCGAGTTCTGGTCGGGCACCAGCCTGAACGAACTGTTCGCCTCGGCTGCGCAGAATGCCAAGTTCGCCGGCCCCATGGAACGCATCTTCGCTTCCGGCATGCGCGAGTACCAGAAGCTGCGCGAGCGCCACGTGACCGACGCGCCCACGCTGCTCGACGGCGCCCGCCGCGCCATGCGCGCCAGCTTCCAGCGCGAGCTGGATGCGGCCGAGCAGAACCTCTCGTTCCTGGCCACCGTCGGCTCGGTGTCGCCGTATGTGGGCCTGTTCGGCACGGTCTGGGGGATCATGCATGCCTTCACCGGCCTGGCCGCCCTCACGCAGGTGACGCTGGCCACCGTGGCCCCGGGCATCGCCGAAGCGCTGGTGGCCACGGCCATCGGCCTGTTCGCCGCCATTCCGGCGGTGGTCGGCTACAACCGCTTCGCCCGCGAGATCGACAAGATCGCCATTGCCCTCGAAACCTACATCGAGGAGTTCTCCAACATCCTGCAGCGCAACCTCTCGGCCAACCCCTCGGCCGGCGCTGCACCTTCGGTGGCTCCGGCCAACCGCTGAGCGGAGCCACAAGCGCATGCCCGCCGTTTCATCCCGGGGCCGAGGACGCCGCACGATCAACGAGATCAACATGGTCCCGTTCATCGACGTGATGCTGGTGCTGCTGATCATCTTCATGGTCACAGCCCCGCTCATCACGCCGAGCGTGATCAACCTGCCCACGGTCGACCGCGCCAACAAGCAGCCCGACAAGCCCATCGAGATCGTCATCAAGAGCGACGACGAAGTGCAGATCAAGAAAGACCCGTCCACCGGCACCGGTGGCACGTCGATCCCCATGACGCAGATCGGCTCCGCCGCCAAGACCGCCCAGGGCGGCGACGACCAGCGCCCGGTGGTCATCAGCGCCGACAAGTCGGTCAAATACGAAACCGTCGTCAAGGCGATGAACCAGCTCAAGCGCAGCGGCATCGAGCGCGTGGGGCTGTCGGTCACGACCACGGGCGGCAAATAAGGCATGTCCCTCGCACTGGACCGCCCCGAGTTCGCGCCACCGCCGCAGCGCGGCACGCCGCGCGCCGTCGTGCTCGCCCTCATTGCGCATGCG
>NZ_QAJK01000039.1 GCF_003852515.1 Variovorax sp. KBW07 | reverse complement strand
CGGTGTCAGTCGCACAAGCCCAAGAATGACCCCGCTCCCGACCCCGACCCCAACCCCAAGCAACCCGGAACACAAAGCAAAATCGCCGACATGACAAGACTGGTAGCAATCGACTGGGGCACGAGCTCACTGCGCGGCGCACTGCTGGACGCCGACGGCAAAGTGCTTGAAGAGCGCAGCGACGCGCGCGGCATTCTCACGGTGCCCGAAGGCGGCTTTCCCGCTGTTTTCGAAACGCTCTTCGGCGACTGGATGCGCCCCGAAGGAACGCGTTGCCTCATCTCCGGCATGGCCGGCAGCAAGCAGGGCTGGGTCGAGGCGCCGTATTGCGCCTGCCCCGCCGGCCGCGTCGAAGTCGGCCGCAAGATCATCCACATCGATGCCATTCCCGGCGCGCGCATCGCCATCGTGCCGGGCCTCAGCGACGAGCATGATGGCGTGCCCGATGTGATGCGCGGTGAAGAAGTTCAGATCTTCGGCGCCATGACGCTCACCGGCCTCAGCGACGGCGTGTTCGTTCTGCCCGGCACTCACAACAAGTGGGCCACGGTGAAGAAAGGCCGCGTCGCCGGGTTCCGCACCTACATGACCGGCGAGTTCTATGCGCTGCTGAGCCAGCACTCGATTCTTGCGCGCACGCTCGATGCGGCGGCACCGCTCGATGAGGCTGCTTTTCTCGAAGGCGTGACGCGCTCCGAAAACGGCCATGGGCTGCTGCACAACGCCTTCGGCGCGCGCACGCTCGCGCTGTTCGAACGCATGCCGAAGCCCGAGCTTTCGAGCTATCTCTCGGGCCTGCTGATCGGCGAAGAGCTTCGCACGCAGTCGCTGCACGCGGCCGGCGAAGTGGTGCTGATCGGCTCGCCCGCCCTCACCCAGCGCTACACGCTGGCCTTGCGTGCCACCGGCGTCGCCACGCGCACGCTCGGGGCCGAAGCCACCTGGGCCGGACTGCATGCGCTGTCGGGCTTTCTGGCGGCGGACGACAAACACACGACACAACCATGACGAACACACATCTCTCCGCCCCCACTGCTCTCGAAAAATTCAGCGCCGCCATGGGCGAGCTGCCACTGGTGGCCATCTTGCGCGGGCTCTCGCCGGCCGAGGCCGCCGACGTGGGCGATGCCATCGTGGAGTCCGGCTTCCGGCTGCTCGAAGTGCCGCTCAATTCGCCGCAACCGCTGGACAGCATCGCGCTGATGCGCACGCGCTTTCCACAGGCACTGGTCGGCGCGGGCACGGTGCTCGAAGCACGGCAGGTGCGCGAGGTCCATGCGGCCGGCGGCGAGCTGATCGTGTCGCCCAACTTCAACGCCGAGGTCATCGCCGAGGCCGCGCGCCTGGGCATGGTCTGCCTGCCGGGCGTGCTGACGCCGACCGAGGCCTTCGGCGCGCTCGCGGCCGGTGCCACCGGGCTCAAGCTGTTCCCCGCCGAACTGGCCTCGCCCGCCGTGGTGAAGGCGCTGCTGGCGGTGCTGCCGTCGGGCACACCGGTGATGCCCGTGGGCGGCATCACGCCAGCGAACATGGCCGTGTGGCGCGCGGCGGGCGCGGCGGGCTTCGGCATCGGTTCCGCGCTCTACAAGCCGGGCAAGCAGGCCGCCGCCGTGCGCGACGATGCGAAGCAATTCGTCGCGGCCTGGACCGGCGTGATGCGCGCCTGATCCGCCCCTTTTTACCCACGACCCTGCCCCAAAGAAAAAAGAAGGAGACCCGATGTCCGCCGATGCCACCTACGCCAGCCCCGCCGTGCGCAAGCTGCGCGAAGACCTCGCCCTTGCCCTTCGCGCCGCCGCCCATCACGGGCTGTCCGAAGGGGTCTGCAACCACTTCAGCGTGATGCTGCCGGGCGCGCAAGACCGCTACCTGATCAACCCGCGCGGCCTGCACTGGAGCGAGATCGGTGCCGACGACATCGTGCTGATCGACGTGCACGGCGAAGTGCTCGCCGGGCGCCATCGCGTGGAGCCCACCGCGCTTTTCATCCATGGCGCGGTGCACCGGCTCACGGGCCATGCGGTGGTGCTGCATTGCCACATGCCCTATGCGACGGCGCTCACGATCACGGTCGACCGCGCGCTCGACCCCACCGCCAGCCAGAACGCGATGCGCTACATGAACCGCATCGCGGTCGATGCCGAATACAACGGCCTTGCGCTCGACGATGCTGAAGGCGAACGCATTGCGCGCGCAATGTCGGGCAAGGACGTGGCCTTTCTTGCGAACCACGGCGTGATCGTGGCGGGCGCCACCATCGCACACGCTTACGACGATTTGTATTACCTGGAACGCGCGTGCCTGCACCAGGTGATCGCGCAGTCGACCGGGCGCCCGCTGGCGCCGGTGAATGCCAAGCTGGCCGCGCATGTGGCGGCGCAGATCCAGGGCGAGCGCGAGCAGTCGGACCTGTTCTTCGAAGCGCTGCGCCGCATGCTGCCGCCACCGCGCGGCTGAGCTGCGAACGAACGCACACGTTCACGGCCTGTTGGCCTACAACCAACGGCACACCCGGAGCGGTGCCTCGCGGGTGCCGAAGCACTTAGGATGACTGCATGCCCGGCAAGCGCGCACAACGTACAGCGCGCATGGGCTTACAGCTCTTCATCCGATTTCGCTTCAGCCTTACACAAGGTTCACACAAGGCAGCGACGATGAGGCTTCCAACCACTCCACGGGAGTCGCCATGAAAAAACTCAGTTTCGCATTCGCCGCCGCAGCCCTGCTGTCGCTGGCGGCAGTTACCGCCCCGGCACAAGCCCAGACCGGCGGCCGCTTCATCCAGGCCCAGGTGTACGTGGTGCCGGCACCGCCGCCGCACCGCCGCTACTACGCGCCGCCGCCTCCGCCGCGCCACTATCACGGCCCGCGCTACTACCATGGGCCGGACCGCTACTACGACCGCGGCGGCCGCCGCTGGGATGACCGCCGCCACTACAGCGGCCGCCGTGACAACGACGGAGACGGCGTGCCCAACCGCTACGACCGCCGCCCCAACAACCCGTATCGCAACTGACAGGCTTCGGCCTTCCGTCCGATGCATGACCCGGGCCGCGCGCCCGGGTTCTTGTTTGTGGCGTTGCGGCCTGCCTATGACTTGGCCTGTGCCCCGGCCTATGCCTTGACCGGCGCCGCGGGCGGAACCACATAGGCCGGCGTCTCGCTCGACAGCCCCTGCTTCAGCTGGCGCGTGACCGCGTCGGCCAGCACTTCGGGCTTGCCGGCCTCGACACCCTCCAGCGCCTGCCGCGCCACATCGTCCGGCGATGCCTTGGCGCCAGGCACATGCGCGGCCATGTCGGTGTCCATGAAGGCCACATGAAGGCTGGTGACCTGCGTGCCCTGCCCCGCCAGTTCATTGCGCAAGCCGTTGCTCAGCGACCAGGCCGCCGACTTGGTCGCGCTGTACGTCGCCACACCGGGAAAGGTGGTCCAGCTCAGGGCCGACAGCACGTTGACCACGGCGCCGCCGCCGTTGGCCGCGAGCACCGGCGCAAAGGCCTGCGTCAGCGCCCAGGGGCCGAAGAAGTTGGTTTCGAACTCGGCGCGCGCGGCATCGACCGCACCCGTGCTCAGCAAGTTCGATCCGCGCGAAATGCCCGCGTTGTTCACGAGCAGCGTGACGTCGCCGCAGGCCGCCACGGCCGCCTCGATCTGCGCGGCCTGCGTCACGTCGAGCGCCACCGGCGTCACGCCTGCCAGCGTGATGCTCTTCGGATCGCGCGCGGCACCGTAGACCTTGCGCGCCCCGGCCGCCAGCGCGGCCTTCGCGAAAGCCAGCCCCAGGCCGCGGTTCGCGCCGGTGATGAAGACAACGGAATCCTTGATTTTCATGGGAGCCTTTCGGTGAAGAAAAATCGGGTCAGGCCTGCGCCACGCGGCGCAGCAATCCGTTGGTCGTGCGCGGCCAGCCCACGCGGCCGAACCACGCACCGCCGGCAATGGCCGATGCGATCACGATGCCGTACACCACCAGCGCCACGCCCTGCGCCGCGAACACGCCGGTAAGCCCGCCGCCCCAGCGCAATGCCAGCCAGCCGCCCGTGCCCGCCACGGCCAGCCGCGCGATGTTGCCAAGCACCGGCCACAGCAACCGGCCCGCGCCCTGCGAGGCGAAGTACAGCACCAGCCCGACACCGAAGAAGCCGTACAGCGGCCCCACCACGCGCAGGTAGTGCGCGCCGGTCTCGAGCATCACGGGGTCGTTGCCGAACAGCAGCAGCCACGGCCGCGGAAAGAACGCAGCCGCGAGGCCGATGGTTTCGGTCAGCGCAAAGGCCAGCCCGGCGCCGGCCCAGGTGGCGCGCAACGCACGCTCGCGCTGCCCCGCGCCCATGCAGGTGCCGACCATCGCGACCAGCGGCGCGCCCAGGCCGAACACCAACGGCACCAGCAGGTATTCGAGCCGCGACGCCGTGCCGTAGCCGGCCAGCGCGCCGGAACCGAAGTGCCCGGTCAGTGCGGTGGCAATGCCGATGGACAGGTTGGTGGCCACGGTCGACACCGTGCCCACCAGCCCGATGCGCAGGATGTCGCGGAACAGCGGCCAGCGCAGCTTCAGCGCCTCCAGCGTGGGCCGCAGCAGGCTGCGCGGCGAGCGCAGGTAGACGATGAGCGCGATGGAGCCCAGCAGGTAATACAGCAGCAGCGCCATCGCGCCGCCGGCGATGCCCATGCCCGGCAGCGGCCCGATGCCGAAGATGAGCAACGGCGACGCCGGAATGAGGAACACCACGCCCACCACCGTCACGTTGGCCGGCACCGACATGTTGCCGGTGCCGCGGATGATGGCCGAGAGCGAGTTGAACAGCCACACCAGCACCGCGCCCGCAAAGACCCAGTTGGAGTACGTGAGCGCCGCGTCGAGCGCGGGGCCCGTGCCGCCCATGATTCCGTAGAGCCAGCGCCCGCCGAGCAGCAGCGCCAGCGTGAAGCACAGGCCGAAGCCCAGCGCGATGACGATGGCGTGCCACACCAGCGCATCGGCGTCGGCGCGCCGGCGTGCGCCGAGCGCGCGGGCAATCGACGAGGCAATGCCTCCGCCCATCGCGCCGCTGGAGGTCATCTGCATCAGCATGACGATGGGGAACACCAGCGCCATGCCCGCAAGCGCATCGGTGCCGAGCTTGCCGACGAAGTAGGTTTCGATCAGGCCGACGGAAGCCTGCGCCACCATCACCAGCACGTTGGGCGCGGCGAGGCGCAGCAGCGTGGGCACGATGGGCGCTTCGAGCAGGCGGCGCGTGCGCGGGTCGAGGTCGGCCGACGAGGCGGTGGAAGAAGTTGCGGTGGACATGGCGGTGCGGGCTGTGCGTGATGCGCGGGGTGCGCGGGTTGCGTTCTTCGTGGCGTGCTCAGGCCCGAGCCGCCGCCGATGGCGTGACCGGCGCACCGGTCTTGGCGGCCGGGCGGCGGATCATCATCACGATCAGCGCGGCAACCAGGCAGGCGGCGCCCGCTGCGTACAGCGCCGGGGTGTAGGTGAGCAGCAGCGTGCGCGCAAAGCCGGCGCCATAGGCGGCGGTGGCGGCGCCCAGCTGGTGCGCGGCAAAGATCCAGCCGAACACCAGGCCGACCTTGGCCGGGCCGAAGGTGGCGCCCGCGAGCTTGACGGTCGGCGGCACGGTGGCGATCCAGTCGAGGCCGTAGAACATCGCGAAGAGGCCCAGGCCGTAGATCGTGAATTCGGAATGCGGCAGCCAGAACAGCGACAGCCCACGCAGGCCGTAGTACCAGAACAGCAGCTTGCGGTTGTCGTAGCGGTCCGAGAGCCAGCCCGAAAGAATGGTGCCCACGAAGTCGAAGGCGCCCATCATGGCCAGCACCGACGCGGCCGGCACGGCACCCATGCCGTTGTCGCCGCACAGCGAGATGAAGTGCGTCTGCACCAGGCCGTTGGTGCTCAAGCCGCAGATGAAGAAGGTGCCCGCAAGAATCCAGAAGGTGCGGTTGGTCGAGACTTCCTTCAGCACGCGGAACGGCGTGGCGAAGTTCATGGCCGGGGCGGCAACGGCGGGCGCCGCCGGCTGGGTGCCGGGCACTTCACCGTAGGGTAGAAGGCCGATGTCCGACGGCCGGTTGCGCATCAGGCACAGCGCGAGCACGCCGATCAGCACGCTGCCGATCACGATCGGCACGATGGCCGAGCGCCAGCCCCAGTGCTCGATCATCCAGGCCGCAAACGGCAGGAAGGCCAGCTGCCCCGTGGCCGAGCTGGCCGTGAGCATGCCGATGACCAGCCCGCGGCGCGCCACGAACCAGCGGTTGGCCACCACCGCGCCGAGCACCAACGCCGTCATGCCGGTGCCCAGGCCCAGCATCAGGCTCCACAGCACGAACAGCTGCCACAGCTGCGAGGCCATGGTGACCAGCGCCATGCCCAGGCCGACCAGCGCAAGGCCGGTACAGATCACCGCGCGCAGGCCGTAGCGTTCCATCAGCACGGCGGCGAACGGGCCCATGAGGCCGAACAGCGCAAAGCGCAGCGCGAGCGCCGACGAGATCTGCCCGGTGCTCCAGCCGAACTCCTTGGTCAGCGGCTGCAGCATGGCGCCCGGCAGGCCCAGCGCGGCCGACATGGTCAGCATGGTCAGGAAAGTGATGGCGGCGACGATCCATCCGTAGTGGATGCCGCGGCGCTGGAGCCATGCGGAGACTTGGGTGGCGAACATGGGACCTCGGCTGTTTGAATGAGATGTGGAGGAGCAAAAAGGCAAGAAAAACGCACTCGCGCGCGCAGCCTTTGCGCGCGACAAGGAAAAGATGTGTCGTGGGTATCGGAGGTGGCGGTCGGGGTGGAAGACGCTCAGTCGTCGATGGCCGGCTCGTCATCGGCGCCGAGCAGTTCCATCGCTTCGTCGATCAGCTGGTGCAGCGCGAGCACGCGCTCCACGCCAAACAGCGCATTGATCTTCTGCTGAGCCGCCTTCCAGTACTGCTGTGCTTCGCGGCGCTTGGCCTCGCCGGCCTCGGTGAGCTGCACCAGCAGGCTGCGTGCGTCGGCGCCGGCACTCTGCGCGATGAAGCCCGCGGCAATCAGCGGCTGCAGGTTGCGGCTCAGGGTCGAGGCGGTCATCTTGAGCTCGCCCGCCAGGTCGACCGGGCGCGAAGGACCGAGCCGCGCCAGCTGCGACAACAGCGAGTACTGCGTGGTCTTCAGGCCGCTTTGCGACACCTCGGCGTCGTAGTGCTGCGACAGTCGGCGCGACAGTTGCCGCACCTTGAAACTGGTGCAGCCGCGGGGCTTGGTGGGTGTGTCCATGGGGTATTATTGTATGTGCAACTATTGCATATGCAATTTACCCACCCCAACAAAGCCCCCAGAAGGAACACAGGCATGACGACGAACCCCATCAACCAGCTCGACGCATGGATTGCCGAAGAGCGACTGATTACCGACCGCCTCGACGGCGGCCCAGGCCCCGGGCTGGCGCGCCCCGACCAGATCGCCGACAAGACCGGCCTGGAGGTCATGCAGGCCATGCTGAACGGCGAAATTCCCTATGCCGCGATTGCCAAGACGCTGGACTTCACCATCCTTACCGTGAGCAAGGGCGTCGCCGTGTTCCAGGGGACGCCGCTGCCGCAGCACCTGAACCCGCTGGGCACCATCCACGGCGGCTGGGTCGCGACCATGCTCGATTCGGCCCTGGGCTGCTCGGTCCACACCATGATGCCGCCCGGCCGCGCCTACACCACCGCCGAACTGAGCGTGAACTACGTGAAGGGCCTCACGCCCAAGGTGCAGCGCGTGCGCGCCGAAGGCAAGGTGATCCACTGCGGCAAGCAGCTCGCCACGGCGGAGGCCCGGCTGTTCGGGCCGGATGGCACGCTGTACGCGCACGCGACGACGACCTGCCTTGTGTTCGAGATTCCGCCTGCGCGCTGAAGGGGCGAGCACAAGAAAGCGGCATCGCGCATCCGCCCCTAGTAGGCCTTCGACCTGTAAGTCCAAAGGCAGCGCGCTCCCTCCCCCCAGTGATAATTATTCTCATCCTCGGCGGCGCGGCCCTGCGCCGCCGCTGATTTTTTTCCAGAACACGTCACTGCTCCCGGAGGATCCTTCATGACCGAACGCTCCCGCGTCCAAGGCCGCCGCGCCGCGCGCGCACTGCTCGGCGCCAGCGCCACCTGGCTGGCCGTCACCGCCCTGCCCGCACAGGCCGCCGCCGACGAACTCACGCTCTACACGACGCGCGAGCCCGCGCTGATCCAGCCGCTCATCTCGGCCTTCAGCGCGCAGAGCAACATCAAGGTCAACACCGTGTTCGTGAAAGACGGTCTGCTGGAGCGCGTCAAGGCCGAAAGCGCACGCTCGCCGGCCGACGTGCTGATGACGGTGGACATCGGCAACCTGATGGACCTGGTCGATGGCGGCGTGACGCAGCCGGTCAAATCGGCCGCGCTCGAATCGGCCATTCCGGCCAACCTGCGCGGTGCCGACGGCCAGTGGTTCTCGCTGTCGCTGCGCGCCCGCGTGCTGTACGCCGACAAGAGCCAGCCGCTGACCAGCTTCCGCTACGAAGACCTGGCCAACCCGAAGTACAAGGGCAAGGTCTGCATCCGCGCCGGCCAGCACCCCTACAACACGGCCCTGGTGGCCGCGCTGATCGCGCACGACGGCGAGGCCAAGGCCGAGCAGTGGCTGCGCGGCGTGAAGGCCAACCTGGCACGCAAGGCGACGGGTGGCGACCGCGACGTGGCGCGCGACATTCTCGGCGGCATCTGCGACGTGGGCCTGGCCAACTCGTACTACGTCGGCCAGATGAAGAGCGCCAAGGAAGGCACCGACGCGCGCAAGTGGGGCGACGCCATCAAGGTGGTGCGCCCGACCTTCGCCAACGCCAAGAGCGGCGGCACGCACGTCAACATCAGCGGCGCGGCCGTGGCCAAGAACGCGCCGCAGCGCGCCAACGCGGTCAAGCTGCTCGAGTTCCTGGTGTCGGAGCCGGCACAGTCGCTCTACGCGCAGGCCAACTACGAATACCCGGTGCGCAAGGGCGTGGCGCTCGACCCGATCATCGGCCAGGCCATCGGCGAGCTGAAGGTCGATCCGCTGCCACTGACCGAAATCGCCAAGTACCGCAAGCAGGCCAGTGCGCTGGTCGACAAGGTCGGCTTCGACCAGTGACCGGCATGGCCGGGCACGCCTTGAAAGTGCCTGAAGAATGTTGTCGATAGCACGGCGCCAGCCGCCGGGCCTGCATGCCGCGGGCCCGGCCTGGCGCTGGACGTCGTTGGCCATCGCGCTCGGCGTGCTCGCGCCGGTGCTCACGCTGGCATGGCTTGCGTTCGGCTCGGGCGTGGGGCACTGGGGCCCGCTGTTCGCGCACGTGCTGCCGCAGGCAACGCTTAACACCGCCGTGCTGCTGGCCGGGGTCGGCACGCTGGTGCTGGTGATCGGCACCGGTTGCGCGTGGCTGGTCACGGCGCACGACTTTCCGGGGCGCGGCACGCTGCACTGGGCGCTGCTGCTGCCGCTGGCGATGCCGACCTACATCGTCGCCTTTGCCTACCTCGACCTGTTGCATCCCATCGGCCCCGTGCAGGGCGCGATCCGCTGGATGCTGGGCTTCGACAGCCCGCGCCAGTTCCGCCTGCCCGACCTGCGCTCGATGCCAGGCGCGATCTTCGTGCTGGGCTTCGTGCTCTACCCGTACGTCTACATGACGGCGCGCGCGATGTTCATGACGCAGCCGGCGCACCTGATGGAAGCCGCGCGCACGCTGGGCGAGAGCCGCAGCGGCGCCTTCTTTAGAGTCGCGCTGCCGCTGGCAAGGCCGGCGCTGGCCGTGGGCCTGAGCCTGGCGCTGCTCGAAACGCTCAACGACATCGGCGCCTCCGAATTCCTGGGCGTGAACACGCTCACGGTGGCGGTCTACACCACATGGATCACGCGCTCCGACCTGGCCGGCGCGGCGCAGATTGCCTGCGCGATGCTGTTCATGGTGGTGGCGCTGGTCTGGCTCGAACGCAACGGCCGCCAGCACCAGCGCTTCGGCTCGGCGCAGCGCATGCGCGCCGTGCAGCCGAAGCGCCTGCATGGCGGCGCGGCGTGGGCCGCCACCGCCACGGCCTCGCTGCCGGTGCTGATCGGCTTCGTGGCGCCCGCGCTGTACCTGGTCTGGGAAAGCGCCAAGCGGCTGTACCAGGGGGGCGGCATTTCGCGGGGGCTGGTTGCCAGCCTGGGCAACACGCTGGCGCTGGCAGCCGGTGTCACGCTGGTGGCGGTGGGCGCGGGGTTGGTGGTTGCATGGGCTTCGCGCAGCCAGGGCTCGGGCCCCAACCGCGCACACTGGCAGGCCCGCGTCGCCACGCTGGGTTATGCGGTGCCGGGCACGGTGCTGGCCATCGGCCTGCTCACGCCGGCACTGGCCTTCGATGCCGTGCTGGCCAACGCGCTGGGCCTGCAGGGCCTGCCGCTCATGGGCGCGGGCGTGGTGCTGGTGGTGGCCTGCGCCATCCGCTTCCTGGCGATGCCGGTCGGCGGCATCGAGGCCGGGCTGGCGCGCATTCCGCCGGCCATCGAGCAGGCTTCGCGGCTGCTCGGCGAAACCACCGGCGGCACGCTGCGCCGCGTGCACCTGCCGCTGCTTCGGCCCGCGATTGCGGCCGGCGCGCTGCTGGTGTTCGTCGACGCCATGAAGGAACTGCCGGCCACGCTGCTGCTGCGGCCCGCCAATTTCGACACCCTCGCCACCTGGCTCTATGCCGAAGCCGCGCGCGGCACCTACGAAGAAGGCGCCATTGCCGCGCTGGCCATCGTGCTGGCCGGCCTGCTGCCGGTGGTGCTGCTGGCGCGCAACCAGTTGGGGACATCCTCCGCGATGCCCGACCCGAACAAGACATGAGCTCCCCACTGCATATCGACGCGCTCCAGCTTGCCTACGACACGCCGCGTGGCCTGCACACGGTGGTCGACGGCTTTGCGCTTTCTCTGGCCGCGGGCGACATCGCCTGCCTGTTCGGCCCCTCGGGCTGCGGCAAGACCACGGTGTTGCGCGCCATTGCCGGCTTCGAGCCGGTGCGCGCCGGCACGGTGAAGCTGGGCGACGTGCTGCTGTCTTCCGCGCAGCAGCACCTGCCGCCCGAGCAGCGCCGCGTGGGCATGATGTTCCAGGAGTACGCGCTGTTCCCGCACCTGTCGGCCGCGAAGAACGTCGCCTTCGGACTGCGCCGCCTGGACCGCGCGGCGCAGCAGGCGCGCGTGGCCGAAATGCTGGCGCTGGTGGGCCTGGCCGAAGCCGGCGAGCGTTATCCGCACGAGCTGTCGGGCGGCCAGCAGCAGCGCATCGCACTGGCCCGCGCGCTCGCGCCCTCGCCCGCATTGCTGCTGCTCGACGAGCCTTTCTCGAACCTCGACGGCGGCACGCGCGAACGCCTGACGGCCGAGGTGCGCGGCATCCTCAAGCTGGCGGGCCAGACCGCGATATTGGTGACGCACAACGAGGCCGAAGCCCACGCCATGGCCGACCGCATCGGCGTGATGCACGGCGGCCGCATCACGCACTGGCTGGCCACTGCCGCCTAGCAGCGAGCCAGAGCGCAGCCCTTATGCGGGCTCGCGGCGCTCCACCCGCGGCACGCACCAGCCCTGGTCCACCGACTGCTGCCACGTCTTTCCCTCGGCAGCCAGCAAGCCCGCGACCGAGAACTTTTCGCGAGGGGTGCAGAGCAGATCGAACGACGTGCCGCCCGGGAAAAGGTTTTCTCGCGAGCCCTTGTGGTTCTCGTCGAGAAACAGGGGCGTCAGGTAGTAATGGCAGTCGTACCCCAGCCCGCCCAATCGTTGGCACACCTCCTGCGAAATATCGCCGGGCCCGTACTGCGCGAGGAACTCCAGAAAGATGGCGGGGCGGTGACGCTCGATCGTCTGCCAGGCGCCGTGCAGCATCTCCAGTTCGAACCCCTCGATGTCGGCCTTGATGAAATCGAGCCGTTCCAGGGCCAGCGAGTCGATCGCGCGCAAGGGCACCCGCTCATTGACCTCGCCGCGGCTGTGGCACGACACCGAACCGAAATTGAACTTTGCGAACGGGTCCATCACGGGAATCTCGACGTGCCCGTCGGCGCGTCCGATTGCTTCGCAGCGGGCGTCGACATTGAAACGCTCGTTCAACGCCAGATTGGCACACAGCAACTGGAAGACGCTGCGTTGCGGCTCGTAGGCGATCACGCGGCCGCGCTCACCCACGGCGCGCGAAAACCAGACCGTGTGCGATCCGATGTTCGAGCCGGCCTCCAGCACGACATTGCCGGGCTCGATCAGCTGGCGAAACAGCAGGATTTCCGCCTCCGACCATTCGCCGTACAGCTCGAGGCTGCGGCCGACGAATTCATCCTGCCGGTTGTAGAGAAATGTTCCGTGGCGACCGGAAGTCAACCTGTAGATCTGCAAGGCCCTCTCCCCGTTTTTTTGCTCGAACAGCGAAGAATTCTAGGTGGCTGTCCCGCAATGCCATCGGCGCGCGCCCGGCCCAATGGGCTTTTCTGGAAAAGGTTGTTCAAGACCGCAAGAATCGCGGCGATCCGAAACACCCCAACCGAAAACGGAAACCCCATGTCGCAACAGCCCCTCACTCTCGTCAGCCACCTGCTGTGCCCCTACGTCCAGCGCGCCGCCATTGCACTGAATGAGAAAGGCGTGCCCTTCGAGCGCGTCGTGATCGATCTCGCGAACAAGCCCCAGTGGTTTCTCGACATCTCGCCGCTCGGCAAGGTGCCGCTGCTGAAGGTGCGGCGACCCGACGGCAGCGAGGCCGTGCTGTTCGAAAGCAACGTGATCTGCGAGTACCTCGAAGAGACGCAGCCCGGCGCGCGCCTGCACCCCGAAGACCCGCTCACCCGTGCCGAACACCGCGCATGGATGGAGTTCGGCTCGGCCATCCTCGGCGACCTGTGGGGTTACGAAACCACGCAGGATGCGGCCATCTTTGAACAGAAGCGGCTCGCGCTGGTCGCGAAGTTCGAGCGGGTCGAAGCGGCACTGGGCGCCGGCCCCTACTTTGCCGGCGCAAGCTTCAGCCTGGTCGACGCGGTGTTCGCGCCGGTGTTCCGCTATTTCGAGGTGTTCGATGCCCTGCACGACTCACACATCTTCGATGCGCTGCCCAAGGTGAATGCGTGGCGCCAGGCATTGGCGGCGCGCCCCAGCGTGCGCAACGCGGTCGTGCCCGAGTATCCGCAACACCTGATGGACTTCCTGAAGCACCACCAGGCCCATCTGCTGACGCTGGCCGCTTGATCGTGCCGCGCAGGCAGGCCGACAATAGCGGCCTTCCCCTTCGATAAAACCAAACGGCTCCACGAGATGCGACTTCTTCACACCATGCTGCGCGTTGGCAACCTCCAGCGCTCCATCGATTTCTACACCAAGGTGCTCGGCATGAACCTGCTGCGCACGTCGGAAAACCCCGAGTACAAATACAGCCTGGCCTTCATCGGCTATGGCAAGGGCAACCCCGACCAGGCCGAGATCGAACTCACCTACAACTGGGGCACCGAAAGCTACGAGCTGGGCACCGCCTACGGCCACATCGCGCTCGGCGTGCCCGATGCCTACGCGGCCTGCGAGAAGATCAAGGCGGCGGGCGGCAACGTGACGCGCGAAGCCGGCCCGGTCAAGGGCGGCACCACCGTCATCGCCTTCGTGACGGACCCCGACGGCTACAAGATCGAGCTGATCCAGCGTGACGAAAGCGCCGCCGGCGGCGGCCTTCGCTGAAGCGCCACGGGCATCGACAAGACACATCCGTCCATGGCAAGCCCGAAGAAGAAAACCGCCGCCACGCGCCATGTCGCGCTGCTGCGCGGCGTGAACGTCAACGGCATCACGATAAAGAGCGCCGACCTGAAGGCGCTGTTCGTCGAACTCGGCTTCGGCGCGGTGCGCACCGTGCTCGCCAGCGGCAACGTGCTGTTCGATACCGACGAGAGCGATGCCGCCGAACTGCGCGCGCGCATCGAGCAGGCGCTGCGCAAGCGCTTCGGCTACGACGCGTGGATCGTGCTGCTCACGCAGAAGGCCGTGGCCGACATGGCGGCGGGCTACCCCTTCGAGCGCATCGACGAAGAGCGGCACCCCTACCTGGTGTTCGGCTCCGACCCCGCGATGCTCGATGAAATCATGAAGGCGGCCAGCACGTTCGACGCCACCGTCGAGCGCCTGCAGCGCGGCAAGGGCGTGCTCTATTGGCAATGCCCGCGCGGCGAAAGCACCGACACGCCGGTCTCGAAACTGCTGGCGAAAACGCGCTACAAGTCGAGCACGACCGCGCGCAACCTGCGCACGGTCGAGAAGCTGCTGACCGACTGAGGCGGCCTGCAGATCATCAGCAGCCGAGCAGGTCGGCCAGCTGGTTGATGTCGCGCGCGTGCAGGTTGTTGTCCGGCTGCGGCGACACGTCTTTGGGCTTGGCTCGCCCGAACTCGTACGGCCGCTCGATGTAGCCGGTCTTCAGGCCGCACATGCGCGCGGCGGCCAGGTCGTCGTGGTGCGCGGCGGCCAGCATCACCTGGCCCGGCGTGGCGTCGAACACGCCCGCCACGCCCAGGTAGGTGCGCGGGTCGGGCTTGTAGGCCTTGAACACTTCGGCCGACAGCACGCAGTCCCACGGCAGGCCGGCGCGCTTCGCCATTTCGGTGAGCAGGCCGATGTTGCCGTTGGAGAGCGTGCAGATGGTGAACTTCTTCTTGAGCCGCGTGAGCCCTTCCACCGAATCGGGCCAGGCCGGCAGGCGGTGCCAGGCACGGCTCAGGTCGCGCCGGGCGGCACTGTCGAGCCGGTCGGCCAGGCTGAAGTCGCTCAGCACCTGTTCGAGCATGCTCAGGTGCAGTTCGTCGAGCAGCGTGAAGCCGCCCTCGCCCGCTGCGATGCGTTCCATCACGGCCTTCATCGCGGGCTGGTAGCCGGCGCGCCAGGCCAGCGCGAAGGCTGCGCCATCGACGCCCGGCAAGACACGCTCGACCTCGGCGGCAATGCCGCTGTGCCAGTCGACCACGGTGCCGAAGATGTCGAAGGCAATGACCTTCAGGTCGCTCGCGTCGAAATCGGCGGCCATGGCGGTCAGCGCGGCAGTTGGCTCGCGGCGCGCGCCAGTTGTTCGATCAGTGCCCAGTTGCCTTCGCGAATGGCGTCGGCCGGCACGATCCACGAGCCGCCCACGCAGGCCACATTCGACAGCGCAAGAAACTCCGCCGCGTTGCCCGCATGGATGCCGCCCGTGGGGCAGAAGGTGACGTCGCCGAACGGGCCTTGCCAGGCCTTCAGCATCGGCAGGCCGCCGGCTTGCAGCGCGGGGAAGAACTTCAGCTGGGTGTAGCCGTCTTCCTGCGCCGTCATGATTTCGCTGCCGGTGGCCACGCCGGGCAGCAGCGGCAGGCCGAGGTCGTGGCAGGCCTTGCCGACCGCGCGCGTGTAGCCCGGGCTCACGCCGAACTTTGCGCCGGCCAGTGCCGAAGCCTGTGCATCGGCTGCGCTGCGGATGGTGCCGGCACCGGCCACGGCGTCAGGCACTTCCTTGGCGATGGCCTCGATGCACTGCAGCGCCTGCGGCGTGCGCAGCGTGACTTCGAGCATGCGGATGCCGCCGGCCACCAGCGCGCGCGCCAGCGGAATGGCGTCCTTGACGTCGTTCAGCACGATGACGGGGATGACGGGGGCGTCGCGCATCACTTCGAGCGCGGTGAGTTTTTCGGGGTTCATAGCCATGAACAGGCTCCTTCTTCAGCAGTCAATGCATTGCGGCGCATGCCGGCGAACAGTTCGCGGCCGAGGCCGTGTCCGTCGGCGATGCGCTGCGCTTCGGGCAGCGTCGCGGTTTCGCGCGCGGCCCACTCGTCTTCGGGCAACAACACCGCGAGCGTACCCGCCACGGAATCGAGACGGATCAGGTCGCCGTCGCGCACCTTGGCGAGCGGGCCGCCCGCGGCCGCTTCGGGCGAGACGTGGATCGCGGCCGGTATCTTGCCCGACGCGCCGCTCATGCGGCCATCGGTGACCAGTGCCACGCGGAAGCCCTTGCCCTGCAGCACCGACAGCGGCGGTGTGAGCTTGTGCAGCTCGGGCATGCCGTTGGCCTGCGGGCCCTGCCAGCGCACCACGCAGACCACGTCGCGCTCCAGCTCGCCGGCGGTGAAGGCCTTGTGCAGCGCGGCCTGCGAATCGAACACGCGCGCGGGCGCTTCGATGACGTGGCGGTCGTCGGGCACCGACGACACCTTGATCACGCTGCGGCCGAGGTTGCCGCTGAGCAGCTTGAGGCCGCCCGTGGCGCTGAAGGGCTCGGCAACGGTGCGTGCGACGGCGTCGTTCTTCGAGGGCGAGGCGGCGTGCCATGACAGGCGTTGCTCGCCGCCTTCGACCAGCTCCGGGATGTTGGCGAATTCGCGGATGCCGCCGGCGCGCACCGTGAGCACGTCGCCGTGCATCAGGCCCGCATCGACCAGCTCGCCGATGACGAAGCCGGGGCCGCCCGCGGCCTGGAACTCGTTCACGTCGGCACTGCCGTTGGGGTACACGCGGGTCAGCAGCGGAATGATGTCCGACAGTTTCGAGAAGTCGTCCCAGTCGATCACGATGCCGGCGGCGCGGGCCACGGCCACCCAGTGGATCAGGTGGTTGGTGGAGCCGCCCGTGGCGAGCAGCGCGACCATGGCGTTGACGATGCAGCGCTCGTCGACCATTTCGCCGATCGGCGGGCAGCTGAAGGCGGCATCGCCGGCCTTGCCCAGCACCGTGCGCACGGCTTCGCGCGTGAGCGTTTCGCGCATCGCGTCGCCGGGCTGGATGAACGCCGTGCCGGGCACGTGCAGGCCCATGGCTTCGAGCAGCATCTGATTGCTGTTGGCGGTGCCGTAGAAGGTGCAGGTGCCCATCGTGTGATAGGCCGCCATTTCGGCGTCGAGCAGGCCCTGCCGGCCCACGAGGCCCTGCGCCGCCTGCTCGCGCACCTTCGACTTGGCGCCGTTCGACAGGCCCGAAGGCATGGGGCCGGCGGGCACGAACACGGTAGGCAGGTGGCCGAAGTGCAGCGCGCCGATGAGCAGGCCGGGCACGATCTTGTCGCACACGCCGAGCATCAGCGCGCCGTCGAACATGTCGTGGGTGAGCGCGATGGCGGTGCTCATGGCGATCACGTCGCGGCTGAACAGGCTCAGTTCCATGCCGGGCGTGCCCTGCGTGACGCCGTCGCACATGGCCGGCACGCCGCCGGCCACCTGCGCGGTGGCGCCGAGGCGGCGGGCTTCGTGCTTGATGATGTCCGGGTAGCCCTGGTACGGCGCGTGGGCCGAGAGCATGTCGTTGTAGGCGGTGACGATGCCGAGGTTGGGCGCGCGCTCGGCTACCACCCTGAACTTGTCGTTGGCCGGAATGCCGGCAACGGCGTGCGCCACGTTGGCGCAGCCCATGCGGTCGGAGCCGCGATCGCGGGCGCGGATTTCGGCCAGCCTGGAGAGGTACGCGCTGCGCTGCGCATGGCTGCGCTCGCGAATGCGATCGGTGACGTCGCGAACGGTGGGGTGTGTGCTGCTCATGGGGGTCTTGGGCTCTTGCTGCGTGTCGCCGGTGCGACTGTGGGCCTGGAGGCCCATCGTACCAAGTTGACGGCAAAGGGCTGATGAAATCCGGGCGCCGAACAATACGAATTTACTCAGGCATGGCCAGCGGGACCGGCAGGGCCGCGGACGCAAAAAAGCCCGGCATCACCGGGCTTTTTCTTGTGCCTGCGAACGGGGCGCTCAGTCGATGAGCTTCACCTCGACGCGGCGCGCCTCGGCGTTGTTGCCCGAGCCGGCCGTGACGGCGGGCTTCTGCAGGTCGACCTTGTCGGCCGGCACGCCCAGGCCGGTGAGCACGTCGCGCACCATCTGGGCGCGCTTCTTGGCGAGTTCCTCGTTGATGGCCGCGTCGCCGGTGGTGTCGTGGAAGCCCGAGACCACCGCCTTGTGGCCGCTCTCGACGCCCTTGATGACCGCGGCCAGCGCCTCGGCGGCACCCGGTGCCAGGTCAGCGCTGCCGGTCGCGAAGTAGAAGTTCACCACGCCGTTGACCACGCGGATGCTGGCGCCATCGGGGATGGTGACCGTCACCGTCTCGGTCACTTCGGCCAGCTTGGTTTCCTGCCCCGGTGCCGGCGCCGAAACCACCACCCCGGGCTTGGCCTGGGCCACCGGCACGCTGGTGTTGTGGCCCTTGTGCCAGAGCACGATGCCCACCACGAAGAAGATCACCAGGGCAATCAGCGCCATCAGGAATCCGAGGATGAAATTTTGCTGGCTGTCGTCGTCGCTCATTGCGGGTCTTGCTCCGTAGGAAAGAGGTCGGTAAATAATGGTGCGGTGAACCATGATCACGAAATTGTAGGCGCCGGTCCTGACACCCCCGTGTCGGACCCCGCGCCGAACCCCGGCCCGCCGGGACTCGACCCGATGCCCAAGCCCCTGCGCGACCCGCAGCCGATGCTCGAGCGCGCCATTGCCGACTGGGGCGGGCACGACGACCTCTGGCTGTTCGGCTACGGCTCGCTGATCTGGCGGCCGGAATTCGGATTTGTCGAACGGCGGCCAGCCTGGGTGCATGGCTGGCACCGCGCGCTGAAGATGTGGAGCCGCGTCAACCGCGGCAGCGTCCAGACGCCGGGGCTGGTGTTCGGGCTGCTGTCGGGCGGCAGCTGCCGCGGCATGGTGTTCCGCGTGCCGAAGGCCGAAGGGCTGGAAACGCTGAAGCGGCTCTGGCTGCGCGAGATGCCGACCGGCGTGTACGACCCCAAGTGGCTGCGCTGCGGCACGGCCGAAGGCAACGTGAGCGCGCTGGCCTTCACGCTGTCGCGCCGCAGCCCCAACTACACGGGCGAACTGAGCGAAGAGCGCTACCGCCACATCTTCACCCACGCCGTGGGCCGCTACGGCAGCTCGCTCGACTACGCGCAGCAGACGCTGCTGGAGCTGCAGCGGCATTCGATCCACGATGCGGCGCTGGCCCGGCTGGTGGCGCTGGCGCCCACGCCGCAAGAAGCTGCGGCAGCGCAGGCGCCGCAGGCACAACCCCAATCCGCGCCCGCCGCCGATTGCGGCGCGCCGCCGGCTCCGGTATATGTTCCGGGGTCCAGCGACAACAACAACGCTTCTCCCCGAACTTCTTCTTCCCAACCTTCCGGACCGTCCAAGGAAAACAAATGAACCATCGTCGTCTCATCGCCACCGGCACCGCCCTCCTCGCCACCGCAGTCCTGGCCGCCTGCGGCAGCATGGGCGGCAAGCCGAGCACGGCCGTCGAGCTGGTGCCGACCGCCGTGATCACGCCCAACCCGACGCGCGGCACGGTGACCTTCACCGCCCTGGAGCATGGCGTGCGCGTGTCGGGCGAAGTGCGCGGCCTGGTGCCGGGCAGCGAGCACGGCTTCCACATCCACGAAAAGGGCGACTGCGGCGACAACGGCAATGCCTCGGGCGGGCACTTCAACCCGACCGGCGGCACGCATGGCAAGTTCGCGGCACCGGGCAGCCATGCCGGCGAACTGCCGAGCCTTGTGGCCGACGCCGCCGGCGTGGCGCGCTTTCGCGTCGACGACCACTCGATCTCGCTGACCGATGGCGCCGCCAACAACGTGGTGGGTCGTGCGCTGGTCGTGCACCGCGACCGCGACGATTTCACGACGCAGCCGGCCGGCAACTCCGGCCCGCGCATCGCCTGCGCGGTGATCACGCGCTGAGGCATTGATTCGCTGATCGGCTGAGCCGCCGACCCGGAGGCGGGCAGCTCAGCGGCGGGCCGAGCGCTCGATCCAGAGCGCTTCGGCGCGCGCCAGGGCTTCGGGCGTGTCGATGTCGGTCACCACGCCCACATCGTCCACCACCAGGTCCGCTACCGAATCGATAGCGCGCATCGACCGCAGGATGGACGATGCGCCCAGGCTCCCCTCCAGCGTCGAGAGTTGCGCATGGCAACCGGCCGCAAAACCGACCGGGTGCCCGCGCTCCCCCAGGTACTGCGGCTGCACCGCATTCACCCGGCCGCCGAGCGCCGCGGCCACCGCCCGCAACGTCTCGGGCTGCACCAGCGGCAGATCGCCCGGCAGGATCAGCCAGCCCCTGGCATCGGGCGTGGCACGCACGGCGGCGGCGATGGAATCGCCCATGCCCGGATGCCCGATGTCTTCGAGGTGCCACGGCAGGCCGCTGGCACGCACCGCGTCGAGCGTGCGCTCCAGCACCGGCTTGCCCGCGAGCATCGCCTTCAGCTTGGAGCCCGTGCCGCCTGCCGCAATGAAGCGCTCGCCCCGGCCCGAGGCCAGCACGATCACTACCGGGGAATTCGCCTTGGTCGTCATGGGCCGAGTATGTGCGCAACAATTCGGTCATGACTTCTTCTCCAACCAACGAAACGCTGGCCGCGCTGCGCAAGAGCTACGAGCGCGCCGAACTCGGCGAGGCGCACAGCGCCGGCGATCCGCTGAAGCAGTTCGAGCGCTGGCTCACCGAGGCCATCGACTCGCAAGTGCCCGAGCCCAACGCGATGACGCTGTGCACCGTGGGCAGCGACCTGCGGCCTTCGAGCCGCATCGTGCTCATCAAGGGCTACGACCCGCGCGGCGTGGTCTGGTACACCAACTACGAAAGCCGCAAGGGCCGCGAACTGTCAGGCAACCCGTATGCGTCATTGCAGTTCCACTGGGTCGAGCTGGAGCGCGTGGTGCGCATCGAAGGCCGCGTCGAGAAGGTGGACGCCGCGGAAAGCGACGCCTACTTCGCGAGCCGCCCGCTCGACTCGCGCATCGGCGCCTGGGCCAGCCCGCAGAGCGAGGTGATCAGCGGGCGCGACGTGCTGGTGAAGAACGCCGCCGTGTTCGCCGCCAGGCACCTGCTCTCGCCGCCGCGCCCGCCGCACTGGGGCGGCTACCGCCTGGTGCCCGACCGCTGGGAGTTCTGGCAGGGCCGCAAGAGCCGGCTGCACGACCGGCTGCGCTACCGGCTCGAAGCCGGCGAGTGGGTGCGCGAGCGGCTCGCGCCCTGATCCGGCCCGATCCGCCCCGCCGGTCGGTCAGGGAAGCCACTGCACCCACACCATGACCAGCGTGAGCGTGCCCAGTGCCAGCACCGTCGACACCGCGACGCTGGCCGTCACCAGGTCTTCGGCGGTGCGGTAGCGCTGCGAGAACAAAAACACATTGGCGCCGATGGGCAGCGCCGCCGCCACCACCATCACGGTGAGCGGAATGCCGCGCACGCCCAGCAGCCAGCCGATGCCGGCCACCAGCAGCGGATGCAGCAGGTTCTTGACCAGCGCCTGCACCAGCGCCCCGCGCCAGTGCCGCCCGATGGGCGTGAGCGCCAGCGTGATGCCCACCATGACCAGCGCCACCGGCCCGAAGGCCTGCCCGAGCAGCTGGATCGGCTTGTCAATGACTTCGGGCATGGTGAGCCCGGTCTGCGCGAACAGCAGGCCGGCCATGATCGGCAGCGGCACGGGGTGAATGATGGCGTTGCGCAAGGCGCGCAGCACGGTGCGCGCCATCGAGCGTTTTTCCGCGCCGCTGACCACGGCATGCTCGCGCGCGACGGCCAGCTCGAGCACCAGCGTGGCGCTGGTCATGAGCACCAGGGAGTGCAGCGAGATCAACGTGAGCAGCACGACCATGCCGGCTTCGCCATAGGCGAGGCCGATGAGGGCGATGCCGATCATGACGGTGTTGCTGTAGGTGTTGGCCAGCGCAATGACGGCGGCCGTGCGATTGAAGCCACGCAGCGCGAGCGTGCCGGCGAACAGCAGGCCGGAGGCAATGAAGTAGGCCGCAACGGGCTTGAGGCTGAGCTGCTCGACGTGGACGGTGCTCATGGCACGAAAGAGGAGCGCGGGTGCGAGCAGCAGAAAGATGAGGTTCGACAGGTCCTTGACGGCGTTGCCACCGATCCAGCGGCGCTTGCCGGCAAGGTAGCCCGCGGCGATGAGCAGAACGACGGGCAGCAGGGAGGAGATGACGAACGAATTCACCCTGTCGAGGATAGCCGAGGGGCGTGTTTGCCTTCGGTCCGTTGCGGGGGCTCTTTGCTCTTGGCGCTGCTGTTTGGGTGCGGGCGCGGGTGCGGGGTCATCTTTGGCGCGTGCGA
>NZ_QAJK01000038.1 GCF_003852515.1 Variovorax sp. KBW07 | reverse complement strand
GGCGCGAGCGGCTCAGAGCACTGGTTGGTCGAACGGCACAAGCGCAGCGCCCTCGTGCGAATGGGATCGGGTGCTCCCCGCAGCGAAATAAAGGAGGAGCGAAGCGGGGGACATTCGCGGAGGGGAGCACCCGGTGTCAGTCGCACAAACCAAGAATGCCCCCGAATTCAGGGCACTCAAAGCGCCGAAGCCTCGCCACCCTCCGCAGAGTCTTCCACCAGCGGCACCTCGTCCGCCAGCAACGGCTTGCCGAGAGGCGCGCCCGCCTTCCCTACCTTCACCGCCGCCATGTCCGCGTCGTTCGGGTACTGCCCCGCAATCCAGTAGTCGAACACCCGTCGCACGATCGGCGCTGCGTGCGCCGCGCCGAAGCCCGCGTTCTCCACGATTGCCGCCACCGCGATCGTCGGGTTTTCGGCCGGGGCGAACGCCATGTACAGCGCGTGGTCGCGCTGGCGCGCTTCCAGGGCCTTGCCGCTTGCGCGTGCTTTAGGCCCCAGGCTCACCGCCTGCGCCGTGCCCGTCTTGCCCGCCGACGTGTAGGCTGCGCCCGCGAACACCCGGGTGCCCGTGCCGCCCTTCGTGACCGCCACCATCGCGTCGCGCACCACCTCCACGTGCTTGCGCGCATAGCCCAGGTCTTGCGCCGGAGGTTGTACCTGCCGCACCACCTCGCCGCTCACCGTGTCGCGGATCGCGCGCACCAGGTGCGGCTGGTAGCGCACGCCGCCGTTGGCCAGCGTTGCGTTGGCCGACGCCAGCTGCAGCATCGTGAAGTTGTTGTAGCCCTGTCCGATGCCGAGTGAAATCGTCTCGCCCGGGTGCCAGGTCTTCATGTCGGCGCGCCGGTACGCCGCGCGCTTCCATGCCTTGCTCGGCAGCACGCCACGCGACTCGCCCTGCAGGTCGATGCCCGTGAACTGCCCGAAACCCAGCGGCGCCATGAAGTCGTGGATCAGGTCCACGCCCATTTCGCTGGCCAGCGAATAGAAATACGTGTTGCTCGAAAACTGGATCGCGCGGTGCATGTCGACCCCGCCCAGCCCGCCCCGGTGGCTCAGGAAGGTGCGCCCGCCGAAGTTGTAGAAGCCAGGGTCGTTCTCTACCTTGTCCGCCGCGCGCTTGCCGGTCTGCAGCGCCGCCATCGCCATGAAGGGCTTGTACGTGGAGCCCGGCGGGTACGTGCCGCGCAGCGCGCGGTTCAGCAGCGGGTTGTCGGGCGATTCGGTCAGTGCCTTCCAGCTCTCGGTGTCGATGCCCTCGACGAACAGGTTGGGGTCGAACGTCGGCTTGCTCACGAAGGCCAGCACCTCGCCTGTCTTCGGGTCGATGGCCACCAGCGCGCCGCGCCGGTCGCCGAACATGTCTTCCACCAGTTTCTGCAGCTTGATGTCGAGCGACAGCATCACCGTCTGGCCCGGCGTGGCGGGGTGGCGCGCCAGGCGGCGCACGGCGCGCCCCCCGGCCGAGGTTTCCATCTGCTCCACGCCGGTCTGGCCGTGCAGCACCTTTTCGTAGCTCTGCTCGATGCCGAGCTTGCCGATGTAGTCGGTGCCCCGGTAGTTGGCGCGCTCGTCTTCTTCCCAGTCGTCCATCGCGGTTTTCTCGCGCTGGTTGATGCGGCCGATGTAGCCGACGACATGCGACGCCACTTCGCCATGCGGATAGGTGCGGAACAGCCGCGCCTTGATCTCCACGCCCGGAAAGCGGTAGCGCTGGGCGGCGAAGCGGGCCACTTCCTCGTCGCTCAGGCGGGTGCGTATCGGAATGGAATCGAAGCTGCGCGAGTCTTCGCGCAGGCGCTGGAAGCGGCGCCGGTCCCTCGGCGTCACTTCGACCAGCGCGCCGAGCTCGTCGATGGCGGTGTTGATGTCGCCGACTTTCGACGGCGTGATCTCCAGCGTGTAGGCGGCGTAGTTCGATGCCAGCACCACGCCATTGCGGTCAAGAATCTGCCCGCGGTTGGGCACCACCGGCACGATGGCCGTGCGATTGCTCTCGGCCCGGTCGGCCAGCTCTTCGTGGCGCACCACCTGCAAGAAGGCCAGCCGCGCGCCGATGAGTCCGAACCCGAACAACACCACGCAGCCGATCACCACCACGCGGCGGCGAAAACGCAAGAGTTCGGCGGCGGTATCGCGGATTTCATTCATCTGGAGAGAGCGGGCAAGAAAAAGAGAAAAGGAAGGCGAGCGCAAAAGCTGGGTAAGAGGCTGCGCTCGCCCGGAGGTTCCTCACCCTCGGCGCTCATTCGAGAAAAAACAAAAACCGGCGACAGCTTCAGCCCGCGATTTCGGCCGCTGACTCTCGCTGAAGCTCGATGACGTTCACGCTCTCGGAAAACACCTCGCGCACGAACGGCAGCAGGTGGTCATGGTGGGTAAGAAACACCACCTGCGTTCGCTTCGACAGCTCCCGCAACGCCCTCAGCCCGGCCTTGGCCCGCTCGTCGTCGAAGTTGATGAACAGGTCGTCGGCCACGAACGGCAGCGCCTTCGCGTTTTCCAGATGAAGCTCCAGTGCCGCGATGCGCAGCGCCAGGTAGAGCTGGTCTCGCGTGCCTTCGCTCAGGCCCGAGACCTCCACCACCTGCCCGCCCTTTCGGCGCGCATACAGCGCGGGCGTGTCTTTCTCGTAGTCGACGCCCAGCTTGGTGAAGTCGCCCAGCGTGAGCTCGAAGAACACCGCGCTGGCACGCTGGAGCATCGGCCCCTGCTTGCGGTCGCGATAGCGGTCGATGGCCCATTTGAGCAACTTGCCCGCCGTGGCCACTTCCAGGTATTGCTCGGCCACTTCGCCCATCGCGGCCAGTGCCTCTTGCCGGCGTGCCTCGGCGGTGGCGGCGTTGGCCTGCCCCGCGATGGCGGAGAACGCCTGCTCCGCGGTCACGCGCTTTTGCAGCAGCAGGTTCAGCCGCTCGTTCACCGCGGACAGATCGTTGCGCGCCTGCTCCAGCAGGCCCATGACTTCGGTCGGGGCGTGCGCCGATATTTCGGCTTCGATGGCCTCGCGGGCCAACCCGTCGCCGTCCTGGATGAGCGCCTCGCGCGCCTCGGCCAACTCGCTGCGAAGCGCGCGTTGCCTGTCGGACCGCTCCACCAGCGGAAGGGCCGCGGGTGCGGAATCGACACCGGCGAGTTCAAGCAGCGGCTTCAGCTTCGCCTGCACCGTGCGCACCCGCAGCCCGGCTTCGCTCTCCTGCGACTGCGCCGTTGCCAGCGCCGTTTGGGCCAGTGCGGCTTTCTGCGCCGCGCTGGTCGTTTCCTGCAGGCGCTGCGACAGGCGGCGGGACACTTCGGGCCAATCGCCGAGCGAGAGCAGTCCGGGCTCGACCAGGGCACCGAGCCGGCGCGCCTCGGCTTCGAGTTTGGCCAGGTCCGCCCGCATGGTGTCGATGCGCTCGCGGCGGATGTCGTCCACCTTCTGCAACCGGTCGGCCGCCAGGTTCGCTAGCTCGACCGCGCCTTCGGCCTCGGCGAAGGTAGCCGAAGCCGCCTGCAGCGTTGCGCTTTGCAGCGCCGCGGACCATTGAAGCGACCAGGCCTGATGCTGGTGCGCCGCCGATTCGGCGTTCGCCTTGAAGCCCTCCAGTGCGCGCCGCGCCTGCGCCAGCTGTTGCTGCAGCCCGCTCTTGCGGGCGAGCGTGGCGTCGGCCTGGCTCACATGAAGGCTGGCCGCGGTGCAAAGTGCCGCGAGGTCGCCCTCTTCCGGCACGGCAACCGCTGCGTCTTTCAATGCCGATGCCAGCGCCTCGCACGCCTTGCGCGCTGCGGAAGACTCGTCGTCCAGGTCGCGCTGCCGTTGCTCCAGCGCTTCCTGGGCTTCCAGCGCCTCGGCCCGCTTGTCGAGCCAGTCGGCGGCGTCGTCCAGCGGCATGCCGGTCCACCCGGCGGCTGTGGCGGTGGCCGACCAGCCCTGGTCGAGCTGTTCGAGTTCGGCCGTGCGGTCCGCAAGCAGTTGCGCATGCCGCAGCACGCCCGCTTTCGCCTGCGCCAGCTGCTGCCGGATGCTCTGCAAGGTCGCGGCATCGGTCGCGGTGCCGAGCTGCGAATCGACCAGTTCGTCGGCAAGCCGGATCGCCGCATCGAGCGATGGCGCCCCGGTGGCAACCGACACGTCGCCGCGCTTGATCGACGTCCACGTGGTGTCGCGGTTCGCGCGCGCCTCGTGCACTTCGGTCGGCGTGACGACCTTGTGCGCGTGCTCGAAATGCGTCGCCTGGAGTTCTAGGCGTTCTGCCTCGGCGCGCGATTCTTCGAGCTTTTCGCGCGCATGGGCGCATGCCGCCGCGCTTTCGTGGCGCTGGCGTTGCAGGGCGGCGATCCGCGTGGTGGACGGCCCCTGCATGCCGCGCAGCGCATCGACCGGCGCGCGCCAACGGCCCAGCGCCGTCAGCGCATGGGTCAGCCTTGCGCTCGCCTGATCGACGGCGGCGCCAAGCGTCCGCTGCCGCGCGCCGCTGTTCTTCAGCGGCAGCGCTTCATCGAGCGCCTGCCGCAATTTCAACGGCACCTCCGAAGACTGGAGTCCTTGCAGTTCAGCCTCGTGGCCGAGCAGGTCCGCCGTCTTCTGCTGCACGGTTTCTTCGGCGCTGCGCATCGCCTGGTGAATGGCGCCCCGGTCCCGCAGCAGGTTGGAAACGGCCTTCAGCGCCAGCGTCGTCGGCAGGCTGGCGCGAATGCCGGCCTCGTCGGCCGGCCAGCCCAGTTGCACGGCGGCGGCCCTGGCTTCTTCGAGCAGGCGGTCGACCTCGGCCTGCCGCAACGGCAGGTCGCGTGGATGGTTCGCGCACAGGCTGCGCAGGGCATCGAGCGCCTCGATGTCCTGCCTGAAGGCCAGCATGGCGCCGTCGAACGACACCGCTTCGCTGTCTTTTGTCCGGGCCTGCACGTCCATGGCGCGCGCCTGCAACAGCGCCTCGGCGGACGAAAGCTCGGCCGCGCCCGTCGTCAGGTCGGCATGCGCCGTGGGGGGAAATTCGGTCACCTCGCCCAGCGCGGCCAGCTCGGCTTCGTGGGCCTGCAGCTTGAGCAGGTGCGGTGCGAGGCGGCGCACCCGCTCCAGCCGGGAGCGCACCGTTTCCAGCGACGCGCGCTTCGCTTCTTCGGCGGCGATGTCGTTCAGTGCTTCTTCGAGCGCGCTCTTGGTGTCGCTCCACACCTTGGTCTTGACCTGTGCGCTCTTCAGCTCGGCGCTGGCCTCGTCGTAGCGCTGCACCGCCTGTGCGTAGTCGCTGCTGCCTTTGCGCGGCGCCCAGAGGCTGCTGGCCTGCTTCTCCAATGCCTCGCGCACCGGACCGAGGCTCGCGATGCCCGCGGCCGACTGGAACAGCACGCGGCCGACGTCTTTCGAGGCATCGAGGATGCTCTTGCCGCCCTCGACCAGCTGCTCGTGGTCCATGCAGAACATCTGCTCGAAGAACGCCTTGTCGGCGGTGCCGAGGAAGGGTGCGAGGTGGTTTTCGGGCAGCGCTTCGTCGGCCGGCGTGCGCAGCGGCGTTCTGCCGCGGGCCCGGTGGAACACGGTGTTGTCAGTGCCGCTTTCGAGCGTGCCGCCCAGGCGCAGCTCGGTCAGCGCATGCCTGAAGTCCAGCCGGGTCCGCAACGGCATGCCGAACAGCAGCTCGGAAATGGCATTGCGCACGGTGGACTTGCCGGCCTCGTTCGGGCCCACGATGACGTGGAAGTCGAACTCGGCCCGGGCTTCGGATTTCGCAAATTCGAGGGACGTGCCGTCAAACTTGCCGTACTTGATCAGTTGCAGTTGCTTGATGCGCATGGACTTCACTCCCCGTCCATCAGGCTGGCCAGCAGCGCCGGCGAAACGTGCTGCAGCAAGGCGGTGAAATCGCCCTCACGCGCCTGCGTGAGGAACGGGACGTCTTCTTTCACGTCGGCCGCCACCTTGCCGAAGAACGGCTGCAATTCGTTGCGCAGCTGCGCGATGAAATCGGGGTCGGCCACCGCCTCGCCCAGAATTTCCTGCAGGTCGGCGATGGCGTCCATGCGGGCGCCGACATCGGCCACCTCGCCGAAGGGCTCCGTGGCGATCTTCACTTTCTCCAGCCAGAGCCGCTCGTTGCCGATGGCGGCAATCTGCCCCAGCACTTCGGCGCGAAGCTCGTTGGCCTTACCGAACAGCGCGCCATGCGCCCGCGTGCGCCCTTGCAGCGTGACCCGCACCGCGCGCGGCACGTCGCCGTCGACCAGCAGCAGGTCTTCGAGCGCACGGCCGACCTGGCGCGCCACGTCGGCCATCGAGAGGCACTCCGATGCATCGACCGCCACCGCCTCCCAGCGCAGCACGTCGATGTACAGGCGCTCGACCTGCGTGTGGCCCTCTTCCACCGTCACCAGCACCGCGCCGCGGCGGCCGGTCTCGCGGATGTGCCGGCCCTGCAGGTTGCCGGGAAAGACGATGTCGGACTGCTCCGACCAGTGCTGGAACTCATGCACGTGGCCCAGCGCCCAGTAGTCATAGCCCCGGGCATTGAGTTCGGCACGCGAACACGGCGCGTAGTTCGCGTGCGCCATGTACCCCTCCAGCGCGGTGTGAAGCACGCCGATGTTGTAGTACCCGGCCACCGGTTCGGGGTACTTCAGCACCAGGTTCTCGGTAATGGCCTTGTCCTTGAAGCTCTGGCCGTGCAGCGCCACCTTCAGGTCGTCGAGCTTGTGCACCTCGGGCTTGCGCGAGGAAAAGCTCGTCACGTTGTCCGGCAGCGTGAGCTTGCGGGTCATTTCGCTCTCGGCGTCGTGGTTGCCGAACAGCAGGAACACGCGAATGCCGGCGCGCTTCAGGCGCCCCATTTCCTTGCTGAAGAAGATGCCGGTGTTGTGATCTTTCCAGTCGCCGTCGTACAGGTCGCCGGCAATGACGACGAACGCCACCTGTTCTTCGATGGCGCGCTCGACCAATTGCGAAAACGCGTCGCGCGATGCGTTGCGCAGATGCGCGGCGGGCGCGTCGGGGTACGCGCTCAGGCCGTGCAAGGGGCTGTCGAGATGGATGTCGGCGGCATGAATGAATTTCACGCACTCTCACTTCAAGGATGGTTGGGGGCTGGTGTCAGGCAGCCGGGCATTATCCGGCGTCACAATGGACCCTCAGGAGATACACACGATGGACGGTCTGGAAGAAACGGCGCAGGCGGCGGAAGCGGCCAAGGGCAAGCTCATTTATCCCTTCGCCGAATTGCCGCAGCGCGGCCAGTCGATCGAGGTTGCCGCGGGCGTGCGCTGGATCCGCATGCCGCTGCCCTACTCGCTCGACCACATCAACCTGTGGGCCATCGACGACGGCGAAGGCTGGGCGGTGGTCGACACCGGCGTGCGCACCGAAGAAACCGTGGCGGTATGGCGCGAACTGTTCGCCAACTCGCCCGACACGCGCGGGCTGACCCGGGTTTTCGTGACGCACATGCACCCCGACCACGTGGGCATGGCCGGCTGGCTCACCCGCAAGTTCGGCGTGCGGCTGTGGATGACCCGCTCCGAATACCTGATGTGCCGCGTGATGGTGTCCGACACCGGCCGCGAAGCCCCCGACGACGCCATCGCGTTCTACCGGCGCGCCGGCTGGAGCGACGCCGCCATCGAGACCTACCGCACGCGCTTCGGCAACTTCGGCAAGCACATTCATCCGCTGCCCGACAGCTTCAGGCGGCTGCGCGACGGCGAGGTTCTGCGCATCGGCACGCACGACTGGCGCGTGGTCACCGGCAACGGCCACTCGCCCGAACATGCCTGCCTGTACTGCCCCGACCTGAAGGTGCTGGTGTCGGGCGACCAGATCCTGCCGCGCATCTCGTCGAACGTGTCGGTGTCGCCCGTCGAGCCCGACGCCGACCCGATGGCCGACTGGCTCTCGTCGCTGGCCAAGCTCAAGCGCGAGATTCCCGACGACGTGCTGGTGCTGCCGTCGCACAACGAATGCTTTCGCGGCCTGCATGCCCGCATCGACAGGCTGCAGACGGGGCAGGAACGCGCGCTCGAGCGCTTGAAGGGCGCCCTGAAGACGCCCAAGCGCGCGGTCGATGTGTTCGGCAGCCTGTTCGCGCGCAGCATCGCCGAGTCCGACGTGGCGCTGCTGGGCATGGCGACCGGCGAGAGCCTGGCATGCCTCAACTACCTGATGCACCGCGGCGAGATCGCGCGCGACCGGGACGACGCGGGCATCGACTGGTACAGGCTGGTGGCTGGCGCCTGAACTGAGCGTGCATTTCGGCAGGGGCGCTCACCGCGCACACATTACCGAGATGTAATCCGCGCCCGGCGCCGCGCCCCTAGAATTTCGGCATGTGCCGTTTGCGTGCGTTCCTGCTGTGGGCCTTGATGCTCGTGATCCCCTTCCAGGGGTTCGCGGCCGTGTCCCAGGCGTTCTGCGAACCGACCTCCGCGCAAGCGGCGGTGACGGTCAAAGCAACCACGGCGCACAACGCTTCCTCACATGACCACGCCGCGCCGGACGGTGACACCTCCCACAAGTGCGGCACCTGCGGCGCCTGCCAGGCTGCCGCACCGATGCCCACGGCGCCGGCCCTGGCCGTACCCCATCTGCCCGCGGCAGACCTCGTGGCGCAACACAGCGCCCTGCGGGCCATCGTGCCCCGCGTTCCTGAAAAGCCCCCTCGCGCCTGACCGCGCCCGCCGTCGCGCCCCGTGATCCGTCGCCGGGCATGGCCGCGCGCGCCTACCTGCACGTCCGCTCGTCTGCTCGTCCGTTTCGGCATCGCCGCACACAAACCCAATCAAGGAATTTTCATGAAAACACTTCACACCCTCGCCCTCTTCGCCCTCTCCATGTTCGCCGCCGCAAGCGCCAGCGCCGCCGGCACCCATGCCGTCAGCCATGGCGCCCACGCCGACCACGACGCCACGGGCAAGCCGGGCGTGGCCGCCAAGGTCACGCGCACGGTCAAGGTCGACATGACCGATTCGATGCGCTTCAGCCCCGCCAGCATCGACGTGCGGCAGAACGAGACCGTGCGCTTCGTGGTCACCAATTCCGGCCAGCTGAAGCACGAGCTGGTGCTCGGCTCCGAGAAAGACCTGAAGGCCCACTACGAGGCCATGAAGAAGAACCCCGAGATGGAACACGCCGAGCCGAACATGGTGACGCTGGCCGCCGGCAAGACGGGCGAAGTCGTCTGGCAGTTCACCCAGGCCGGCAAGGTCGACTTCGGTTGCCTGCAGCCCGGCCACTACGACATGGGCATGAAGGGCTCCGTGAACGTTGCGAAGGCGGCTGGGAAGTAGGCAAGCAGGTAGGCAAGCAGGCCGGGACGGCGCGTCCCGGCCAATGCCCTCGAGGCGGCGCCGCGTTCATCGCATACGCCGCGCCGCAAGGTGCCCGCCATGTGGGGCGAGTGGTGAAAGCGAAGGTGCAAGAATCTCGCTTGTCTTGCGCCCTGATTCCGGCGCCCTCTCCCTCGCCCCGGGCGCCGTTCCGTAAAAACTTCCAGCCCATGACCTCCTGGACCCGAACCTTCCCCGCCTTGCGTGGCGGCCTTCTCGCACTGGCTGCCGCGCTGCTGTTCGGCATCAGCACGCCATTCCTGCAGCGCGCGGGCATCGGCATCGGTCCGTTCACCACCGCCGCCCTGCTCTATGCCGGCGCCGCGCTTCTGGGCGCAGTCCTTCGGCAGCCGGTCGATGCGGAAAGCCGGCTCCAGCGCGGCGACGGCAAGCGGCTCGTCACGATGGCGATGCTCGGCGCCGTCGTGGGTCCGGTGGCATTGGCCTGGGGCCTGCAGAAGACCAGCGGCGCCAGTGCGTCGTTGATGCTCACGCTCGAGGCGCTTTTCACCGCCGTGCTGGCACGCTCGCTCTACCGCGAAGTCATGGACGCGCGCGTGTGGACCGCCATGCTGCTGTTGCTCGCGGGCGGTGCCGTGCTGGTCATCGACCGCGGGCTCAGCGGCGGGACCCAGCTGCTGGGTTTGCTGGCGGTCATGACCGCGACGGCGGCCTGGGGCCTCGACAACACGCTGTCCCGTGCGCTCGCCGAACGCGATCCCGCACAGGTGGTGCTGTACAAATCGGCGATGGGCGCGGCTGCGACCTCGGTGCTGGCGGTGGCAACCGGCGAACACTTCCCGAGCCTGCCGATGGCCTTGAGCCTGCTGCTCATCGGCGCCGCCGGATACGGCCTCAGCCTGCGCTTTTACCTGCTGGCACAGCGCGCGTTCGGCGCGGCCCGTACCGGTTCCGTGTTCGCCTTTGCGCCTTTCATCGGCGCCGCGATCGCGGTGGGCATGGGAGATCGCTCATTGGGTTGGGCCACGGCTGCGGGTGGCGCCCTGATGCTCGCGGGCGTGGTGCTTCACCTTGCCGAGTCGCATGCGCACGAACACACGCACGAGGCCCTGGAACACGAGCATGCGCACAGCCACGACGATGGGCACCACGACCACGAACACCCGGTGCCGCCGGCCGGGCCGCACTCGCACCTTCACCGTCACGATGCCGTGCGCCATCGGCACGCGCATGTTCCCGACGCGCACCACAGCCACGCCCACTGACGCTCTTGATCAAGGGGCCGGCGCCTCGCGCCTGAACGGCGCCTTCAGCGCGGCAGCAGCGGAAGCAGCAAGGTCACCGCCAACCCGAGGGCCGCGCAGGCGCCGAGCAGCGGCATCACGCCGACCTTGAAGCGGAACAACGCGACGGCCGCGGCCACGGCAATGGCCGCGGAGATCCCGTCGAAACGGCCGCCGAAACCCTGTGGCCAGAGCACGTGGTACGCAAAGAAAAGCGCCAGGTTCAGGATCACGCCGACCACCGCCGCGGTGATCGCCGACAGCGGCGCCGTAAAGCCCAGCTTGCCGTGCGTGGCCTCGATCGCGGGGCCGCCGGCAAGAATGAAGATGAACGAAGGCAGGAAGGTGAAGAAGGTGACCACGGTCGCGGCCAGTGCCCCCGCCAGGAACAACGAGTCCGGCCCCAGCACCTGCTTCAGCCAGCCACCGACGAAGCCGACGAAGGCCACGACCATGATCAGCGGCCCCGGCGTGGTTTCTCCCAGCGCCAGCCCGTCGATCATCTGCGCGCCCGAGAGCCAGTGGTATTGCTCCACGGCCCCCCGGTAGACGTAGGGCAGCACGGCGTAGGCGCCCCCGAAGGTCAGCAGCGCCGCCTTGGTGAAGAACCAGCCCATCTGCGTGAGCGTGCCCTGCACACCCTGGGTGGCAACCAGCACGACCATGGCCAGCAGCCAGAAGCCCAGGCCGATGCCCAGGACCTTGACCAGCTGCGAACGCGAGAAGCGCGCATGCGGCGGCGTGGGCGTGTCGTCGTCGATCAGCGCCGGGCCGTAGCCTTGCCTGGCGCTGCCATGGCCGCCGCCGAGCGCAAAGACCCCGGGCGCCCATCGCGCGCCGAAGTGGCCGATGAGGCCCGCTGCCAGCACGATGGCCGGGAACGGCGTGTCGAAGGCAAAGATCGCCACGAAGGCCGCGGCGGCAATGCCCCACATCCATCGGTTCTTCAAGGCGCGGCTGCCGATGCGGTGGGCCGCATGCAGCACCAGCGCCGTGACGGCCGGCTTGATGCCGTAGAAGATGCCTGCGACCGCCGGCACGTTGCCAAAGCGCAGGTAAACCCACGACAGCGCGATCAGGATGAACAGCGAGGGCAGCACGAACAGCGCGCCGGCAACGATGCCGCCGCGGGTACGGTGCATCAGCCAGCCGATGTAGGTGGCCAGTTGCTGGGCCTCGGGGCCGGGCAGCAGCATGCAGAAGTTCAGCGCATGCAGAAAGCGTTTTTCGCTGATCCAGCGGCGTCGCTCGACCAGCTCGGTGTGCATGATCGCGATCTGGCCGGCGGGTCCGCCGAAGCTGATGAAGCCGAGCTTGAGCCAGAAGCGCAGGGCTTCGGCAAACGAAACCGGGTCGACCGCCAATGCGGGGACCGGCGTTGCGGGTGGCTGTGAGGTGTCCACGGAGGCCTTCGTCATGGGACGAACACCTTACCAACATGCAATGTCTGCCGGACGAGGCGCCGATAAAAATTTGGGCCTGTATTTCGGATGCCTTCAGGCTGGCGCCCGGCCTACCCGCCGAACCAGTCCCGCGCCGAACGCCCCTGGTCCGGCCCCAGCATCGAGAACCCGCCGTCGACCGGAATGTCCGCGCCCGTCACGAAGCGCGCGGCGTCCGAGCAAAGGAACAACACCACCTGCGCCACGTCGTCGGCGTCGCCCGCGCGGCCCAGCGGATGCATGGGCGCCGCGACACGGTCCGCATGCGCCCGGTCGCCGCCGGCCATGCGGGACAGCGCGTCCGACCACGTCCAGCCCGGCGACACCGAGTTCACCCGCACGCGCCGCAGCGCCAGGCTGGCCGCCTGGTTGCGCGTGAGCTGCAGGATCGCCGCCTTGGCTGCGGGATAGAGCGCCCGCCCCGCCGCGCCGAACTTGCCTCCGACGCTGCCCATGTTCACGACCGCCCCGCCCTGCGCCGCCAGCGCGTTGGCGGTCTTCTGCAGCAGCATCGCGCCGGAGACCAGGTTGACATCGAGCGCGTGCAGCCATTCGCCGCGCGAAGCCTCCAGCCCCTTGTCGCCGTAGACCACCGCGTTGTTGACCAGGAAGTCGATGCGGCCCGCGCTGGCGAGCACGTCGGCCACCAATGCATCGAGCGCGGTGTCGGATGCGATGTCGCAGGCCACGAAGCGGCAGCGCGGGCCCAGCTCGGCCTGCAGCGCCTCGCCGCGCGCGGTATCGATGTCCACCGCGAACACCTGCGCCCCACCCTGCACGAAGGCCCGCACGATGGCGCTGCCGAGCATTGCGGCCGCACCAGTGACGATGGCGACTTTTCCTTCGAAGTTCATGGTGTGGCCTCCATCTGCGCGATCGCGCTGTCGACGTTCATCACCTCCGCGAGCATCGCCAGCGTTTCGAGGCTGGCCGCATGCAGGTGCGCCTGCGCGGTGCTGCAGGCATCGGCAACCACCGCCACCTCGTAGCCCAGGTCGCTGGCGTGGCGCGCGCCATGCTCGACCACATGATTGGTCGCAATGCCCGCCACATAGAGGCGCGAGGCGCCGGTGCGGCGCACGGCTTCTTCAAGCCCGCTGCCCCAGAACGGGTTGTTCCGCTTGTGCGTGACGATGGCTTCGCCCGGCAGCGGCGCGAGGTCGCCATAGAACTCCGCGCCCCATGACCCGTCGAGCACCGCACCCGTTTCGGCCACGCGCCGGAACAGCGTGCAGTTGCGCAGGCAGTCCGCATAGCCCGGCGCGAAGGCGATGCGCACGAAGATCACCGGCACGCCGTTCGCCCGCGCACCGGCGATCAGGCGCGCAGCCGAGGCGATCAGCCGGGGCCGTGCGGGGTCGTCGGCCGCCACGCCCACCCGTACCTTGCCATCGACGTGCAGCACGTCGTTCTGGTAGTGCATGGCCAGCAGCGCGGCCCTCACATGAACACCTGCAGGGCTTCGTGCGGCGCGTCGCAGTTGACCAGGTCGACGCGCTTGGCCTGCATGCGCAGTTCGCCGCCGTCGCGCCGCAGGGTGTGCAGCACGCTGCCGCCGAAGCTGCGCTGTTCGGTCTTGCGCCATTCGAGCAGCAGGAAGGTCGAGCGCACGACAAGACCGCCTTCGCTTTCACCACGCGATTCGAGCGCGATGTTGCCCAGCACATGCACCGTGCGCGTGGGCGGCTGCTGCGAATAGGCGCGCGCCTGTTCGAGCCGCCGCGCCCGCATAGAGCGCAGCAGCGCGTCTTCGCAGAACAGCGACGCGTGGTTGATGTGATCGGTCTGCCCGTGCACCAGCGGCACCCAGTACAGCCCGTCGGGCGTGAAGAGGCGCTGCCATTCGTCCCAGCGGTGTTCGTCCAGGAGGCGTGCCTCGTGGTGCAGGAACTGGGTGATCTCCTGCTGCTCGTGCCAGTCGTTGAAGTTCATTCCGCACCTCCGGCCTGCACGCCCATGTACGACGCCCAGGCGGCAAACATGTTGCGCGACGGCATCTCGCTGTTGCCGGTGGAGGCGCGCCCGCCCGGCAGGGGCTGGTCGCGCCCGGCCGCGCGGTGCATGCTGACCCAGTCGCCGCCGTCCGAGCCCAGCCCTTCCTGCACGCGGTTGTAGGCCTCCAGGTCGTCGGGCATCACGTTCGACGAGGGTGAATTGACGATGTTGGTGTATTTCAGCGTGCGCTGGAAGCTCGCTTCCGGCGCGCCCTTGAGCCTGAAGCTGAAGATTTCGACCAGCGTGCGGTCGACCGACAGCGGCCGGATCACCCGGATCTGCTGGAACGAGGTGTGCGGCGAACAGCTCGGATACACGATGGTGTTGTGCCGGTTCACGCGAAGAATTTCGTCGGCGCGTTGCGCGCCCTGGCTCGCTTCGAGCGATGCCACGTAGGCCAGGCTCACCGGGTCGGTGGGCGGCACGAAGATGCCTTCCATGAAGCCGTGGCCGTGGTCGTAGCCCTTGAGTTCGAGGTTGGCCCAGAACTCCAGCGGCTCGCCGTTGCCGTCGACGATCACCACCTCGAAGGGCTTGCGCGTGCCGGCCGGCATGGCTTCGTATTCTTCCTTGGCCGCGCGCCACGACGATTCGTGCGTGGCCACCGCGTGAATGGTGTCGTGCAGGTTCTCGAAGAAGATCTTCCAGTTGTTGCGCTGGATCACGCGCTGCACGCCGCCGGCCACTTCCACCTCGCCATCGGGGGCGCGGTCGCAGAAGTTGTCGAGCGAGGTGGCCACGCCGCCCAGAAACTCCGTCAGCCCGGGGCCGTCTTCTGAGAGGCTCGCGAACACGAAGCCGCGGTGGCTCGCCACGCGCGCCACCTTGCGCACCGAGTGCGACCCGTCCTTGAGGTCGAGCGCCGTGTCTTCATAGCCGCTGCGCAGTGGCACCGACAGCAGGCTGCCGTCGCACTTGAAGGTCCAGCCGTGGTACAGGCAGCGCAGGAACTTGCCGGCGCTGCCGCTGCCGTCGGGCACGATCTTGGCGCCCTTGTGCGGGCAGCGGTTGTACAGCACGTTCACTTCGCCGTCGGTGTGGCGCACCATCACCACGGGCTCGCGGCCCAGTCGCGTGGTGAAGTAGTCGCCGACGTTCGGCACCTGGCTTTCGTGGCCCACGTACAGCCAGGCCTGGCCGAAGACGCGGTCCATCTCCAGCTCGAAGATGGCGGGGTCGGTGTAGACGCGCTTGTGCACGCGGTCAGGCTGCACGAGCGCCTGCAGGTCGATGGTGGTTGTCGTCATGGGGGTGGGTCTCCTGAAACTTCGTCGTCAGATGTCGAGCACCAGGTGCGGCGTCTTCGCGCGCGACACGCAGGTGCACAGGGTCCGGCCTTCGGCCTTCTCGCGTTCGCTGAGGTTGTGGTCGCGGTGGTCGGGAATGCCCTCGACCACATCGACGGCGCACACGCCGCAATCGCCCTGGCGGCAGTCGTACAAGGGGTCGAGCCCGGCGGCGATGAGCACGTCGAGCAGGCTCTGTTGCGGCGAAACGGTGAGCGTCTTGCCCGAACGCAGCGTGCGCACCTCGAAGGGCGTGTCCTCCATCTGTTCGAGGGCGCCGGCGAACAGCTCGCTGTGCACGTGGTCGTCGGGCCAGCCGAGCGCGCGGGCCGTGTCCACCACGGCCTGCACCATGCCCCGGGGGCCGCACACATGCAGATGGCGGCCCGGTTGCGGGTTTGCCAGCACCGCGTTCAGTGCCAGCCCGCGCGACGGGTCGCCGCCGTCGTGCACCACGCGCCCGCCCAGCGCGCGCACTTCATGCAGGTAGGCCGTGGCCTCTTCGCTGCGGGTGGCGTAGTGAAACTCGAAGGGCAGCCCTTCGGCCGCCAGCGCCCTTGCCATGCACAGCAGAGGCGTGATGCCGATACCACCGGCGACCAGCAACGGCGGTGCGCTGCCCTTGTGCAGTGCGAAGTCATTGCGCGGCGGGTGCGTGGCAATGACGGCGCCCTGCGCCAGGCCATGCATCCAGGCGGAGCCGCCCGCGCCCTGCGGCTCGCGGAGCACGGCGATCTCGTAGCAGTCTCTGTCGCCAGCATGCGGCGCCACCAGTGAATACGCACGCTGCCCGGTGCGCCCATTGGGCTGGACCACCTGCACGCCCAGGTGCGCGCCCGGCGCGAACGGCGGCAGCGCGCCGCCTCGCGCATCGCGCAGCACGAAGGACGTGATGGCCGGCGTGAGCGGCCGCACAGCTACCACCACGAGTTCCAGTATGGCGTCGATTTCTTTCATCCCAGGGGCAGCGCGGGGTCGGCGATGGTCAGCCCGTTCGACTTCGACCAGCGCGGCATCAGTGTGTTCGACGGCTGCGTTTCATCGACCAGCTTGCGCGCGGTCTCCACACCGGCCACGGGCAGGCCCTTGGTGTCGAGCAGGCCGATCTGCGCGAGCACGCTGGCCTGGTCCCAGTAGATGTGCTCGTGATAGAGCTTGTCGCCACGGAACTTCACGATGGCCACGAGCGGAATTTCCACCGGCTTGCCGGTGGGCGCGATGCCCGGCAGCATCCAGTCGATCTCGACCGAGTGGGTGAAGCAGAACAGCATCTCGTCGACGATCTGCGTCGCGCCCACGGTGCGCGAGATCGGCGTGAGCCGCGTGTCCGGCGGTGTGCTCGGAATGAAGTGGTGCTTGTAGAAGCGCGACAGCTCCTTCGCTCCCACCCCGCCGGTCATGGTCGGGATGTGGTTGACGTAGGGCTCGCTCACCATCGTGGCCATGGTGGCGACCACGTCGCGCGTGGCGAACTCGTACTCGCAGTGCTTGTCCCAGAGCGCCGACAGGTCGTAGACGGGGCCGATGGCTTCCTTGAACAGCGCCATGGAGCGCTGGTGCGCCATCAGGGTGGAAGGCTTGTCGAAATGCTCGCCGCCGGTGCGTGCGAACGCGTGGTCCACGCCGGGGTAGACGTACATCTGTGCACCCGGCTTGCCGGCGAAGGCATCGAGCACCTGGGCGCGCGCCTCGGCCGGGCAGAACTTGTCGAGCTCGGCGAAGTGCAGCGCGATCGGGCATTCGATCTTCGGCACCAGGTCGAGCGCGGCCTCAATGCCGACGCCGTAGTAACCCACAGCCGCGTCCACGCCCGAATGCGCGGCCGCCAGGTAGGCCAGCTTGCCGCCCAGGCAAAAACCCAGTGCGCCGACCTTGCCGGTGCAGGCCGGGTGCGCGCGCAGCGCCTTCACGCTGGCGGTGACGTCCGCGATGCCGGCGGTAATGTCGAACTTCTGGAAGAAGCCGAAGGCGCGCTGCCACTCTTCCGGCGAATAGCCCAGGTCGACGTTGGGCTCCATCCGCCAGAACAGGTCGGGCGCCAGCACCACGTAGCCTTCTTCCGCATAGAGATCGGCCACTTCGCGCACGTAGTCGTTGATGCCGAAGATCTCCTGGCACAGCACGATGCCGGGGCCGCGCCCCGAGGCCGGCAGGGCCAGGTAGCCGCGAAAGGTCTGGCCACCGTCGGCGGCCGGGATGTCGATGTACTGACTCATCGTGGGTGTCTCTCGAAGTGGTTGAAACGGTGGAAACGGGTGGGGTTTGCGGGGCATTCTGGGCAGCGCCCTCCCCCTTGTCTGTCCATTTCGTGCAGGCCGGCTTGCTGCAGAAAACGGATAGCCGCCCGCCATGGCGGCACGCAGACTCCGACCCGCGCTTCGCATCCCCCCACGTCAACCGAATCACCCCGAGAGGAGATTTTTCATGTCGCAGGCAAGCATCAGAACGGCCTTGTTGGCCATCGCCGTCGTCACTGGCGCAACGCCGTCGCTATCGCAGGCACAGGCGCAGGCACCGGCCGTCAAGGTCGGTCTTGCGATGGACCTTTCAGGCCCGTTCGCCGTTGGCGGTGCCGAGGCCAAGGCCGGCTTCGCCGTTGCGATGAAGCAGCTGGGCGGCAAGCTCGGCGGCGTGCCGGTCGAGTTCATCGAGGCCGACACCGCCGGCAACCCCGAAACGGCCCGACAGGTGGTCGACCGCATGCTGCTGCGCGACAAGATCGACCTGTTCACCGGGCCTGTCGGCTCGTCGGTCGCGCTGGCCGTGGGGCCACCACTCTTTGCCGCCAAGGTGCCCTACCTGTCGAGCAACGCGGGGCCGAGCGACTATTCGGGTGCACGCTGCAACCCGTACTTCTTCGGCGCGTCTTACCCCAACGATGCGTACTACGAATCGGCCGGCAAGTTCGCCTCCGACAAGGGGTTCAAGAAGGTCGCGATGATCGCGCCCAGCTACCCCGGCGGCAAGGACGCCATCAACGGGTTCAAGCACACCTTCAAGGGCACCGTGGGCGACGAGCTGTACACCAAGCTCGGGCAGCTCGATTACTCGGCCGAACTGGCGCAGATCCGCGCATCGAAGCCCGAGGCGCTCTACTTCTTCCTGCCTGGCGCGATGGGCGTGAGCTTCATCAAGCAGTTCGTTGCCGCGGGGCTGTCGAAAGACGTGGCGCTGATCTCCACCGCGTTCTCGGCCGACGAAGACATGATCCCGGCCGTGGGCGAGCCGATGCTCGGGCTCTTCAACACCGCGCACTGGTCGTTCGACCTCGACAACCCGGCCAACCAGCGCTTCGTGGTCGCCTTCCGGCAGCAGAACAACGGGCGCAACCCGTCGTTCTATGCGGGCCAGGCCTATGACGTGCTGATGGCCATGGACGCGGCCGTGCGCGACCTGGGCGGCAAGGTGGCCGACAAGCCCGCACTGCTCAAGGCGATCAAGGCGGCGAACTACAAGTCGGTGCGCGGCGATTTCCGCTACGGCCCGAACAACTTTCCCATCCAGAACTACTACCTGCGCGTGATCGCCAAGGACGCCAACGGACGCATCGCCAACAAGGTGATCGGCACCGTGTTCCAGAACTACCAGGACAGCTCGGCCGTGAAGTGCGCGATGAAGTCTTGATTGCTCAGTGCTTCGCGCCCGGCTCCCGCGACGTGTCGCGCGGGAGTTGGCCGAAGCGCTCGCGGTAGCAGGCGGCAAAGCGGCTCAGGTGCGAGAAGCCGCAGTCGAGCGCGATCTGCGTCACGCTCGTGCCGTCGTGGCGTGCCAGTTGCTCGTGCGCAGCGTCGAGCCGCATGTTGCGCAACACTTCCATCGGCGAAAGATCGCGGTAGCGCCGGAACAGCAGCGCCAGCGTGCGGCGGTTGACCCCGGCGGCCTGCGCCACTTCTTCCAGCGACAGCGCGGCTTCGAGATGGCCGCGCATGAATTCCTCGGCCCGCCGCAGCTGCCGCAGGCTGGTGGTTTCCGAGCCGATGCGCAGGGCCTCGTGCTGCCTGCGCACCGAGTTGGGCCGGTGGCACAGCAGGTAGAGCATGAGGTTGTCTTCGCAGTGCGCAAGCCAGCGCGCGTCGTACGGCGAGCTGTCGCGCGGCGCCGGCAACAACGACGCGAGGTTGGCCACCATGCGGCACCACTGCGTGCCCGCAGCGTCGTCGAGCCGCAGCGGCATCTCGAAATCGATCTCGCCCACGTCGCCTGAATGGCGCGTTGCGAAGGCGCGGCGTGCCACGTCTTGCAGACGGCTGAGTTCGATCTTCAGCATCAGCTGTTCGCAGTCGGCATGCCAGCGCAGCCGCACGGGCTTGTGCGCGGACACCACCGCGCCCTGGCCGGGATGAATCTGCAGCGTCTGCCCGCCGGTGTGAATTTCGGCGTGCCCCCGCAACGGCATCTGGACCAGCACGAAGTTGCCCAGTGCATCGGGCTCGATGTCGACGTCGCAGCCATAGCGCAGGATGCACAGCGACAGTGCGCTCAGCTCGGCGCGGCAGAAGATCGCATCGACCTTGCCGCGCCCCCAGACGCTGCGATGCGCCTTCAGCTCATGGGCCACCCGCTCGTGTGTTTCGTCCGCCTCGTGCGAGCGAAAAACCTCGCGTCCGTACAGGGGAGAAAGCTGCTGGCTCGACCATGCGTCCACGAACACTCCTGAGGGCCAAAGTGGGGAAATCGATTGCTTGCGCGCCGTTGGGCGTGCGGGGCAATTTACCGGCGCAAACCGCTTCGTGCCATGGGGAGTTGCCCGAGCGGTTGCGGCAGCGCAGCAAGATTCCTGCCAATAACCTTTCACCCGCGCCGTATTCAGCGTGCATGCCGCTTGACCTTCACACGATGTCAACCCCGACACTCGTACGCATATTTCAACGAAGGAGTCTCCATGCAAGAGTTCGAAATCCAGTCGATGACCTGCGGCGGTTGCGCGAGCCGGGTCGCCCGGGCCGTGAAGAACCTGGACACCCAGGCGAAGCTCGAGTTCGACATGCCTACGAGAACGGTGCGCATCGAAACTACCGAGGACCGGGAGGCTGTCGTGGCTGCGCTGGCTGAGGCTGGCTATCCGCCGAAGTGATTGTTCCTCGGGGGCGTGTTCCGTTTCTGTCATTCAGGGCGACGCCCACGCCGACGGTGTGCTCTGCTCCGCGAATGTCCCCCGCTTCGCTCCTCCTTTATTTCGCTGCGCAGAGCACACCATCCGCGTGAGCGTCATCAGAGTGGTCGTTGATCAGCGGTACACCA
>NZ_QAJK01000037.1 GCF_003852515.1 Variovorax sp. KBW07 | reverse complement strand
CGGTGTCATTCGCACGCGCCCCGGATGCACCTGTCCCGAACAGCAGCGCCCAGAACAAGAGTCACCGACAAGGCAACCCGGCGAGACAACACATGCGCATAGGCACCTCGAAGCAGAGCTACACAGCCGACGCAGCGCTGTTCGACTCGCGCACCCAGAAAACGTGGCTCGCCATCGGCGCCGCCCTGCTCGTGTTGTTTCCGTTCATGGCCAGCGACTACTGGCTCTACCTTGCGTGCCTCGTCGCCATCAACGTCGCAAGCGCCACCGGCCTCAACATCCTCACCGGCTACACCGGCCTCGTCAGCCTCGGCCAGGCCGCATTCATGGGCCTCGGCGCGTACACCGTCGCCATCATGCAGACCCGGCTCGGCACGCCCTTCCTGCTCAACATCGTCGCCGGCGGCGTGGTTGCCATGCTCGGCGGGTTGATCGTCGGCATTCCCTCGCTCCGCGTGAAGGGCTTGTACCTTGCCATCGCGACCATTGCCGCCTCGTTCATCGCCCACTTCCTGTTCGCCAACCTCAAGCTCACCGGCGGCACCACCGGCATTTCGCTGCCGCCAGCGCAGTTCTTCGGGCTCCCGCTCGACACCTCGTTCCGCCTCTACTGGGTCATCGTGCCCGTCATGCTCCTCATGGTGCTGGGCGCCGCCAACCTGTTCCGTACCCGCGTCGGCCGGGCCTTCATCGCCATTCGCGACCGCGACATCTCGGCCGAGGTGCTCGGCATTCCGCTCCTGCGCTACAAGCTCCTGTCGTTCGGGCTCTCGTCGTTCTATGCGGGCGTCGCGGGCGGGCTGTGGGCCTACTTCTTTCGCGTGGTCACGCCCGAGAGCTTTCCGCTGCTCATGTCGATCTTTTTCCTGGCCGCGATCATCGTCGGCGGCATGGGCACCATCCTTGGCGGCATCTTCGGCGCGGTGTTCATGACCATGGTCCCCGAGCTGCTCAAGCTGGTGGTCGACCTGCTGCCGGGCGGCGTCGAGATGACGGTGTTTCTGTCGCCCGTTCGCACCGTCGTGTTCGGGCTGCTGATCGTCGGATTTCTGGTGTTCGAGCCCCACGGGCTCGCAGAAGTGTGGCGGCGCGTACGCCGCTTTTTCCATCTATGGCCGTTCCGCAACTGAGCCCATTCCAACAGGAGACAAAAGCATGCCCAAGACACCTCAGAAGAAGCTTTCATCACACCACCGCCGCGCCCTGCTGGTTGCGGCCGGCCTTTCCGCCGGTCTTGCCGGCATGCCGTTCGCGAACGCGCAGGGCACCGAAGACATCGTCATCGGCGGCTCGATCCCGATGACCGGCGTGTTCGCCTTCGCGGGCGTGGGCATCAACGCCGGCATTGCCGACTACGTGAAGATCGTCAACGACGCGGGCGGCATCAAGGGCCGCAAGCTGCGCTACGTGCCCGAAGACACGGGCTACAAGGTCGACGTGTCTGTGGCGGCCTACAAGAAGATCACCAGCCAGAACAAGGTCAACCTCTACTACGGCGACTCGACCGGCTTCTCGAAGACCATCAACCCCGAGCTCGACCGCGGCGGCCAGATACTGATGGCGGGCGCCTCGTTCGCGACCGAGCTCAACGACCCGGCCAAGTACCCGAACCAGTTCCTGGTGGGCCCCGACTACACCGAGCAGATCGGCATTCTTCTGCGCCACATCGCAAAGGAAAAGCCGGGCGCCAAGGTGGCCTTCGTGTATTCCGATTCCGAGTTCGGCCGCGACCCGATCGAGGCCAGCGAAGCCGCTGCCAAGAAGCTGGGCCTTTCGGTGCCCGTGAAGCTCATGACGCCGGCCGGCAGCGTGGACGTGTCGACCGAGGTCATCAAGCTGCGCCGCGCGGCGCCCGACTACACCATCTTCCACGGCTACATCCTGGCGCCCATTCCCGAGTTCATGCAGCAGGGCAAGCAGATGGGCATGACCAGCAAATGGATGGGCACGTTCTGGACCATGGACAGCTCCACCGTCATGAAGATGGGCGAAGGCGGCGACGGCTTCATGGGCGTCATGCCCTACCGCTACTACTACGACACCACGGCCAAGGCGCCGATGCTCGACAAGATCCGCGCGCTGCGTCCCGAGTACCAGAGCACGGCGTACACGCAGGGCTTTCTCACGGCCATGCTGTTCACCGAGGCCGCCAGGCGCACGCTCGACGCCGGCAAGCCGCTGGACGGCAAGAACCTGAAGGCCGCGCTGAACACCATCAAGGACTTCGACACCGGCGGGCTCATCGGCACGCCGATCACCATCAAGGGCAACTCCATTCCGGTGGGCCGCGTCTACAAGGCCGACATGAAGGCGCAGAAGATGGTGCCGGCCTCCGACTGGATCGCACTGAACTGACGCAGATGACGATGGACGCTCGCACGGCACCGCCCGACCTCGTTCTGGAGGTCAACAACATCGAGGTGGTCTACAACAAGGTCGTGCAGGTGCTGCGCGGCCTGTCGCTGGCCGTGCCGCGCGGGCAGATCGTGGCGCTGCTGGGCAGCAACGGCGCGGGCAAGTCGACCACGCTGAAGGCGGTGTCGGGCCTGCTCGCGCTGGAAGACGGCGAGGTGGAAGCCGGCCGCATCTCGTTCGACGGCGCACCGACCACGCACCTGGCGCCGCAGCAACTGGTGCGCCACGGCCTGAGCCATGTGATGGAAGGCCGCCGCGTGTTCGAAGACCTGACCGTCGAAGAAAACCTGGTGGCCGCCACCTACGCGCTGACGGGGCGCGACGGGCCGGCGCCTTCGCACAAGCCTCGCAACTTCGACGACGTGTACGCCTATTTCCCTCGCCTGCACGAGCGCCGCAAGGGCCTGGCGGGCTATCTCTCGGGCGGCGAGCAGCAGATGCTGGCCATCGGCCGCGCACTGGTGGCGCAGCCCAAGCTCATGCTGCTGGACGAACCTTCGCTGGGCCTCTCGCCCAAGCTGGTGGAAGACATCTTCACCATCATCGCGCGCATCAACGCCGAGCGCGGCACTTCGATGCTGCTGGTGGAACAGAACGCCAGCGTGGCGCTGGCCATTGCGCACACCGGCTACATCATGGAAAGCGGCAAGGTGGTGATCGACGGAAGCGCCGAGCGGCTGGCGGCCGACCCCGACGTGCGCGAGTTCTACCTGGGCGTGGGCGGCAGCGGCGAGTCGCGCAGCTTCCGCGAGCTCAAGCATTACAAGCGCCGCAAGCGCTGGCTCTCATGACCGACGCCCTCCCCCATTCCCTTCCCTCGCTGACGCTGCCGCAGATGCTGCGCGAGCAGGCGCGCCAGCAGCCGCGGCGCATCGCGATCCGGCAGAAAGATTTCGGCATCTGGCACCCGCTGGACTGGGCCGGTTACATGCGGCGTGCCAGCCACTTCGGGCTGGGCCTGCATGCGATGGGGCTGGCGCCGGGCGGGCACCTGGGCGTGATCTCCGAGAACCGCGTCGAATGGCTGCTGGCGCAGATGGGCGCGGGGTTGATCGGCGCCGTCACGGTCGGCGTGTACCCCACCAGCCCGAGCACAGAGGTGGCCTACGTGGTCGGCCATGCGGACATCGAGATGATCGTCTGCGAAGACCAGGAGCAGACCGACAAGGTGCTGGACGCCATCGGCCAGCTGCCGCGCCTGCGCAAGATCGTGGTCATGGAGACCAAGGGGCTGGCGAGCTATCCGCCCGAAGTGCGCGGCCTCATCGCGACCTTTGCGGAAGTCGAACAGGCCGGCGCCGAAGCACAGGCGCGCGATGGCACCGCACTGATCGACGCCGCGCTGCAGCGCCAGACGCTGGCCGACATCGGCTTGATGATCTACACCTCCGGCTCGACCGGCAAGCCCAAGGGCGCGATGATCTCGTACCGCAACATCCGCGGCGTGGTGCCCGGCGTCGTCGAGCGGCTGGGGCTCGATGGCGACACCACGCACCTGTCGTACCTGCCTCTGTGCCACGTGGCCGAGCAGATGCTCACGGCCTTCGCACCGGTGTACCTGGGCTCGCAGGTGAACTTCGGCGAATCGATCCGCACCGTGCAGGAAGACCTGCGCGAAGTGGCGCCCACGATGTTCCTCGGCGTGCCGCGCATCTGGGAAAAGCTGCATGCGGGCATCAGCATCAAGATGCAGGAAACGGGGCGGCTGCAGCGTGCGCTGTTCCGCAAGGCCATCGCGGCCTGCGCACCGCTGGCCGAAAAGCCGCGCGGAAGCTGGACGCTGGCCGAACGCGGCCGCTTCGCCCTGGCCTACTGGACGGTGCTTCGCGCGCTGCAGAACTTCATCGGCCTGCGGCGCGCGCGCATCGCGCTCACCGGCGCGGCGCCCATTCCGACGGACGTGGTGCGCTTCTTTCGCACGCTGGGCGTGCCGCTGGTGGAGGTGTACGGCCTCACGGAATCGAGCGGCATGATCGCGGGCCACCGCAGCGACGCCGTGAAGATCGGCACCGTGGGCGAGCCCACGCTGGGCACCGAGCACCGCGTGGGCGAAGCGGGCGAGCTGCTGGTGCGCGGCGACATGGTGTTCGAGGGCTACTACAAGAACCCCGAGGCCACGGCCACGTCGATCCGCGACGGCTGGCTGTACACCGGCGACGTGGTGCGCGAGGAAGACGGCCAGCTGCGCATCGTCGACCGGCTGAAGGACATCATGATCACGGCCGGCGGCAAGAACCTCACGCCCTCGGAGATCGAGAACACCATGAAGGGCAGCCCCTTCATCAAGGAATGCATCGTGGTGGCGGACGGCCGCAAGTTCGTCGGCGCGCTGCTGCAGATCGACTACGAAACGGTGGGCAAGTGGGCGGAGGCGGAGCGCATTTCGTTCACGCATTTCCGCTCGCTGGTGGAAGAGCCCCGGGTGCGCGCGCTGATCGACGCGGAGATTTCAAAGGGCAATGAAAAGCTGGCACAGGTGTCGCGGATCCGCCGCTTTCATCTGCTGACCAAGGAGCTGGACCATGACGACGGTGAAGTCACCGCGACCATGAAGGTGCGGCGCTCCAGCATCTACAAGACCTACGCCAGCGAGATCGAGGCGCTGTACGGCGCCTGATCGGCCGCCGGCCTTCGCAGGCGCGAATCCCCAAAACCCCAGGAGCTATCGGATTTGAGTTCCGGGGGATTTGCCATCGGCTGGGCGCTCTCCGTTGTACAAGAGCGGCCCGCCCGTCAGCGCGGCCCGCGCAACCCACGCGGCCCACGCGGCCCACTCAACCCACGCAAGAAAAAATAATTCGAGCGCATGTCGAAATTCGAAGCGCGACGGCGTCCTTGCTGCATCGGAACAACAAAGGAGACTGCCGATATGCCACTGACCATCACGACCCTCTATGCACTGCCACTCGTACTCGTCTGGTTTCTGCTGTGGACAGGTGTGACCGCCTCACGCCCTGGCTTCAATCAGTCGATTGGTGACGGAGGCAGGCCGGAGCTGTTGCTCAAGATACGCCGCCACGGCAACTTCATCGAATGGGTTCCCTTTGTCCTGGTGCTGATGATCCTCGCGGAAGCACAGGGAACGAACGCCGGCTGGCTGCATGCCGCAGGCGTACTGCTCCTGGTCGGGCGCCTGGCTCACCCCTTCGGTCTCAAGATCGACAACGGCAACCATCCGCTGCGCTATGTGGGCAACGGCACCAACCTGCTTGCCGCCGGCATTCTGTTCGTCGCGCTCGTTCGCATCGCCACGGGTTTCTGAACTCTCACCCTCACCCTGCCCCAAGGAATTCAACATGAAGTACATGCTCCTGATCTACAACGACCCCCAACGCGAACCCGCCTATGGCACGCCCGAGTTCCAGCAAATGATGGGCGGCTTCTTCGCGCTCAACGAGAAGATGATGGCTGACGGCGTCCTGCTTTCAGGCGAGGGACTTCAGGGGATCGAAACCGCCACCTCGCTGCGCATTCGCGGCACCAAGGTGGAAACCATGGACGGCCCATTTGCCGAAACGAAGGAGCACCTGGGTGGGTACTACGTGATCGATGTTGCCGATCTCGATGTCGCGTTGAAGTACGCGCAAGCGGTCCCATCGGCCAGCTTCGGCACGGTCGAAGTGCGGCCGCTGATGGACTACAACCCGGCGGGCTGACCCGGCCGCACCGCAGGGCAGCCGCGCAACCGCACAGCCGACGATGAGTTCACCCGCCTCCGGCGCAGTCGCCGTGACCCAGGCCCTCAACAGGCTGGCGCGCGACGATCGGGGGCGGCTGATTTCAGCGCTGATTGCCAGGCTCAACGACTTTCAGCTGGCCGAAGACGCCCTGCAGGACGCCATGCTGTCGGCGTTGTCCCATTGGAGCCGCTCCGGCATTCCGTCTTCGCCTCTCGGCTGGTTGCTGCGCGTGGCCTATCGAAAGGCGCTGGACCGCATCCGCGGCCACAGAACGGCCGACAGGATCGGCGCCAGTCTGCTGGTGCTCGCGGGTGAAGAGGCCTGCGAGGTCGAGACGGACCCGATTCCTGACGAACGGCTGCGCCTGATCTTCACCTGCTGCCACCCTGCGCTGGAGCGGAAGTCGCAAGTGGCACTGACGCTGCGTGTGGTCGCCGGCCTGTCCACGGCCCAGATCGCTCAGGCATTTCTCGACCAGGAAGCCACGATGGGGCAGCGCCTGTCGCGTGCCAAGGCAAAGATCGCCGCGACCCGCATTCGCTATGCGGTTCCGGAGCCAGCCGAATGGCCGCAGCGTCTCCAGGCCGTGCTCGCGGTCATCTACCTGATCTTCAATGCGGGCTACACGGCGGGGCCCAAGGCGGGTCGCGATCTGGCCGAGGAGGCCCTGTACCTTTGCGCGCTGCTGGATCGGCTGCATCCTGGCGAAGCGGAGGTCGAAGGTTGCCTGGCCGCATTGATGATCAGCCATGCCCGCCGTGGTGCGCGCACAGATGCGAGCGGCCAGGCGACGGTGCCGTTGGGCCAACAGGAGCGGGCGCTGTGGAAGAAGGACGAGATCGTGGCCGGGGTGGCGATTCTCGAGCGCGCGCTGCGCCGGCATACCCCAGGGCCTCACCAGATCAAGGCCGCGATTGCCGCCTGCCATTGCGAGGGCGACCGTTCGGACTGGGCGCAGATTGCCCTGCTCTACGACAGCCTGCTGCAATTCGAGTCTACCGACGTGGTGCGCCTCAATCGGGCCGTAGCCCACGCGGAAGCAGGCGCACCCGACGCGGCCCTGGCCGAATTGATGCGAATCGAGCCCGCCCTGCAGGGCTACCAGCCCTTCCATGCCGCGAAGGCAGAGTTGCTGGCCCGCCAAGGGCTGCATGCCCAAGCCCGAGTGGCCTACAAGGCGGCCATGAGCCTCGCCCCATCCGCCGCCGATATCGCATTTCTCGATGGGCGCATGAAGAGCCTCCCCGAGCCGTAGGCATTCGCGGGGCGCTCCAGGAATGGGCTCGGTTTCTTGCTACTCGCCGCGCACGGGGCGAGCCCGCACGTCGGTCACGTCGTCGGCGGGGCCCAGGGTGATCGGGCTGCGCACCGATTCGCCGCGCGCACGCGCGCTGACCACGTCGGCGGCCGTAGGCTCGGCAGGCGGTGCCGCATTGCGAAATTTGTCGAAGCCCGAGCGCGGGTTGAAGCGCATCACCCAGGGCGTCACGGGCTTGCCCGTGAGACGCCCCCAGGCATAGCGCACACCCCACACCGCGGCCAGCAGCATGACCGCCACCGCCAGGCTGGCCGCGAAGACCAGCCCCAGGAGCAGAAGAATGACGCGAATAATAAAGTTCATCATCCGACTTTAGGCCGAAGCAGCCGCCGTTGGTTCCCCACCCTTGGTGAACGTGAACTGGCCCGGCGACTGGATCGGGTCGGTCGTGACCTCGATCGTGTCCTTCGGCCCGAAGCTGCCGTCGAGCAACAGCTTCGAGAGCGGGTTCTCGATGCGCTGCTGGATGGCGCGCTTGAGCGGACGCGCACCGAACACCGGGTCGAAGCCGACCTTGGCAATCTCGGCCAGCGCCGCGGGCGACACCTCCAGGCCCAGGTCCATCTTCGCGAGACGTGCCTTCAGCACCTTCAGCTGGATCGCGGCGATCGATTCGATGTTCTTCGCGTCGAGCGCATGGAACACGACCGTTTCGTCGATGCGGTTCAGGAACTCGGGGCGGAAGTAGTTCTTCAGCTCGTCCCACACCGCTTCCTTGATCTCTTCGGAAGGCTTGCCCACCATGGCCTGGATGATCGGCGAACCGATGTTGCTGGTCATCACGATCACGGTGTTCTTGAAGTCCACGGTGCGGCCCTGCCCATCGGTCAGGCGGCCATCGTCCAGCACCTGCAGCAGCACGTTGAACACGTCGGGGTGGGCCTTCTCGACCTCGTCGAGCAGCACCACGCTGTAGGGCTTGCGGCGCACGGCTTCGGTGAGGTAGCCGCCCTCTTCGTAGCCCACGTAGCCCGGCGGCGCGCCGATGAGGCGGGCGACCGAATGCTTCTCCATGAACTCGCTCATGTCGATGCGGATCAGGTGGTCTTCGCTGTCGAACAGGAAGCCCGCGAGCGCCTTGCACAGCTCGGTCTTGCCCACGCCCGTGGGGCCGAGGAACAGGAACGAGCCCGTGGGGCGGTTCGGATCGGACAGGCCCGAACGCGAGCGGCGGATCGCGTTGGCGACCGCGCCGATGGCTTCGTCCTGACCCACGACGCGCTCGTGCAGCTTATCTTCCATCACGAGCAGCTTGTCGCGCTCGCCCTGCATGAGCTTGGCGACCGGAATGCCGGTGGCACGCGCCACGACTTCGGCAATTTCTTCCGCGCCGACCTGCGTGCGCAGCAGCGTGGGCGCACTCGACTTGCCCTTGTTCGCCTCGCTGGCCTCGGCTTCCTTCAGGCGCTTTTCGAGCGCCGGCAATTGGCCGTACTGCAGCTCGGCGACCTTGTTGAAGTCGCCCTTGCGTTCCCATTCCTTGATCTGGAACTTGATCTTGTCCATTTCCTCGCGCACATGCGCGCTGCCCTGGGCTTGCGCCTTCTCGGCCTGCCAGATCTCGTCGTAGTCGGCGATTTCCTTTTGCAGCTTGGTGATCTCGTCCTCGATCAGGCCGAAGCGCTTCTGCGAGGCTTCGTCTTTTTCGCGGCGCACGGCTTCGCGCTCGATCTGCAGCTGGATGAGGCGGCGGTCGAGGCGGTCCATGACCTCGGGCTTGGAGTCCATCTCGATCTTGATCTTGGCCGCGGCCTCGTCGATCAGGTCGATGGCCTTGTCGGGCAGGAAGCGGTCGGTGATGTAGCGATCACTCAGCTCGGCTGCGGCGACGATGGCCGGGTCGGTGATCTGCACGCCGTGGTGCACTTCGTACTTTTCCTGCAGGCCGCGCAGGATGGCGATGGTGGCCTCCACGCTGGGCTCGCCCACGATGATCTTCTGGAAGCGGCGCTCCAGCGCGGCGTCTTTCTCGATGTACTTGCGGTACTCGTCGAGCGTGGTGGCGCCCACGCAGTGCAGCTCGCCACGCGCGAGCGCGGGCTTGAGCATGTTGCCGGCGTCCATGGCGCCTTCTGCCTTGCCGGCGCCGACCATGGTGTGGAGCTCGTCGATGAAGACGATGGTCTGGCCTTCGTCCTTCGCGAGTTCGTTCAGCACGGTCTTCAGGCGCTCCTCAAACTCACCTCGAAATTTGGCGCCAGCCAGCAACGCAGCCATGTCGAGCGACAACACCCTTTTGCCCTTCAGCGACTCGGGCACTTCGCCCGCGACGATGCGCTGCGCCAGGCCTTCGACGATGGCGGTCTTGCCCACGCCGGGTTCGCCGATGAGCACGGGGTTGTTCTTGGTGCGGCGTTGCAGCACCTGGATGGCGCGGCGAATTTCCTCGTCGCGGCCGATGACGGGGTCGAGCTTGCCGAGGCGCGCGCGCTCGGTCAGGTCCATGGTGTATTTCTTGAGCGCTTCGCGCTGGCCTTCGGCATCGGCGCTGTTCACGCCCTGCCCGCCGCGCACGGCGTCGATGGCCGATTCGAGCGACTTGCGGCTCAGGCCGTTTTCCTTGGCGAGCTTGCCGATGTCGGACTTGCTGTCGGCCACGGCCAGCAAAAAGAGTTCGCCCGCAATGAACTGGTCATTGCGCTTGATGGCTTCCTTTTCGGTGGCCTGCAGCAGCTTGCCGAGCTCGGGGCCGACCTGCACGATGTCGTGGCCCTGCACCTGGGGCAGCTTCTTGATGGCGGCTTCGGCCGCCTGCACGAGGCCCTGCACGTTGACGCCGGCACGCTCCATCAAGGCACGCGGGCCGTCGTCCTGGCGCAGCATCGCGACCAGCAGGTGGGCCGGTTCGATGTAGGCGTTGTCGTTGCCGAGCGCCAGCGTCTGGGCGTCGCTCAGTGCTTCCTGAAATTTGGTTGTGAGTTTGTCTTGTCGCATGGTGGTATTCCTGCATCCAAAATAGGGCCGTTCGGGCACGATTCAAGGCTGCCGGCCACGCCGGGGCTCTGGGCATGGCTATTGCACGAGATCCGTTTCCCCTTGTCCGTAGGCGTTCATCTCTTTTTTTCTCTTCTCTCGAATGGAGTCGATCATGGTTTTTTCAATGCAGCGCGTTCAGCCGGTTCGCCGGGCGATCAGCGCCGGCCTCATGCTGGCCGCCCTGGGCCTGTCGGGCCTCCCGGGTCTTGCCCAAGCGCAAAGTGGCACGCCCATCCGCCTGCTGGTCGGCTTTCCGGCCGGCGCGGGCACGGATGCCATTGCACGCACTCTGGGCGAAAAACTCAAGGACGTGCTGGGCGTGCCGGTGGTGGTCGAGAACCGCGCGGGCGCGGGCGGGCAGATTGCGGCCACGGTGCTGAAGTCGTCGCCGGCCGACGGCCACACGCTGTTTCTCTCGCATGACCACACCATCTCGATCCTGCCGCAGGTGGTGAAGAACCCGGGCTTCAACCCCGCCACCGACTTCGTGCCCGTGGCCGGCTTCGCCACCTTCGCCAACGTGCTGGCCGTGTCGGGCGGCACGCCGGCCAAGAGCATCGACGAGTACGTGAAGTGGGTCCGTACCGCGAAGGGCGGCAAGGAAACCATCGGCATCCCGGCGCCCGCGTCGATTCCAGAATTTCTGGTGAAGATGATCTCGGACAAGTACAAGATCGACGTGCAGCCCGCGCCCTACCGCGGCAGCGCGCCCATGACGGCCGACATGCTGGGCAACCAGATCACCGCGGGCATTGCCTCGGTGCCAGACTTCATCGAGAACCACAAGGCCGGCAAGGTGCGCATCGTGGCGTCCATCGGCGCCAAGCGCCAGGCGGTGATTCCGAACGTGCCGACCTTCACCGAGCTGGGCTTCTCGAACCTGGAAGACCTGCCCTACTACGGCATCTTCGCGCCGGTGGGCACGCCGCAGCCGATCATCGACAAGTACGGCGATGCGCTGCAGAAGGTGCTGGCCATGCCCGACGTGAAGCAGAAGCTCACGACGATGGGCCTGACGGTCGGCTACGAATCGCAGGGCCAGTTCGCGGGCCGCGTGCGCACGTACACGCAGACCTGGGAACGCATCATCCAGGCCAGCGGGTTCAAGCCGCTGTAGGCACGCGGGACCGGGACACGGCACACGGCAGCGGCGGCGCTTGCCGTCGCATGGGTCCGTCGCATGGGTGTCACTTCGGGCCGGTGGGGCAACTTTAGGATGCCGCCTCACCGACAAGAACGAAGAGGAGACACCCATGCAGACAACCACACTCGCCACACTCTCCACGGCGCTGGCCGCCGCTCTGCTGCTCGGCGCTTGCGGCACCACCGCACCCCGCGTGACCGCGCCCATCTCACCCACCGAAGTCGGCGAACTGCGCCCAGGCTCGGGCTACCTCAAGGGCTACCTGCCCGCCGCCGAGTTGCCCGACAGCCTGGCGTTGCTGCCGGCGCCACCGGCCGCTGGCTCGGCCGCGCTGGCCGCCGATGGCGCGACCTTCCAGGCGCTCACCGCCCTGCAGGGCACGCCGCGCGGCGCACTGGCCGTGCAAGACGCCAACCTGAAATTCCCGAAGGCCGCGCAGGTGTTCTCCTGCGCCCTCGGCATGCCCATCTCCGAAGAGGCCACGCCGAACCTGAACATGCTGCTGCGCCGCACGCTGGCCGATGCGGGCATTGCCACCTACAAAGCCAAGAACAAGTACGAGCGGACCCGGCCGTTCGTGGCGTTCAAGGCGGCCACCTGTACGCCCGGCGAAGAAGCCATGCTGGCCAAGGACGGCTCCTATCCCTCCGGCCACTCGGCCGTGGGCTGGGCCTGGGCATTGGTGCTGTCTGAGATCGCGCCCGAGCGCGGCGATGCGCTGCTGCAGCGGGGCCGCGCCTTTTCGCAAAGCCGCGCCATCTGCGGCGTGCACTGGCAAAGCGACATCGAGAACGGCCGGCTGGTCGGCGCCGCGACCGTGGCGAAGCTGCACGCCAACCCGGTGTTCCAGGCGCAGATGACGGCCGCCAAGGCGGAGATTGCGAAGGCGCGCAGCGCGGGCGCCGTGCCCGCGCAAGACTGCGGGGCGGAGGCCAAGGCGCTGGCTGCCTCGGAGCTGGTCGCGCCCTGAACAGGGAAAGCGGGGAAGCGGCAGCGAGCGCGCCTCAGGCCGACGTGTTCGAAGCCGCGATGCCCCAACGCGCCAGCGCCGCGTCATCGCTCACGCGTGCATCGACCCAGCGGGCGCCTTCGGGCGTCTGCTCCTTCTTCCAGAACGGGGCCTGGGTCTTGAGGTAGTCCATCAGGAACTCGCAGGCCTCGAAACTCTGGCCGCGGTGGGCCGACACCACCGCCACCATCATGATCTGGTCCAGCGGCTGCAGCAGGCCGATGCGATGGATCACGCGCGCTCCGAGAATGTCGAAGCGCTTGTGCGCCTCGTCGATCATGGCCTCGATGGCTTTTTCAGTCATGCCGGGGTAGTGCTCCAGCTCCATCGATGCAATGGTGCTGCCGTCGTTGCGGTCGCGCACGGTGCCGATGAAACTGCAGACGGCGCCCACGCGTTTGTCGCCGGCGCGCAACGTGGCGACCTCTTGGGAGAGATCGAAATCGGCCGTCTGGATCGAAACACGCGCAACGTTCATGTCTGAATTGTGGCATCGCGCTAGACTGCTGCAATGCCTTGCCTTGCCACGTTCTCCCCGGTGCTTTCGCACCTCGAGAGCCGTTGCGCGCGCCAGGGCAGCAAAGCCAAAAAACCAAAGCTCGTCTGACCGGAGCCGAGGTTCCGTCGTCGGATGAGCGACGGAACCTGCAAAGGCCTTGGCCCCTCTTGGGTTGCGCGCGCATCGGACGGTGGTTCTTTCCATCGGTCGATTCCTGAAAGGAAGCCCGCGTGCCACAACACCAGCAGCAACCCACCACCGCTCCCACTCCCGATTTTTCGGGCCTCTGGGTCGCCCTCGTCACCCCGTTCCGCGACGGTGCCGTCGACCATCCCGCCCTTGCCGCGCTGACCCGTCGGCTGGCCGACGACGGCGTGACGGGCTTCGTGCCCTGCGGCTCGACCGGCGAGGCCGCCGCGCTCGACGAAGACGAACAGCTGGCCGTGCTCGACACCGTGCTGGAAGCGGCCGGCGGACGGCCCGTCGTCATGGGCGTTTCCGGCTATCACCTGGGCAAGGCCACGGCCTGGGCGCGCATGCTCTCGCAGCGCCCTCTGGCGGGCCTGCTGGTGTCCGCGCCGCACTATGTGCGCCCATCGCAGGCGGGCCTGCTGGAGTGGTTCCGCGCGATTGCCGATGCCAGCACGGTGCCGGTGCTGGTCTACGACATTCCCTATCGCACGGGCGTGACGATTGCCCGGGACACGCTGCTGGCGCTGGCCGCACACCCGCGCATCCGTGGCATCAAGGATTGCGGCGGCGACATGGCCAAGACGCGCGCGCTGATCGCCGATGGCCGGCTGCAGGTGCTGACGGGCGAAGACCACCAGATCTTCGGCACGATGGCCGAAGGCGGCGCAGGCGCCATCGCGGCCAGCGGCCACATACAGACGCAACGCTTCGTGCGGCTGGTGCGTTTGCTCGCCGACAACCGGTTGGCCGAGGCGCGCGCCGAGTGGCAGTTGCTGCAGCCGATGGTCGAGTTGCTGTTCGCCGAGCCCAACCCGGGTCCGCTGAAGGCGCTGCTGGCGGCCGGCGGTGCGATGCGCGATGAGTTGCGCTCGCCAATGACCCGCGCGTCCGACGGTTTGCGCGAGCGCCTGGTGGCGCTCGACGCCCGGCTCAGCCGCCCGTGACCGGCGGGAAGAACGCCACTTCGCAGCCTTCGTGCAGGGCTGCGGCTTCGTCGCTCATGGCCTGATCGAGCGCCATGCGCACGGCCTTGCCGCGCGCAAGGGCCGTGGCATGCGCGCCGCCACGCGCGATGAGTTCGTCGCGCAGCGCGGCCAGTGTTTCAGCGAGCGTATCGACGGTTTCGCCGCTGCTGGAAAGCGCCTCGCGCACCGAGGCGAAATAACGGATCTGCACCTTCATGCGATTCAGCCCAGCAGCGAAGCGAAGGGAATGAAGTTCACGGTGTCGCCCGACCTGATGGTCTGGCCCGCCGGGTTGTCGACCACGCCGTCGCCCCAGACCATCGACGTGAGCACGCCCGAGCTCTGGTTGCCGAACAGCTCGAGCCCGCCGGCCGCATTGCGGCGCGCGCGCAGGAACTCGCGGCGCTTGTCGGCACGGAGCCAGTCGAAATCGGCGCGCAGTTGCACGGGCTCGGGCGTCACGCGGGTGGCGCCCTGCAGGGTCAGCAGGAAGGGGCGCACGAGCATCAGGAAGGTCAGGAAGCTGGACACCGGGTTGCCGGGCAGCCCCGTCACGTGGCAGTGGCCGCCCTGCGCGCCGCTGCGCGCGATGGCGCCATAGGCGAAGGGCTTGCCGGGCTTCATCGACAGCGACCACAGCTGCAACTCGCCCAGCGACTGCAGCGCGGCGCGGATGTGGTCTTCTTCGCCGACCGATACGCCACCGGTGGTGATGATCAGGTCGCTGGTCTCGGCCGCATGGCGCAAGGCATCGATGGTGGCTTCGCGGTTGTCGGGCACGATGCCCAGGTCGTTCACCTCGCAGCCCAGCCGGTGCAGCAACGCGCGCATGAAGAAGCGGTTGGAGTTGTAGATCGCGCCGGGCTTCATGGCGTCGGGAGCGACTTCACCGGGCATGACCAGTTCGTCGCCCGTGGACAGCATGGCCACGCGCGGCTTGCGCGCGACCTGCAGCTTGTGGAAGCCGACACTGGCGGCAAGGCCGAGCGCGGCGGGCGTGAGGCGCTCGCCCTTCTTCAGCACGATGTCGCCCGAAGCCACGTCTTCGCCTTGGCGCCGCACCCATTGGCCGATGGCCGGAACGATGGCGATGCGCACCGAGCCCAGGCTGCCTTCCCGCGGCACGGCGGTGGTGTCTTCCTGCATCACGACGGCATCGGCGCCCTCGGGAATCTGCGCGCCGGTGAAGATGCGCGCGGCGGTGCCGGCCGCCAGCGGCGTGCCGACGGTGCCCGCGGGAATGCGCTGCGCCACGACCAGTTCGGCGCCGGGCGCGGCGCAGTCGGCGGCGCGCACCGCGTAGCCGTCCATCGCGCTGTTGTCGCGCGGCGGCACGGTCAGGCCGGACACGAGCTCTTGCGCCAGCACGCGGCCATCGGCGTCGAAGGTGCCGACGCTTTCGGTGGGCAGCTTCGGCTCGGCTTTTGCCAGAAGCACCGCAATGGCCTCGTCCAGCGGAATCAGCGGCGGGCGCAGGGACGAAGCGGCAAAGGGAACGGGGGAATCAGCCATGGTGTTCGGGGTTGTACTCGAAGCGGTCGCCATTGGCGATGAGCCACTGCGCGATGGCCTCGGCGTCATTGAGGTCGAACAGCGGGCGTTCGGTGGGCGACGGCAGGCTGGCCGGCGTGTCGGTGGCCACGGCGGTGACGAAGGGGTCGTCGGTGTAGAGCACCGGGCGCGCGGGCTGGCCGTCTTCGGGCAGGCGCCAGACTTCGATCTTGAGCACGTCGCTGTGCCGGAAGCCTTCGACCAGCACCCAGTCGGCGGCCGGATGCAGTTCGGCCAGCAGCTGGTGCACCGTCAGCTCCACGGGCGTCTCGAACTCGCGCATCACGGCCAGCCGCTTGTCTGAGGCCACGACCACCTCGAAGGCGCCGGCCTCGCGGTGACGGTACGTGTCCTTGCCCGGATGGTCGATGTCGAACTTGTGGTGCGCGTGCTTGACCACCGAGACGCGCTGGCCGAGCCGCTTGAGCACCGGGATCAAGCGCTCCACCAGCGTGGTCTTGCCCGCGCCCGAATAGCCGGCGAAGCCGACGACCTTCATGACGGGGCCCGGCCGGGTTCAGTCACAGTTCTGCGCGATGTAGGCCTTCACGGCTTCCGCATCGGCGGGGAGCTTGACCACGCGCTTGGGCAGCGCCTCGATGCCCTCGAACTTCTTCGGGCGCGCGGGCTCTTCGCCCAGCGCCTCGACCAGTGTTTCGGCGAACTTGATGGGCAATGCGGTTTCGAGCACCACCATCGGCACGCCCGGCACGAGGTGCTCGCGCGCGGCCTTCAGGCCGTCGGCCGTGTGCGGGTCGACCAGCGTGGCAAAGCGCTTTTCGGTGTCGCGGATGGTGGCCAGGCGGTCGGCGTGCGTGCTGCGGCTGCTCTTGAAGCCGAAGCGCTCGGCGGCCTGCTTGAACGCCGGGTTGCCGCTCAGGTCGAAGCGGCCCTGCGTGCCCAGGTCGTCAACGAACAGCTGGCGCAGCGTGGCGGCGTCGCGGCCCACCAGGTCGAACACGAAGCGCTCGAAATTGCTGGCCTTGCTGATGTCCATCGACGGGCTCGAGGTCTCGTGCGTGTCGGCGGCGGCGCGCACGCGGTAGATGCCGGTGCGGAAGAACTCGTCGAGCACGTCGTTCTCATTCGTGGCAACCACCAGCGTCTGGATCGGCAGGCCCATCATGCGCGCCACGTGGCCCGCGCAGACATTGCCGAAATTGCCCGAGGGCACGGTGAAGCTCACCGGCCTGTCGTTGCTGGCCGTGGCCTGGAAGTAGCCGGCGAAATAGTAGACGACCTGCGCCAGCAGGCGCGCCCAGTTGATCGAGTTGACCGTGCCGATGCGGTACTTGCGCTTGAAGCCCAGGTCGTTCGACACCGCCTTGACGATGTCCTGGCAGTCGTCGAACACGCCGGTGATGGCGATGTTGTGGATGTTCTCGTCCTGCAGGCTGAACATCTGCGCCTGCTGGAACGGGCTCATGCGGCCGTCGGGCGAGGTCATGAAGACGCGCACGCCCTTCTTGCCGCGCATGGCGTACTCGGCCGCGCTGCCGGTGTCACCGCTGGTGGCGCCCAGGATGTTGAGCTCGGCGCCGCGGCGGCCCAGCTCGTACTCGAACAGGTTGCCCAGCAGCTGCATCGCCATGTCCTTGAAGGCCAGCGTGGGGCCGTTGGACAGGGCTTCGAGGTACACGCCGTCTTCAAGCTCGCGCAGCGGCACGATCTCGTCGGTGCCGAACACTTCGGCGGTGTAGGTCTTGGCGCAGATCGCCTTCAGGTCGGCCGGCGGAATGTCGTCGATGTAGAGCGAGAGGATCTCGAAGGCCAGCTCGGCGTACGGCAGTTCGCGCCACTTCGCGAGCGTGGCGGTGTCGATCTTCGGGTACTGCTCGGGCAGGTAGAGGCCGCCATCGGGCGCGAGGCCTTCGAGGAGGATGTCGCAGAAGCGCTTGCGGTCGGGGTGGCCGCGGGTGCTCAGGTAGTTCACGGGAGGGTCCTGTTGTACCGGTTCAATGTCTTGCTTGCGCTGGCGTGATGCCGCCGCTCAGGACAGCTCTTCCTTGCGGATGCGCACGATGGGCTGCAGCACCGTGGGCAGTGCCTGCAACTCGGCCAGCACGTCGTTGACGGTGCCTTCGCGCGCGTCGTGCGTGAGGATGATCAGGTCGGTCTGCGTGGAGCCTTCGCCGCCCACTTCGTCGGCTTCGCGCTGCAGCACGGCGTCGATGCTGATGCCGGCGGTGGCCAGCAGGCCCGTCACCTTGGCCAGCACGCCGGCCTGGTCGGCCACGCGCAGGCGCAGGTAGTAGCTGGTGACGACCTCGGTCATGGGCAGCACCTTCAGGTCGCTCATGGCATCGGGGTGGAAGGCCAGGTGCGGCACGCGGTGCGCGGTGTCCGCCGTGTGCAGGCGCGTGATGTCGACCAGGTCGGCAATCACGGCGCTGGCGGTGGGCTCGCTGCCCGCGCCCTTGCCGTAGTACAGCGTGGTGCCGACGGCATCGCCGTGCACCACCACGGCGTTCATGGCGCCTTCGACATTGGCCAGCAGGCGCTTGGACGGCACCAGCGACGGGTGCACGCGCAGCTCGATGCCCTTGGCCGTGCGCTTGGTGATGCCCAGCAGCTTGATGCGGTAGCCCAGCTGCTCGGCGTACTTGATGTCTTGCGCCGCCAGCTTGGTGATGCCCTCGATGTGCGCCTTGTCGAACTGCACCGGAATGCCGAAGGCAATGGCGCTCATCAGCGTGACCTTGTGGCCGGCGTCGACGCCTTCGATGTCGAAGGTGGGGTCGGCTTCGGCGTAGCCCAGGCGTTGCGCTTCCTTGAGCACGGTGCCGAAGTCCAGGCCCTTGTCGCGCATCTCGGACAGGATGAAATTGGTGGTGCCGTTGATGATGCCGGCCAGCCACTGGATGCTGTTGGCCGTGAGGCCTTCGCGCAGTGCCTTGATGATCGGGATGCCGCCGGCCACCGCCGCTTCGAAGGCGACCATCACGCCCTTGGCATGCGCGGCCGCGAAGATTTCGGTGCCATGCACCGCGAGCAGCGCCTTGTTGGCCGTGACCACGTGCTTGCCGGCCGCGATGGCCTCGAGCACCAGCTGCTTGGCAATGCCGTAGCCGCCAATGAGCTCGATGACGATGTCGATGTCGGGGTTGGCAATGACTTCGCGTGCGTCGGCCACCACCTTCACGCCCTCGCCCGCGACTTCACGGGCGCGGGCGGTGTCGAGGTCGGCCACCATGGTGATCTCGATGCCACGGCCGGCGCGGCGCTTGATTTCTTCTTGGTTGCGCTGGAGCACCTTGAAGGTGCCGCTGCCGACAGTGCCTGCGCCGAGCAGGCCGACTTGGATGGATTTCATTGGAAGATTCGCGTTCATGGTTTGGATGGGGTGGCGGCCGGCGCAGTCACGACGACGCGGCTGACGTAGCGAGGCAAGTCCCAGGCACCGCCGGCAAAGCCACGGCACATGCCGTCGCCCGTCGCACCGGTGCGCACGAAGTCCTTGCCGTTGAAGTTCCAGGTCTCGGTCGACCAGCAGTCGCCGATGCCTCGGCCCTTCATGGAAGAGGTGACGCTGGCGTCCTTCTCGTCGAACTCGCCGCTCGCCTCGAGCGACACAGGCGCATAGGGCGGCTTGTCGTTGGCGGTCCAGAGCAGCGTGGTGTAGTTGTAGGCACCTACGCCGCAACCCAGCGCCAAGAGCACCTTGCGGTCGTTCAGGCGGTGAACCTCCATCGACTTGGCGTTGACCTGGTCCTGGTTGTTGCACCGCTCGAGCGCGTCTTTCAGGTCGAGCGACGGAAAGATGCGCGCAGCCAGCGCGTCGTCCCCAGGCCGCGCCGTCGGAGGCTTGGCCACATTGACGACGGGCATGGGCACCGGCGGCAGCACGGAAGATTCGGGCTTTGCGCCCTTGCGCACCAGCGCACCCGGTGTGCCGACGCGGCCTTGCGCTTCGTCCATTTTCAGCAGTACGGCGTTGAGGCCGGCGAGCGACAGCGTCCACTTCTTGCCGCCGTTGGCCGTGACTGTGGCGTCGTCGCCCTTGAGCAGCTCGGGCAGCACGGCGCGGATCTGGCCCTCGTCGAGGCTGGCGGTTCCCGCGTCGAGGCCGGACAGGGCAGCCTTGCCGACCTTGAAGCGCAGCGGCCCCTTGACACCGTCGTCATTGCCGATCTGCAGCTGGATGTCGAGGGCCGTGCTCGGCCCGGCCACGCGGGTGATCAGCATCGACACCTGCTGGTTCTCTCCGCTGTCCGCCTGGTAGCCAGCGGCGCGGCAAGTGCGCGTGTTGTCGCAGACCAGTTCCCAGTCGTTGTGGGAGAACGCCACCGGCGCCTTGCCGGCAGCGCCGGCTGTACCGGCTGTACCGGCGGAAAGCGCGGCCAGCGACAGCAGCGCGGCGATGCTGGCGGATTTCATGACCTCGTCTTGCTGCGCAGGCGGTACTGCTCCAGGAACTTGGCGATGCGGTTGATGGCTTCGCGCAGGTCGTCTTCGTGGGGCAGGAACACGATGCGGAAATGGTCTGGCGTGGCCCAGTTGAAGCCGGTGCCCTGCACCAACATCACGCGGGTTTCCTTCAGCAGCTCGAGGAAGAACTGGCGGTCGTCCGCAATCGGGTAGACCTCGGGGTCGAGCTTGGGGAACATGTAGAGCGCGGCGCTGGGCTTGACGCAGCTCACGCCCGGGATGGCGGTGATGAGTTCGTAGGCCAGGTCGCGCTGGCGGCGCAGGCGCCCGCCCTCGCACACGAGGTCGTTGATGCTCTGGTAGCCGCCGAGCGCCGTCTGGATGGCCCACTGGCCCGGCACGTTGGCGCACAGGCGCATGTTCGAGAGCATGTTCAGGCCCTCGATGTAGTCCTGCGCACTGCGCTTGTCGCCCGACACCACGAGCCAGCCGGCGCGGTAGCCGCACGAGCGGTAGCTCTTGGAGAGCGAATTGAAGGTCAGCGTGAGCACGTCGCTCGACAGGCTGGCAATGGCGGTGTGCTTGACACCGTCGTACAGCACCTTGTCGTAGACCTCGTCGGCGAAGATCACCAGGCCGTGCTCGCGAGCGATGGCCACGATGCTCTTGAGCAGGTCGTCGGAATACAGCGCGCCAGTGGGGTTGTTCGGGTTGATGACCACGATGCCCTTGGTGCGCGGCGTGATCTTGGCGCGGATGTCGTCCAGGTTGGGCATCCAGCCATTGGCTTCGTCGCACAGGTAGTGCACGGGGGTGCCGCCCGAGAGGCTGGTGGAGGCGGTCCACAGGGGGTAGTCGGGGGCGGGCAGCAGCAGCTCGTCGCCGTCGTTGAGCAGCGCGTTGGTCGACATGGCGATCAGCTCGCTGGCGCCGTTGCCCAGGTAGATGTCGTCCAGGGTGACGCCCTGGATGCCCTGCTTCTGGGTCTCGTGCATCACGGCCTTGCGCGCGGCAAAAACACCCTTGCTGTCCGAATAGCCCGCCGAAGTGGGCAGGTTGCGGATCATGTCCTGCTGGATCTCTTCGGGTGCATCGAAGCCGAACACCGCCAGGTTGCCGATGTTGAGCTTGATGATCTTCTGGCCGTCCTCTTCCATCTGCTTGGCGGCGTCCATGATGGGACCGCGGATGTCATAGAGAACGTTGGCCAGCTTGGCCGATTTCTTGAGCTGCTTCAAAAAGCCCTCCCGGGCGCGGAGTTGGTGGTTTGCTTGCTCGAAGTCACGGGTCCATGGGCCCTGTCCAAGGAAACAGGGAAAGGCCCTTGCGAGCCCCGTGGCACTAGGGAAAACCTATAATTTGACCACAGTTCCCAGTGCACCGATGAAGCTCCAGCCCGACAAATCCGACGCCCAGTCCCTCACCGCACACGGCCCCGGCTGGGTGGCCATCAACAACGAAAAAGTCGAGGGCAGCGTGGTGGTCGGCTCGCGCGGCGAGCGCTTCGAATGGAACTGCGCCCGCTTCGAAGACATCGGTCCGGAGCACTTCGCCCAACTGGCATCGCTGGGCGCGGAACTGATCATTTTCGGCAGCGGAAATCGCATCCGTTTCCCCCAGCCCGCATGGCTCCAGCCCCTGATGGCCAAGCGCTGCGGGGTCGAGACCATGGACACTCCGGCGGCCTGCCGGACCTACAACATCCTGGCCGGCGAAGGCAGGCACGTGATTGCCGCCCTGCTGGTCGAGAGCCCGGCGGCTGGCTGATGAAGGTGTTTTCGGGGTAAAATACTGGGTTGCGAACAGGCCAGCTACCCAAGTTAGCAACGACCAATCCTCCATTCGTCGAGCAAGCCCCGAAAAAGGCTGAGAGGGCTCGGAGAACGGAATCTAACGGAGAAAACAAGTTTCATGGCGATCGTTGTCAACAAACCCATTCCTGAATTCGACGCCAACGCCACGGGCGGCCTCAAGGTCTCGAATACCTCGCATCTCGGCCACGTGCTGGTCATGTATTTTTACCCGAAAGATAACACTCCGGGCTGCACAACCGAAGCGATGCAATTCCGTGATCGCTACAAGGACTTCGAAAAAGCCGGTGCCACCGTGTTCGGCGTGTCCCGCGACAACATGAAGTCGCACGACGAATTCAAGGCCAAGCTCGAGCTGCCCTTCGAACTCATCGCCGACACGGAAGAAAAAATGTGCCACATGTTCGGCGTGGTCAAGAACAAGATCATGTATGGCAAGAAGGTCAAGGGCATCGAGCGCAGCACCTTCCTGATTGGCGCCGACGGCATCCTGAAGGCCGAATGGCGCGGGCTCAAGGTTCCGGGCCACGTCGACGACGTGCTCAAGGCGGTCAAGGCGCTCAAGAAGGCGGCCTGATAGCCACACTGGCCGCCGGGTCTGCGCTTTTGCGCCGTTGCGTGGGGAATGCCCAACGCAGCGGGTCAACGAGCAGCCGGCGTGTCATCCGCGGTGTGCATAATGGCTTCATGCCGTTGAGCTCCACGACCGCATCCCCCGAACAAAGCCGCCTAGGTCTTCAGGCGGCTTTTTCGTTTTCTGGTTCCCACTTCCTGCGAGCGATCTGACACATGCCATTGCCTCCCGCCCCCACGAAACGCGCTGCATTGCTCTCGCCGGACGCGCTTGACGCGCCTGCCCGTTCTTCGCACAGGGGTTCGCGTCGCTCCGGCGACCAGCGGGCCGACGAAGCCGCCGAGCGCAGCCCGCAGCCACTGGAATTGTTCGACAGCCTCGGCACCGAAGGCGCCGGCGGCAGCGATACCGCCCGCCCGACGCGACGGGCCCGCTCGAAACCCGCGCCCAAGCCTGTGGTGAGCGCGCCGCAGCCGCAAGCCATGGTGCAGGTCGAGACGAAGGTCCAGCAACCTGCCGCCGCCGTGGTTGCCCCCGCACCCGTGGCGGCTCCCGCCCCGGCGCCGCAGGCACCCGCCGCGCGCCCCAAGCGCAAGTCCAACGGTCCGGCCAAGCTGTTCGTGCTCGACACCAACGTGCTGCTGCACGACCCGATGTGCCTGTTCCGCTTCGAAGAGCACGACATCTTCCTGCCGATGATCGTGCTGGAAGAACTCGACGGCCACAAGAAGGGCACCACCGAAGTCGCGCGCAACGGCCGCCAGACCAGCCGCACGCTCGACGCGCTGGCCGCCCCGCAAGGCGCCGACATCGCCAAGGGCCTGAAGCTCGACACCACTGGCCACCGCGAAGCCGGCGGCAAGCTGTTCTTCCAGACCGCGCCGCTCGACTACTCGTTGCCGCTGAGCCTGCCGCAAGGCAAGGCCGACAACCAGATCCTCGGCGTGGTGCAGGCGCTGCGCGACCAGTACGCGAAAGACCAGCCCGGCCACCCCAAGCAGGAAGTGGTGTTGGTGTCGAAAGACATCAACATGCGCGTCAAGGCGCGTGCACTGGGCCTGGCCGCCGACGACTACCAGAACGACAAGACGCTGGAAGACGGCGACCTGCTCTACGCAGGCTCGCTGGCGCTGCCCCCGGACTTCTGGACCCGCCAGAGCAAGACGGTCGAAAGCTGGCAGAGCGGCAGCAACACGTTCTACCGCATCAGCGGCCCGATCGTGCCCAACCTCTACATCAACCAGTTCGTCTACTTCGAGGCGCCGGGCGAGCCGAGCATGTACGCGCGCGTGACCGAAATCCGCGACAAGACCGCGGTGCTCAAGACGCTCAAGGACTACAGCTCGGGCAAGAACGCGGTGTGGGGCGTGAACACGCGCAACCGCGAGCAGAACTTCGCGATGAACCTGCTGATGGACCCGGACATCGACTTCGTCACGCTGACCGGCACCGCCGGCACCGGCAAGACCCTGATGGCGCTGGCCTCGGGCCTCACGCAGGTGCTCGACGACCGCCGCTACACCGAGATCATCATGACCCGCGCGACCGTGAGCGTGGGCGAAGACATCGGCTTCCTGCCCGGCACCGAAGAAGAAAAGATGGGCCCCTGGATGGGTGCGCTCGACGACAACCTCGAGTTCCTGGCCAAGGGCGACGGCGGTGGTGCCGGCGAATGGGGCCGCGCGGCCACCAACGAGCTGATCCGCAGCCGCATCAAGGTCAAGAGCATGAACTTCATGCGCGGCCGCACTTTCCTGAACAAGTACGTGATCATCGACGAGGCGCAGAACCTCACGCCCAAGCAGATGAAGACGCTGATCACGCGCGCGGGTCCGGGCACCAAGATCATCTGCATGGGCAACCTTGCGCAGATCGACACGCCGTACCTCACGGAAGGCTCCTCGGGCCTGACCTTCGCGGTCGACAAGTTCAAGGGCTGGCCGCACGGCGGGCACATCACCCTGGCGCGCGGCGAGCGCTCGCGCCTGGCCGACTTCGCGAGCGACGTGCTTTAACCCGCCTCCCGTCGAGAAGCCCGCGCATGCCCCACAAGGGCGGCGCGGGCTTTTTTTCGTCCGTCATGACAGGCTCCTGACAAGACGTTGTCAGGAGCCCCCTCGCACCATCGGGGCTCCTTTCAACGACACAGAAGAGCCCCAAAATGCAAACCGCCATCACCTGGTTCGAAATCCCGGTCACCGACATGGACCGCGCCCAGACCTTCTACGAAACCGTTCTTGCCCGCAAGCTGCGCCGCGAAGACTTCGGCCCGGAAACGCTGGCCGTGTTCCCCTATGACGAGCCCGCCACGGGCGGCGCGCTGAAGGCCGGCGCGAACACCAGCGCACGCGCCGGCAGCGGCATCTGCATCTATCTCGACTGCATGCCCAGCATCGATGCCGCGCTTGCAAGGGTCGAGGCGGCCGGCGGACACATCGTGGCACCCAAGTCCGCGTTGCCGCCGGGCATGGGCTTCATCGCCCACTTGCGCGACACCGAAGGCAACGAAGTCGGCCTGCACTCGCTGGACTGATCCGCCATGGCACAACGCAACTGGATCGCCGTGGCAAGCGCCGAGCACGCGCGGCGCGGACGCGACCACCGGCCGCTCGGCTTCATGCAGACGGGCCACGGCAAGCATGCGCCGCTCAAGCGGGTTGCCGCGGGCGACCGGGTTGTCTACTATGCGCCGGCCACGGTGTTCGGCGGCACCGACAGGCTCCAGAGCTTCGTGTCGATCGGCATCGTGCAACCGGGCGAGCCCTACGAATTCGACATGGGCAACGGCTTTGTTCCGTGGCGCCGCGACGTGGCCTACGCCAAAGCGCACGAGGCACCGATTGCCCCGTTGATCGAGCGCCTGGCCTTCATCGAGAACCCGAAGCAATGGGGCTACAAGTTCCGCTTCGGGCTGTTCGACATCACCGACGACGACGCGGCGTTGATCGCCCGGGCCATGAAGGCCGACCTGAAAACGCTCGCTCTTTGAGCGGCCCCTCATCCCACCCATCCACCCATCCATCCCGTCATCGCAATACAACATCGCAGGAGAAGAAAACAATGGAACCCATTCGCCAACACCAGGACGCCTTTCGCGTCGCGGGCCCCACGGTCCGTACCACCAACCGCGAAGAAACCACGCCCGCCACAGCCCGCCTCGGCAGGCTGTGGGGCAGCTTCTTCGACGAAAAAATGGCCGGGCTGATGCCTCGCCGCACCAGCGACACGCGCATCTTCGGCGTGTACTCGGCCTACGAATCGGACGCACACGGCGCCTTCGACGTGACGGCGGGCCTTGCCGTCGCGGAGGGCGACGACACCGTGGCCATCGAGGCCGGCAACTACCTCGTGTTCACCGGCCAGGGCGAAATGCCGCAGATGGTCATCGCCACCTGGCAGCGCATCTGGCAGTATTTCGAGGCGCACCCGGAAATCGTGCGCAGCTACCGCAGCGATTTCGAGGCCTATGAAGGCCCCGACAAGGTGGCGATCTACATCGGAGTTGCATGAGCCCACGAAAGAGCTGGCACGACCGGCTCGCAAGCTACCCTCACCTGCCGAACATCAAGGAGATCCCCACCGCCATGCGCGCCCGCCATGGCGAGGGGACCATCGCCACGCCGTCGCCGCAAGAAGTGGAGGCAGCGATGCGCAGCATTCCGGAAGGCCGGCTCGCAACGGTCATGGGCATCGGCGAAGACATCGCGGCGCGTCACGGCGCAACCATCGGCTGCACCGTGACCACGGCGATCTTTGCGCACATGGTCGCGCACGCGGCCGAAGAAGCCGCCTTGCCCAAAAGCAAGACGCCCTACTGGCGCACGCTCAAGATCGGCGGCGAGCTCAATGCCAAGTACCCCGGCGGCATCGAGGCGCAGATGTCGAAGCTGGAAGCCGAAGGCCACACGGTCGTGCAGCGCGGCAAGCGCTACTTCGTCGAAGACTTCGCCAAGAAGCTCACCGGAACGCACTGATGCGCCGCGCCGACCGCCTGTTCCAGCTCGTGCAGCTCATCCGTGGGCGCAGGCTCACCACGGCCGCCTTCCTGGCGCAGCGCCTCGAAGTGTCCGAGCGCACGGTGTACCGCGACGTGGCCGACCTGCAGCACCAGGGCGTGCCCATCGAGGGCGAGGCCGGCATGGGCTACAGGCTGGGCGTGGGCTTCGAATTGCCGCCGCTCATGTTCACGCAGGACGAAGCCTCGGCGCTGGTGGCCGCGGCGCGGCTCGCGCAAAGCTGGGTCGACCCCGCACTTGCGCGCGACATCGAAACCGGGCTGGGCAAGATCCTGTCGGTGCTGCCGCCGGCCGCGCGTGTGTCGGCCGAGGCACTGGCGCTGTATGCGCCCGCGCTGGGCCTGCACGATGCGCTGCGCGCACGGCTGCAGACCCTACGGGAAGCGGTGCAGTCGCGCAACAAGCTGCGCCTGGACTACCGGGATGTGTCGGGCGACGCCAGCGTGCGCACGGTGCGGCCGCTGGGCTGCTTCTACTGGGGCAAGGTCTGGACGCTGTCGACCTGGTGCGAACTGCGCAACGACTTTCGCGGCTTTCGCCTCGACCGCATGGACGCCATCGAGCTGCTGCCCGAGCGCTTTCGCGATGAGCCCGGTAAGACGCTGGCCGACATGCTGCGGCAGGTGGAGACCCAGGCAGCCCACGGCAAGATCGAGCCTTTGAAGAAGTAGCCCGCCTTCGCGACCACGCACGCGCCTGGGTGACGGCGCCTTTCTCTGCCTGTCAGTACTGTTCGTTGTGGCTGTAGCTGGCCAGGTTCTCGAACTTGGTGATCGGCTTCAGGAACGCCAGCTTCACGGTGCCCGTAGGGCCGTTACGGTGCTTGCTGATGATCACCTCGGCCACGCCCGGCTCCTTGCTGTTCTTGTCGTAGTAGTCGTCGCGGTAGATGAACATGATGATGTCCGCGTCCTGCTCGATGGCGCCGGATTCGCGCAAGTCACTCATCATGGGACGCTTGTCGGTCCGGCTTTCCACGCCGCGGCTGAGCTGCGACAGCGCGATCACCGGGCACTTGAGTTCCTTGGCCAGCATCTTCAGGCCGCGCGAGATTTCGCCCACGGCCGTGGCCCGGTTCTCGTCGCCCGAGCTGCTGGTCGACATGAGCTGCAGGTAGTCGACGACGATCAGGCCGAGGCGCCCGTACTGGCGTGCGAGCCGGCGCGCATTGGCGCGCAGTTCGCTGGTCGACAGGCCCGGCGTTTCGTCGATGTGCAGCGACACAGTGCGCAGCTTTTCGATGGCTTCGGTCAGGCGCGGCCACTCTTCGTCGCTGAGCTTGCCGGTGCGCAAGTGGCCCTGATCGATGCGGCCGATGGAGCCCACGATACGCACCGCCAGCTGCGAGGCACCCATTTCCATCGAGAACACCGCCACCGGCAACCCCTCTTCGAGCGCCACGTGCTCGGCGATGTTGATCGCGAGCGAGGTCTTGCCCATCGATGGGCGCGCGGCCAGCACGATCATGTCGCCCGGCTGCAGGCCCGAGGTCATCTTGTCGAAATCGTGGAAGCCGGTGCGAATGCCCGTGATGTCGTTCGGGTTCTCGGCCATCTCGGTCACGCGGTCGAGCAGCTCGACCACCAGGGCATCCATGCTCTGGAAGCCCTGCTTCATCCGCGTGCCTTCTTCGCCGATGTTGAAGATCTTCTGCTCGGCCTCGTCCAGGATCTTGTCGACCTGCTTGCCCTGCGGGTTGAAGGCCTGCGTCGCGATCTCGTCGGCGGCGGACACCAGCTTTCGCAGGATGGAGCGCTCGCGCACGATCTCGGCGTAGCGCCGGATGTTGCTCGCGCTCGGTACGTACTGCGCCAGCGAATTCAGGTAGACCAGCCCACCGATCTCGTCGGCCTTGCCGAGGTTCTGCAACTGCTCGTAGACCGTGATCACGTCGGCCGGCTTGGTGGCGTTGATCAGCCCACCGATGGCCGCGTAGATCAGCTTGTGTTCGTGGCGATAGAAGTCGCCGTCGACCAGCAGGTCGCCCATGCGGTCCCACGCGCCGTTGTCGAGCAGCAGGCCACCGAGCACACTCGATTCGGCCTCGATGGAGTGAGGCGGAATGCGCAGTTGGGCGATCTGGCGGTCGGCCGACGAATTACCGTCGGGATAGGAGAAAACGGCGGACATGGACTTCCCTTGCAACCCTGCATGCTAAGCCGCGCACGGCGCTGCGCGTGTGGACAAGGTTGTGAATAAACGGTGATCTTCCAGTGCAATACCACCGGAGAACTTCAACCTCGGTCGCGGAAAAACAAAAGCCGCCCGGAGGCGGCTTTTTCGACAGCGCACGAGGCGCTGTTCGGGATCAGGCGGTTTCGCCGTAGACCGTGACGGTGATGTCGACCACCACGTCGGTGTGCAGCGCAACGCTCACGGTGCTGTCGCCGACGACCTTGATCGGGCCGTTGGGCAGGCGCACTTGCGACTTGACAACCTTGTAGCCTTGCTTGCCCAGTTCTTCGGCGATGTCGCCGTTGGTGACCGAACCGAACAGGCGGCCATCGACGCCAGCCTTTTGCGTGAGCTTGACGGTCGTGCCGCCGAGCTTTTCGCCCTGGGCTTGCATGTCGGCCAGCTTGGCGGCCGCAGCCTTTTCGAGTTCGACGCGCTTGGCTTCGAATTCGGCCTTGTTGGCAGCCGTGGCGCGGCGGGCGCGGCCCGTCGGGATCAGGAAGTTGCGTGCGTAGCCGTCCTTGACCTTGACGATATCGCCCAGGCCGCCGACGTTCAGAACCTTGTCCAGAAGAATGATTTGCATGGTCTCGGCTCCTTAGACGCGGTGCTGGTCGCTGTACGGCACCATGGCCAGGAAGCGAGCGCGCTTGATCGCGGTGTTCAGCTGGCGTTGGTAGATCGCGCGCGTGCCGGTCAGGCGTGCGGGGATGATCTTGCCGTTTTCGCTGATGAAGTCACGCAGCGTGTCGATGTCCTTGTAGTCGATTTCTTCGACGCCAGCGACGGTGAAACGGCAGAAGCGCTTGCGCTTGAACAGCAGCGACTGGGTGTTGCGCTTCGGGCGCTTGTCTTTGTTGAATTTCTTGAACGTGGCCATTTGGGGACCTCTTGTCGAAAATTAATCTTGCTGAAAATCCTGGATGTGCAGGACCGGATGCTTGCCGTTGCCCGGTGTCGCGAGAAATCCCTGAAAACGCCAGAGACTTCCCATCGACTGCGTTGCGAGCCGTTCGGCGATGGCGCCGAAGGCAACGGCCTTGAGGGCCGTCTTCACCTGCCTGGCTTTTCCTGCCTCGAGAAGCGTCGACTCATGGTCGAGCTTCAGATCGATGGCGGGCAAGCCGGCTGGCGTGAATCGCAGGGCTCCGAGTTCGGCGACAGAGGCGGTCAGCAAAAGCTGGTTGACCCCGGTTGCCGCAGCGGCAGCAGTCACGCCATCAGTTGTTGTTGGCGGCGTATTCGGCCTGCTGGGCCTTGCGAGCCTCTTCGCGCTCGACCGTCTTCATCATCGACGAAGGACCGGTGTCGGCCTTCTTCTTCTGAACGGTCAGGTGGCGCAGCACGGCGTCGTTGAACTTGAACGCGTGTTCGAGTTCGCCCATCACGGTTTGCTCAGCTTCGATGTTGACGCACAGGTAGTGGGCCTTGTTGAGCTTGTTGATCTGGTATGCCAGCTGACGGCGGCCCCAGTCTTCAACGCGGTGGATCTTGCCGCCGCCGGCCGTGATCAGGCCCTTGTAGCGCTCCAGCATTGCCGGAACTTGTTCGCTCTGATCCGGGTGGATCAGCAAAATGATTTCGTAGTGACGCATGGCACTCCTTGTGGATTCTTCCGTAGAAGAGGAAAAGCCACCTGCAGCGTCGGGCGCAGTGTGGCAAGGCAAAGCCGGCGATTATAGTCTTGAAATTCGCAACCTGGCAAATCGCTCAGTCGTTCAGGGCCTTGTCGAGGGCCGCGGCCTTCTCGGCGCCGACCGCGGCGCGGATCTTGGGAGCCAGCGCCACCAGGTCGTCGTAGCTGGTCGTGCCCTCGACCTGGAGATTGAGCCGGAACCCCATCAGGCCCAGGCTGCCGGTCAGTTGGGTCGCGATGGGATAGGCGTCTTTGTACCGTTGCTGCTTGCTTCGGCCGGAAGACGGCGGCACCGGGGGTGGCGCCGCAGCCTGCGCGGCAGGCCTGGAAGGCTCGGCGGGCGCCTCGCCCACCATCAGCGACGCTGTTTTGCCGCCCACCGGCTCCAGCACGCCCAGCGCGACCATCTGGTCGATGTCTTCACGCGCGATGCCCATGCCGGCGGCGAGCACGTCGTCGACCGAGCGCTTGCCGTCGAAAAGGATGAATGCGGAGCGCTGGCGCGGCGACAGCGGCACCGAGCGGTCCTTCAGGGCCTGGTGCCCCGCTTCTGTCTTGACAAGAATCATGGTGGTCTCCCCGCGAGGTGCTGGCAAGTCGCCGCGACGACCGAGGCCGCCCCAGGCAAGCTGCCGGGATGCGCCGCCCTGTGAATGTCACAAGTCTGACACCAGAAACACACTTTGATTCAATGACAGGAAGCTGACACGGGGAATCCCCCGATGGGGATTTCCGCAGTCTGTCGCACGGCGGGCACAGGGAGCGCCCGCCGCCGGGCGATCAATCGATCTGCTGCAATCAGCAGCAATCAGCGATTTGCCAGCTGCTGCCAGGTGTCGATCACGCTGTCGGGGTTCAGCGAGATCGATTCGATCCCCTCTTCCGCCAGCCAGAGCGCGAAGTCCGGGTGGTCGCTGGGGCCCTGGCCGCAGATACCGACGTACTTGCCCTGCGCCTTGCAGGCCTTGATGGCACGGCTCAGCAAGGCCTTGACGGCCGGGTCGCGCTCGTCGAAGTCGGCGGCCAACAGCTCGAGGCCGGAGTCGCGGTCCAGGCCCAGGGTGAGCTGGGTCAGGTCGTTCGAGCCGATCGAGAAGCCGTCGAAGAACTGCAGGAACTCGTCGGCCAGGATGGCGTTGCTCGGCACTTCGCACATCATGATCAGCTTGAGCTCGTTCTCGCCGCGCTTCAAGCCGTGCTCACCCAGCAGCGTGGTCACGCGCTCGGCCTGGCCCAGGGTGCGCACGAAGGGCACCATGATCTGCACGTTGGTCAGGCCCATGTCGTTGCGCACGCGCTTCAGGGCTTCGCATTCCATTGCAAAGGCCTCGCCGAAGTCGGCGCTCAGGTAACGCGCGGCACCACGGAAGCCGAGCATCGGGTTTTCTTCTTCCGGCTCGTAGCGGCTACCGCCGATCAGCTTGCGGTACTCGTTCGACTTGAAGTCCGACAAGCGAACGATCACAGGCTTGGGCCAGAAGGCCGCGCCGATGGTGGCAATGCCTTCGGCCACCTTGTCGACGTAGAAGGCGCGCGGCGACGCATGGCCGCGGGCCACCGACTCGACGGCCTTCTTCAGGTCGTTGTCGACGTTCGGGTAGTCGAGGATCGCCTTCGGGTGCACGCCGATGTTGTTGTTGATGATGAATTCGAGGCGCGCCAGGCCCACGCCGTGGTTCGGCAGTTGCGCGAAGTCGAAGGCGAGCTGCGGGTTGCCCACGTTCATCATGATCTTCAGGTCGATCTCGGGCATCACGCCGCGCTGCACTTCGGTCACTTCGGTTTCGAGCAGGCCGTCGTAGATGAAGCCGGTGTCGCCCTCTGCGCAGCTCACGGTGACCAGCGTGCCTTCTTTCAGCAGATCGGTCGCGTCGCCGCAGCCGACCACGGCCGGAATGCCGAGTTCACGCGCGATGATGGCCGCGTGGCAGGTGCGCCCGCCGCGGTTGGTGACGATGGCGGCGGCGCGCTTCATCACCGGTTCCCAGTTGGGGTCGGTCATGTCGGTGACGAGCACGTCGCCGGCCTGCACCTTGTCCATTTCGCTGATGTTGTGCACCAGGCGCACGGGGCCGGTGCCGATCTTCTGGCCAATGGCACGGCCTTCGGCGAGCACTGCGCCCTTGCCCAGCAGCTTGTAGCGCTGCTCGGCCTTGCCCTGCTGCTGGCTCTTCACGGTTTCAGGGCGTGCCTGCAGGATGTAGAGGTGGCCGTCGGTGCCGTCCTTGCCCCACTCGATGTCCATCGCGCGGCCATAGTGCTCTTCGATGACCAGCGCGTACTTGGCCAGTTGCTCGACGTCGGCGTCGCTCAGTGAGTAGCGGTTGCGCTGCTCGGCCTTGACGTCGGTGGTCTTCACCAGCTTGCCGCTGGCCTTTTTCTCTTCGGGCGTCGCGAACTCCATCTGGATCAGCTTGGAGCCCAGGTTTCGGCGGATCACGGCGCGCTTGCCGGCGCGCAGCGTCGGCTTGTGCACGTAGAACTCGTCGGGATTCACCGCGCCCTGCACCACCGTTTCGCCCAGACCGTAGCTGGAGGTGATGAACACCACGTCTTCGAAGCCCGATTCGGTATCGATGGTGAACATGACGCCAGCGGCGCCGAGGTCGGAGCGCACCATGCGCTGCACGCCGGCCGACAGAGCGACCACGTCGTGCTCGAAGCCCTTGTGCACGCGGTAGCTGATGGCGCGGTCGTTGTAGAGGGAGGCGAACACCTCCTTCATCTTGTGCAGCACGTCGTCGATGCCGACCACGTTCAGGAAGGTTTCCTGCTGGCCCGCGAACGAAGCGTCGGGCAGGTCTTCGGCGGTGGCCGAGGAACGCACGGCGAACGAGGCGGCCGGGTTGCCGGCGCTCAGCTTGGCGTAGGCCTCGCCGATGGCCTTCTGCAGGTCGGCCGGGAAAGGCTGGGCCTCGACCATGGCGCGAATCTCGGCGCCGGCCACGGCCAGCGCGCGCACGTCTTCGGTGTCCAGCGCGGCGAGCCGCTTGCTGATCTTGTCGGCCAGGCCGTCGTGGGCCAGGAACTGGCGGAATGCATGCGCCGTGGTCGCAAAACCGGTCGGTACGCGCACGCCCTGCGGCAGCTGCGAGATCATTTCGCCGAGGCTGGCGTTTTTTCCGCCAACCGCCTCGACGTCGGTCATTCTCAGGTTTTCAAACGGTACGACCAGGGCGGTCGCGTCGAAAAGTGCAGACATGGGGAAGCTCCAGAAGTTGAAACCGGCGCTGCATGCAGACGGCGCGGCACGATCGTTGTCGTTGCTTTGGGTGCGGTCGCGGTGTGCATGGAAAGAATTGGGCTGGGAAAGCGGATTCCCGATAATGGCCCGGATTGTAGGCGTGGCAAGGTCGCGCGCGCCGCAGGACAAGGCCGCAAGAGCAACACCATGCATACACGCACTGTTTTCTTCATTTCCGACGGCACCGGCATCACTGCCGAGACTTTCGGCAACGCCGTGCTCGCCCAGTTCGAGATGAAGCCCCGCCACGTGCGGCTGCCTTTCACCGACACCGTCGACAAGGCGCACCAGGCGGTGCGGCACATCAACCACACCGCCGAACTGGAGGGCGTGCGCCCCATCGTCTTCACCACGCTGGCCAACATGGACGTGCTGGAAGTGATCGAAACCGGCTGCAAGGGCATGCTGCTCGACATGTTCGGCACCTTCGTGCGCCCGCTCGAAATAGAGCTGGCCGTGAAGTCGAACCACCGCATCGGCCGTTTCAGCGATGTCAGCAAGAGCAAGGAATACAACGCCCGCATCGCCGCCATCGACTTCAGCCTGGCGCACGACGATGGCCAGAGCAACCGCGACCTGCAGGGCGCCGACGTGATCCTGGTGGGCGTGAGCCGAAGCGGCAAGACGCCCACGTCGCTCTACCTGGCGATGCAGCACGGGCTGAAAGCGGCCAACTACCCGCTGATTCCCGAAGACTTCGACCGCCGCCAGCTGCCACCGGCCCTGCTGCCGCACCGCAAGAAGATCTTCGGCCTGACGATCCAGCCCGAGCGGCTCAGCGAGATCCGTAACGAGCGCCGGCCCGATTCGCGCTACGCCAGCCTCGAAAACTGTCGCCACGAGGTGAGCGAAGCCGAAGCGATGATGCGGCGCGCCGGCATCCGCTGGCTGTCGACCACCACCAAGTCGATCGAGGAAATCGCGACGACGATCCTGCAGGAACTGCGGCCCGAGCGGCTGACGTACTGATTTTTGCTATCTTTTGAATAGCGCCCGGCGACCATCTGATGGCCGCGAGGCGCTATTTCTTATTCAGCCGAACAGGTACTGCACGGTGCCGTCGGCGCTCGTCACGGGCTGGCAGGGCGTTCCCCAGACCGATTCGATCAGGGCCGGCTCCAGCACTTCGGCCGCCGCGCCCTGCCACACCCCGCCCGACGCACCGGCCAGCACCACCACCTCGTCGGCATAGCGCCGCGCCAGGTTCAGGTCGTGCAGCACGGCCACCACGCCCACGCCGCGCTGTGCCCAGGCACGCAGCAGGCGCATCGCCGAATGCTGGTGCGCCAGGTCCAGTGCCGCGGTCGGTTCGTCGAGCAGCAGCCAGCGGGTGGCGCCGTCGGGGCGCGCGTGCCACAGCTGGGCCAGCGCCCGCGCCATGTGGACTCGGGACTTTTCCCCGCCCGACAGCGTGTTGAGCACGCGCGACGCCAGCGCCGACACGTCGGTCAGCGCCATCGCCTCGGCAATGACCGCGTCTTCGTCGTGCCCCGGCGCCTTGCGGTGCGGGTAGCGCCCCAGCGCGACGATCTCTTGCGCGGTGAAATCGAAGGCGACCGCGCTTTCCTGCGGCATCAGCGCCCGGCGCAACGCCAGCGCCGGCATGCCGTGGTCCGCGAGCGCGCGGCCGTCGAGCGTCACCTTGCCTCGCGTCGGCACGCGTTGGCCGGCCAGCACCGACAGCAGCGTCGACTTGCCAGCCCCATTGGGGCCGAGGATGGCAGTCACTCGGCCCGGCGCCAGGCTGACCGAAGCGTCCGCCAGCAGTGTCTTCGCTCCGATCCGTACTTCGACACCGTCGCAACGCAGCGCCATCGGGTCGCGTTGCAGGGTCGCCGTGGTGGCCGTGGTCTCCGTCGTCATATGCGCCCCTTGAAGTGCCGCAGCATCAACAGGAACATAGGCACGCCGATGAACGCGGTGAGCACGCCCAGCGGCAGTTCGGCCGGTGCCATGACGGTGCGCGCCACGGTGTCGGCCGCGAGCACCAGTGCCGCGCCCAACAAGGCCGAAGCCGGCAGCACCACACGATGGTCCGGCCCGGCCATCATGCGCACCCAGTGCGGCGCGATCAGCCCGATGAAACCGATGATCCCGGTCGTGGCCGTTACCGCCCCCACGGCCACCGCCGTGACGACGATGGCGCGCCGCTTGGTGCGCTCCACGTCGACGCCGAGCAGCGCCGCCTGCGCCTCGCCGAGTGCGATGGCATTCAGCGGCGCCGCGAGCGACCGTGCCGCCACGCAAGACAGCAGCACCGCCACGCCGACCAGCAGCACGGCGCTCCAGCGCGCCCCGCCCAGGCTGCCGAGCAGCCAGAACTGCAGGCTGCGCAGTTGCTCGTCGGTCGCCATCACGCTCAGGAAGCCCAGCCCCGCGCCCGCCAATGCATTGACGGCGATGCCCGCGAGCAGCATCAACGCCATGCGCGTGCCGCCTTCGCTGCGCGAGAGGCCGTAGATCAGCAAGGTGACGGACAAGCCTCCGCCGAAGGCCATGAGCACCAGCGTCCAGCTGCCCAGCGTGCGGGGCAGCACCGGCCAGAGCCATGCGCCAAGCACGATCGTGACGCCCGCCGCCAACGCAGCCCCGCTGCTGATGCCCACCAACCCGGGGTCGGCCAGTGGATTGCGAAACAGCCCCTGCATCAGCGTGCCCGCCATGCCGAGCCCCGCACCCGCCGCCACGCCGAGCACGAGGCGCGGCAGGCGGATGTTGAGAAACACCAGGTGCTCGGGCGACTTGTCGGCCCCGCCCTGCCCCAGCGAAGTGAGCACGTTCCAGAGTTGCGAAAGACTGATGGCGTAGGCGCCGGACACCGCCCCCACCACGAAGGCCGCAACGAGCAGCAGCGCGCTGCCGCCCAGCACGGCCCGTGCCGTGAACCTCTGGCTCATGCCACGGCAGCCAGGAACTTGTCGTGCAGATCGGAGATGGACGCCGGCGTGCGCGGGCCGAAGCCCAGCAGCAGCAAGGCGTCTTGCGTGATCAACGCGCGCTTCTTGTAGGCCGGCGTGAGCACCAGTTCGGGCCGCTGCCAGAACTTGTCGACGCCACCATGGGCCTCGATGCTCTGCGTGCTGGTGAGGATGATGTCGGGCGCGGCACTGGCCATGGCTTCGGCCGTCATGGGCCGGTAACCCTGGAAGCCGCCCAGCGCATTCACGCCGCCGGCAAAGCCGATCACCGAATGCGCGGCGGTCTTCTCGCCGGAGACCTGCGGGCTCGCGCTGTGCGACAGCACGAACAGCACCTTCGGCTTGCGCCCCTTGGCGGCGCCCACGCGCTGTTGCACGGTGGCCCATTCGACATCGAGCCTGGCCTGCAGTTCGCGCGCCTGCGCCTCCTTGGCGGCGGCGCGGCCCACGGCCTGCACCTTGCGCTGCACCTCGCTCCAGCTGTGGTCGGCCTCGATGATCTCGACCTTGACGCCCGCGCTGCGGACCTGGTCGAGCACCACCGGCGGGCCCGATTCGTTGGTGGCAATGATGGCGTCGGGCTTCAGCGAGAGCAGGCCCTCGGCCGACAGTTGCCGCATGTAGCCGACCTTGGGCGTGCCGCGTGCCGCCGCCGGATACAGGCTGGTGGTGTCGGTGCCCACGAGTTGCCCTTCGGCGCCGAGCAGGTAGACGATCTCGGTGATCGCGCCACTCACGGTCACGAGCCTGGGCAGGCGCGACGGTGCTTGCGCGAATGCGGGCAGCACGGCGGCGCCCAGCGACGAAGCTGAGAGCAGGCGCAGCACGGTCCGGCGGCGCGGCGCCAAGGTGCCGATTCGTTCGAAGTCGTTCATGGAGGTTATGGAGGTCACGGAATTCAGGCCTGCTGCGTTGTCTGCTGCGTGGTTCCCAGGCGCGCCAGACCGCGCACGATGTGGCGCCACTCTTCGCGCTCGGGTACGCCGGGCTTGCGCGCGCCGAAGAACATGGCCATGAGCTCGCCCTGGCCATCGAAGGCTTCGACCGAGGTCACGACACCGTCGCTGGTCGGCTTTTCGACGATCCACACGCTGGCGATGCGGTCTTCGCGCAGATGCAGGTTGAACCCCGGATCGAGCACATTGAGCCAGCGGATCGGCGGCGCGTTTTCGTCGGCGCCGCGCATTTCCATCGGCTCGATGCGCGTCACGGGGCCGCTGTGAATCTGGATGCAGCCGGGGCTGCCGACGAACACCATGATCGGCGTGCCGTCGAAAGCGGCTTCATTCAGCAGGTCGCGAATGGCGCTCAGAGCGGCGCGCTGCGTGAACTCGCCTTCGGTCAGGCGAAAGCTCTGCTGGCGCTCGACGTCGAACTTGTTCAGCAGGCCGAAGAATTCGTGCGTGTCCTGCATGCCGCGCCAGGCCTCGGCCAGCCCCACGGCATCGATGACACCGTCGTCGCGCGGCGCGGCCTTGGCTTCGGCCGGCACGAACACCACCGGTTCGTCAGCGGCGGTGTAGGTGTCGATGACCGACTGCAGCGCATCACGGTCCGTCGCATCGCGTGCAAAGATCTTGTGAACCGCCATGCCGCTCGCGTCGAAGAACTGCAGGCTCAGCGACGGCGGCACGCCGTGGTTGGCCGCCGCTTCGCTCACGGCAAAACCCGCGTGCCAGCGGCTGAAGAAAAGCCGCAGGTCGATGGCCTCGCCGAGTGCGAGCCCCATCTTGTCGCTGCCCGACACCTTCTCGTAGACACCGGTCTTTTCATGCACCGTGGTCTCGTTGCGCGTCAGCGCCAGCACGGGGCCGCAGAGTTCGAGCGCCTGCAGCAGTTCGACCCACGGCCCCTTCAGGCGCGTGGCGCGCAGGCCCTTGTCGTGCGTGCCGGTGTGCGCGGCAATGGCGGCGCCTTCGGGCAGGCCCATGGCCGCGGCGGCGTCCTTGTGGCGCATGCCCTTGGCACGCAGGGCTACAAAACGATCGCGTGTTTCTTCAGCGTTCATCGGGTTTTCCTTTTTTGGGGTGAAGTCTTCTCGAGGTCGTGGCTTCAGAAGTCGGCCACCAGCGAGACGTTGAAACTGCGGCCCGGCTGGGTGTACGCATCGCGCAGGATCGACGTCGTGGTGACGCCGCGCACGTCGCTCCAGTTCCAGTAGCGCTTGTTGGTGAGGTTGGTGACCGATGCGTTCAGGCGCAGGTCTTTTCGAATGCGCCATTGCGCACTCACGTCGAAGGTGGTGGCCGCGGGCGTCAGGAACTGGGTGCCGGTCGTGACCTCGCTGCGGTCCACGTCGGACCACTTCTTGCGCGAATGATTCGTCGCATCCAGGCGCACGCTCCACACGGGCGCCTGGTACTTGATGCCGATGCTGGCCTTCTGCGGATCGATCGAATTGAGCGGCCTGTTGTTGCTGCGGTCGGTGCCGCGCGTCTGGCCGTAGGCAAAGGGCACCGAGAAGCCGTTGCCGTTCTCGGTGAAGTCGAGCTCGCCCTTGAACTCGAAGCCGCTGATGCGCGCACGGCCGACGTTGACCGACTGGTAGATCAGCGGATCGATGCGCGGGATGCCGCGGCCGCCCACCAGGCGGTCGTTCTCGATGAGGTTCTTGTAGTCGCCGGTGAAGGCCGCCACGTCGAAGCTCAGCACGCCGGTCTTGCCGCGCACGCCAAGCTCGACGTTCTGGCTCTTCTCGGGCCGCAGGTTCGGATTGGGGATGGTCTTGTACCCCTGGATCACGTTCTCGAAGAAGTTGTTGACCTGGAAGGCGTTGGGCGCCTTGAAGCCCGAGGCGTAGTTGCCGTACACGCTGAACTGCGGCGTCGCGCGGAACAGCACGCCCAGCTTGGGCGACACCGCCGAGCCCGACAGCGACACGGCCTGCGCGCTGAAGCCGCGCTGGCTGGCATCGAGCGAGAAGCGGTCGAAGCGAATGCCGGGCGTGATGCTCCAGCGGTCGTGAATGAATTCGTCCTGCACGTAGAACGCCGACGAGGTTTCACGCGTGTCGGGGAAGCGCTTGAGCGGGTAGCTTTCGCCGGTCGGCGGCACCAGGCCGGTCTGCAGGTTCTCGACGTTGGTGCGCGTGTAGTCGAAACCGTAGGTGATCTTCTGGGCCCAGCTGTCGCCCATGCGGATCGTCTTGTCGGCCTGCAGGCCGAGCTGCCAGGTGCTCTCGTCGTAAGTGACGTCGCGCGTGCGGTCGGCGGCGGTGAAGCGGTCTTCGTAGATGAATTCGCGCGACCGGGACTTCTGGTAGCTCACCACGCCGAGCAGGTTGTCGGCCACTGCGCTGTTCAGGCGCAGCCGGCCTTCGTAGGTGAAGCGGTCGCGCTGCAGGTCGGTCTTGGCGTTCAGGCCGACGACCGATGTCGAGGCGAAGGGCGGCTTGGAAATGCCCGACAGCAGGTCGTAGCGGCTGGTCTTCTCGATGTGCTCGAGCGTGAAGCTGTGGCGCTGGTCGGCGTTGGGCGAGAGGATGACCTTGGCGAGCACGGCCGCGTTCTTGTCGCGCTGCGGATTCGGCGTGGTGCGGTCGACGTTGGCCACGTTGGCGCGGCCCATGTTTTCGAGTTCGTTCGCGCGGCCGAGGCTGGCCGACACGAGCCACTGCATCGTGTCGTTGGGCTTGCCCGCCAGCGTGACGCCGACGCGCTTGCCGCTGTCGTCGCCGCTGTAGCCGACGCTCGTGCTGCCGCCGAAGGCCTTGCCGTCGCGCAGGTACGACGAGGGGTCGCGCGTGATGAAGTTGACCAGGCCCGCCAGGCCATCGGAGCCGTAGAGCGCCGAAGCCGGGCCCTTGATGATCTCGATGCGCTCGACCAGGCTGATGTCGAAGTAGTCTCGCCCGAATGCGTTGGCGCTGAACACATAGCTGCGCGGCGTGCGGATGCCGTCGGTCAGCAGCAGCACGCGGTTGCCGTCGAGGCCACGGACGTTGAAGCCCGCATTGCCGTCGCGCCCGGTGTTGCCCTGCGCCAGCCCGAAGCGCGCGGGCGCACGCTTGACCGACACGTTCGGCAGGTCGCGCACCGCGTCGCGGATGTCGTTGATCTGCTTGGACTCGATGTCGTCGCGCGTGATGACCTCGACGCTCACGGGCAGGTCCTGGCGGGCCTGCTCCGAGCGCGAGCCGCTCACCACCACTTCATTGAGCGCGACCTGCTGCGACCAGGCGGGCGCGGCAATGCCGAAGCCGGAAGCGATCAGCAGCGGCAGGAGAGCGAGACGGTGAGGATGGGAGCGGAGGTGTGTGGCGGCCACGAAAAAGGTCCAGAAACAGTTGAACAACTGCTTGCTGGACCTTGGGCGCAAGGCTTTGCGCGCGTGACCTGGCTGGCGGCGATGGGATTGTTAATCCCGGCCTTTATTGTATGAGAATAATTCTCATCTGATACAACTTGTGCCTTACTAGCGCAGGGTCAAAGCGGGTGTCAGGCCGGTGCCGACGAGCGGATCAGGTGGTCGAACGCACCGAGCGCCGCCTTGGCGCCGTCGCCGGCCGCGATGATGATCTGCTTGAACGGCACCGTGGTGGCGTCGCCGGCCGCGAACACGCCGGGCACCGAGGTCTGGCCGCGGGCGTCGACGATGATCTCGCCGTGCTTCGACAGCTCGACCGTGCCCTTGAGCCAGTCGGTGTTGGGCACGAGGCCGATCTGGATGAACACGCCTTCGAGCTCGACCTTCTTCAGCTCGCCGGTTGCGCGGTCCTTGTAGACCAGGCCGTTGACCTTCTGGTCGCCGGTGATCTCGGTGGTCTGCGCGTTGGTGAACACGTCGACGTTCGTCAGGCTCTTGAGCTTGCGTTGCAGCACGGCGTCGGCACGCAAGGCGGTGTCGAATTCGATCAGCGTGACGTGGCCCACGATGCCGGCCAGGTCGATGGCCGCTTCGACGCCCGAGTTGCCGCCACCGATGACCGCGACGCGCTTGCCCTTGAACAGCGGGCCGTCGCAATGCGGGCAGTACGCCACGCCCTTGTTCTTGAACTCGTGCTCGCCGGGCACGTTGATGTTGCGCCAGCGCGCGCCGGTGGAAATGATGACCGACTTGCTCTTGAGCGACGCGCCGCTTTCGAGCTGCACTTCGATCAGGTCCTTGCCCGGGACCAGCGCCTTGGCGCGCTGCAGATTCATGATGTCGACGTCGTAGTCGCGCACATGCTCTTCGAGCGCGTGGGCGAACTTCGGCCCTTCGGTTTCCTTGATGGAAATGAAGTTCTCGATGCCGAGCGTGTCGAGCACCTGGCCGCCGAAGCGTTCCGAGGCCACGCCGGTGCGAATGCCCTTGCGTGCCGCGTACACGGCAGCCGCGGCGCCCGCGGGGCCACCGCCGACGATGAGCACGTCGAACGGGTCCTTGCCGGCAATCTTCTTGGCTTCGCGCTCGACACCGCTGGTGTCGATCTTGGCGAGGATTTCTTCCAGGCTCATGCGGCCCTGGCCGAACTCGGTGCCGTTCAGGAACACGGTCGGCACGGCCATGATCTGGCGTTCCTTCACTTCGTCCTGGAAGGTGCCGCCTTCGATCATGGTGGTGCGGATGCGCGGGTTCTGGACGGCCATCAGGTTCAGCGCCTGGACCACGTCGGGGCAGTTGTGGCAGGTGAGCGAGACGTAGATCTCGAACTCGAAGTCGCCGTCGAGCGCCTTGATCTGGTCGAGCACGGCCTGCTCGACCTTGGGTGGGTAGCCGCCGATCTGCAGCAGCGCAAGGATCAGCGACGTGAATTCATGGCCCATCGGCAGGCCGGCAAAACGCGGGCCGTGGTTTTCGCTCGGGCGGTTGACCGAGAACGAGGGCTTGCGGTGGTTGTCGTCGCGGCTCTCGGTCAGCTTGACCAGCGGCGACGCTTCGGCAACGTCCTTCAGCAGCGACAGCATTTCGCCCGACGCCTTGCTGTCGTCGAGCGAGGCGACGATCTCGATCAGCTGCGTGGCGCGTTCGAGGTAACTCTTCAATTGGGCTTTGGTGCTGTCGTCGAGCATGGCGGACTCACTTTCGATATCTGAAAACTATCAAACGGGGAACAAAAAAGCCCGGGGCCTCGTGAGCGCCCGGGCTTTCGCGCGGGAGCGCTTAGATCTTGCCGACGAGGTCGAACGACGGGGCGATCGTCTTGTCGCCTTCATTCCACTTGGCCGGGCAGACTTCGTTCGGGTGCGCGGCGGTGTAGACCGCTGCCTTGAGCTTGCGCAGGGTTTCCTTGACGTCGCGGGCGATTTCGTTGGAGTGCACTTCGGCGGTCTTGATGATGCCTTCGGGGTTGATCACGAAGGTGCCGCGCAGTGCCAGGCCTTCTTCGGGGATGTGCACGCCGAAAGCGTTGGTCAGCGTGTGGGTCGGGTCGCCGACCAGGGGGAACTTGGCCTTGCCGACGGCCGGCGAGGTGTCGTGCCAGACCTTGTGCGAGAAATGCGTGTCGGTGGTCACGATGTAGACCTCGGCACCCAGCTTCTGGAACTCGGGGTAGTTGTCGGCTGCGTCTTCGACTTCGGTCGGGCAGTTGAAGGTGAAGGCGGCCGGCATGAAGATCAGCACGGACCACTTGCCCTTGAGCGTTTCGTCGGACACATCGATGAACTTGCCATTGAGGTAGGCCTGGGTCTTGAAGGGCAGGACTTGCGTGTTGATCAGGGACATAGTGATTCCTTGGATGCTGCGGTTGGAAAAATAATTGCGAGCCATCAGTATAACTACCAATCTCATATTTTCAATAGTTATGAGCTATTGAAAGTATTGGAGCTTGCTATGTTTGCGATGGGCTTGGCGCGGGCTTTCGGCGGGCCTCAATGCGAACGTGTATCGCCATCACACGCATGCAGACCGGCGGAGCATGGGATTGCTTGCAAGTGCTCGTAAACCCCTCTGACAATCACCGCTTTCAGAACAAGGAAAAAACCATGAAGGGCGACCCCAAGGTCATCGAACATCTGCAGGCGCAGCTCAAGAACGAGCTGACCGCGATCAACCAGTACTTCCTCCACTACCGCATGCTCAAGCATTGGGGCCTGGACAAGCTGGCGAAGAAGGAATACGAAGAATCGATCGGCGAAATGAAGCATGCCGACAAGCTGATGGACCGCATCTTCATGCTCGATGGCCTGCCGAACCTGCAGGACCTGGGCAAGCTGAACATCGGCGAAGACGTGCCCGAACTGCTGCGCTGCGACCTGGGTGCCGAAACCGGCGCACAAGCCACCATCAAGGACGGCATCGCGCATTGCGAGTCGGTTCGCGACTATGTTTCACGCGACCTGCTGCAAGAGATTTTGGACGACACCGAGGAGCACATCGACTTCCTGGAAACCCAGATCGACCTGATCGACCGGGTTGGCCTGCAGAACTACCTGCAGACGCAGATGGGCGAGCTCGAATAAGCCTGGCTGCCGAGGCTTTAGCGCCAACAAATCAACGGGACTTCGGTCCCGTTTTTTATTGCTTTACGTAACTTAACCCACCCCAAATAGCAGTCATTCTCATCTGCGCAGATACAATCCGCGCCTTCGATGACCGCTGCCCGCTCCGACAACCGCCGACGTGCCTACTGGCTCAAGACCCTGCACGAATGGCATTGGGTGAGCTCCGCGATCTGCCTGATCGGCATGATCCTGTTCAGCGTTACCGGGTTCACGCTCAACCATGCGTCCCAGATCGAAGCCAAGCCGGTCATCACCAAGCTGAGCGGCTCCATCGACGAGGCCTTGCGCACGCAGCTCGAAAAGCAGTTACCCGCCGCCAAGGCCCAAAAGGGCAAGGCTCCGCTGCCCGCCGAACTCCAGGGCTGGGTACAGAAAAACTGGGACGTGGGCACCGCCGGCCGCGAGGCCGAATGGTCGGACGACGAAATCTATCTCTCGCTCCCCCGACCTGGCGGCGACGCCTGGCTGCGGCTGAACCTGGCCGACGGCGAGATCGAATACGAGCGCACCGAACGCGGCTGGCTCTCTTACCTGAACGACCTGCACAAGGGCCGCAACACCGGCTCGGCCTGGAGCTGGTTCATCGACATCTTCGCGGGCGCCGCACTGGTCTTCTCGATCACCGGGCTGTTCATTCTCAAGATGCATGCGGGCAACCGCCCCTTCACATGGCCGATGGTCGGCATGGGGCTGGTGGTGCCGGTGCTGCTCGCGCTGCTGTTCATTCATTGACCTGTTGGTTCACCGATTCAAAAAAAGAGGTTTCACGTGCACGTTCGCTGCTATTCACTCGCGCCGATTGCCATGTCGGCCCTGCTCGCCGCTCCCGCATTCGCGGCCGGCCTCGCGGTCAACATCGAGATCCCGCGCCTGAACGTTTCCGAGTACCACCGCCCCTATGTGGCGACCTGGATCGAACGCGCCGACAACACGGTGGCCGGCACGCTGGCCGTCTGGTACGACGTGCGCACCAAGACCAACAACCCCGAGGGCGAAGGCACCAAGTGGTTGAAGGACATGCGCCAGTGGTGGCGCCGTGGCGGCCGTGAACTGGCGGTGCCGGTCGACGGCGTGACCGGTGCAACCAAGCCGGCCGGCAAGCACCAGCTCAGCTTCACCGAAGGCACGGCGCAAATGCCCAAGCTCGCGCCCGGAGCCTACAAGCTGGTGGTCGAAGCCGCACGCGAAGTCGGCGGCCGCGAGGTCGTGAGCATTCCGTTCCAGTGGCCTCCCACGGCCGCCGCGCAGCCGAGCGCCTCCGGCAAGGAAGAGCTCGGTGAGATCAAGCTCGAACTCAAGCCCTGACCCATACCGGATATCGGACACCGGACGGATCGACTTTTCGCCTCGCTCTCCTTCCATCGACAGCCCGTCACTTCAAGGACACCCCATGACCCGCTTCAACCTGCGCGCTGCCAGCCTCGCCATTGCCCTGTCGGCCATCGCATCAGCCTCCATGGCGCACAACGCCTGGCTGCTGCCCTCTTCCACCGTGTTCTCCAAGGCCGACACGGTCACGGTCGATGCGTCGGTCTCGAACGACCTGTTCGTCTCCAACCATGCACCGCTGCGGCTCGATGGCCTGCAGATCACGGCGCCCGACGGCAGCATGGTCAAGCCCGAAACCGAAGCCAAGCTCAAGTTCCGCAACGTGTTCGACGTGAGCGTCGCGCAGTCGGGCACCTACCGCATTGCCGTCGTCAACGCAGGTGCCTTCGCCAGCTGGAAAGACAAGGCCACCGGCCAGAACAAGCGCGCACGCGGCACGGCCGAGACCATCGGCAAGGAAATCCCCGCCGATGCGCAAGAGGTCACCATCACGCAGTCGTCCGGCCGCATCGAAACCTTCGTGACGGTCGGCAAGCCCTCCGCGCTCAAGCCGATCGGCCAGGGCCTGGAACTGATTGCTGTCGGCAGCCCGACCGACCTGGTCAAGGGTGAAAAAGCCACCTTCACGCTGCACCTCGACGGCCAGCCCGCCAAGTCGCTCGAAGTGAGCGTGACCGCAGGCAACACGCAGTACCGCGACAAGCTCGAGGAGGTCAAGCTCAAGACCGACGACAAGGGCCAGTTCAGCGTGACCTGGCCGGCCGCCGGCATGTACTGGCTCGAAGCCACCACCAAGGACAACAAGACCACGGTGCCGCAAGCCAAGGAACGTCGCCTGAGCTATGCGGCCACCCTTGAAGTGATGCCCTGACGCAGACCCCGACACAGTCCGCAGCCTTGGGAATTTCGTTCAGCACCTGGCGCGCCGGCGGCTATGCCAACGCCGCCGTTCCGCGCCGCGCCGACCCCGCCACATTGCAGCATTTGGGTGGGCAGACCATGGGCACCACCTGGTCGCTGCGCTTCGACAATCCGCGCATGTTGCCGCTGGCGCAAGTGCAGGAAGCCGTCGATGCGGCGCTGGCACGGGTGGTCGCGCAGATGAGCCACTGGGAAGTGGATTCAGACATCGGCCGCTTCAACCGCGCGCCCGCAGGCTCGCGCCATGTGCTTGCACGGGAGTTCGCGCAAGTGATGGCATGTGCCCTGCGCTGGGCGGCGGCCAGCGGCGGCGCGATCGATCCGACCGTCGGCCCGTTGATCGCCTGTTGGGGCTTTGGGCCCGACGCGCAAGAAGACGGCGGTCTTCCCGCCGCGCAAGTGTTGGCGGACGCACGTGCACGCGTCGGCTGGCAACGGCTCGCTTTCGATGCGGACGAAGGCTCACTGCTTCAGCCCGGCGGCATCGCGCTCGATCTCTCCGGCATCGCCAAGGGTTTCGCGGTCGATCATGGCGTCGACGCGTTGCGTGCACTTGGCCTGCCCGACCTTCTGTTCGAAATCGGGGGAGAGTTGCGAGGCATTGGCCGGCGCCCCGGTGGACAACCGTGGCAGATACAGGTAGACAGCGAGCCGACCGGCGCGCGGCGCATCGCGCTGGCCGACATGGCCGTCGCCACGTCGGGCGACCGCTGGCACCAGCGCGCGCATGAAGGGCGCAGCTGGTCGCACACCATCGATCCGCGAACCGGTGAACCGACCGCGCATTCGCTGGCCAGCGTCACCGTGCTGCATGCGGAGTGCATGCAGGCCGACGCACTGGCCACGGTGTTGACGGTGCTGGGCCCCGACGAAGGATTCGACTTTGCGGAGCAGCACGGCGTGGCCGCGTTGTTCGTGAGTCGCGGCCCAACAGCATCGCCAGCCGTGCGAACCACGCGCGCGTGGCCCGCACCAAGCCAGGCATGAACGACGCTGCATGGCGCGCGCTGGGCGCAAGCTCCACCGTGGCAGCCTATGCGGCGCTCTGCGCGGCGATCTACCTGCGCGCACGCAGGCAAAAGACAGCCGCGGTGCGCGATGCCGCGGCGCTTTCTGGCAATGGCGGCCAACCCTCGACCCTGGTGCTGTTCGCCAGCCAGACGGGCCAGGCCGAAGCCATCGCCTGGCAGACCGCCCGCCGGCTGCACGCCGCCGGCACGCCAGCACGGGTGATGGAACTGAACGCCCTGGATGCCGCAACGCTGGGGAGCACGGAACGCGCCCTCTTCGTCGCGAGCACCTACGGCGAAGGCGATGCACCCGATGGCGCCAGCGTGTTTGCAGAACGGGTGATGGGATCGCCTTCGGCGCTGGCCTCGCTGCGCTACGCGGTGCTCGCGCTGGGTGATCGCCAGTACACCAACTTCTGCGGCTTCGGCCGCGCGCTCGATGCGTGGCTGCATGCCGCGGGGGCTGTTCGCGAATTCGAACGCATCGACGTGGACAACAGCGACCCCGCTGCGCTGGCCGAATGGCACGCGCGATGGGGTGCGGCAGCGGACCTCGAATCCAGCCTGGAAGAGCAGGCAGCGTCATTCGCACAGTGGCGGCTCGCCTCGCGTGAGTTGCTGAATGCTGGCAGTGCGGGCGCCCCGGTCTTTCATCTCGGCCTGGTGCCTTCACACGCCGGCGCGATGCCGCATTGGGCCTCGGGCGATCTGGTGCAGATTGCCGTTGCAAGCGACCCCACACGCCCGCGCGACTACTCGATCTCCTCGCTGCCCACCGACGGCGAGTTGCAGCTGCTCGTTCGGCAGGAGCAGCATCCCGACGGCACGCTGGGCAGCGCCTCGGGCCTGCTCAGCTCCACGCTTTCAGTCGGGGACACCGTGGCCTTGCGCCTGCGGCCGCACCGGGGCTTTCGTCTAGACGGCAACGAATCGCGACCGCTGATCCTCATCGGCAACGGCACCGGGCTGGCCGGCCTGCGCGCCCATCTGCGCGCACGCGCCGCGGCGGGGAGGCACGACAACTGGCTGGTGTTCGGCGAACGCCAGGCGGCGCACGATTTTCTCTACCGCGACGAAATAGAAGCCTGGCAGGCCGATGGCGTGCTGCAGCGGCTCGACATGGTGTTCTCGCGCGACCAGCCGGAGCGCTTCTATGTACAGCACAGGCTGCTGCAGTCGGCCGACACGCTGAAGGATTGGCTGCGCAACGGCGCGGCCGTCTACGTATGCGGCAGCCTCCAGGGCATGGCATCGGGCGTCGACGCCGCCCTGCGCCAGGTGGCCGGCGAAGCACTTTGGAGCGAGCTATCGACGACCGGGCGCTACCGTCGCGACGTCTACTGATACCCAGCGTTCCGGGCACACCCCGGAACGCGCTCGCCAGTTTTCTGATCGCCTTTGAGCCCGCCGGGGAAACCCGGTGCGGTGCGACACTCGAGTCCCTGCCAAAACCGGGGCCTTTTCTTTTGCGGAGTTTCTGAAAAATGATGCTGCATGTGCCTGATGTGCTCAGTCCCACCCAGGTGCGCGAAATGCGCGCGGCGCTGGCCGCCACCCAGTGGATCGATGGCCGCGAGACGGTCGGCGACCAGGGTGCGCAGGTCAAGCGCAATCGCCAGTTGCCGGAACAATCGGCCGTTGGGCGCGAACTCGGCAGCGTGGTGCTCGCCGCGCTGGCCCGGAACGCGCTGTTCTTCTCGGCGGCGCTGCCTTCGCGTTTTGTGCCGCCGCTGTTCAACAGCTACGAGGGCGGCGAGCATTACGGCGTTCATGTCGACGGCGCGGTGCGCTCGCTGCCGGGGAGCGGCCAGCAGCTGAGAACCGACCTGTCTTGCACGCTGTTCCTGTGCGACCCGGACGACTACGACGGCGGCGAACTCGAGGTGATCGACACCTACGGCTCGCACGAAGTGAAGCTTCCGGCCGGCGACCTCATTCTTTACCCGGCCAGCAGCCTGCACCGCGTTCACCCGGTGACGCGCGGGGCGCGGGTGTGTTCTTTCTTCTGGCTGCAGAGCATGGTGCGCAACGACCAGCAGCGCAGCATGCTGTTCGAGCTCGACCAGAACATCCAGAAACTGCGCGCCCGCCTGGGCGAGTGCGAGGAAACGGTGGCGCTGGCGGGCCACTATCACAACCTGCTGAGGCTCTGGTCGGAGGTCTAACCGCTGAAAAATGGGCCTTGGCGCTGAATTAGCCAGTAACACCATGGTTATTGCAAATGCGATGGATTCTTATTTATAATGAATCACATCCAACAGCCAGCCAACTGCCGCTTTCACAGCCATGATCGTTTGCGTCTGCCGCCGAGTCTCCGACCGCGAAATCGCACGTCATGTGCGGGCGGGCATGACTTTCGACGAAGTGCAATTCGAGCTCGGCGTGGCCACCCAATGTGGCCAGTGTGAAGGCTGTGCGCGCGATATCGTCGCGCAGTGCAGCGCTTCGCACCCGGTCGCCGCCTTGAATTGCGAAACGGGTCCGAGAGCGATCCAGCTTGCCAACTCCATCAAGGAAAGCAAGGCATGGAACTCGTCTCGGCACTCGGCGGCAGCCTGATCCTGGTCGCAGGATCGGTCTGGTGGATTTTTCACAAGTAATGTCGTCGTAGCGGTTTTGCTGCAATCGGGGTACGTTCCGTCGTGCCCGCACTCGAATGGTTGATCGTGTCTGACCGCTTTGCTCCCCCCCCTTCCGTCCTCGGCCTCTCGCGTACTGCCGTCATTGCCGGCAGCGTCATCCTGTTTCACGGCGCCGCGCTCTGGGCGCTGCAAAGCGGATTGCTGCGCCGCGCCGCCGAAGTGGTGATTCCCGTCGAAATACTGAGCCAGTTCGTCGAGCCGCCCAAGCCCAAGGCCGACCCTCCTCCGCCCCCACCGCCGCCGCCCCAGCCCAAGGTGAGCAAGGCGCCGCCGCCTCCGCGGCCGCAAGCCATTCGCGAACCGAAGCCCACGCCCGCGCCGCAGGCCCCCGTGGGCACGACGGAGCCGCCACCTCCGGCAACGCCACCGGCACCTCCCGCTCCGCCAGCGCCCCCCGCACCGCCGCCGGCACCTCCGGCACCGCCCGCGGTGCAATTGCCCTCGAGCAACGCCGACTACCTGCAGAACCCCAAGGCAACCTACCCCGCCATGAGCAAGCGGCTCGGCGAACAGGGCAAGGTCATCGTTCGGGTGCTGGTCGGCGTCGACGGCCTGCCCAAGAGCGCCGAAGTCAAGAAATCCAGCGGCTTCGATCGCCTCGACGAGGCCGCTGTCGAATACATCCTCAAGTGCCGGTTCGTGCCCGGCAAGGTCAACGGCGTGGTGCAGGCCATGTCCTATGACGCCCCCGTCAACTACGTCTTGAATTAATTTTTCTCTGGAGCAACTTCGTATGGATTCCCAATTTGGCTTGATGAACGTCTGGAACCAGGGCGATTTCGTCACCAAGGCCGTCGCGGTGCTGTTGATCGGCATGTCGCTCGCGTCGTGGATCGTGATCATCGTCAAGGCGCTCGACGTCATCAAGTACAAGCGCCTTGCCAAGCATTCGCAAGACTTCTGGCACAGCGAAGACTTCGCCACCGCGCTCAACAAGCTCGGCAAGGACGACAGCAACCCGTTCCGCGCCCTGGCGCTCGAAGGCCGCGAAGCCGCTGCGCACCACCGCAACACCAAGGCCCACCTGCACGATGCGCTCGACGTGAGCGACTGGATCACGCGTTCGCTGCGCAATGGCATCGACGCATTCACGGCACGCCTGCAGACCGGCCTGGCTATTCTGGCCTCGGTGGGCTCCACCGCTCCCTTCATCGGCCTGTTCGGCACGGTCTGGGGTATCTATCACGCGCTCATGAGCATCGGCTCGGCCGGCCAGGCGACCATCGACAAAGTGGCGGGCCCCATCGGCGAAGCGCTCATCATGACGGCGCTGGGCCTGGCAGTGGCCATTCCGGCCGTGCTGGGCTACAACGCCCTGGTGCGCGGCAACAAGTTCGTGCTGACCAAGCTCAACAGCTTCGCGCATGACCTGCACGCCTACTTCGTGACCGGCGCCCGCGTGCAAAGCGGCAGCGGCGAAGCCGTCGTGGTTCCGCTCAAGAAGGGCTGAGCATCATGGCTTTCGGAACGCAAGACGAACCCGATGAGGTGATGAACGAGATCAACATGACGCCGCTGGTCGACGTCATGCTGGTGCTCCTGATCATCTTCATCATCACCGTGCCGGTGATGAAGCACGCCGTCAACATCGACCTGCCGCGCGCCACCAGCGAGCCCGAGCAGCCGAAGCCGCAGAACATTTTGTTCAGCGTCACGGCCGACGGCGCCTACTACTGGAACGAACAGAAAATCGAAGACAGCGAGCTGCCGAACCGACTGGCCGCCGAAGCCGCCAAGGAACCGCAGCCCGAACTGCACATCCGCGGCGACAAGGCTGTGCGCTACGAGCGCGTGGCCAAGGCCATGTCGGAAGCCCGCGAAGCCGGCGTGCGCAAGATCGGCTTCATCACGGAGCCCGATTCGAAGTAATGAAGTGACCGCAAGAAAAAAAAGTTGATCGCAGCGATTGACTTCTTGTTGAGAACAATTATCATTCACTCATCGCTTCGATAAGGGAACTCCAGATGCCAGCCACACCGAATGCCTTTTCTGTTCTGAACCATCCTTCGCTCGACCAGTCGGGTGGCGGCCATGCGTCCATCCAGGCAACGCGTCCGGCGCCGATGGTCGAAAGCACGGAGCTTCTCAAGGGAAGCAAGACCGTGGGCATCATGCACAACGGTTCGCTCTATCGGCTTCAAGCCACCAAACTCGGCAAGCTGATCCTGACCAAGTAGGTCATTCAGCCCGCCCCTCGCGCAAGTTTCATCGTGGGGCGACTCAAGGAGATTCATCTCCGAAGGGTCGTTTTTTGCTAGCCAACGGTTCGCCGACTAGCCAAGCTTTTTTTCACGCTGAACACCGCCAAACGAAAACGCCGACCTCGAAGTCGGCGTTTTGCGTTGTGGCGGGAAAACTCAGAGGCCGAGGGCCGCGATGCCTGCCTTGGCGATCTGCGCGTCTTCGTTCGACTTCACGCCGCTCACGCCCACGGCGCCGATCACATGGCCGTCCTTCACGATCGGCACGCCGCCTTCGAGCAGGCCCTGCACCGCGGGCGCCGTCAGGAATGCCGTGCGGCCGCCGTTGATGATGTCTTCATAGACCTTGCTTTCGCGCCGGCCCATGGCGGCCGTGTGCGCCTTGGCGGGAGCGATGTGCGAAGACAGCGCCGCTGCACCGTCCAGGCGCTGCAGCCAGAGCAGGTTGCCGGCGTCGTCCGAGATGGCGATGGTCACGGCCCAGTTGTTCTTGAGAGCCTCGGCTTCCGCTGCTGCTGCAATGGCCTTGACGTCGGAGAGTTCGAGGAATGATTTGGTCTTCATGGTGCGCTCTGGTTGCGTAAAAACCCGACAGCATAACGGCCATGTCGCCAGAGGTGCCTGCAGCGCTTGGGAACACCCCTGCTACGGTCTTTCAGATACCCTGCTCTTGCAGCCCCCTAGAATGCGCCCCAACTGCGTGATTGCAGCAACCACAGGAGCTCCGGCCATGAACGACCGCGTTACCACTCTCGAAACCTCTACCGGCTACGGCCAGACGCTGGCCCAAGCCGACCGCCAGCGCGTGCTGCGCAATACCTACTGGCTGCTGGCCCTGAGCCTGCTGCCCACCGTGCTGGGCGCCTGGGTCGGCGTCAGCACCGGCATCACCCGTTCGCTCACGGGCGGGCTCGGCCTCATCGTCTTTTTGGGCGGCGCCTTCGGCTTCATGTTCGCCATCGAGAAGACGAAGAATTCCGCCGCCGGCGTGCCCGTGCTGCTGGCCTTCACCTTCTTCATGGGCCTGATGCTGTCGCGCCTCATCGCGATGGTGCTCGGCTTCAAGAACGGCTCCGAACTCATCATGACGGCCTTCGGCGGCACCGCCGGCGTGTTCTTCGTGATGGCCTCGCTGGCCACCGTCATCAAGCGCGACCTGTCGGGCATGGGCAAGTTCCTGTTCGTCGGCGCACTGGTGCTGATGCTCGGCGCCGTCATCAACGTGTTCGTCGGCTCGAGCACCGGCATGCTGGTCATCTCGGTGGCTGCCATCGGCATCTTCTCCGCCTACATGCTCTATGACCTGAAGCAGATCATGGACGGCGGCGAAACCAACTACATCAGCGCCACGCTGGCCCTGTACCTCGACCTGTTCAATGTCTTCCAGAGCCTGCTGGCCCTGCTGGGTATCTTCGGCGGCGAGCGCGACTGAGCAAGCGATTTACCGACAAAGAGCAAGGGCCCCGAGGGGCCCTTTTCTCATTCCAGCTCGAACACCGCAATCGACTCGACGTGCGCCGTGTGCGGGAACATGTTGACCACCCCCGCGAAAGTGCAGCGGTAGCCCGCCTGATGCACCAGCAACCCGGCGTCGCGTGCCAGCGTCGATGGATTGCAGCTCACGTAGACGATGCGCTTCGGCGGCGTCCAGCCATCGGTGCGCAACTCGGGCTGTTGATGCAGATCGGCCATGGCCTTGGCAAGAGCAAAGGCGCCTTCGCGCGGCGGGTCGACCAGCCATTTGTCGGCGCTGCCATCGGCGACCAGCATGGCCGGCGTCATCTCGAACAGATTGCGTGCCACGAACCTGGTATCGGACAACGCACGCCGGTCGCTCGTGGCAGGCTGGTTCTTCTTGAAGTTGTCCGTGGCGCGCGCCACCAGCGTGTCGCTGCCCTCGATGCCCAGCACCTCGCGCGCGCGGCTGGCCAACGGCAGGGTGAAGTTGCCCAGGCCGCAGAACCAGTCGATCACCCGCTCTTCGGGCTGCACGTCGAGCAGGCGCAGCGCCTTGCCGACCAGCGCCCGGTTGATGTGCGGATTGACCTGCGTGAAGTCGGTGGGCTTGAACGGCATGGTGACGCCGAATTCGGGCAGCCGGTACGCCAGCGGCGTGCCGCCCTCTTCCAGCAGCTTCACGGTTTCCGGCCCCTTGGCCTGCAGCCACCACTGAACCCCCTCGTTGGCGGCCGCAAAAGCCTTCAGGCGGTCGATGTCGGCAGCCGACAGCGGCTCCAGGTGCCGGAGCACCAGCGCGATGGTTCCGAGCGCCGTGGAGCCCGGTGCATCGCCGCAGGCCAGCTCGATCTGCGGACAGGTCTCGCGCGCGTCCATGGAGCCGATCAGCGCCCGCAGCGGCATCAGCATGTTGCTGACCTGCTTCGGCAACACCGGGCACACCTGCATGTCGGCAAGGTAGCGGCTCTTGCGCTCGTGAAAGCCGATCAGCACCGTGCCTTTCTTGACCACGTGGCGCACCGACAGCCGCGCGCGGTAGCGGTAGTGCCATGCCGGCCCTTCGAGCGGCCGCAAGACGTTTTCGGGGCGTACCTTGCCCAGGTGCCACAGGTTGTCTTCGAGCGCACGCTGTTTCACGGCCACCTGGGCCGCCGCGTCCAAGTGCTGCATCTTGCAGCCGCCGCAAGCGCCCGTATGGAGGCCGAAATGCGGGCAGCCCGGGCGCACCCGCTGCGACGATTCACGCCGGATGGTCGTGACCGTGCCTTGCTCCCAGTTGTTCTTGCGCCGATGAACGTTGAACTGCACTTCCTCGAAAGGCAATGCACCTTCGATGAAGACGACCATGCCGTCTGCCTTGTGCGCAACGCCTTGCGCATCGAGGTCGAGCGACTCGACCTGCAGCCATTCTTCGCCGGGATTCGTGGGGGTTTTCTTGTCTTCGATGGGTTCCGTCATCCCCCGATTGTCTCAGCGCGGCCGGGACCGTCCGGCGGGGCGGTGCGCGTTGTTCGCTCTGGCCGCTAGAACAGCGCGTCGCGGCCAACGCCGGAGCGCACCAGGTGCCTGCGCATCTTGGCGAGGGCCTCGTTCTGGATTTGCCTCACACGCTCACGCGTGAGGCCCAGGCGAACGCTCAGCACCTCCAGCGTTTCGGGCTCGCGGTCGTGCAGGCCATAGCGCCCCTCCAGCACCTCGCGTTCGCGTGCATCGAGGGCATGGACCCACTGGTCGAGCAGGCGCTCCACCTCGTGCGCCTGCGTCACGCCCGTCGGATTGCCCTGCTCGTCGTCCGACGCCACGGTGTCGGCCAGGGTGAAGCCCCCTTCTTCTCCACGCGCATCGCCGGCGTCCAGCGAGCGCGGCGCCTCGGAAAGCGCCAGCAGATCGGCCACCGCCTGCACGTCGCGGCCGAGCAGCGCGGCGATGTCTTCCACGCGCACGCCGTCGGGGCGGTGGGCAAGAAATTCGGCATCGCTTTCCAGTGTTCGGCGCGCCCGCAATACCTGCTGCAGTTCACGCACCACGTGAACCGGCAACCGGATCGCGCGCGCCTGCGTCATGACCGCGCGTTCGACCGACTGGCGAATCCACCAGGTTGCATACGTGGAAAAACGAAAACCGCGTTCGGGCTCGAACTTGGTGATGGCATGCATCAGCCCGAGATTGCCCTCTTCGATGAGGTCCGACAGTGGCACGCCGCGCCCGAGATAGCTCTTGGCAATGTTGACCACGAGCCGCAGGTTGTGCTCGATCATCGATTGCCGTGCCGCGAAATCGCCGGCGCGCGCGGCGCATGCCGCCTGGTATTCCTCGGCGGGCGTGAAGAGCTCGGTACGCCGGACCTGGCGCAGGTAGATGGTCAGAGCATCGGCGCCCTCGCCGCCGATCAGTTCGGCCAACGCGCCATTGGGCGGCGCGATGTCACCAGCGGAAGAGTCGGGAACGGGCTCCGAGGGGAGCGAGCCCTCGTCCTGCGGCTCTACCTCGCTGCTGCCTCGTCCCACCAGCCCGCGCACGGGCAGCGTGCGGCGGGGGCGGGAGGCAGCCATGGCATCACCGGCCGGGCAGGTAGCGCGAAGGATCGACGGGCTTGCCCTGGCGGCGGATCTCGAAGTGCAGCTTCACGCGGTCGGCGTCGCTGTTGCCCATTTCGGCGATCTTCTGGCCCTTCTGAACCGACTGGTCTTCCTTCACGAGCAGCGCCTGGTTGTGCGCATAGGCCGTGAGATAGGTGTTGTTGTGCTTCAGGATGATCAGGTTGCCATAGCCGCGCAGGCCGGCACCGGCATACACCACGCGGCCATCGGCGGCGGCCAGCACCGGGTCGCCCGCCTTGCCGCTGATGTCGTAGCCCTTGTTCTTGGCTTCGTCGAAGCCCGCGATCAGCGAGCCGCTGGCGGGCCAGATCCAGCCGAGGTCTTCATCACCCGAATTGCCGCCGCTGCCCGGACCCGCCGGAGAAGCCGTGACCGGCGCCGGTGGCTTGCTCGCACCGCTGGAGGGCGTGGTGGGCACCACGGCCGGCTGCGGCGCCACGGGCTTCGTGACTGCTTCGGGCGACGACGTTGCGGGCGCCGTGGCGACCACCGTTGCGGAACCCGTCGGCGGAATCACGCGCAACACCTGGCCGACTTCGATCAGGTCCGGGTTGTCGATGTTGTTCCAGCGAACGATGTCTTGCCAGCGCTGCCCCGTCTCGTTGCCGATGCGGCGGATCGTGTCGCCGGGGCGCACGGCGTAGTAGCCGGGCTTGCCGTAGTTCTCGATACCGGCGAGCGGCTTGCCGTTGGCGTCGGTGGTGATGGGTGGGCCACCAGGCACCGTTGCGCCAGGAGCGCGCGTCATGGTGCCGCGGTCCTCGACTGGCGCCGGCCCACGCGGTGCGGCACAGCCTGCGATCACGAGCACAACGGCCAACGTGACGCCAGCGAACCAACTCCGATTGCCAAAACCCTGCATTTGTTATTCCTTCAAGCGATGCCTGATTTTAGGGGGACAAAGTGGACCGCCTCAAGAATGAGCCGCTCCAGTCCCCGGGGGGTCTTGTCGATGACGACAAGGGCTTGGCCACCGCTCGCGGACTGGGTCGGCGCCACGATGCGCCCGCCCACGGCAAGCTGTTCGATCCAGGCCTCCGGCACGGCCTCGCCGCCCGCCGCGGCAATGATGCCGGCATAGGGCGCGCCCTTGGCATAGCCGACCATGCCGTCGCCCAGCATCAGGTGGACCGTGGTCAGGCGGAAATGCCGCAGGTTGGCGCGGGCCCGCTCGTGCAGGCCCCGCAGTCGCTCGATGCTGTAGACCTCGGCGGCCACGTGGTTGAGCACGGCCGCCTGGTACCCGCAACCGGTGCCGATTTCGAGCACGCGGCCCAGGCGATCTTGCGGCTTTCCAGCCAGCGCGGGGGCCCCCAGCAGCAGCTCGATCATGCGAGCCACCACATTGGGCTTGGAAATGGTCTGCCCCAGGCCGATAGGCAGGCTCGTATCTTCGTACGCCTGGTTGACCAGCGCGCTGTCGACAAAGCGGTGCCGCTCCACCGTGCCCATGGCGCGCAGCACGCGCGGATCGGAAATGCCCTGGGCGGCAAGCCTTTGCACCATGCGCGCACGCACGGCGTCGGACGCCATCGACGGCGTTGTCGGTACCATGGGCTTGACCGGCGCGGCAGGCATGCGCCCGCGCGTGGCGGCCGAAGCGGTGGGGGTCAGGCGAACCGGGAAACTGGGCCGTTGCGTGGCCATGTCAGCTGCCGAGACGGGCCACCGTCTCGCGCCATTGCCCCAGGTTGGCGTGGTCGGTCAGGTCGATCTGCAACGGCGTCAAGGCGATGTGGCCGGCCGAGGTGGCATGAAAGTCGGTGCCTTCGCCGCTGTCCTTGGCACTGCCGGCGCCTGCGATCCAGTACATGGTCTCGCCACGTGGGCTGTCCTGGGTGATCACTTTTTCCGCGGCGTGGCGGCGGCCGAGCCTGCAGACCTTGACGGGCTTCAGCTCCTCGAAAGGCCGGTTCGGCACATTCACATTGAGCAGGAACGCCGGGCCGCCGAGCATGCGCTCGCGCTCGATCTGCTGCACCAGCCGCCGAGCGACCTGACCCGCCGCATCGACATGCGCCCAGCCTTTCTCGATCTGCGAGAACGCGATGGCGGGAATACCGAACAGGTAGGCTTCCATTGCCGCGCCGACCGTGCCCGAATAGATGGTGTCGTCGCCCATGTTGGCGCCGTTGTTGATGCCGGAAACCACCAGGTCGGGCCGGTAGTCGAGCAGGCCCTTGAGCGCGATGTGCACGCAATCGGCCGGCGTGCCGGTCACATAGCGAAATCCGTTGTGCGCCTCGCGCACGTAAAGCGGCGCGGCCAGCGTCAGTGCATTCGACTTGGCGCTGTTGTTGTGCTCGGGTGCGACCACCTCGACATCGGCGATGTCCTTGAGCGCTTCGTACAGTGCGACGATGCCAGGCGCCTGAAAGCCATCGTCATTGGAAATAAGTATCTTCATGGTGCCTCTGGATGCACCGGATTGTAGGCGTCGGGTGCGTCGCAGCAGGGACAAGGACACCCCGCCGCGGCCCCTATCATCGCCCGCAGTCATTGCCCCAACATTACCCACCCGAAGGAGACCCGAGCATGCACGCATGGCTTTGCGAAAACCCCATTGGCGTCGACGCGCTGACCTGGAAGGAACTGCCGACACCGACCCCGGGCCCGGGCCAGGTGCTGATCGAAATCAAGGCGGCCAGCCTGAATTTCCCCGATCTGCTGATCGTGCAGAACAAATACCAGATGAAGCCGCCCCTGCCCTTCGTGCCGGGGTCGGAATATGCAGGCGTCGTGCAGGCTGTCGGTGAAGGCGTCACGCACCTGAAGGTCGGGCAGAACGTCGCCTGCCTGTCGGGCACCGGCGGCTTCGGCACCCATACGCTGGCGCCCGCCGCGCTATGCATGCCGCTGCCCGAAGGCTTCGGCCACGTCGATGCGGCGGCATTCATCATGATTTATGCCACCTCATGGCACGCGCTGATGGACCGCGCCCAGCTCAAGGCCGGGGAAACCGTGCTGGTGCTCGGCGCGGCCGGCGGCGTGGGCACCGCAGCCATCCAGATCGCCAAGGCGGCGGGCGCCAAGGTCATTGCGGCAGCCTCCACCGATGACAAATGTGAACTCTGCCGCTCCATTGGCGCCGACGCCACCATCAACTACACGACACACGCGCTGCCCAATGGTTTCCGCGATGCGATCAAAGCCGCGACCGATGGCAAGGGCCCGGATGTGATTTACGACCCCGTCGGCGGAGATTTCGCCGAGCCGGCTTTTCGCTCCATTGGCTGGCGTGGTCGCTATTTGGTGGTGGGTTTTGCGTCGGGCCCGATTCCATCGCTTCCATTGAATCTGACGCTGCTGAAAGGCGCGTCGCTGGTCGGCGTGTTCTGGGGCGATTTCGCCAAGCGTGAACCCAAGGCCAATGCACAGATGATGGCCGAATTGGCCCAGTGGTACGGCCAGGGAAAGATCAAGCCGGTGATCGACAGCACCATGCCGATGGCCGAATTGAAAGCCGCGTATGCCCACATGGGTTCGCGCGGCGTCAAAGGAAAACTCGTCATGGTGAACTGAGCGCGCCGCGCCTCATCGCCCAATAAAAAAGCCCGCATGCGCGGGCTTTTTTATTGGGCTTGAGCCCTGTTCTGTTCGAGGCACTGACTTGCTTCTTCTTACTTGATCTCGTAATCGGAAAGCGACTTGCCTGCTGCCAGCGCTTCGGTCACCCAGCGCGGCTTGCGGCCACGGCCACCCGACCAGGTTTCGCCCGTCGGGCCGCGGTACTTGGGCGCTGCCTTGACCGGCGCGGCGCCAGCACTGCGTTTCACGGCGCCTGCGCGGCCGGTGAGTTTCAGATCGGAAGCCGTCAGACCGAATTCGGCGATCTTCTTGCGCAACTCTTCGATCACGCCCGCGCGTTCATGGTTGCGCAGGTCTTCAGCCTGCTTGCGCAATTGCGCGATCTGCTCATCGTGCTTCTTGATCTGGGAATTGATATCGGCGAGGGTCGAAGCCATTGTTGGACTCCAGAAATTGAAAACGAGCGGATTTTAATTCAGTTTACATTTGCCACAAGCACGTCACCCAGAGAAAAAACGGATGTTCATTGGATTAATGCAACAGCACGCAACGCAAAGCGCACCAGTTTGGGCATTTATATAGAGCGGCGTGAAGGGGAAGAGAAGACGCGGCGCACGGGCAAAAAGCGGTGGCCGGAAATGACAACGCCGGGACTGGCCCGGCGGTGTAATCCTTTGAATGCTATTGAGCAATAGCGCAAAGGAGATATTTTGGGGTGGCTGATGGGACTCGAACCCACGACGACCAGAATCACAATCTGGGACTCTACCAGCTGAGCTACAGCCACCGCAGAGCCCACGATTGTAGCGTCAAAAATCGCGCTTTTGACGATTGCAATCCATCGCGGGGCCTGAAAGCCACATTTTCTTTATCAGCCTGCCACCAACGGACCGGTTGGAGCCACGCCGTCCTGGAGCTTGATCGACCCGTCCGCCCTTTCGCAGGTTCCGATCAGCAGCCCGCTGGCGATGGCGTGTTCACCCAGTGCCTCGAAGATCTCGTCGCGGCCGGGCGTTTCGGAAAACTCCGGAATGCTGCCGAGCGCGAACAGCTGGAATGCGTAGCGGTGCGTTCCATGGCCCGGCGGCGGATCGGGCGGCAACCAGGCCGCCTGCAAAGCCGAGTTGCGCCCGACGTGCAGGCCGATGCCTTCACTGTCCTGGCTTGGAATGGCCGCCTCGGCCAAGAAGCCGCTCTGTGCGTCCAGGCCCACCACGATGGCATGTACCAGCGGATTCGGCGTTGGCGAGTCGGCGTCTTCGACGATCAGCAGCAACGACGCCGTGCCGGCCGGCAACCCGGTCCACTGCAATGGCGGCGAGAGGCCTTCGCCATCGGCCGTGTAGCGCGCCGGCATCGGTGCATGGTCTGCAAAGGCGACGCTGGTGAGCGTGACGGAGGCCATGCCTTGCCGCATGCCCAGGGTGTTGAAAACGATGTGGTCCAGGCCGGCCCGCACACCCTGCAGTGCGTGACCGATGACTTCAGGCAATTTTTCCAGCATGCGCCGGTATACCCGCCCGCCGCACGCCATCTTGTAGGACGCCACGCGCCCTCTTCGTCACGGCGCCGGGCAAAAATTCTCGCTCGCATCTTCGATCTGCATCGTCGATGCCTGCGTCTACAAGGCTCCGCTATCATGGCCGCGACCCGTGCGGACGGGCACGGCTTTTTGCCACTTCCACCTCACCAAAGGAATTTCTTCATGAGCATCGTCTGGACTATTCTGATCGGTTTCGTCGTGGGTCTGGTGGCACGCGCCGTCAAGCCGGGCGACGATTCCGCAGGCTTCATCGTGACCACCGTGATCGGCATCGCAGGCTCGCTGATCGTGACCTACGCCGGCCAGGCACTGGGCTGGTACAGCGCCGGCCAGGGTGCGGGCTTCATTGCTTCGGTGCTGGGCGCCATCGTGCTGCTGATCCTCTACGGCCTGATCAAGCGCAAGAGCTGATACCCATGCGGCCGCAAGGCCGCCAAACCATGCCCCGCAAGCCACGCGCCAGGCACCACGTCTACGTGGTCGAGCTCGACGATCGCGTGTGGAACAGCAGCCGCTTCAGGCGCGCCAATCCCGACTACCAGCTCGGCAAGCCCTTCGTCTATGTGGGCATGACCGGGCTGGACCCCGACATCCGCTTCGACAAGCACAAGGCCGGAATCCAGGCCAACAGCTTCGTGCAGGAATTCGGCTTGCGATTGCTGCCCGCCCTCTACGAACGCTACAACCCCATGCCTTATGACGACGCCCGCCTGATGGAGGTCGACCTTGGCATCGCATTGCGCAAGGCAGGCTACGGCGTCTGGCAGGCCTAGCCGCCGCGGCGCTGCAATCGCGTTGCCAGTCAGTGCCTCGGCGCGTCAGCACGCGCCCATTCCTCAGGAATAGGTGACCCAGTCTTCATAGGCCGGACCGTCCAGGTGCGGCAAGGTGTTGTAGGTCACCAGCATGTGCCGCTTGGGCGTGAAGGCAAATTCCGTCACCGACGTGTTGCGGATGCGCAGGTTGAGCTCGATCGTCGTCTCCGCACTCGTTCCCAGCACGTGGCCGACCGCCGTGCTGATGGGGCCGCCGCTCGACACCACCAGCACCTTCGCGCCGTGATGCCGGTCGCGCACGTGGTCAAGCGCCGTCGTCACGCCCGCCAGAAAATCGACGTAGCTGGGCATTCCGACTGGCTGCGTCTTGCCCTGCATCCAGGCACCCAGTCCTTCGCGCAGCAGGCGGAAATGATGGCGGTACATCTCCGGTGAATCGGGCTTCTCGAGCTTGCCCTGGTGGATCGTGGCGATCACCGCTTCGCTGTCGTATTCGTTGAGGCCGGGCCACGGCAGCACGTCGTCGCGCTCGAGCCCCAGGCCCTTTGCAATGCCCTCCCATGTCTGGCGATGGCGCTTCAGGGTGCCAGTGATGACGGCATCGAACACCATGCCGCGCTCACGCCAGTATTCACCCAGGCGAACAGACTGCCGGTGTCCGAGTTCGCTCAGGTTGTCATAGTCGGCAGCACCAAAACTGGCCTGCCCGTGGCGCACGAGGTAGAGGGTTCCCATGTCCGGGATTCTGGCAAGAAGCGCAGGCGCCGCTTGTCCCTCGTGCGACCAGTTCGATCAACCGGCCCCTGAAACGAAAAAGCCCGAACCATCGGCTCGGGCTTTTTCGTTGGCTTGCGAGAAGCCTTCTATCTGTTTGCCAACTGATCAGCGACCTGCCGCACCAGGCAGCGTGTCCGCCGGCTTCGGCACAAGGATCTCGGCCTTGAAGCGATCCTTCAGCATGGTGTAGTAAGCGGCATCTTCGGCAGCGGCCACGGACTGGCCGACCTGCGCGTTTTCCTGCTGCGCGAGTTCAGGGGTCGGCGGCGTGCGCGGAACCACCTTGAGCACGCGCACCACGGCATAGCCTTGCGCACCGAGGTCCACGCCCACCAGCACGGGCAGCTTGGCGGCGTCGGCACGCAACGCGGCGTCGATCACCGGCAGCGGCTGGGACTGCGCTTCGCGGCGCGACACCGTGACCGGCGCAGCGAAGGTGGCACCGTCGGCCTTGGCGGTCCATGCCGCGAGCTTGGCTTCGCCTTCGGTCTTTGCGAGCACCGCGGCGCGCTCGTTCACGAGCTGCGCGCGAATGCGCTCCTTGACTTCGGCCAACGGCACCGGGTGCGCCGCCGTGTACTGCGTCACGCGGCCCGATGCCAGCTGGCTGGAACCGACTTCGATGGCTTCGGTGTTCTGCTTGCGGTCCAGCGAATCGGCCGCGAACAGCGCGCTCAGGAAGTTGCGGCTGGCCAGCGGACCAGTGGCGCCGGGCACGGGCGTGCGCCCCACATTGTTGGCCGTCTGGATCGTGAGCTTGAGCTTCTCGGCAGCGGGCTTGAGGCTGTCGGGCGTCTGGTAGACCGCGTCGGTGAACGTCTCGGCGGCCTTCGCGAATTCCTGCGTGGCCCGCTGGGCGCGGTATTGATTTTCGAGGGTGGTACGCACCTGTTCGAAAGGCGGCACCACGGCCGGCTTGATGTCGGTCAGTTGAATGATGTGGTAGCCGAATTCGGTTTCGACGATGCCGCTGATGTCGCCCTTCTTGAGCGCGAACATCGCGTCTTCGAAAGGCTTGACCATCGCGCCGCGCGTGACGAAATCGAGGTCGCCGCCCTTCTCGGCCGAGCCGGGGTCTTGCGAATTCTTGCGCGCCACGTCGGCGAAGGTGTTCGGCGCCTTCTTCACCTCGGCCAGCAGTTGCTCCGCCTTGGCCTTGGCCTTTTCGCGGTCGCCCGAAGACATGGTGCTCGGCGCGGTGATCAGGATGTGGCTTGCGCGGCGTTCTTCCTTCGTGCCGAAGCTCGCCTTGTTCTCTTCGTAGTAGGTCTTCAGGTCGGCGTCGTTGACGACGATGTTCTTCTTGGCCGTTTCAAGGTCGAGCACCAGGTATTCGATGCTCGCCTGCTCCGGCGCCTGGAACTGCGCCGTGTGGGCCTTGTAGTAGGCCTCGATGTCGGCGTCGCTCACGGTCACCTTCGACGCGAAGCTGTCGGGGCTGAAGCGGGCCACCTGGATCTGGCGCGTGTCGTAAAAGGCGTTGATCGTGGTGGCGGCCAGTGCCGGCGGCGTGAAGGTCGTGCCCGAGACGCCCAGCAGCACCTGCTGCGTTGCCATCTCGGAGCGCACGCCCGCTTCGTACTGCTCGGGGGTGCGGCCGGTCACACGCTGGAAGCTCTCGCGGTCGAACTTGCCATCGGGCGTGCGGAAAGCGGCCAGGCCCGTGTCTTGCGCAAAGATGCGCGACAGGCGCTCTTCGGACACCGTCATGTTCGCCTTGGCGGCGGCGGCGGCCAGCACGCGGTCGCGCACCATGCGTTCCAGCGTGGCATAGCGCAGGGCGTCCGATTCGAGCACCGTCGGATCGACGTTGGGCGACTGCTGGCGGATGCGGTCCGTCTCGACGCGGTGCTGCGCATCCCACTCGGGCTTCGTGATGTTGTGGCCGTCGACGCGGGCCACCTTCTCGTCGTTGCCGGAGCCCTGGTAGCGCTCGACACCGAAGAGCACGAACGAGGGAATGATCAGCAAGAACAAGAAAATCATGACGATCTTGTTGTACTTGCGGAAGAAATCAAACATGCTTGAACACTCTTTTCGACGGCTGTCGGACGGCAATAAAAAAGGCGAACTGGTGTTCGCCTTTGCATCGGGTGGTGGTGGGTGCTGAGGGGCTCGAACCCCCGACCTACGCCTTGTAAGGGCGCCGCTCTACCAACTGAGCTAAGCACCCCACCGGGAATACTCTCCGAGTCTAACGTCTTAGTTGAGGGCGTCCTTCAACGCCTTGCCTGGACGGAACTTCGGGATCTTGGCTGCCTTGATTTTAATCGCGTCGCCGGTGCGCGGATTGCGGCCCGTACGGGCGGCACGTTTACCTACTGCGAAAGTACCGAAACCGACGAGCGAAACGGAGCCGCCCTTCTTGAGCGTGGTGCGAATGGCGCCAATGGTGGATTCGAGCGCACGCGTGGCTGCAGCTTTGGAAATATCGGCGTTTTTTGCGATGTGCTCAATCAGTTCGGTCTTGTTCACAAGGGCCCCTTGTAGAAAAAAAGTTGGTCGGCTTCCGTCAGCTGCGACTTGGCCGCAAACGGTGCGACTCAAGAGCCTGGCAGGGCTGACGCCTCGGCAGCGCACTGCCAGCGAGGATTACAACCACTGGTCTGCAGGGTGTCAATAAGACACGAGGCCTTGCAGATCAGCGGAGCGCGCGATTTTAGGGGCGTTTGACGACCGGACTTTTCAAAGCGCCTCGGCGATTGCCTTGCCAAGGTCGGAGGTGCTTGCGGTCCCACCGATATCCGGGGTGCGGGGTGCGCCGCTTTGGGGCGCGAGCACCTTTTCGATGGTCGACAGGATCGCGTCATGGGCCTGCTTGTGGCCCAGGAACTCCAGCATCATGGCGCCGCACCAGATCTGCCCGATCGGGTTGGCGATGCCCTTGCCGGCGATGTCGGGGGCCGAGCCGTGCACCGGCTCGAACAGCGAAGGCGTGGTGCGCTCGGGGTTGAGGTTGGCGCTCGGCGCGATGCCGATGGTGCCGGTGCAGGCTGGGCCCAGGTCCGACAGGATGTCGCCGAACAGGTTGCTCGCCACCACCACGTCGAAGAAGTCGGGGCGTTGCACGAAGTGCGCCGTAAGGATGTCGATGTGGAACTTGTCGAGCTTCACGCCCGCGTAGCTCTTGGCCATTTCGGCCACGCGCTCGTCCCAGTAGGGCATGGTGATCGAGATGCCGTTCGACTTGGTGGCGCTGGTCAGGTGCTTCTTGGGCCGCGACTGCGCGAGCTCGAAGGCGAACTTCAGCACGCGGTCGACGCCAATGCGCGACATCACGGTTTCCTGCACCACGATCTCGCGCGGCGTGCCTTCGTACATGCGCCCGCCGATGCTCGAGTATTCGCCCTCGGTGTTCTCGCGCACGATGTACATGTCGATCTCGCCGGGCTGGCGCGGCGTGCCGTCGCGCCGCACCACGGGCGCGACGATGCCGGGCATCAGGCGCGCGGGACGCAGGTTGATGTACTGGTCGAACTCGCGGCGGAACAGCAGCAGCGAGCCCCACAGCGACACGTGGTCGGGAATCTTCTCTGGCCAGCCGACCGCGCCGAAGAAGATGGCGTCGTGGCCGCCGATCTGGTCCTTCCAGTTGTCGGGCAGCATCTTGCCGTGCTTCTCGCAGTAGTCCCAGCTCGAAAAATCGAAGTGGTCGAACTTCAGGTCGATGTTGAACTTGCGCGCAGCGGCTTCGAGCACGCGCAGGCCCTCGGGCGTGGTTTCCTTGCCGATGCCGTCGCCGGCGATGACTGCAATTCTCTGGGTGCTCATGGTGTGGCTCCGGGTTGTCCTGCGGGGTGTGGAAGAGAGGAAGAAGAGGAAGAAAAGAAAGCGAGCGCCTCGGCGAGCAGTTCGACCGGGGCTTCTTCGGGCACATAGTGGCCGCAAGGCAGCGCATGGCCCGACACATCGGCCGCGCGCTCACGCCACAGCGCCAGCACGTCGAAGGCCTTGCCGACCGCACCGTGCTCGCCCCACAGCACGCGCAGCGGCTGCACGAGCTGCCGGCCGGCGGCAATGTCGACGCGGTCGTGCGCCAGGTCGATGGTGGCAGAGGCGCGGTAGTCCTCGCAGATGGATTCGGCCGTGCCCGGAATGCCGGCACAGCGCTCGTACTCGGCCAGCACCTCGGGCGCGAAAGGCGCCAGGCCCGCATGGCGCCCGCCCATCACGCTGCGCACATAGCGCACCGGGTCGGAGGCGATCAGCGCCTCGGGCAACGGCGGCGGCTGGATCAGGAAGAACCAGTGCCAGTAAGCCTTGGCAAATGCCTCGGAAGTGTTCTCGTACATGGCGAGCGTGGGCGCGATGTCGAGCAGCAGCATGCGCTCGACCGCTGCCGGATGGTCCGCCGCCAGCCGGTGCGCCACGCGCGCGCCGCGGTCATGCGCCAGCACGCCGAAACGCTCGAAGCCGTGGTGCTGCATTGCAGCGAGCGCGTCGCGCGCCATTTCGCGCTTGCTGTACGCCAGATGATCGGCATCGGCTTGCGGCCGGCCCGAATCGCCATAGCCCCGAAGGTCCACCGCGACCACGGTGAAGCGCTCGGCCAGCGCCGGCGCCACGCGGTGCCAGATCGCATGCGTCTGCGGATGCCCATGCAACAGCAGCAAGGGCGCGCCGCGACCGCCGATACGGCCATGAATACGCACGCCGTTGCGCTCGATGTCGAAGGTGGGAAAAGCAAGAAATGAGGCAGTCACGCGGCGATTGTGCGTTGCGCCCCTTCGATCATCAAGCAACAATCAACCAATTCATACTTTCCAATATGGCATGAATTCTCCGTCGATGGACCGTGGCGACCTGGCGCTGGTGCTGGCCATTCGCGACCAGGGCAGCCTGGCCGGCGCGGCCGCCACGCTCGATGTCGTGCCCTCGGTCATCACCAAGCGGCTCGGCGCGCTCGAAGCCCGGCTGGGACAGCGCCTGTTCGACCGCACCACGCGGCGGCTCAGCGTCACCTCCGAAGGCGAGGCGGTCTGCCTGCATGCGCGAACTTTGCTCGATGGTTTTGCCGCGCTCGAAAGCGAACTCGGAGAACGCCAGAACGAGTTGGTCGGCACGATCCGCCTGGCCGCGACCTTCGGCTTCGGCCGTCGCTGGCTCGGGCCGGCACTGGCCGCATTCCAGTCGCAGCACCCCGCCCTGCAGATCGAGCTGACGCTGACCGAACAGTTGCCCGACCTCGGCGCCGAAGGCTACGACGGCGCGCTCTGGCTGTGGGCCGTGCAGCAGCGCCGCGCGGCCGATTGGGTCACGCGGCGCATCGCGCGCAACCAGCGCGTGCTGGCCGCCTCGCCCGACTATCTGCAGCGCCGTGGTACGCCGGCCACGGTCGACGCACTGGCCTTGCACGACGGCCTGGTCGCGCGCGAGAACGGCGACGCCAGCCAGCGCCAGTACGCGCTCTGGACGCTGCGCCACGCGCGCGACGGCAGCACGGCGCGCGTGCGGGTGCAAGGGCCGCTGACCAGCAACTCGGGAGAAATGGTGCGCGACTGGTGCCTGGCCGGCCACGGGATCATGTTGCGCAGCCTCTGGGACATCGCACCGCAGTTGGCCAGCGGCGAACTGGTGCGCGTGTTGCCGCAGTACGCCATGCCCGATGCCGACATCCACTGGGTCGCACCCTGGCGCCCGCGGACACCGCGCCGCGTGCGGCTGCTGGTCGATCACCTGGCGGAGCAGTTTCGTGGAGAGCCCTGGAAGCCGGGCAAGGCCGGCACGCGCTGAAAGCCCGGTGGCCGCTGTCGCTCAGCGCTCGCCGCGCACCACGAGGCTCACGCCAACGGCGGTCAGCCCGATGCCCAGCAGCGTCACCAGCGTGATCGGCTCGGCGAACAGCAACCAGGCCATGACCGCCGTGCAGGGCGGCACGAGGTACAGCAAGCTGGTGACGGCCGTGGCCGTGCCGCGCTGGATCAACATATAGAGCAGCGAGCTGCCGCCCAGCGACAGCGCCAGCACCGACCAGGCCATCGCACCGCCCGATTGCAGGTTCCACTCGATGCCCTGCGACTCCATCGCCGCGAACGGCAGAGTGACCAGCAATGCAGCCGCCATCTGCACCGCGCTCGCGCTGCGCACGTCGCAAGGCGCGACAAAGCGCTTCTGGTACAGCGTGCCCGCGGTGATCGACAGCAGCGCCATCACCGCGAGCCCCATGGTCAACAGGTTGACCTCGGTGCCCTGCCCCAGCTTGCGCGACACCACCAGCACCAGCCCCGCGAAGCCCAGCGCCAGCCCGGCCCACTGACGCCCGGCAATGCGGCCGCCGTTGAAAGACATCCACACCGCGGTCAGCACTGGTTGAATGCCGACCAGCAGCGCCACCAGTCCAGCCCCCATGCCCGCGTGCACGGCCGCCCAGACACCGCCCAGGTAGCCGGCCTGCATGAGCACACCGGTTACGGCCAGGTGCCCCCACTGCACACGCTCCTTCGGCCAGGCGACACGCGCCAGTGCAACCCAGATGCCAAAGCACACGAGCGACAGCGCATAGCGCACGGCCAGGAACTTGAGAGGTGGCGCATAGGGCATGCCATAGCGCGCGACGATGAAACCCGTGCTCCAGATCAGCACGAAGATCCCCGGCATCGCCCGCAGCCAGCCTGCGTTGCGGGCCGAGGCGGCCGCCGTCATTTGGAGTGGGCCCGGATCTCGGGAATGGCCTTCTGCAGGTAATAGACCATCGACCAGACGGTAAGCACCGCCGAGATCCAGATCAGCCACTGGCCCCACAGGCCGGTGTCGATCACCTTGAACAGGTGCCCGTCATAGAGCAGGAAGGGAATGGCGACCATCTGCACGGTGGTCTTGACCTTGCCGATCATGTGGACCGCCACGCTCTTGCCGGCCCCGATGCGCGCCATCCATTCGCGCAGCGCCGAGATGGCGATCTCGCGGCCGATGATGATGAGCGCCACGAACACGTCGGCACGCTGCAGGTGCACCAGCACCAGCAGCGCGGCGCACACCAGGAACTTGTCGGCCACCGGATCGAGGAAGGCGCCGAAGGACGAGGTCTGGTTGAGCTTGCGCGCCAGGTAGCCGTCGAGCCAGTCGGTGGCGGCGAAAACGATGAACATGACCGTGGCGATCAAATTGCGCATCGGCTCGGCCATCGGCAGGTAGAACACGCCGACGATCAAAGGGATCGCGACGATGCGCGTCCAGGTCATGATGGTCGGTAGGGTCCAGAACATCGCTTGATTGTGTCATGGTGGGAGTACCCCCCAGGGCCTGCTTATTTGAAGCGGCCATCGGGTGTCTCCCGCACGCCAGTCTCCCGGAATCTCAGGCCTCAGTGCAGCGCCTTGTAGATTTCCTCGGCCAGGTCCGTGGCAATGCCTTCGACCGACGCGATGTCTTCCACGCTCGCCGCCGCCACGCCGCGGATGCCGCCGAAGCGCTGGAGCAGCCGGGCACGGCGCTTCGGACCGATGCCCGGAATGTCTTCGAGCTGGCTGCCGCCCACGCGCACCTTGGCGCGCTTGGCGCGCATGCCGGTGATGGCGAAGCGGTGCGCCTCGTCGCGGATCTGCGCGACCAGCATCAGCGCGGCCGAGTCCTTGCCCAGGTAGACCTTCTCGCGGCCGTCGGCGAACACCAGCTCCTCGAGCCCGACCTTGCGGCCCTCGCCTTTCTCGACGCCGACGATCAGCGACAGCGCCAGGCCCAGTTCGCCGAACACTTCGCGCGCCATCGACACCTGCCCCTTGCCGCCGTCCACCAGCACCAGGTCGGGCATGCGCGCGGCCTTGGTCTTGGGTGGCGCATCGCTGCCCACGCCTTCGGCATCGCCCACGGGCGGCGCGTCGGTTTCGGCGGCCAGCACCTCGGCCAGCTTGCCGTAGCGCCGCAGCAGCACCTGGCGCATGGCGGCGTAGTCGTCGCCGGGCGTGATGCCTTCGATGTTGTAGCGGCGGTATTCGCGGTTCTGCATCGCGTGGTGCTCGAACACCACGCACGACGCCTGCGTGGCCTCGCCTGCGGTGTGCGAAATGTCGAAGCACTCGATGCGGAAGTTGTCGAGGTCGTCGGGCGCCAGCTCGAGCGCGTCGGCCAGCGCCCGGGTGCGCGCCTGTTGCGAGCCTTCTTCGGCCAGCAGCCGGGCCAGTTGCAGGCCGGCATTGGTCTCGGCCATTTCGAGCCAGTGCCGGCGCTGCTCGCGCGGCTGGAACACAGCGGTCACGCGCGAGCCCGCCTGCACTGAAATGGCCTCGATCAGTTCGCGGCCCACGAGATGGCTCAGCACCAGCGTCGATGGCACGGGCACGTCGATGTAGTGCTGGGCGATGAAGGCCTCGAGCACCTGCACCTCGATCGAATCGGCCACGGCGGGGCCGGTGTTCCCCTCACCGGCTTCGCCCTCGCCCTCGCCTTCTTCGTCGTCCAGTTCGCCATGATGGATCTGCGTCGCATCGTCCACGTGCACGGGAAAGTAAGGCCGGTCGCCCAGGTGGCGGCCGCCACGCACCATCGCCAGGTTCACGCAGGCCTTGCCGCCCTGCACCTTGACCGCAAGGATGTCGACGTCCTTGTCCGACGCGATCTCGATCGACTGCTGGTGCAGCACGCGCGAGATGGCCGACATCTGGTTGCGCAGCTCGGCCGCCTGCTCGAACTCGAGCTTCTCGGCGTGCGTGGTCATGCGCTGTTCGAGCTTGGACAGCACCAGTTGCGTGTCGCCCATCAGGAAGGCTTCGGCGCTGGCCACGTCCTGTGCGTAGGCCTCGGGCGCGATGTAGCCGACGCAGGGCCCGCTGCATCGCTTGATCTGGTACAGCAGGCAGGGCCGCGTGCGGTTGGCGTACACCGTGTCTTCGCAGGTGCGCAGGCGAAACACTTTCTGCAGCAGCAGGATCGACTCCTTCACCGCCCAGGCGCTCGGGTACGGCCCGAAGTAGCGGTGCTTCTTGTCGACCGCGCCCCGGTAGTAGGCCAGTCGCGGAAACGCGTGCGACGCGATCTTCAGGTAGGGGTAGCTCTTGTCGTCGCGGAACAGGATGTTGTAGCGCGGCTTGAGCGTCTTGATCAGGTTGTTTTCAAGCAGCAGCGCCTCGGCCTCGGAGCGCACCACGGTGGTCTCCATGCGCACGATCTTCGAGATCATGTGACCGATGCGGGTGCCCCCGTGACTCTTCTGGAAGTAGTTGGCAACCCGCTTCTTGAGGTTGCGCGCCTTGCCCACATAGAGCACCGCGCCGGCCGCGTCGAAATAGCGGTAGACGCCCGGCAGTTGCGGCAGGGCCGCGACTTCGCTGAGCAGTTGATCGGAATGCACGTCTGACATGGCGGCTATTGTGGCGCGCGGCGCGGCACCCGGCCGCGACACCCGCGCAAACCCCGACAGAGGGTGGAACGGAATGTGCTGAAGATGGCAACGGGCGCGAGGAGCGCCCGTTGTCTTTCAAACACAGATATCAGGGAAAACTCTCCATGCAGAAAAACTCCGCCCGCGTGTGGCTGGCGCTGACACCCCTCGCGCTCTCGTTGACCATGGCCGGCTGCGGTGGCGGCGCCAACAACGACGCACGCGATGCCGCGGCGCTGCTCGCGACCATCGCCGCGATCAATGCGGCCAACCAGCCCCCACCACCCGCCGCCGACAACGGTTGCCAGATACCGACCACCAGCGCGTCCGTGGTCGTCGGCTCCGGTGATCCGGGCGATCCGGCCGCGCCGGAGCCGGCTTCGGGCTACGTGCCCGGCCACAAGCTGGTCTACGCCAAGAACTACATGGTGGTGGCGAACCACCCACTGGCCACGCGTGCCGGCTGCGACGTCCTCAAGGCCGGCGGCAGCGCCGTCGACGCGGCGGTGGCGGTGCAAGCGGTGCTCGGCCTGGTCGAGCCGCAATCGAGCGGACTGGGTGGCGGCGCCTTCATGCTCCATTACGACGCCGCGACCAAGAAAGTGCAGGCCTACGACGGCCGCGAGACCGCGCCCGCCGCGGCCACCGAGAACTACCTGCTCTACGTGGACGATGTCAGCGACAAGACGTCGCCCAAACCAACGTCGCCGCGACAGGCCAGCGGCCGCGCCATTGGCACGCCGGGTGCGGTACGCATGCTCGACCTGGCCTACCAGGACCACGGCAAGCTGCCCTGGAAAGACCTGTTCGGCTACGGCATCAAGCTGGCCTCCGACGGCTTTCCGATCGGCGGGCGCATGGCAACCGCCATTGCCACGTCCGAAGCCAACCTGAAGCGCGATGCCGAAGCCACTGCCTATTTCTTCAACGCCGACGGCACGCCCAAGGCACTGGGCACCAGGCTCACGAACCCGGCCTATGCCAGGACGCTGAGCACCATCGCCACGCAGGGCGCCGACGCCTTCTACACGGGCGAAATCGCCAAGGGCATCGTCGCCAAGATCGGCGTCACCGCCGCCGTCGACGGCTCGGCCATCACCCCCGGCAAGACCACGCTGACCGACATGGCCAACTACAAGGCCAAGCGCCGCGCCCCGGTGTGCGGCACCTACCGCGACTACCACGTGTGCAGCATGTCTCCGCCGTCCTCTGGCGGCATCGCGGTAGTGGCGACCCTGGGCATCCTGGAGACCTTCAACCTGGGCCTGTACAAGCCGACCGCCATCGACCTTGAAGGCGGCAAGCCGACCGTGATGGGCGTGCATCTGGTGAGCGAGGCCGAGCGCCTGGCCTACGCCGACCGCGACAAGTACGTGGCCGACACCGACTTCGTTCCCCTGCCCGGCGGAAGCCCGGACTCGCTGATCAACAAGCCCTACCTGCAAGGCCGCGCCAGCCTCATCAGCCTGACGAAGAGCATGGGCCTGGCCGAGGCCGGCAACCTGGGCGACGTGCCGCTGGGCATCGACAAGACTGAAGAGCACGGCACCACGCACTTCACCATCGTCGACAAGCAAGGCAACGTGGTCGTGATGACGACGACGGTGGAGGCCAGCATGGGTTCGTTCCACATGACGCAGGGGTTCCTGCTGAACAACCAATTGACCGACTTTGCGCGCGACCCCATCGACACCTCGGTGACTCCGAACGTCAAGTTCGCCAACCGTGTCGCCCCTGGCAAGCGCCCACGCAGCACGATGGCGCCGACGCTGGTGTTCAAGAAGAACGCCGATGGCAGCATGGGCGAGTTCGTGATGGGCACCGGCTCGCCGGGTGGCGGCACGATCATCCAGTACGTGGTGAAGACGCTGGTCGGTGCGCTCGACTGGGGCCTCGATGCCCAGCAAGCCACGTCGCTGGTCGACTTCGGCGCCTCCAACAGCAAGCCGACGCCCACCTCCACCGCCTCGATGACCAACGTGGGCGGCGAGCATCCGAGCATCGATGCGACCAACGGAGGCGCCAACGATCCGCTGGTGAAGGGGCTGATCGCACTGGGTCACACAGTGGTGTCGGTAACTCCGCAATCGAGTGGCGTGAGCACCATCATCCGTACCAACGTGGGCGGCAAACCGGTGTTGACCGGCGGCGCGGACCCGCGCCGTGAAGGCATCGTGCTGGGCGACACCTTCACGCCTTGAGACCCGCAGGGCCGGCGCCGGCCCTGCCTTTCTTCTTCAGCGCCGCACGAACGCCCCGACAGCCGGGCCGACGAAAAAAGGCCCAAGCGCGCTTACTTCGCCAGCTCCGACACCAGCCGATACAGGAACTCGCGCCCGTCGTACAGGCGCTGGATCTCGATGCGCTCGTCGAGCCCGTGGGCGCGCGCATCCGCCGGCTCCAGGAACATGCCGGTCACGCCGTACATCGGAATGCCGGCGTTGCGCATGAAGCGGCTGTCGGTGGCGCCGGTGCTCATGGCCGGCACCACGGGCACGCCGGGCCACATCTGCTGGGTGAGCGTTTCCACCGTCTTCACGAGGTCGCCATTGAGCGGCGACGCCGGGCTGCGCAGCGGCCGGCCGACATTGCGCACCACGATCTTGTCGTTGCCGACCGCCTGGGTCAGCAGGCGCTCGACCTCGTCCGGGTCGTCGTGCGGCAGGATGCGGCAGTTGACCGTGGCCTTGGCCGATTGCGGCAGCGCGTTCTCGGCGTGGCCGGCCTGCACCATCGTCGCCACGCAGGTGGTGCGGAACTGGGCGTTGTAGGCCGGGTTGGCCGACATGCGCTCGATCACCGAGGGGTCGGGATTGCCGGCGCCCACGGCGCGCATGTCGTCGGCCAGCTGCCCGGTGGCAAAGGGCGCGCTGCGCGCGAAGTAGGTCTTGGTGACGTCCGCCAGCTTGACCGGAAAAGCAAAGTTTCCCAGCCGCTCCAGCCCCGCCGACAGCGCGTAGATCGGGTTGTTCTTGGTCGGCACCGAGCTGTGCCCGCCCACGTCGCGCGCTTCGAGCATGTAGGTGGTGTACATCTTCTCGGCCACCTGCATGCGGTGCAGGTTCGGCTTGCCGCCGCGCAGCTCGCCACCGCCGCCTTCGTTGATGCCGAACTCGGCCTGCAGCAGCTCGGGCTTGTTGTTGATGAGCCAGAAGGCGCCGTTGCTGAGCGCGTCGCCGCGCTCTTCGTCCGCGGTCAGCGCCAGGATGATGTCGCGCTTGGGCTTGAAGCCCTCCTGCTTCAGCTGCCCGACCACCGAGACCAGCGCCGAGGCCATGGCCTTGTCGTCGATGGAGCCGCGTGCCGTGAAGTAGCCGCCGGTTTCCTGCAGCTTGAAGGGGTCGGTCTTCCAGTCTTCGCGCCGGGCCTCGACCACGTCGATGTGGGCCAGCAGAAGCAGCGGCTTCTTGCTGCCGTCGCCCTTGAAGCGCAGCACCAGGTTGCCCTTCTTCGGGAAGGGCTCGAAGATCTGGATGTCGCCGGGCGCAAAGCCCGATTCGATCAGGCGCTTTTCCATGGCGCGCGCGGCCACGGTGTTGTCGCCCACCGAATGGGTGGTGTTGATCTCGACCAGCTCTTTGTAGATGTCGTGAAAGCGCTGCTGCTGCGGCGTCAGTTGCGCAGCCTGCGCCTGTTGCGCCAACGCACCGGTGCTTGCTCCGGCCAGGCCGGCCAAGGCCAGCGACAGGGCGAGCACGGTTCTCGCGGAACGAAAGGAAAACGGCGAACGGCGGCGGGTCTGCATCCTCATGGTCTCTCTCTCCGGTGGTTGTTGTGGCGTCCAGCATAGCAAGTGCCCCGGCCTGCGGGACGCCGAAGACGGGCACACTCGCGGCCATGCAATGGGACATCTTCTGCAAAGTCATCGACAACCACGGCGATCTCGGCGTGTGCTGGCGGCTGGCCTGCCAACTGGCCGCCTCCGGCGAGCGCGCGCGCCTGTGGATCGACGACGCGACGGCCCTGAACTGGATGGCGCCCACGGGCTGCGATGGCGTGCGCGTGATCGACTGGTGCGACCCCGTGGCAGTCCAGCGCGCTGCGGCCGAGCCGGCGCCCGACGTGCTGATCGAGGCCTTCGGCTGCGAGCCGGCGCCGGAGCTGATCGCGAAGTTCGCCGAAGCGGCCGCTGCCGGCAACGCACCGCAGCGGGCGTGGATCAACCTCGAATACCTGTCGGCCGAACCGTATGTCGAGCGGCTGCACCGGCTGCCGTCGCCGGTGTTCAAGGGGCCGGGCGTCGGGCTGACCAAGCGGTTTTTCTACCCCGGTTTCACGCCCGCCACCGGTGGCTTGTTGCGCGAGCCCGACCTGGCGCAGCGGCAAGCGCTTTTCGACCGCGCCCGGTGGCTCCAGGCAAAGCAGATTCCATGGCAAGAGGGCGAGCGCCTCGTCTCGCTCTTCTGTTACGAGCCCCCTGCGTTGGCGGCGCTGCTCGAACAACTGGCGGCAGGCCCCACGCCAACGCGGCTGCTCGTCACCGCGGGCCGCGCGACCCGGGCCGTCGAAGCCTGCATTTCAAATGGAAAGACGGCGACACCAACGTCCAGTGGTCTTGGTGCGCTATCAATTTCATACCTACCCTACCTCACGCAGCCGGATTTCGACCATCTGCTATGGGCCTGCGACCTTAATTTCGTGCGGGGAGAAGACTCGCTGGTGCGCGCCCACTGGGCCGGCGCGCCGCTGGTCTGGCAGATCTATCCGCAGGACGACGACGCGCACCACACCAAGCTCGGTGCCTGGCTCGACTGGCTCGGCGCCCCGCCCTCGCTCCGGCTTTTTCACCACGCCTGGAACGGCCAGGGCGACACCCCCCTCCCCCCGCTGGAAACGCAAGGCCCGTGGCGCGAAACCGCCCTGGCCGCGCGCGAGCGGTTGCGCGCACAGGACGATTTGCTCGCGCAACTGCGGCATCTGGTCGCCGGAAAAAGCTAAAATAGCGGGCTTTGCGGATTTCGGCCCGGGTCGTCAGGACCCGAGATGCTCTCCGCCAAACCTGCCGCGGGACCTGTACCGCGGGGCCAGACACACCGGCAAGAACGTTTCGAACGTCGCCAAGCGTCGCTGAAGGCCCCGTGCACCGAGCGGCCAACATCCAGAGAACCTGTTATGAAAATCGCTCAAGAAATCCGCGCCGGCAACGTCATCATGCACGGCAAGGACCCCATGGTCGTCCTCAAGACCGAATACAGCCGCGGCGGCCGCAACTCCGCCACCGTGCGCATGAAGCTCAAGAGCTTGATCGCCAACTTCAACACCGAAGTGGTGTTCAAGGCCGACGACAAGATCGACCAGATCGTGCTCGACAAGAAGGAGTGCACCTACTCCTACTTCGCCGACCCGATGTACGTCTGCATGGACACCGAGTACAACCAGTACGAAGTCGAAGCCGAAAACATGGGCGACGCCCTGAACTACCTCGAAGACGGCATGGCTGTCGAAGTGGTGTTCTACGACGGCAAGGCCATCTCGGTCGAACTGCCCACCAGCGTCGAGCGCGAAATCACCTGGACCGAGCCGGCCGTCAAGGGCGACACTTCGGGCAAGGTCATGAAGCCCGCCAAGATCGCCACCGGTTTCGAAATCGGCGTGCCGCTCTTCGTTGCGCAAGGCGACAAGATCGAAATCGACACGCGCACCGGCGAATACCGCAAACGCGTCTGAGCCTTCATCGGCTTGCCGGCTCACCGGCCGACCACCACCCCGAAAGGCTCCGCAAGGAGCCTTTTTTGTTTGTCGGGCATGCGGGTTGCAACGCTGCACAATCGCACAACAAGTCCTTCTGTCTGGTCTCTTCATGAACAACACGCACGATCTTCACGACAAACGCCTTGCCGACGCATGGGCCACGCTCCGCGCGCATTCCGACAAGGGCCTTCCGCTCGACCCCGATCCCTCGCGCATCGCCTTCGCCGACCCCGAGTTCCTGCTGCGCCGCGAAACGCGCGGCATCCGCATGCAGCTGGAGCTGATGAAGCCCGACCTGGAGCAGCGCGAGCACGGCATCGAGAACACCGTGGTGGTTTTCGGCAGCGCCCGCTTTCGCAGCGAGGAAGACGCCGCCGCACAGATCGCGCAGGCCGAAGCTGCCGGCGACACGGTGGCGGCCGAGCGTTGGCGCCGGCTGGCGCGCAGTTCGCACTACTACGAAAAGGCCCGCGCCTTCGGCAAGCTCGTTGCGCAATACAGCAACGGCAAGGAGCCGCAAGACAAGCTCTTCGTGTGCACCGGCGGCGGCCCCGGCATCATGCAGGCGGCCAACCGCGGCGCGCACGAAGGCGGCGGCCTCTCGGTCGGCCTGGCCATCGCGTTGCCGATGGAAGAAGAAGCCAACCCGTACGTCACGCCGGCGCTGAGCTTCAAGTTCCACTACTTCGCCATCCGCAAGATGCACTTCATGATGCGTGCGAAGGCGCTGGTGGCGTTCCCGGGCGGCTTCGGCACGCTCGACGAACTGTTCGAGGTGATCACGCTGGTGCAGACCAAGAAGTCGAAGCCGGTGCCGATCGTGCTGTTCGGCTCGGACTACTGGAAAAAGCTGATCGACTTCGACTTCCTGGTCGAAGAAGGCGTGATCTCCCCAGGCGACGTGAAGCTGTTCGAGTACGTCGACGCGCCGGACGACGCGTGGGACGCCATCAAGCGCTTCTACAAGCTCTGAGCTGACTCAGGCTCAGTCGTCGCTGTCGTCCACGTCCGGGCGCAGCGCCTGCTCGAAGAAGCGCGTGAGCGCGCGGGCACGCCGGCGGCGGTCGGCCACCGGGTCGCCGGCCGGCCCCATGGCCACCGCATCGTCGGCCACGCCGTGCAGCGCATTGAAAAGAATCACGGCCGTCAGCGTGGCGTCTTCCACTTCCCAGATGCCCGCGGCATCGCCCCGCTTCAACAGCCCCACGAGCTGCGTGATGACCGCGTTGTCGTTGCGCATGCGCCGGTCTTCGGGCCGGTATTCGTGGAAAACCACGTCGTGCAACGCGACGTTGTCCAGGTAGGTCTCCAGCCCCGTTTCCACCCAGGCCTTCAGGCGGGCGCGATGGTTGTCGGCGCGGTGCCGGTCCATCGCGTCCTGCAGCCGCGTGCAGAAGGTGTCGACGAAGCGCTGCTGCAGCGCACCGAGCATCGCTTCCTTCGAAGGAAAGTACAGGTAGAAGGTGCCCTTGGCCACCTGTGCGCCGGCCGCGATGTCGTCGATGCTGGTGGTGGCGATGCCCTTCTCGATGAAGAGCCGCTCAGCGGCATCCATCAGCGCGGCCGCGCGGGTTTCGGGGGCCTTGGTGCGGCGGCGCGGCGCGGCCTCGCCACCGGCCGGATCGGAAAGATCGGGAGAGGAAGAAGGAGGCATCGTGACCGGACCGCTTTTTGCCATGGCTTGCTTCAGGTTTTCATCAAGTGGTCGCGGCCGCTGCGCGGGCGGCACCGATGGCCGCGCGCACGGCGGCCAGGTCGAAACTCAGGCCGCGCGGCGTCATCACACGCTCGCCCAGCCACACCAGTGCATCGTCGGCATCGGCAAAGGTGCTGGCGGGCACGCCGAAGAGTTTCTCGACATTCATCTTGCGGATTTTCTCGTACTGGTCGGCGGGCACCACGCTCGCCATGCCCATCATATGGCGGCGGATATCGGCGCCGCGCTCCTGCAGCCATTGCTTGGCGCTCTGGGCGCTGCCTTCGGGGTGGACCAGCGCATCGGCATCGGCGAACACGCGCAACGATGCGAAAGGCTCGCCGCGGTCGAGCCAGCGGTTCCAGTCTTCGGTGAAGGCCTCCATGCTTTCGAGCGTCTGCAATCCACTGGAGACGCTGATGACGAGGGGCCACTGACTGAGTTCGTGATGGATCATGGAAAACTCCTTGGTGAAAATCGAATGAGGCCGCGCGCGAAGGCGCACCGGCACGAGCGCGGCGGGCATGGATGCAAGGTCCTCAGGCGCGAACGGGCAGCGCGGCGGCGCGGGGCCTGACGCTCAGCAGCAGCCCGGCCGCCAGCAGGCCGGACAAGCCGGCGAAAGCCATCGCGACGTGGAAGCCGCCGGCCAATGCGCTGGTCACGAGGCGATGCGCCGTGTCCGCATCGAGCGAAGCCAGTGCCCCCAGGTCGTGCCGGGAGATGGCTGCCACCGCCGCCTGTTGCGCATCGCGCAGACCGGCGCGTTCGAGCGCATCGGCAAGCAGCCACGTGGCGCGCGTGCTCATCAGCGTGCCGAGCAGCGCAATGCCGATCAGCATGCCGGCCTGGCGCAGCGCATTCATGGTGGCCGACGCCATGCCCGAACGCTGCGCGGGCACCGAAGCCATGACGGCCGTGCTGGTGGCCGGCACCGCGAGGCCGGAGCCCGCGCCGAGGAACACGAACAGCAGCGCCAGCAGTGCATAGGGCGTGTCGGCGGAGAACAGCGTGAGCAGCAGCATCGACGCGCCGATGAGGCCGTAGCCCGCAATCATCAGCGTGTGCACTTCGAAGTGCCGCGCTAGGCGGCCGAACTGCGAGGCCACGATGCCGGTCGCAACGAACTGCGGCACCAGCCGCCAGCCGGTGTCGCTGGCCGACCAGCCCTGCACCTGCTGCAGGAACAGCGAGAAGAAGAACAGGCTGGCGTACGACGAGAACCCGAGCACGAACGACGCGAAATTGGTCACCGAGAAACGGGCATCGCGGAACAGCGCGAGCGGCAGCAGCGGCCGTTCGACGCGCGCCTCCACCATCAGGAACAGCGCGAGCCCGACGACGGCGGCAACCAGCGCGGTGGCGGCAGGCATCGAACCCCAGCCGTACTCGCCCGCGGCAATCAGCCCATAGGTGAGCGCGCCGAGCCACAGCACGCTGAGCACCTGCCCCACCGGGTCGAGCGCGGCATGCTCGGGGTGCGAGGTTTCCTGGATGCCCCAGAGCCCGAGCCCCACGGTCAGCAGGCCGATCGGCAGGTTGATGAGAAAGATGCTCTGCCAGCCCGCATGGTCGACCAGCAACCCGCCGAGCATGGGCCCGAGGATGAGCGACAGCGCGGTGAACGACGACCAGCCGCCGATCACCTTGGCCCGGCTCGCGGGCTCAGGAAACGCATGCGCCAGCAGCGACAGCGCGCCGGGAATCATCAACGCGCCGGCCACGCCCTGCACGGCGCGCCCGGCCAGCAAGGTGGAGAGGCTGCCGGCCAGCGCGCACATGGCGGAGCCGATGGTGAACACGATGACGCCGGACAGCCATGCGCGCTTGCGGCCGTAGCGGTCGCCGAGCGGGCCGGCTGAGAGCATGAACGCGGAGAGGCAGAGCGCGTAGATGTCGATGACCCATTGCAGGCCGGCGAGGTCGGTGGACAGTGCGCGCTGAAGGGTAGGGAGCGCGACGTTGACGATGCTGACATCGAGCGTGGCGATGAAGCTGCCGAGGTACACGGCCGCCACGAGCGCGAGACGGCGGCGTGGGTCGGTCGACGGCTGAACAAGGGAGTCCATGGACGCCTTCGGGTCGTTGAAGAAGGTGTCGATACTGACTTTGGGTCAGTTAAATGTCAACTAAATGAGAATTACTCTTATTTGCGACGTGGGCTTCGTGCTGTCTTCATGTCGGTTTTTCGCGGGTGTGTTTTGGGTGCTCTTCTTCGGAGCTTTTGGCGGTTTTGGCGCTGTCGTTCAG
>NZ_QAJK01000036.1 GCF_003852515.1 Variovorax sp. KBW07 | reverse complement strand
TGGTGTACCGCTGATCAACGACCACTCTGATGACGCTCACGCGGATGGTGTGCTCTGCGCAGCGAAATAAAGGAGGAGCGAAGCGGGGGACATTCGCGGAGCAGAGCACACCGTCGGCGCGGGCGTCGCCCTGAACGTCGCCCTGAACAACGGCAAGCAAGAAGAACAACAGCCGCCTAAAACAAAGCGGCTACCCCGACGCCATATGCCTCCCGGCACTCCCGAACTGACGCGCAAATCGGCTACGCTGCGCGCTGCCTCTAGGTGGAGATATAAGTGAACCGTTTCTTTCCAACATTGCTCCTGGCCGGCAGCGCCTTCGTGGCCAGCCCGGGCTTTGCTCTTCAGATTACCAGCTTGACCCCGCAAGGCGAGGTCGCGCGCGTGCGCCAGATCGTCGCCAAGTTCGACCAGGCCGCCGTCAACTTCGGTGATCCCAAGGCCCCCGCGCCGCTCTCCGTCAGTTGCAGCGATGCACAGGCCGGCAAGGGCACCGCCCGCTGGACCGACGCCAAGGCCTGGGTCTACGACTTCGAGAACGACCTTCCGCCCGGCGTGCGCTGCACCGTCACCCGCATCCCGACCTTCAAGCCCAGCTCCGGCGGCGAGCTCACCGGACCCGACCGCTACCAGTTCAACACCGGCGGCCCGTTCGTGCGCAGCTACATGCCCGGCACCTACGCCCGCATCGACGAACAGCAGATGTTCATGCTCGAGCTCAACGGGGCGGCCACGCTCGAGAGCGTGCGCCAGAACGTGTGGTGCTCGGCCGATGGCGTGGGCGAACGCATTCCGGTCAAGCTGCTCGACGGCGACCAGCGCACCGGCCTGCTCAAGGCCTTCAGCCGCGAAAAAGAAGCCGCCAAGGACCCGCTGCGCTTCATTACCCTGCAGTGCAACCGCACGCTCACGCCCGGCGCCAAGATGCAGATCGTGTACGGCAAGGGCGTGGCCACGCCGTCGGGCGTTGCCAACAACGTCGAGCGCCGCTTCGACTACCAGGTGCGCGAACCCTTTGCCGTTTCGTTCAGCTGCGAACGCGAGAACGCGCAGGCAGCCTGCCTGCCGCTGCGCCCGATGCAGCTGTCGTTCAACGCCCCGGTCACGCGCAAGCTGGCCGCGCAGATCCAGCTCAAGGGCAACAAGACCGTCAAGGCCAAGCTCGACAACGACGGCGGCACGCAGCAAAGCGACGACGACGTGGTCAACGGCGTGAGCTTCGAGCCGCCGCTGGACGAAGGCGCGCAGTTCACCGTCGAGCTGCCCTCCAAGTTCGAAGACGCCTCGGGCCGCCCGCTGGGCTCGCCCGGCAGCTTTCCGCTGAAGGTGGCGACCGGCGCCATGCCGCCGCTGGCCAAGTTCGCGGCCTCGCCTTTCGGCGTGGTCGAGCGCCTTGCCGAACCGGGCACGCCGGCCATGATGCCGGTGACCGTGCGCCGCGTGGAACCGCAGCTGCTGGTCAACGCCCTGACGCCCGGCAAGGTCAGCGACATGAACCCGAAGACCGACGCCGAGATCATCGCGTGGTTCCGCAAGGTGCGCCGCTACGACAACTACAGCATCTCGCGCGAACAGGCGCGCAAGGACGTCAAGGGCCCGCTGCCGCCGGTCATCGACAAGGACGACCGCACGACGCTGCAGACCCGCATGCTGTCGCTGCTGGCGGGCCAGCCGGGCGTGAAGGCGCTCGACATGCCCAAGTCCGATGCTGGCGACCCGCGTCCGTTCGAAGTCATCGGCATCCCGCTCACGCCGGGCTTCCACGTGCTCGAGATCGCATCGCAAAAGCTGGGTGAGGCCCTGCTCGACGAGCGCTACAACGCCGGCCGCACGATGTACGTGCGCACCACCGCGCTGGCCACCAACCTGGCGGTGCACTTCAAGCTGGGCCGCGAGAACTCGATGGCCTGGGTCACCACGCTGGACAAGGGCAAGGTCGTGGCCGGCGCCGAAGTGCGCGTGTCCAGCTGCGACGGCAAGGCCGTGGCCACCGGCACCACCGACGCCAGCGGCGTGGTGATGCTCAGCGGCATCTCGCCGCAGGCGCCGTCGTGCAACGGCCCGAACGAATACGACAGCGGGGCCTGGTTCGTCAGCGCCCGCGCCAAGGACGACAAGGGCATCGAAGACCTGGCCTTCACCTGGAGCGACTGGCAGCGCGGCATCGAGCCCTGGCGCTTCAACGTGCCGACCAGCCTGCAGGCCGAGGCCGACCGCGTGGCCCACACCATCTTCGACCGCACGCTGCTGCGCGCCGGCGAAACGGTGTCCATGAAGAGCCTGATCCGCACGCAGACCAGCAAGGGTTTCGGCCTCCCCGAAAACCGGCCCGACACGCTCGTCATTACCCACGTGGGCAGCGGCCAGCGCTTCACGCAGCCGCTGACCTGGCGCAAGACCGCCACCGGCGGCCTGAGCGCGGAAAACACCTTCCCCATTCCACCGGCCGCCAAGCTGGGCGCGTACGAAGTGGTGCTGCGCACCGGTGGCGCCAAGGACGGCGAGAGCGACGGTGACGACAGCGGCTACAGCCGCAGCTTCAGCACCGGCACGTTCCGCGTCGAAGAATTCCGCCTGCCCGTGCTCGAAGGCCGCATCGCGCCCACCGAGAAGAAACCGCTGGTGGCCGCCACCACGGTGCCGACCGACGTGCAGATCAACTACGTGGCCGGCGGTGGCGCCGCCAACCTGCCGGTGCGCGTGTCGGCCATGGTGCGCGGCAAGAGCGTGAGCTTCTCCGACTACGACGCCTTCAGCTTCAACCCGCCGCGCGCCACGTCGGGCAGCGGCGACACGCTTTCCGCCAGCAGCGACAGCGCCTCCGGCGAGGAAGACAGCAACGCCACCAGCGACACCCGCGTGATCGCCGACAAGCTGCCCCTGACGCTCAACAAGGACGGCGCCGGCAAGGTCACCATCGACAAGGTGCCCAAGGTCACGGCCCCGCGCGAGCTGCTGCTCGAAGCCACCTATGCCGACCCCAACGGCGAAGTGCAGACCATCCGCAGCACGCAGACGCTGTGGCCGGCCTCCGTCATTGCGGGCATCAAGACCGAAGGCTGGGTATCGACCAGCCAGAAGCTCAAGTTCCAGGCCCTCGCGCTCGACCTCACGGGCAAGCCCCAGGCCGGCGTGACGCTCAATGTGCGCGCCGTGGCACGCATCACCACCACCAGCCGCAAGCGCATGGTGGGCGGCTTCTACACCTACGACAACAAGACCGAGACCAAGGACATCGGCACCGTCTGCAGCGGCAAGAGCGATGCGCGCGGCCTGCTGCTGTGCGAGTCGGAGCTGAAGGAAGCCGGCGAAGTCGAACTCATCGCCAGTGCCACCGACGGCGACGGCCGCGACAGCAAGGCCGTGAGTTCCGTCTACGTGACGAAGCAGGGCGAGCTGTGGTTCGGCGGCGAAGACAACGACCGCATCGACGTGCTCCCAGAAAAGAAGAGCTACCAGCCCGGCGAAGTCGCCAAGTTCCAGGTGCGCAGCCCCTTCCGCTTTGCCACCGCGCTGGTGGCCGTGGAACGCGAAGGCATCATCGAGACGCACGTGGTGCAGCTCGACGGCAAGGACCCGACGGTCAGCCTGCAGGTCAAGCCCGAGTGGGGGCCCAACGCCTACGTCAGCGTGCTCGCCCTGCGCGGCCGCCTGCGCGAAGTGCCCTGGTACAGCTTCTTCACCTGGGGCTTCAAGGCACCGCGCGAGTGGTGGACGGCCTTCTGGTACGAAGGCAAGGAATACGTCGCACCCACCGCCATGGTCGACCTGAGCAAGCCCGCCTACCGCCTGGGCATGGCCGAGATCCGCGTCGGCACGCGCGCCCACCAGCTCGACGTGACCGTCACCAGCGACAAGCCCAGCTACCCGATCCGCAGCAAGGCGCAGATCACCATTTCCGCCAAACTGCCCGACGGCAAGCCGGCGGCGGGCGCCGAAGTGGCGCTGGCCGCGGTCGACCAGGCCCTGCTGGAGCTGATGCCCAACGACAGCTGGAACCTGCTGAACGCCATGCTGCAACGTCGCAGCTGGGGCGTGAGCACCTCCACCGCGCAGATGGAAATCGTCGGCCGGCGCCACTACGGGCGCAAGGCCGTGCCCGCGGGCGGCGGCGGTGGCAAGGGCCAGACGCGCGAACTGCTCGACACCCTGCTCGTGTGGAACCCGAAGGTGGTGCTCGACGCCAACGGCCAGGCCGTGGTGACGGTGCCGCTGAACGATGCGCTCACCACCTTCAAGATCGTGGCGGTGGCCGACTCGGGCAACAGCCTCTTCGGCACCGGCCAGGCCAGCATCCAGGCCACGCAAGACCTGCAGATCATCAGCGGCCTGCCGCCGCTGGTGCGCGAGGACGACCAGTTCCGCGCCCAGGTCACGCTGCGCAACACCACGCAGAAGCCGATGAAGGTCGAGGCCACGCCGCGCGCCACCCTGCTCACGCTGGAGCCGCAGACCGTCGACATTCCGGCCGGCGAATCGCGTGAAGTGGCATGGACCGTGACCGCGCCCGCGCAGCTCGCGCAGACGCGCGCCGAAGCCATCCTGTGGGAGATCGAGGCCAAGGACACCCTTGGCGGCGCGCGCGACGCGCTCAAGGTGCGCCAGCGCATCGTGCCTTCGGTGCCGCTCACGGTGCAGCAGGCCACGCTGGTGCAGGTCGACGGGCCGTTCACGCTCGACGTGGCTCCGCCCGCCGACGCCCTGCCCGGCCGCGGCGGCCTGAAGATGTCGCTGCAGCCCAAGCTGGCCGAAGGCCTGCCGGGCGTGCGCGACTGGTTCGCCAACTACCCCTTCAGCTGCCTCGAGCAGAAGACCAGCAAGTCGGTCGGCCTGCGCGACGCGAAGATGTGGCAAGGCGTGCTGGCCACGCTGCCCACCTACCTGGACAGCGACGGCCTGGCCAACTACTTCCCGCCGCGCGACGGCGAGGCCAACCGCGGCAGCGACATCCTCACGTCGTACCTGCTTGCATCGACCCACGAAGCCTCGCAGCTCAACCCGGCCTTCGCGCTGGCCGACGACGTGCGCGCGCCGATGGAGTCGGGCCTGATCGCCTTTGTCGAAGGCCGCATCACGCGCGAGTTCTGGAGCCCGCGCAAGGACCTCGACGTGCGCAAGCTCGCCGCGCTCGAAGCGCTCTCGCGTTACGGCAAGGCCAAGGGCAGCATGCTCGGCAGCATCACCATCGCGCCGAACCAGTGGCCCACCAGCGCGGTGATCGACTGGCTCAACATCCTGAAGCGCGTGAACGACGTGCCGCAGCGCCAGCAACGCATGGACGAAGCCAACAACGTGCTGAAGGCGCGCCTTTCGTACCAGGGCACCAAGCTCATCTTCAGCACCGAGCAGGACGACTACTGGTGGTGGCTGATGACCAACGGCGACATCAACACCGCCCGCCTGCTGCTCACCGTGATGGAAGACCCGGCCTGGAAGGACGACATCGGCAAGCTCGCCAACGGCTTCATCGGCCGCCAGCAGAACGGCGCGTGGCACACCACCACCGCCAACCTGTGGGGCGGACTGGCGCTGGAGAAATTCAGCAAGGTGTTCGAAAGCACCCCGGTGACCGGCGTCACCGCCGCCACGCTGGGCGCGGTCAAGGCGCAGGTCGACTGGAGCAAGGTCGAGCGCGTCAAGACCACCGACGCCGCCGGCGCCCCCAACCAGGGCACCTTCTTCGGCGCGCCCGCTTCGCCGGGCAACCTGAAGAACAACACCATGTTCCTGCCCTGGGCCGCATCACCATCCGGCGCGCCCGTGCGCGACACCCTGCTGGTCACCCAGCAAGGCAGCGGCAAGCCCTGGCTCACGCTGCAGTCGATTGCCGCCGTGCAGCTGAAGGCACCGTTCGCCGCCGGCTACGCCATCAAGAAGACCATCACCCCGGTCGAGCAGGCCACCGCGGGCAAGTACACCCGCGGCGACGTGCTGCGCGTCACCCTCGAGGTGAACGCCAGCGCCGACATGACCTGGGTCGTCATCAGCGACCCGATCCCGGGCGGCGCCACCATCCTGGGCGGCGGCCTCGGCCGCGACTCGCAGATCGCCACACAGGGCGAGAAGAAGTCGGGCAGCGGCTGGGCCGCGTTCGAAGAGCGCAGCTTCGAGGCCTTCCGCAGCTACTACGAGTACCTGCCCAAGGGCGTGGTGAAGATGGAATACACCGTGCGCCTGAACAACGTCGGCGACTTCGCTCTGCCGCCGAGCCGCGTCGAGGCGATGTACGCACCCGAGATGTTCGGCGAGTCGCCGAACGCGCGGGTGAAGGTGGAGGCGGCGAAGTAAGCCGCGCCGCGCCGTAACAAACTGAGCCAACAGAGAGAAAGAAAAGGAACACCATGGGTTTGGCCATCAGCGTCGGCGCACTCGCCGACTTGCTGGAGAACGACACCGAAGGAGCCGAGTGGCTCCAGGAAGACCTCGCAGTAGTGAACAAGGTGCTGGCAGCGGCGGGGCTTCCGCCGCATGCCGAGCCCCGCGAACTGCCGCCGCTGGATTCCCGTGCGTCGCTCCGCAGCTTTCCGTACTCGTTCATTCACTACCTGCGCCGGGCCTACGCGCACCGGCTGGTGTCGCCCGACTGGGTGGCAACGCCGGTGCAAGACGGCGTCGATCCCGCGGACGATCCGGCCATCCAGGCCGCGCTCGACGAATCCGACAGCCACCTCATCTGCCACTCCGATGCCGAAGGCTTCTATGTGCCGGTCGAATTCGACGAGGTGCTGTTCTCCGACTCGGACGACGAAGAACTGAGCGGCGGCATGCTCGGCTCTTCGTACCGCCTGCGCGACGAACTGGTGCTGGTCGCGCCCGCGCTCGGCATCGCCCTCACCGACGGCCAGTTGTCGGACGAGGAAGCCGAACGCATCGACGGCCTGATCGACGACGACGAAGGCCTCTACCGCGAACATGCGTCGTGGCTGCTGCTGTACGAATCGGCGCGGCTGAGCATCGCGCACAAGACGGTCATTGTTTTTTCCTGAAGGCGATCCGCCCAATCGACCGGTTGTGAGGTCCGCAGACCATGTTCGAGACAACCATTCACTGGGTTCGCGACATACCGCCGCACCGGCTGGGGCTGATGGCGCGCCCACGCGGCGGTGATTCGCTTCGCGAAGAAGTTGCTGCCTGGCAGCGTGCGTCGCTGAACATCGTTGTCTCCTTGCTCGAGGCAAAGGAAATCAGGGAGCTTGAACTCCAGGAAGAACCTGCGCTCTGTGCCGAACATGGCATCGTGTTCCGGCATTTCCCGATTCCGGACAGAGGCACGCCGGCATCGCAACGGGACGCAGCCACCCTGATTGCCGAACTGGGCTCCGAACTTGCGGCTGGAAAGGCCGTCGCCATTCACTGTCGTGCAGGCATCGGCCGAACAGGCCTTATCGCGGGCAGTCTGCTCCATGGGCTCGGGGTTCCGGGCCCAAACATCTTCCGCCTGCTGAGTCGCTCACGTGGGGTCGCCATGCCCGACACATCGGAACAGGCGGACTGGGTCGTGCAATACGCAATTGGCGCACGCCGCACGCCGCCACGATGAAGAAATCCATCCGCATCGGTCGCGCGCCGGGCGCTCCGCAAGAGCAATCGAAAAGCGATCACGACGAATCGCTCTCGTGCTCCAAGCCCTGGGACGCGCTCGAAAAAACATCCACGCCCGGCGTGCGCTACTGCGGCGATTGCCGCAAGAACGTGCTCTGGGTCGACACCCGGGAGCAGATGCATGCCGCCGCCGAGCAGGCCCGTTGCATCGCCATCACGGACGACAACGCCCGTCTGAAAGACGCCGATGCGTCCCCAACCTCTTCGCCCATGACCCGCCAACTCGCCACCGTCACCCTCCTCGTTCGCGATTACGACGAAGCCATCCGCTTCTTCACCGAGGCGCTGCGCTTCGAGCTGGTCGAAGACACGCCGCGCGGGCCGGGCAAGCGCTGGGTGGTGGTGGCGCCGGCACGCAATGCAGGCGCCGCGCTGCTGCTGGCCAAGGCCGTGACCGACGAGCAGGCCGCCAGCATCGGCAAGCAGGCGGGCGGGCGCGTTTTCCTGTTCCTGCACACCACCGACTTCGCGTCCGACCACGCGCACATGACATCCCACGGCGTGCGCTTTCTCGAAGCACCGCGCCAAGAGGCTCACGGCATGGTGGCCGTGTTTCTCGACCTGTGCGGGAACCGGTGGGACCTGCTTCAGCCCGCCGGCACCGATTCAGGCGGCCTTGCTCCGTGACGCGCGAACTGCGGCGGTAGGCGCGACGGCCTTCCTCTTTTTCTCGGGGTCCGTGCGAAGCCCCGCAAGCAGACTCCCGATCAGTCCTTCGACAAAGCCCTCGTCGAGCGGCGCATGCCCCATCAGGAGCCGGAAGAACAGCGGGCCATAGATCTGGTCGAGCACGATCTCCAGGTCGGCATCCGCGCGGATCTCGCCCGCCTCGGCGGCCTGCTGCAACAGCACCCTCCCTTCGTCACGGCGCGACAGGATGAAGTGATTGCGAAAGGCCTTCGACAGCTCTGTGTCGGGGTCGGCCGCCGCGATGATCGTCGTGACGTTGCGCCCCATGTGCGACGACAGCGTGCGCACCACCATGTTCAGCTGCAGCGACAGCGCACGCAGCGGCGAGGCCGATGCGGCGGGCGCCTTTTTTCTCTTCTTCTGGCTCTCTTGCTCGCTCGATGCCATCAGCGCGTCCATCGTCACGGCGTGCCGGTTCGGCCACCACCGGTAGACCGTGGGCTTGCCGACACCGGCCCTTGCCGCCACCGCCTCCATCGTGACGCCCGACGGACCAAGCTGCGCCAGCAGTTCGCGCGCCGCATCGAGCACGGCGTGCCGCAGTTGCAGGTTGCGCGGCCGGCCACGCGCGGCGGGAGGCGGTGCCTCCACAGCGTCTTTGACAAGGGGATTCATTTATGGAACGATGCGTAACGTAATTAAATTCTAAACCCGCAAGGACAAGCCATGCGCACTCTCCACCCCATCCCGGCGCAATGCCTTGCGCCCTACCTCATTGTTGCCGACGCCTCCCGCGCGATCGACTTCTACGTCCACGCGTTCGGCGCCGAAGAACTGTTCCGGCTCGCGGAACCCAGCGGCAAGGTCGGGCACGCCGAGTTGCGCATCGGCGATGCCAAGCTGCTGCTGGCCGACGAGTACCCCGACTTCGGCGCGCTGGGTCCGGCGCGCGTCGGCGGCACGCCGGTGTCGATCCACCTGTATGTGGCGGACGTCGACGCCACCATGGCACTGGCCGAGGAAGCCGGTGCCACGGTGTTGCGCGGCGCCAAGGACGAATTTTTCGGCGACAGGGCGGGCTTGCTGCTCGACCCTTTCGGGCACCGCTGGCACCTGGCCACGCGCATCGAGGAAGTCAGCCCCCAGGAGATGCAGCGCCGCTGGAGCGCCGCCATGCAGGGGTAGCCGACGCGCGAGTTGTCGCGGACACTGTGCGGCGTTCATTGCACCGAATCACGCCCACCCCATGACGACGCCTCGCGACCGAATTCATTTCTCCGGCAACCCCTGGCCCGAAGGCCACCCCATCAAGGAGTTCCGCTGGACGGCTTCCGTCAGGAACAACGAGGTGTGGTTCGACCTGCACCTGCGCAGCGAAGACTACGACGCCGAGCGTGAGATCGACGAGCCCGAAGACGAGGACGTCGACCACCCCTCCGACTGGGACGCGCCCGGGGTCTGGAACAACTACCACCGCTGCACGCTGTCATCGACCGCCTGGGGAGACGGCGGCGGCTTCGCGGTCTGCGCGCTGCCCGACTTCAGCCTGGCGCGGATCGATGGCATGGAGGCCAGCATCGACACGCCGGCGCCCGAAGATATGGAAGACAACGTCTTCCACATCTACCTGCTCGGACACGACGCCGCGGCCCAGCACCGCATCCGCTTCGACCGCATCGCGGGCACCGACCGCTTCAACATCACCTGGACCGGAAAGATCGCGCTGGCCTATGCGGGCGACTGCGAATACAGGTACGACTTCAGCGCGCGGCTGCACGACGTCGAAGCGCCGCGCATCGCCACCTGACGAAAGCCACGCCCATGAAGCGCCTCATCGAAATCCGCACCTACAGGCTGAAGCCCGGCACCCTGTCCGCCTTTCATGAAGCGGTGCACACGCAGGCAGTGCCGATGCTGCGGCGCAAGGGCGTGGACGTGGTCACCTACGGTCGTTGCGACCACGAAGAAGAAACGTATCACCTGGTGCGCGCCTACGACAGCCGCGAGGCCCTGGAGGCCCAGCAGTCCGCGTTCTACGGCTCCGCCGAATGGCGCGAGGGCCCGCGCAGCGCGCTGGTCGACCGCATCGAGACCTACCTGAACACGCTGCTGTGGGTGTCGCCGGAAGGCATCGACAGCATGCGACTGTCCGACGCGCCGGACGCGTAACGGACGGCATCCAACGGGCTCTGGCAGCCCCTGACACGCGTTTTTCATGCGCCGGGTGGCGCGCGGGCCTACACTCGCCCTCCCGCCCATTCCCCATCTTTCCTCTCCAGGAGAAAACGCATGAACACAACGGAAATCGCCAGCAAGCTCGTGGCGCTGTGCAAGCAAGGGAAATTCGAGGACGCGAAGGTGCTCTACGCACCCGAAGCCGTCAGCGTCGAGGCCAGCGCCCCACCAGGCGGGCAGCGTGAATCGGTGGGCCTGGCGGCCATCCAGGCCAAGAGCGAATGGTGGACCGCCAACCACGAAGTGCACTCGATGCAGGTCGTGGGCCCGTGGCCGCACGACGACCGCTTCATCGTCGGCTTTCGCTTCGACGTGACGATGAAGCCCACCGGCCAGCGCCTCACGATGGAAGAGATGGCCCTCTACACCGTCAAGGACGGCAAGATCGTGCGCGAAGAGTTTTTCTATTCGGGCGGCGCATAGGCCACACAGGGCGTTGAGCGCAGAGCAGCCCTTTCAATACAGGTCGTTGCGCACCCCCTGCGCATAGTGCGCATCGACCTGTGCAATCTGCGCCTCGTCCATCCGCGCTTGCGCGTCGGCGAGCTTCGCCAGCTCGGCCATCATCCTCCCCACCGAGGGCAGCGTGTCGCGGTCGATGCGCGCATCGTCCTGCCAGAGCCGGGCCCGGTTGATGGCCTTGCCGCAATGCAGCAGCACTTCGTCGATCAGCACCACGGTCGCCGTCTTGGGCACGCGCTCGCCTTCCCGCAGTTCCGACAGCAGGCCGGGGTCGGTCGAGATCCGGCCGCGGCCGTTGATGCGCATGAAGATCTCCAGCCCGGGAAAGAGAAACACCATGCCCAGGCGCTCGTCGCTCTGCAGGTTGCGCATGGACTCGATGCGGTTGTTGCCGGGCCAGTCGGCATAGGCCACGGTGTGTGGGTCGAGCACGTGGACAAAGCCCGGCGGGCCGCCGCGCGGTGAGGCGTCGAGCCCGCGTTGGCTGCCTGTCGCCAGGCAGAAGAAGGTGGCGGCTTTCAGGTATTCCTCGTGAAACCCGACCAGGTGATCGAGCACGGCCTTCTGGATTTTTTCTGGCGGCGGATCGTAGAGCGCGTCCAGGTCCGGCGGCACGGAAGCACCACGGCCCTGGCTGTCTTGAGGTTGTCTGTTGGCACCCATCTGTCGATCTCCTGGCATTTCCTGGTGGTTCCTGAATCAATGCCAGGGACGATAGGGGCAATCGCTTGGCGGCTATAAACCACACCCGACAACCAATATCAAGATTCCGCCATGGCCGACCTCACCCTGGACGTCGCGGCAAGGGACCGCGCGGACGGCCCCGTTCTGTTCGTCATGACCGCGAACACCGACGAAGAACATTCGTCGGAACCGCACCGGCACGCGCGCGGGCAGTTGTTCGGGTCGCTGCGCGGCCTGTTGACGGTGGTGCTCGACGAAGGCATGTGGGTGGTTCCCGCCATCCACGCCGTCTGGCTTCCGCCGCGCTACCTGCACGCCGGCACCACGCACGGCCCCTTCCACGGATGGAGCGCCTATGTCGCCGAGCATGCGTGCGAAAGCCTGCCCCAGCGCCCTTGCACGCTGCGCACGTCCGGCCTGCTGCGCGAGGCGGTGCTGCGCGCGAGCACGTGGAACCTGGAGCCGCTCGACGAGCCCCGGACACGGCTTGCCGAAGTCATCCTGGATGAAATCCGCACGCTGCCCGTCGAGCCGTTCGGCCTGCCCCTGCCGCGCGATCCGCGCCTGCAGAAGATCGCCAGGGCCATGCTCGCCGACCCGGCCGACGACTGCGACCTGGAGGGCTGGGCAAGCCGCGCCTCGATGAGTTCGCGCACCCTGAGCCGCCGCTTCGTGACGGAGACGGGGTTCAACTTCACGGCCTGGCGCCAGCGTGCGCGCCTGATGCGTTCGCTGGAAATGCTGGCAGCGGGCGTGCCGGTCACGGCAATTGCCATCGACCTGGGCTATTCCACGGCAAGCGCGTTCATCGGGCTCTTCAAGCGCATGTTCGGTGCAACGCCGGCCGCGTACCGGTCGCGCCTCTAGCAGCGAAGGGACCGCGAGGCCGCGCGCTGCTTCGGGCAGGGCTTGGCGTGCGCCTTGAAAAATGCGACGACCGTTTCGCTCGCATCGAGTTGCCGCGACACGCGGTTGTCCGGCGTCGAGGCCAGTGCGCTGCCGGGCCAGGTGTGGCCTCCACCTTCGATGCGGTACAGCACCACGGCCTGCGGGTCGCTGGCCGTGGCGTGGCGCACGCGCGTGACCGAGGTGCCGTCGTCGCCCGCTGGCGAGCGCAGTTTTTCCGCGCCCTGCGCACGCGCATCCATTGCGGCGGCCCAACGCGCGACGGCCGCCTCCACCGCGAGGCGCGGTGCGCCTGTGCTGGCCTTGCGGCCGATACCGCCGGCATAGGGCACGTACGGATCGTCGGTGCCGTGGATGTGCAGCACCGGCAGCCCCTCGCGCACCAGCGCCGGATCGATGTCGAGCGTGGCGGACACCGCGGCCACCGCGCGCAAGGTGCCCGGTGCCTGCGCCGCCCAGCGGTAGGCCATCATTCCGCCGTTCGAAAAGCCGACGGCGAACACGCGCGCCGGATCCGCACGGCCCTGGCTCACGAGCCGCGCGACCAGGGCTTGCAGATGCGCCACGTCGTCCACGTTGCGCGCCTTCGCGTAGCCGCAGCAGGCGCCGGAGTTCCATGTGTAGGCGTCCGCCGCCGCCCCGCTGCCATTCGGATAGGCCACGAGAAATCCCGCGTCGCGCGCGGCCTTCGACAGGCCCGTGGCCGCCGCCAGCAACGCCGCATTGGAGCCACCGCCGTGCAGCGCGACGATCAGCGGACGAGGCTGCTTCGGCTTGTCGTCGTCGGACAGGAAGTAGCTGCGCGACGCACCACCACCACCGGCCGTCCATGTCTGGACGACAGGCGGCGGCGCTTCCGCCCGCGCGGCGATGGCACCGAGAAATGCGATGGCGGCCACGACGCGCAGCGCGGCTGCGCGCATCGCCCTCGCACGGGGAATGAATGAGATCGAAGACATGAGAAAGGATTTGATGAACGAACGGCGGCGCGCATCGTAGGCAGGCACCGGGCACCGCGTCGCGGCACTCGCGCGGCGCATCCGTCCCGTCCGTAACAGGCGTCACCGTTACGGGCGTTACGGCCGTGACGAAGCGCCCCGCCGCCCGGCTTGTTGCCGTGCGCCGTGCCCCGGATGATTCCCGGCAACCGCCCCTGCACTGCTTGCTCTGCTTGCACCGCTTGCTTGTTCAGCGCCTCGGGCATCGCGCCACAACAATCACCAGGACACAGATCGAATGATCCACCCCCAGCGCCGACGCGCCTTTCTTGCCGCGAGCAGCAGCGGCATGCTGGCCGCACTGCTCGGCCCCCGGTTCGCCGACGCGGCCACGCCCAAGCCCACGCTCCCGGTCACCACCGCGGCCATCGAGGAACGCCCCGACCTCGCCAGCTACTTCAAGCAGGCGGGCACCACGGGGACCTGGGCGGTGCTCGACAGCGCCACGTCGAAGCTCACGGTGGTCGACCGCCGCCGTGCCGAACGCCGCTACAGCCCCGCATCGACTTTCAAGATTCCGAACAGCCTGATCGCGCTGGAGACAGGCGCGGTGAAAGACATCGACGAAGTGCTGCCCTACGGTGGCAAGCCCCAGCGCCGCAAGGAATGGGAGCGCGACATGAACCTGCGCGACGCCATTCGCGTCTCCCACCTTCCGATCTACCGCGAGGTGGCACGCCGCATCGGCCTTGCGCGCATGAACGAATGGATCGAGAAGCTGCACTACGGCAACGAGATGCTGGGCCCGCAGGTCGATGAGTTCTGGGTCAACGACACGCTGAAGATCTCGGCCGTCGAACAGGTTCGATTCCTGTCGCGGCTGGCGCAGCGCGCGCTGCCGATGTCCGCGCGCAGCCAGGACATGGTGCACGACATCACGCTGATCGAGAAGACGCCCGCCTATGCCCTGCATGCGAAGACCGGCTGGTACTACGAGCCCAGGCTGTCGATCGGCTGGTGGGTGGGCTGGGTGGCTTTGGCCGACGGCGGCGTGAAGAGCTTTGCGCTGAACATCGACATGCACGGCGAAGCCGACGTGGCCAAGCGCATTCCGCTGGGCCGCGCGCTGCTGGCGCGGATGGACATTCTTCCGGCGGAAGCCGGCAAGGCGCGCTCGTGAAGAAGACCCGGTTCCGCCGCGCGGCTTCATCACGCTTCACGGCATGGCCGTTGGCCGCGCTGGTGCTGGCCACGTCCGCGCTGCATGCCGCGTACGCCACACCCGCCGCACCACCCGATGCGCCCCTGGGCTTTGCCACGCCCCCTGCGGAAATCGCGGCCCGCGTGATGAACAACGCACCGGGCAGCATCGTGGTGGGTGTCTCGCGCCAGGGCCGCACGCAGTTCGCGATGCAGCGCAACACCACGGCGCAGGCCGGCCCGGTGCAGGAAATTACAGCCGACGGGCAGCCGATCTTCGAGGTCGGCTCCATCAGCAAGCTCTTCACCGGCGTGCTGCTGGCGCAGGCGGTCGAGCGCGGCGACCTCTCGCTCGACGACACGGTGGGCCAGTTGCTGGCGGGCCAGGTCACGCTGCCGCCGGACATCGCGGCCATCACGCTGCGCCGGCTGGTCACGCACACGGCCTGCCTGCCCGGCATGCTGCCGGGCTCACCATCTTCATCCCTGAGCGGCGGCAACCCTTTTGCGCGCACCGACCGCGCGCAGCTGCTGGCCGGCCTCTCGACACTGAAGCTCGACCGCGTGCCGCCCTGCAAGGGGCCGTACAGCAGCCTCGGGCTGGGCCTGCTCGGCCAGTTGCTCGCCGACCGCTACGGCAAGCCCTGGGACATGCTGGTGCACGAGAACATCGCCGCGCCGCTGGGCATGAAAGACACCCTGCAGTACCTTACCGGCGCCGACGCCCAGCGGCTCCCTCCGGGCTACGAAGACCAGTCGCCGCGCACGCCGTGGGAGTTCGGTGCGCTGGCCGGTGCCGGTGCGCTGCGCTCCACGGCGGCCGACCTGCTGGTGTTCGCCCGCGCGCTGATGGCGGGGCGCAAGGGCCCGCTGGGCGCCGCGGCCGAGCGCGCGCTGGCGCCGCTGGGCCATGACGACAAGTACGAGCTGGGCTATGCCGTGCGCATGCGCGGACCGGCGGACCACCGCACCTACTTCCACACCGGCCAGACCGGCGGCTACCGCGCGCTGCTGGTGTTCGACCCCACGACGCAGGAGGCGGCGGTGATGGTGGCCAGCAATGCCTCGGCCGCGGCGGTGCGCATGGTCGACGACATCACGGTCGTGCCACCGCCGCCCAAGGCAGCGCGCAGGCACAGGTAGGCAGTAACAGCGAGGCCAACCAAGGCACCCGGGCCGGCGCCGTCGATTACCGGCAAAATGCCCCGCAGGTGCCCTCATGAATACAAGATTTGTCGAAGCCTTTCTCTGGGCCGCGCGACTCGGCAGCTTCCGCGCGGCGAGCGACCGGCTCCACATCACGCAGGCGGCGGTGTCCAACCGCGTCGCGTCGCTCGAAGAAGACATCGGCGCGCGGCTGTTCGAGCGCGACGCCCGCGAGCTGCGGCTCACGCCCGTCGGCGTGCGGCTGATGGACTACGGCGAGCGCCTGCTGGAGCTGCGCCGCGAGATCGTTTCGCTGGGCCGCCCGCGCGGCGACATCCTGGGGCTGGTGCGCATCGGCGCCATCGAGACGGTGGTCCACACCTGGCTGCTGGGCTTCCTGACCAACCTGCGCTCGACCTACCCCGGCATCGAGGTGCAGCTCACCTCCGAGACCACGCGCGCTCTGCACCGCGGCCTGCGCGAAGGCGCGCTCGACATCGCCCTGCAGACCGACCACATCGCCGGCGCGGGCATAGTCAGCACGCCCTGCCTGCCGATGCCGATGGGCTGGGTCGGCCCGACGGGCGCCGAAGGCACGCAGACCGTCGAGCAGTTGCTGCGCCAGCCGGTGCTGACCATGAGCCCCGGCTCGCAGCCGCACGAGGCGCTGAAGAACCTGTACCGCGCGGCCGGCATTCCGCTGGGCAAGGTGCACTGCGTCAGCTCGATCTCGGCGCTGGCGCGGCTGGTGAAGGCGGGCTTCGGCAATGCGCTGGTGCCGCTGCCGCCCTGCTATGAATACGTGGCCAGCGGCGACGTGCGCATCATCGAGTGCGACGCGCTCATCTCGCCGCAGCGCATCGTGGTGAGCCACCTGGAAGCGGCCGACTCCGACGCGATCCGGCTGGTGGCCGAACTGGCCTGCCGCGCATCCGACCAGTTCACGGCCTCTGCAATCGCACCAACCTGGAGCGCGACAGCAGAGGGATAACCCTCGAAAAAGCGCATTCAGGCCCCACAAAGGGGCCAGTAATTCTTGTGGCTGTCGCCCAGAAAAACTCGTTTGTGACAGCACCACCCTGCGACGGAAGATCGCGCCTTCATTTTTCGAAGGCCCGCCCGCTCTTCCGCCGCCATGCAAACCACCGCCCCTTCTTTTCCTGAAACCGCCGCAGCGAACGATGCGAACGGCCTGCTGTTCGTCGCCGCCGACGTGGCACCGGCCGACGAGGCCGACTTCAACCGCTGGTACGACAAGGAGCACGTCGAAGAGCGCGTGCGCATTCCCGGCTTCCTGTCGGGTGCGCGCTATACCTCGCTCGAAGGCGGCCGCAAATACCTCGGCCTGTACCGCACCGAATCGCTGGCCGTGTTCGGCACCGCCGGCTACCGCGCCGCATTCGAGAAGCAGACGCCGTGGTCCATTGCCAACCTCGACCGCATGCGCCAGCCGGTGCGCCGCGTCTGCGCCGTGCGTGCCGTCACGGGCTTCGGCAGCGGCAGCCACGTGGTCGTGCTGCCGTTGCCAGTGGCCGCCGATGCACAAGCGCTGATTGCACAGGCGGCCGGCGTCGGTCTGCAGTTGTCGGAGCAGGCAGGCTTCGTGCAGTCGTACCTGCTGATGCCCGACCCCACGCTCAGCACGCCGCTGCCGCGCGAAACCACCGAAGGCCGCGTGCTGCAGCCGATGCTGGTGGTGGAAACCAGCGGCGCCGACGCCGCGCGCACCGCACGCGCATCGGCCGCCGCGGCCTTCGACGCCGACCCCGCCAGCGGCTGGCTGCTCGCCCTCGGCTGGAAGCTGACGGCGGCCGAGCTGAACTGACACCACCGCGCCCATTTCAACGTCTTCACCGAACAAGGTAATTCCATGACCGAACACGTGCTTCCCGCAACAGCGGCCGCCCCCGCCGGCGCCCCGGCCAAGATGGGCCGGCTGGCCATGGCCAGCTCCGTCGGCACCACGCTCGAGTGGTACGACTTCACCGTCTACAACATCATGGCCGCGCTGGTCTTCAACGCGGTGTTCTTCCCGTCGTTCGACCCGCTGACCGGCACCATCCTCGCCTTCTCGACCTATGCGGTCGGCTACATCTCGCGGCCCCTGGGCGGCGTGGTGTTCGGGCACCTGGGCGACCGGCTCGGCCGGCGCTTCGTGCTGGTGGCCACGCTGGTCATCATGGGCGTGTCCACCGGGCTGATGGGCCTGCTGCCGACCTACGCCACCTGGGGCATCTGGGCGCCGGTGGCACTGGTCGCGCTGCGCTTCGTGCAGGGCGTGGCGCTGGGCGGCGAATGGGCCGGCGCGGTGCTGCTGTCGATGGAACACGGCAAGCCCGACGAGCGCGGCCGCAACGCCTCGTTCACGCAGGTCGGCCCGTCGTGCGGCACGCTCATCGGCACCGGCTTCATCGCCATCGTGTCGGCCTGGCTGACGCCGGAAGACTTCCAGACCTGGGGCTGGCGCATTCCGTTCATCTCCAGCGTGGCGCTGGTGATCTTCGGCCTGTGGCTGCGCAGCGGCGTGGAAGAAACGCCGGTGTTCCGCGAGATGGAAGAAAAGAAGGCCACGGCCAAGACGCCCATCAAGGAAGTGCTCACGCAGCACTGGCGCCGCCTGCTGGTGGCCGGCGGTTCGCGCATCGGCTCCGACGTTCTGTATGCGCTGGTCGTGGTGTTCACGCTCACCTACGTGACGACGGTGCTGCACCTGTCGCGTCCGCTGGCGCTCACCGCCACGATGATCGGCGCGGCCTGCAACGCCATCGCCGTGCCGTGGTTCGGCAGCCTGTCGGACCGCATCGGCCGCCGGCCGGTGTACATGGCCGGCGCGTTGCTGGGCATCGTCTGGGCCTTCGTGTTCTTCGTGCTCATGAACAGCGCGCACCCCATTGCCATCTGCGTGGCGGTGGTGGTCGGCCTGATCATCCACGCGATGATGTACGGCCCGCAGGCCGCCTTCGTGACCGAGCAGTTCCCGGGCCGCGTGCGCTACGCCGGTTCGTCGCTGGCCTACACGCTGGCCGGCATCCTGGGCGGGGGCTTCGCGCCGCTCATCATCGCCAGCCTGTTCAAGTCGTGGGGCAGCACGGTGGCCGTGTCGCTGTATGTGGCGGGCGCGCTGTGCGTCACGCTGGTCGCGCTCTTCGTGGCCCGCGAGACCGCCAAGAAACCGCTGGAAGCCTGAGACCGCCATGCCATTGCGTTTTGCCTGCGAAACCGTGAGCGCCGACGGCGCCCGGTCCATCGAATTGCGTTCCATCGAACCCACCGCGCTGGTGGTGGCCGGATGGACCGGCCGCGACACCGCGGCCATCGAACACCACATCGAGGAACTGGCGGCGCTCGGCGTGCCGCGCCCTTCGAGCGTGCCGCTGTACTACCGTGTCGCGGCCCAGTTGCTGACGCAATCGCCGGCCATCGAGGCACTGGGCGACCAGAGCTCCGGCGAGGCCGAGCCCGTGCTCTTCTTCTCGCAGGGCGAGTGGTGGCTGAGCGTGGCCTCCGACCACACCGACCGCCACGTCGAAAGCTACTCGGTCGCCGTCTCCAAGCAGATGTGCGCCAAGCCCGTCGCCCAGGTGGCCTGGCGCTGGCGCGACGTGCAGGCGCATCAGGACGAGATCGAACTGCACTCGCGCATTCACGAAGACGGCCGCTGGGTGGACTACCAGCGCGGCACGCTGGCATCGATCCGGCCGCTGGCCGCGCTGCGCGACGGCATGCCCGACGCCCATGCCGCGCCCGAAGGCCTGTTCATGACCTGCGGCACGCTGGGCGCGCTGCCCAATGCCAGGGGCGAGGGCATCCGCCCCGCCGCGCAAATGGAAATCGAGCTGCACGATGCGCGGCTGCAGCGGCGCATCGTGCACCGCTATGCGGTCGAGGCACTGCCGGTGGTGGCATGACGATGGCGAATGACACCTTCACCCTCACCATCGCCGCCCTGCGCGAGCGCATCGCGCGCGGCACGCTGTCGCATGAAGCGCTCGTCGAGCAGGTGCTCGAAGCGGCCACGCTGCCCGCCGCGCAGCATGTGTTCACGCGCCTGTACGCCGACGCCGCGCGCGCCGCGGCCCGGCATGCCGATGCGGCGCACAAGGCCGGCGTGCAGCTCGGCCCGCTCGCCGGCCTGCCGGTGTCCATCAAGGACCTGTACGACGTTGCCGGCGAAACCACCATGGCCGGTTCCGCCGTGTGCGCGGGCGAGCCGCCCGCCGAGCGCGACGCGGTGGCCGTGGCGCGGCTGCGCACGCAGGGCGCGGCCATCGTCGGCAAGACCAACATGACCGAGTTCGCGTTCTCCGGCGTGGGCATCAACCCGCACTACGGCACGCCACGCAACCCGGCGGATGCGGGCACTGCGCGCATTCCGGGCGGCTCTTCTTCAGGGGCCGCGGTGTCTGTGGCGCTCGGCCTCGCGGTGGCCGGCCTCGGGTCGGACACCGGCGGCTCCATCCGCATCCCGGCCGCGCTGTGCGGGCTCGTCGGTTTCAAGAGCACGCAGTCGCGCGTGCCGCGCACGGGTGCCTTCGAACTGGCACGTTCGCTCGACACCGTTTGCGCCATGGCGCGCAGCGTGGAAGACTGCCTGGCCGTGGATGCAGCGATTGCCGATGTGCCGCTGGCCGTGCGCAGGCGCCCGCTGCAAGGCCTGCGCCTCGCGGTGCCGGCCACGCTGATGTTCGACGGCATCGAGCCGGCTGTGGCGCGCGCCTTCGAGCGCGCCGTGCAAACGCTGTCGGCAGCGGGTGCGCAGGTGGTGGACATCACGCTGGCCGAGCTCGGCGAGATCGGCACGGTCAATGCGCCCGGCGGCTTCTCGCCGGTCGAGGCCTCGGCCGTGCACCGCGAACGCTTCGCCGCGCGCCGCGAAGGTTTCGATTCGCGCGTGGCCGCGCGCATTGCGCTGGGCACCGAGGTGCGCGCCGCCGACTACATCGCCATGCAGGACCGCCGGCGCGACTGGATCGTTCGCGTCGAACGCGCACTCGAAGGCTTCGACGCGCTGCTCTGCCCGACCGTGCCCATCGTTGCGCCGCCCATCGACGCGCTGGCCGAAGACGCCGCCTTCTTCCGGGCCAACGGCCTGCTGCTGCGCAACACCTTCGCCATCAACCTGCTCGACGGTTGCGCCTTCAGCCTGCCCTGCCATGCACCGGGCGAACTGCCGGTGGGGCTGATGCTGTCATCGGTGCGGGGTGACGATGCGCGGCTGGCGGCCGTGGCGCTGGCGGTGGAGTCGGCGCTGCAATTACGCTCGAGCTAGCGCTTGCGCTGACCACGGCGATATCCGGCGGGGCCGTGCTGGCGGTGCGGCTCCCGGTTCGGCTATCGTCTTGCGCATGCCGCGCCAACAACCCTCCCTGACCGGTCCCCGGATTCTTCTTCGCCCGCTGCTCGCGTCCGACGCGGCGGCACTCGTGGAGGCCGCCGCCGACGGCGAACTCTGGAACCTGCCGTTCACCGTGGTGCCCTCGGCCGCCACGGTCGATGCCTACCTGCGCACAGCCCTCGACGGCCGCGCGGTGGGCACCGTCATGCCCTTCGCGACGGTGATCCGCGACACCGGCCGCGTGATCGGCTCGACACGCTTCTGGAAGATCGACCGCAACAACCGCAAGCTGGAAATCGGCAGCACCTGGATTGCCGCCTCGTGGCAGAAGACCTTCGTCAACACCGAGGCCAAGTACCTGATGCTGCGGCATGCCTTCGAAGAAATGGCCTGCGTGCGCGTGCAGCTCACCACCGACGAGATCAATGCAAAGTCTCGCGCGGCCATCTTGCGGCTGGGCGCCAGGCAGGAAGGCATCGTGCGCCACGAACGGATCATGCCGGACGGCCGCAAGCGCAACTCGGTGCGCTTCAGCATCATCGACGACGAGTGGCCGGGAGTGAAGGCGCAACTCGAAGCAAGGCTTCGCGCATCGGAGGAATCCCGGCCATGAGCCACAACGCCACCATCGCTGTCGTGCCCACGGACGAATCGCATTTCGAGAGCCTGCACCGCGCGCTCGACGTTGTCGCGCGCGAACTGAAATACCTCGCCCTCACCGAAGCGCCGCCGCTGGCGCGGTCGATTGCCTTCTACCGCGACGTGATCGCCAACGACTTCCCGCATTTCGTGGCGGTGGACGACAGCGGCAAGGTGGTGGGCTGGTGCGACGTGGCACCGGCCTTCGGGCATTCGCGGGCGCACATCGGCATCCTGGGCATTGCCCTGCTGCCCGAGGCACGCGGACAAGGGCTCGGCGCCAGGCTGCTGCAGGCCGCCATCGACAAGTCGTGGTCGCGCGGGCTGACGCGCATCGCGCTGAACGTTCGCGCGGACAACCTCAATGCCAAGGCCCTGTACGAGCGGCTCGGCTTCGAACACGAAGGCCTCGTGCGCCGCGCCAGCCTGATCGATGGCATTTACCACGATGCCTATGCGATGGCGCTGCTTCGCTAGACTGGCGCAAGACAGTCATCGAACGGAGAGCGCCCATGTGCCGGAGCATCAAGACCCTCTACAACTTCGAGCCCCCCGCCACTGAGCAGGAAATACGCGCCGCCGCCTTGCAGTTCGTGCGCAAGCTCAGCGGCTTCAGCGTGCCATCGAAGGCCAACGAGCAGGCCTTCGAACGCGCGGTCGATGAAGTGGCCGCCACGGCGGCGCGCCTGATCGAATCGCTGGTGACCACGGCCGAGCCGAAAGACCGCGCGGTCGAGGCCGAGCGAGCCAGGGCCCGCTCGGCCGCCCGCTTCGGTAGCGCCGCGTGATCGAGGTCACCCTCGACGGCACGCCCCAGGCCATCGCCACCACGGAGGCCTTTCATCGCGCCCTGGCGCACCTGGAAACCGAGCCCCGGTTCGAACTCTGGCTCTCGGTGCCCGACGGCCCGACGCCGTGACCTGGCGCGAGAGCTGAAGCCTCAGCGCAACGACTGCGCGCAATGCGCCAGTGCCTGGCGCAAGGTGGTGTCCACGCGCCGCAGCGAAAGCCCGTGCCGGGCGGCCACCTCGTCCCGCGTCAGCTCGTGAACGCGAAGGCCCATGAAGACGGCCTGGTGGCGCTGCGGCAGGCCACGCATGGCGCGCTCCACGGCCAGCAGGCCCGAGCGGGCCTCGGCAATGGGCTCGGGGCCGGGCGACGGGTCCGCAAAGCTTTCCAGCTCGATGGCCGTGTCGCCGCTGTACTGCCAGGGCCGGTCGGCGCGCAGGCGGTCCACCGCCACGTTGCAGGCCACGCGGAACACATAGGCTTCGGGGCTCTCCACCGCATCGGGAACAGCGCCGTCGCCCAGCCGCAGCCATGCATCGTGCAGGCAGTCGCTGGCCCGGTCGGCACAGCCCAGGCGGCGCAGCAGGCGCCGGTGAAGCCGCTGGTAGTTGGCCACCAGGCAGTCGCGCAGCAGCGCAACGCCCTGGCCAGCGTCGCCTTCTTCGGAAGACGCCAGGCAAAGTTGAATGCTCATGTCCATGACGGATGTGCCTTCGTGACTGCATCTGCAAGAAAGGTCCGGGGCCGGCGCAGCGGCCGAAGAGCACCCCTTCCCTCGCGCGCAAGCACGCGAGGAAAGGAGAGCCGCACCCCGTGGCGCCCCGGTGGCGGTCCTAGTCGGGCTGCTGCAGGCGGCGGCGCTCGCCTTCGGTCAGGCGCGCGAGCTGTTCCGGCTTGAGGTTCTGCCCATGGCCGATGACCTGCACGCGGTGGTTCGGATCGTGGCTCGCCACGCCCGGCGGCCGTGCATCCGGCCCGGCGGGCGGCGACAGCGCGCCACCTCGCTCGGCCGCGTCGTTGCCGAAGCCGAGCACCCGCACGGTGAAGACCGAGGGCAGCGACTGGCGGCTCGCGGCGCGATCGCGCTGCACCGCGTCCTGCGCGGCCATCGCCGCCTGCGAGGCCGCGGCGCTGGCGTTGGCGAGCGCGCCCACGTTCACCGCCGCCACCACCGGAATGCCCTTCGACTCGCCCTTGACCTGGATGTTGTCGGCATTGAGCACCTGCAGCGCCGCGATGTTCAGGTTGCCCGCCACGCGCACGCCCGCGTCGCCGGCGTTGACGGTGCCGCGCGGTGCCACCAGGTCGACGTCGCCGTCGCCCACGGTGCCGATGCCGCTGCCGCTCATGTCGGACTTCTCGCGCACGATGGTGTTGCCGTCCAGGTCGGTCACCACCTCGGGCGCCGAAGGCACGCGCACGGTCTTGGAGCCGCGGCCCGCATCGATGTCGCCCTTGCTCGACCAGATGATCTGGTCGCTGCCGCGCGAGGTGGCTTCGGGCACGAACGACAGGATGCGCGAGCGGTTCACCGTCACGTCGTCGCGCACGAACACGTTGATGTGGCCCGAGCCCAGCGTCACCAGCCCGTGGCCGTCGGGCACCGTGGTGCCCAGCGCCGCCACCTGCAGGCCACCGCCGGGCGAGAGCACGTCGATGTCGCCGCCGGCCATGGTGCGCAGCATCATCTGGTTGGCCGCGACGTTGCCCTTCCACTGCTCGCCCGGGAACAGCGTCTCGATGGCGGCATAGCCGCGGTTGTAGCCGCCGTTGCGCGGCAGGCCGCCAGCGCCCGGCTCGTTCTGGTCGCGGCCGGCATCGCGCAGCTCCAGCAGCAATATCTGGCGCAGGAACTGCTGCTGCGCGAGCTGCGGCAGCGCCTGGAAGCGCTGCCATGCCGCCAGGGGCGCCAGCGTCTCGCCGGTCATGTCCTTCATGTACGACACGAGGCCGCGGCGCGTGACCTTCTCGCGCCCGGCGCGCATCTCGGTGCCGTCGACCAGGTACAGCGGCAGCGTGTTGCCGTCGGGGCCGCGGGTCTTCAGGTGGTCGGGCATGGCCGAGACCTTCGACGGGTCGAGGTAGGCCCCGGCAAAGGCGTCGTAGGCCGGCGCGCCGTTCATGCCCGCCATCACGGTGATGGTGGCGCCCTGCTCGGGCAGGCCCTTGACCTGCGTCTTCGGGATCGGCCGGTTGTCGGTGGCGTTGTACTGCTGGTTGCCCAGCGTCGTGATCCGCAGGTCGTTGGCGTACACATCGCGCCCCGCCGACAGCACCAGCGAACCCGGGCCCTCCACCAGGATGCTGCCGGAGCCGTGGATCGTCCCGTTCAGCCCGCTGCGCACACGCGTCACCGCGAGGATGTCGTTGCCGGCTTCCAGCAACGTCGTGTCGTCGGCATGCACGTTGCGCGCGCTCATCTGGATGCCGCGGATGTCGGTGCCGGCACGCAGCCAGGTCTGCTCGTTGGTGGCGATGTTGGCGCCCAGGATGGAACCCCGCGCGGCATAGATGCGGCTCGGCGCATGGTCGTCGGCCAGGGTCAGTACATCCGGATTGCTCATGTCGGTGAAGTACTCCCCGCCAAGGTAGACATTCGGCGACATCGCGTTGCGCAGCACCGGGTCCATGCGGATCTGGTGCGAATAGCCGGAGGCACCCGCCGGAAGGAACGGCGACGGCACCATCAGCGGCGTGCCCCGGGCCATGATGATCTCCGCGTCGTTGTCGTGGCGTGCCCAGGTCTTCAGCAGCGCGGCATCCTGGCTGTTGAAGCGCACGTCGCGCTGCGCCATCAACTGCACGTCGTTGGTGGCGGCGGGCATGACGTACAGCGCGCCCTGTATCTGCAGGCCGCCATTCATGGCCGTGGCATGCAGGCGGGCCGGGTAGCGGTTGCCGCCATTGCCCACGAGATTGTCCTCGGCCGTCACGCTGTTGCGCAGCACCACGTCGCGGAAGATGAAGTCGGCCTGGTTGACCAGCGTGATGTCGCCGCCGGTCGAGACCAGGCTCAGGCCGCTGCGCCCGGTGTAGCCGGTCATGTAGGCGCCGTGATCGACCACACGCCCGTCGGGTGTCGTGCCGTTGCCGTAGCGCACCAGCAATGGATCGACCACCGACTGCAGGCGCAGGTCGCCTGCCGTGCGCAGGCTGAGCGTGGCGTCGCCCAGCGCCAGCACGGGCGCCACCATGAAGGTCTTCGAAGTGGAGGTGGTGTCGCCCGTCATCGTCGCGGTCACCGAATGGCCGGTGGTGGTTTCGCCGGCGCGTATGTCGCCGGTGCCGCGCCCGATGTAGTACTGGCCGCCGCGGATCGCACCGCCGGCCTCGACCGTCATCGCGCCGCCGTTGCGCACCTCCATGTTCATGGCCTCGCCGACGCTGCGCCCGCCACGCATGCGCATGTTGCTGGTCAGCGCCACCACCAGGTTGCCGAGGTCGCCACCGGCGCTGACGTTCACGTTGCCGCCGCCTAAGGCCGCCACGCCCTGCCTGAACTCGCCATGGTTGACCCACCAGCTCGCCTGCTCGGTCGGGCGAAAGTTCGGCACGCAAACGCCGCTGTCGCAGGTGCTGGTGGTGTCCTGGTACGGGCCGAACACGCGGTCGCCGTTGACGTTGCCCTGCCGGTTGAGCCACTCGGTGAAGCGCTGTCCCGAGGGTTGGGCTTCGATGCCGCCCTGCGCGGCGATGTCCAGGTTGCCGCCGGCCACGCCGTAGGCGGCATTGGCCGGGGCGCTGCTGAAGTCGCTCCAGGTGGTGGTGTCCTTGCGGCCCGCGGTGTAGATCGCCGAGTCCTTGTGCGCCAGCTTCAGGTCGCGCCCCGCGCGCACTTCGAGGTCGCCGGTGCCGGTGCGCACCAGCTTGCCGGCGCCGTTGTCGACTGCCGCATCGGGGTCGGTGTCGGCGGTCCCGATGCGGACCGTGCCGCTGCCCGCGGCCTGGCCCGCCAGCGGCTTGAGCGCCAGCGCATTGGCCGAGTCCATGTCGCCACCGGCAACCAGCCGCAGGTTCCACGACGCGGACTCCTGCAGCGTGCCGGTGCGGCCGGCCATGTTGAATCCATCGCTCAGGTGGCCGTCGATCAGCAGGTTGCCTGCCGCGCGCAGCGTCAGGCTGCCTTCGCGGGCGTTGGCGAAATCGGTGAACAGGTTCCAGTCGCTGTTCATCGCAAGGTCGCCGGTGCTGCTGATCTCTATGCCGGGCATCACGCGCAGGCCCGGCGCCAGGCCCAGCCGGCCGGCGATGGCGCCACCGTTGCCAGCGAAGGTGGTTGCATCGGCAATTGCCGTGGCCTTGATGGCATCGACCGAGGTCTGGTTTTCGTAGACGGCCATGCCTTCGAGCACGGCCGAACGCGCACCGACGATGCCGGCCTTCACGGCCACGGCGGCCAGGTCGTCGTGGCTCGCGTTCTGGCGCGCGCGCAGGCGCACCTTGCCGCCGTCGGCACCGGCCACGTCGATGGTGCCGCCGCGCAGGTCGAGCGAGCCGCCCGCCGCTTCGAGCATGACGCGGCCGCTGCCCAGCGCGCCGGTGGCGCCGGCCAGCAGTTGCGCACCGTCCTGCATCGACACGCCGTTGCCGCCGGTGACGCGGATGGCGCCGCCGTAGGCCGCGCGCGCATCGACACGGCCGGTGATGTTCACGCTGCCGCGGTCGGCGGCAAGGCCGAAGTCTTCCACCGTGGTGGTGCCATCGAGCGTCACGTCGCCCTGGCGGATGCGGAACTGGCGCGAACGGTAGAAGCCCGCGTCGTTCAGCCGTCGGTTGAAGCCCGCGAAGTCGCCCAGCGCGGCGATGTCCAGCGAGAAGGCACCGGCCTTGCCGCCGTTGCCCGCCTGCGCCGCGATGCGGCCGTCGAGCACCACCGTGCCGCCGTTCGATGCTGCCAGCGCCAGCGTGCCGGCGTTGCCGCCGTCCGCGTGCGCGGCAAGGTGGAGCACGCTGCCGGCATCCAGCCGCACGTCGCCGCCCACGGCCGACAGGTTGATGCGGCCCGCATCGGCGTACGCGGCCATGTCGAAGAAGTTCTTGGCGAAGCCGCCCACGTCGACCTGCGCCCCGCTGGCCAGCACCACGCTGCCGGCGGAAGCCGTCATGTCCACGCTGCCGCCCAATGCCACGGCGCGGCTGCCGAACAGCACGCTGCCGCCGCCCAGGCTCAGGCGCGTGCCCAGGCTGTCCTGCAGGCCCGGGTCCGATGCGCCGTTGCCGCCGGCGCCCAGCACCTGCAGCGCGCCCCGCGTGACGATCGATTGCGCGGCACCGCCGCGGCCGGTCAGCAGCGGCGTGGTCAGCGTCAGTGCCGAGCCGCCGGCATCGATGCCGCCGTTGCCTTCGCCGATGGTGCGGTCGCGGCCATGCATCGCGATCGTGCCGAAGCCCGAGAGGGTCTTTCGCCCCGCGCCCAGCACCAGCGTGCCGGCGTCCAGCGTCAGGCCACCGGTGCCCGTGCCGTCCACGCCCGTGGCGGCGGCGCCGCTGTTCATCAAGGTGATGGTGTCGCCGCGCAGCACGACGTCGCCGTTGCCCGTGCCGGACAGCCGCGCGCCATCGAGCGTCAGCGAGGCCATGCCCGCGGCACCGAGGTCGAGCGACTTGTAGAAGTCGAAGCTCGAATAGCTGCGCAGCGTCAGGCGCTGCGAGTTCGCCAGCTGCGCCAGCGCGCCTTCGTCCAGCACCATGCCTTCGGTGCCACCACCGAAGCCGATGCGGCCCGAGGCCACTGAAAGGTCGGTGCCGGCAATGCGCGCCGAGGCGGCCAGCTCGGTGTTGCGCGTGGCGTCCAGCAACAGTGCCGCGCCGCCGTTCACGTCGGCGCCGGCACCGATGCGCACCATGCCGCCGGTCGTGGTGTCGACGTTCTGGCGCAGCACCTTCGCCACGCTGCCGTTGGCCACGCGCACCAGCGCACCCCAGTCGCGGGCTGGCGTCACGAGCACGTCGTCGTCGGTGGTGGCCGTGCCCTTGGTGTCGTATACCTCGCGCTGTTGCGGCGCCACGATCAGGTCGCCCACGGTGCTGGCGCCGGTACCGTGGGCGCTCACCACGCTGCCCGCGTCGATGGCCACCTGGCCGCTGGCGGCCAGGATGATCTCGGGGCCGTACAGCGCCGAGCCCGCATCGTTGCGCACCACGATGTCGCTGGCCGTCACGTTCAGCCCCACGCCCAGCGGGTCGCCCTTGCGTGTGCCGCCCACCAGCAGACTGCCGGCGCCGAAGCTCGACAACGCCGCCGCATCGATCACCAGGTAGCCGTCGCCGCGCAGCGTGCCGGCGTCCTGCCCGGCGCCGACGATGGCGATCTTCTTGCCCGCGATGTCGACCAGCCCGCCACGCCCCCCACGATCGGGCTGCGAGCGCAGCGTGCCGTCCAGCACCAGGCTGCGGGTGGCGTCGAACACCACCGCGCCGCCGTCGCGTGCCAGGCGCGGCGTGACCACGCGCTGGCCCGTCAGGCGGTACTGCGTGAGCTTGAAGGCTTCCGACGCGAAGAAGTCGTTGGCAAAGGCTTCGTTGTATTCGCTGTAGCGGCGCAGCGTGTCGCCGGACATCACGCGCCACACCGAGGCGGTGGCCTGCTGCGTGCCGCCGTAGGCATTGCCGGTCTTGCCCTGCATGACGATGCCGCCGTCGGGGGCCTTGAAGCCGGCCTTCGCCGGCCCGGTCCACGCCGTGCCGGTGGACTGCACCGTCATCGCGCCGGGCAGCAGCGCGTAGCGCGCGGGCAGCAGGTCGTACCAGCCGGCGGCAAGGCCGGGACCGCCGGACAGCCAGATGCGCTGGCCGGCCTCGATGGCGCTGGCCGGCGCCGTGCCGCTGCGGCCCGGCAGGATGGCGTAGGTGCCGGGCATCGACAGCACGTCGTGCGAGCCGCCGGGGCCGGGCACGAACTCCCAGGCATAAAGGTCGCCGCCGCCGGAGATGTCGACCACCGCGCCCTTGGCCAGCGCCACGTCGGGCGCCTTCATGGTGATGCGCTTCTCGGGTGGGGCCACCAGTGCGCTGTCGGAAGGGCTGCCGTCGTCGCGCCGGCGGGTCGGGTCGAGCCAGTGCTCGTTGTTCGACAGCGTGCCGTAGGGAATGGCCATGCCGCTGCCGGTGACCGAGGTGATGCTGTCGCTGCCCAGCGCCAGGCTCTTGCCGGCGTTGAGCTCGATCTGGCCCAGCGGCGCGCGCAGCACGCCGTTCTGCGCAATCACCGGTGCCTCAAGGCGCAGCGTGCCGCCGGCCGACAACGCGGGCGGGCCCGCATCGCCCAGTCGCTCGATGGCGATCGACTCGCCGGCCCGCACCACCGCCGTCATCGCGGTGGACGGGTAGACCTGGCCGGCCTTCATGACCAGCTGGCCGTCGACGTCGAGGTTGACCTGCAGCGACGTGGCGGCCGTCATCGTCGCCGGCAGTGCGCCGCCAAGCCGGACGTCGTCGGCCTGCAGCACGGTGCGCCCGAACCCGGTGATGCGCATGCCGCCCGTGCCTTCGGGCACGGCCCTGCGCAGGTCGATCAGCGAGCCCGACAGGGTCAGTTGCCCGCCGAGCGCCGCGGGGTTGGCCCAACCGGTCGATGCGAAGAGCGGCAGCGCATCGAGCGAGATGTGCGCGGCCGACAACTGCGCGCTGCCCCGCCCACCGCCGTTGCCCAGCTTCGAGGTGGCAAGCGACAGGCTGCGGCCGGCTTTCACGTGCACGCCGTCGGCCAGCGAAATACCCTTGGCAGCATTCAGCGTCACCGCATCGAAGCCGCCTTGTGAGATGGAGGCGGCCTGGATGCGCGAGGTCGACTGCACCTTCACGTCGGGCACCACGACATGCGTGGTCAGCGCCGCGCTCGTGTAGAAGTGGCGCGCCAGCAGGTCGAGCACGACCGGGCTGATGGCGGTGTTGGCCTCCCACGGCCGGACCACGGCCGAGAGCCCGGGTGCATCGAGGTCGTTGACGATCTCCATGCCGCCGCCCACCACGCCCGGCAAGCCGGCAATGGCCGAGCGCATCTGCAACGTGAACTTCAGCGGCGCGGTGCCGTATTCGTCGTACAGGTCGAGGTCGGGCACCTGGCTGTAGATCTTGCTCATGACCTTGCTGGTGACCGGATCGCGCCAGTACAGCGTGGTGGGCACCGTCACGCCGCCCGGCGTGGCGGGCGGGCCTTCGCTGGAATCGACGATGCTCAGCGAGCCACCCGATGCGCCCGCGCCGCCGCTGCGGCCCTGCAGGTCGGCGGCCACGCGCATCGTGCCGCGGCTGCCGCCCTTGAGCAGAATCGTGCCGCCATCGCTGGACAGCGCCACGTTCTCCCAACCCACCGAACCCAGCCGCGCACCGGCGACGGGAACCTGCACCTCGCCCGAGGCGCCGGACACATCGATGCGCGCACCGGCCTGCAACTGAAGGGCGCTGCTGCCGACCAGCGAAACGTCGCCGCCGGCCAGCACCTGGCCCGTCAGCGTGCCGCGCGAATCGGCCTGGATGACCGGCACGCCGCGCGCCAGCAATTGCGACCCGGCCTCCAGCGTGAGGTCGGCTGCGCTGAGTTCGATGCGCCCCGCCGGCGCCTCCAGCGTGCCCTTGATGCTCATCTTGCCGGTAGCACCGCCCGCGGACATGGCCAGCTTGCCGCCGGTGTCGGCACGCACCACCGCACCGGCGCCCACGTCGATCGGACCGTCGACGGTGCCGAGCTCGAGCGATGCGGGCTTGCGCGCCAGCCGCTCCTGCGGACGCAGCACGCCTACCGGCGCGACCTGCGCCAGCGTTGCACCGGTGGCCACATCGCGGTAGGGGAAGGTTGCCAGGTCGATGCTCGCCGCGGGACGCATCACGCTGGCGCCTTCGGCAATCGCAATGCCCGCCTTGTCGCCCACGTTCACCGCCACCGCGCCGAAGCCGCGCTCGCTGTAAAGGGCTTCCGGCAGCACCACGGTCTTGGCGTCGGGTGCCGTGCCGCCGATCTGCACCGGAGACAAGGTGGCCAGCTCGAAGCGCGCGGCCGAGCCGGCCGCGTAGCCGCGAATGTCGAGTGCCGCCAGGTCGGCCTGCGGCGTCACGCCGCCCAGCGACACGGTGCCGCCATTGCCCACGCGCAGCTTCGGCAGGCCCTGCTTGCCGGCATCGACCCGTCCGCCGCCCGACACGTCGAGCACCACGCCGGGATCGATCGCGAACTTGGCCGCGCTCAGGGCCAGCGTGCCGCCGTCCATGGCCCACTGCGCGGGTGCCGTGCCGTCGCGCCAGGCATTGATCCACTGGCCGCGCACGTCGAGTGCGCTGGCCGCGCCGATGGCGAGCGTGCCGTTGAACGAGTCGAGCGCTATCTTGCCGCCGGGCGCGCGAATGGTGCCGTCCACCTTGAGGTTGATGGTCGCGGCCTCCCCGCCGCTCGCCATGAAGGTGCTGCCCGGCGCCAGGTTCAGCACCGCGCCGGGTTCGAGAATGAAGTCGCCCGAGACATTGAACAACAGGCGCCCCATGCCCGAGCGGTTGAGCACTTCGTCGGACAGATAGGTCAGCTTGCCGGGCTCCTTGACGCCCGAGTCGGGCACGGGCGGCACGCGGAAGTCGTCACCCAGCGCCGACTGCGCGTTGAAGCCCGCGGCCAGGCGGTGCGGGTCGCGGCTCACCACAAGTTGGCCGGCCCACCAGGGGCGGTCGTCCTTGATGCCGTTGCCCAGTTGCAGCTCGCCGCCCAGGTTTTTCGTGGGCTGCATCTGCTGGCGTTCGCCGACCAGGCTGCCGCCCCAGTAGTCGCCTTCGAGCACCATCGCGCCGCCCGCGAAGATCTGGATCGCACCGGCCTTGCGGCCCTCGGTGTAGCCGGCCTCGGGCATGTCGGCGCCAATCAGCGGATTGCGCCACGTGGTCTTCACGCCCCAGCGCGCGTGGTTCTGCAGGTACTGGCCGGCAATGCCCACGTAGTCCATGTCGGGCATGGCCTGCTGCATGCCGTAGACGCGGCCGTCCGCGCCCATCAGCTTGGTGCTGGTGTTGCGGCCATCGGCATAGCGCACCGAGCCGCCCGCCACGTCGAGCAGCGAACCGGCCCGCGTGATGACGGCGCCGCCCGCGCGCAGCGTGATCTTTCCGGCCTCGGCCGACAGCTCCTGCAGGTCGGTCTTGCCGACGCCGATCCAGCCCGTCATGTCGCCCAGCGGCGTGCCGACCCAGGCACCTGGGATGTAGGTCTTGCCGTCGCTGCCCAGCACCCATTCCACGCCGCCCATGGGGCCACCCGCGAACACGCCGTTGGCACGGCGGTCGACGATCACCTTCTTGCCGCGCACCCACGAGTTCGCCAGCAGCGGAGAGTCGCGCAGTTCGTTGATGCGCAGGTCGGCCTCGATGAAGTTGCGCGACATCGGCAGCAGGATGTCCTGCACGCCCGCCACGCTCAGGAAGGCCTCGCTGTCCAGGTAGATGCGGCTCTCGTCGCGCAGGCTGCCCTTGTAGTAGGGCAACTGCGTGAAGATGGGGTTGACGGCCGACTCCACGTTGATGGTGCCCGAGGGCACGATCACGCCCGCGCGCGGCTGCACGTCGATGAGCTTGCCGTACATCTCGACGCGCCCCGGCATGTAGCGCGTGGCAAGCGCCGCGGCCTCGATCTGCGACCTGTCGCTGGCGTCGGGCAGCACCTGCGTCACGCTGTTCGGCGCCAGCGTGAGCGTGCCGGCCGACCAGTTCAGTATCTCCTCGAGGTCCCCGGTGCGGGCATCCACGCCCTGGCCCCAGGCACGCAGCACGATCGAGCCGCTGCGGTTGTTCAGCGCCGTGGTCGCGGTGAGCACGCCGCCCTGGCGCACGTCGCGGGCCTGCAGCGTGATGTTGCCGCGGTCGGACTGCACGATGCCGGTGTTGGCCACCTCGTAGCCGACCTGCGCGGCGCGCGCGGCCATCTCGGGCAGCACCACGTCGCGCACCGACGCCACGTAGCTGGCGTCGGCATAGGCCGGCATCAGCCCGTGAGCACCGAGCACCTGGTTGAAGCTGAAGCCCCAGCCCGGCACGGCCGACACCGCCACGTCGAGCCCGCGCACGCCGTTCGGGTCGTTGCCGCGCGGCGTCTTCAGGTAGACGTTCTCTCCCGCCGCCATGATGACCTGGCCGTCGGGCGCCGACAGGTGGCCGGCGTTGCGCACCTTGGGCGCGAACAGCATGAGCTTGCCGCCCGGGTCCACCGCCAGCCGCGCGCCCGCATCGACCCGAACCTCGCCGGGCGGCGCGCCCGGATCGAAGCGGTCCAGGCCTCCCATCTTGTCGGGCGCGCCGCCGACGCCGGCCTTGAACCCCGCATCGCCATAGACCTCGGGCTTGGTCGCATTGAATTCGCCGAACTGCGGAATGCCGAAGTCGTTGCCCGGGTTGAGCGTGATCTGCCGGTTGTTGATGCCGAGCTTGAACTGCTTGTCCGACAGCGCGAGGCTCGACGCCACCAGCGTGCGCGTGTTGACCTGGCTGCTGCCGGTGAAGACGATGCCGTTGCGGTTGACCAGGTACACCGCGCCGTCGGCCTTGATCTGCCCCGCGATCTGGCTGGGTTTGCCGCTCGGATCGTTGATGCGGTTCAGCGCGATCCAGGGGTTGGTGCCGTCGGGCCTGGCGCCCGCGCGCTGGTCGAACTGCACGACGGTGTTGCGCCCGACGTTGAAGGTCTCCCAGTTCAGGATGGCCTTCTCGGCCGTCTGCTCGATCTTCACTTCGGTCTTGCCGCCGGCCGCGCTCTGCACCGGCGCATTGGCGTTGGCCCAGCCGGCGCTGAGGCTGTTGCTATCGACCTTCAGGCCGCCGTCGGCCAGGCCGTCGGGCACCGAGCCGTCGTTCTGCGCCGCCTGCCTTGCCGCGGCTTGCGCGGCCTGCTGCGCCGCGATGGTCTGCGCGGCCAGGTTCAGGTTGTTGATGGAGCGTTGCCACTGCGGGTTGTCGGCCTTCTGGCGCGCCACCGGGTTGGTGAGGCTGGACGCGGGCTGGCCATTGGGCAGGTAGCCCGTGAGCGCGGCGGTGCTCTGCGCCGTGCCCTTGGCGTTGAACCACGCACCACTGAAGGCGCGCTGCGCCTGTGCATGGCCGGCCATGCCGCTGGCCACCAGCATCAGCGCCATGGCGCGCGCCACCGGCGCCAGCCTGAAGTTCCCCTGTCGTCGATCCCCGTTCCCGCGCATGCCCGTGTTCATGTGAAGTTCCCGCCAATGATTGGTTCGATGTTCTTGAAGGGCTTCGCATCGCTGGCCACGTTGCAGAGCAATGCAAGGTGGCACGACGAAAACCCGTTACTGCCAAGACACCGGACGCCGCCGGATTCCGCCAACATTTTTTGAACACCGCGCAGGGGGCGATGCGTGGTTTTGCGAGAGTCACACGGTGGTCATGCGGCCGTCACGCGAGTGCCATGCCGATGCCGCGCTCTGGAAAAAAAAGCGCTCTCAGCTCAAGACGAGCAAGCCGCCCGGCAACGCGCGCGCACGCAGATCGAAGCTGTGCTGGATCTGCAGCAACGCCTCGTCGAGCACGGCAATGGAGAAGCGCCCGCTCACGGCACTGTCGCGCCGCGCATCGGCCATCAGCACCACGCGGCCGGGCCGGTAGCGGTTGATTTCGTCGAGCACCTGCGCAAGCGGCGTCTGCCTGAACACCAGTTCGCCCTTGCGCCAGGCCGACAGGTCCGCCGGCTCGACGGCTTGCACGCCACCGAGCGAGGTGGCGTCGTACACCGTCTGCTGCCGCGCCTGCAGCAGCTTGTGCCCCGCGGCATGCGCCACTCGCACCGAGCCTTCGATGCAGGTCACGCACACCTTGCTGCCCTGCAGGTGCCGCACCTGGAAGCGCGAGGCGCCTTGCGCGCTGCTGCGGCCCGCGCCCGCGGTCACGACGAAGGGCCGGCCGCCGGTCTCGGGCACCGGTTGCAGGTCGATGGCGGCTTCGCCCGCGAGCAGGTCGATGCCGATGGTGTCGCCGTTGGCCGACGTCTCGCGGCGAACGCTGGTCTGCGTGTTCAGCGTCACGCGGACGTGGCCGGCCAGGCCCAGCGTTCGCTGCTCGCCAGTGGCGGTGCGCTCGTCCGCGCCCCATGCGCCGGGTGCGGGCCACAGGCCGAGCGGCGGATAGGCCACCACCGCCACGCCGGCCACCGCGGCCGCGCTCATGGCCGCACCCAGGAAGGCACGGCGGCCCGGCTGCGCGGCGCGCGGATTGCCCCGCGCCAGTTGCCGGTAGCGCGCCGCCGCTTTCGGGTCGGCGCGAAGGCCGCCGTCGATGGCCAGCTTCATCGCATGCCACTGGCGCTTCGCCTCGTCGAAGGCCACTTCGTGCGCGGGGCTGGTGCGCTGCCAGCGCTTGAAGGCCTGCACGTCCATCTGCGTCACTTCGGCCAGTGCCAGACGGCCGAGCCAGATGCGCGCCTCTTCCCGCAGCACTTCGGGCACTGCGTGGCGGGGGTCGGCGGCGGACGGCGGCGCTATCGGAGGCTTGGAAGACATGGTGTTCACGAGGCCGCGCCGCACCGGGGTGCGGAACTCCTCCTGTTCAAGACAACTGGCACGGCGCGAATCCTCCAACTATTTTTTCCGGCCCATGTGGGCCGCGCAGAAATCGTGCGCCCGCTTCAGCTCGTGCTCGACCGTGTTCAGCGAAACGCCCAGGCGCTCGGCCACCTCTTTCTGCGGCAGGCCCTGCCAGCGCACCAGCACCAGGATGTCGCGGCGGCGCTTCGGCATGCGGGCGATCACCTTGTAGAGCGCCTCCATTTCCGAGCGCGCCTCGGCAATCTCGGCCGGGCCCGGCGCGGTGTCGGCCACGTCCAGCAGCGCATCGACCTCGCTGCGCGGCACGATGCGGCTCTGGCTGCGCAGGTTGTTCACGGCAATGTTGACGGCCATGCGCAGCAGGAAGGCGCGCGGGTGCTGCACCGGCCCCTGGTCTTCCAGCCGGCGCAGTCGCAGCCAGGTGTCTTGCAGGGCATCGCCCGCCAGGTCGTCGCTGCCCAGCAGGCGCGTCAGGCGGCGCTTCAGCTCGCCGTAGCGCTGCGACAGGAAGTCGAGCAAAACCAGTCGGACTTCTTCGGACACGGCTAGGGCCTTGCTGCGGCGTCTTCGCAGGAGGGCCCGCCCGCCTGCGCCGGCAGGATGAGCATGGCCAGCGGCTGCTTCATGTCGGGCGGCGGTGGCCGGCCGATGCGCACGCGCTCCAGCGTGGCCACCAGCAAGGCATCGCGCCGGCTGTCGCCGGTGCTGCCGAGCAGTTGCGCACGGTGCACGCGGCCCGCCGGGTCGACGCGAAAGCGCAGCAGCGAGCGGTAGTTGCCTTGCGCCGTGCGCGGATCGGCGCACAGTGCATCCCACACGCGGGCCTGCACCTGGCCGTCGTAGGACTCCAGCCGCGCGCGTGCGCTCGCTGCCGCCTCGGCTTGCGCGTCGAGCGGCTTCAGCACAAAGGCATTGACGCGTCCCGCACTCACTTCCTGCATTGCCAGGCCGGTGCCTTCGAGCAGGCGCTGCAGCGCTTCGCGTGGCGTGAACTGCCCCTGCGCCGGCGACGCCGTGCGGCCCGCCACCAGCGTGCTGCTGAACAGCGCCGCGCGGCCCGACACATCGGCGAAGCGGTTCAGCGCGGACGCGAGCGGCTGGGCCGCCAGGTCGAAGTCGAACCGTGGCTCCGCGGAGCTGGAGGAAGAGGAAGAAAGTGTCACGCGCGGATCGTCGGGTGGCGGCGGGCTGCCGATGTCATCGGCGGCAAGGGCGGCAAGGGCTGCATGCACGGGAAAGATCGACGTCCATGCCGCCAGGCCGCACAGCCCCCAGCGTGCAGGGCGCTGGCACGTCAACACGCCACGCGCACGAAACAACGCCATGGCCGCTCGTCGCACCCTGCTGCATTCCCGCGCACGCCGTCACGCCCGCAGCCAGGCTGCGGAAAATGGAGTGGAAGGGGAAACGCGTCGAGCCGGCAAAGACTTGCACCTTTAGGTAACAGTGCATGGTCGCATCGGCCAGTGACGCTTTTGTTACGCCCATCGCACCCGCCGCGCAAAGGGTTTGCGGCGGCGCGCCCGGCGCCTCGCGACAGCCTTTGGTATGGTGACCGGCGACGGCCTGACAGCGGCCCAACACCGTGACATCCAGCGTATGAAAAAGACCTATACCGGCGGCTGCCACTGCGGCGCCGTGCGATTCGAAGCCGACATCGACCTGAGCCTGGGCACCCTGCGGTGCAACTGCGCCATCTGCACCCAGACGCGCTTCTGGCCGGCCATCGTCGCGACGGATTCCTTCCGCCTGCTCGAAGGCGAGTCCGAGCTCAGCGAGCAGATGCTCGACACCCGCAACAGCCACTACATCGTGTGCCGGCACTGCCGCGTGCGCTCCTTCGGCGTGGGCCATTCACCCGAGACCGGCGCGAGCGCGTACGGCGTGAACGTGATCTGCCTGGACGACGCGGACCTCGACGACCTGGCCAACTCGCCGATCAGCTACGTGGACGGGCACCGCGGCACCTGGCACGTCGCGCGCACCGCCATCGGGCACTGACGACGAGAATCGCTTCCACAACGATACCCAACGATCCCCAACGACAAACACCCTCTGGAGACAACCGCATGCCCTTCGAACTCTGGCTCGCCTTCGTCGCGGCCTCGGCCGTCCTGCTGATCATTCCGGGGCCGACGATCCTCACGGTCATCAGCTATTCCATGTCGCACGGCAGGCGCGCCAACGTGCCGTTGGTAGCAGCGGTGGCGCTGGGCGACTCGACCGCGCTGGTGGTGTCGCTGCTGGGCCTGGGCGCGCTGCTGGCCACCTCGGCGTTCTGGTTCACGGTGGTGAAGTGGGTCGGCGGGCTGTACCTGCTGTACCTGGGCATCAAGCTGCTGCGTGCCGGCATCTCGTCCACCGAGATGGCCGCGCCGGCCGCGCCCGCCTCGCACTGGCGCCTGTTCGCCAACACCTACCTGGTGACGGCGCTCAACCCCAAGGGCATCGTGTTCTTCGTGGCCTTCCTGCCGCAGTTCATCAGCCCGGCAGCCGACGTGACGCACCAGATGTGGGTGCTGGCCATGACCTTCGTGGCGCTGGCCGCGACCAACGCCACGCTCTATGCGGTGTTTGCCGGCTCGGCGCGCAAGCTGCTGTCGTCGCCGCGCGCGCAGCGGCGCTTCAACTTCGCGGGTGGCTCGCTGCTGAGCGTGGCGGGCATCTGGGCGCTGATGGCGCGCCGGCCGGGTTGAAGCAACACGCCAACCTGCTTACGCGGTTGAACCGCGCATCAAAGAAAAACGGCCGCGAAGCATCGAGCTTCGCGGCCGTTTTCTTTGATCCGTCGATCAGTTGCGATCAGTTGCGGTACGGGTTGTTCGGGTTGCGGTCGTAGCGGTTGGGCACGCCGTCGCCATCGCGGTCCCGGTCGACGCGGTTCGGCACGCCGTCACGGTCGCGGTCGCCGCCGTACTGGTGGCCGCGCGGCGGTGGCGGACGGTCGTAGGGTGCGACGACGCAGCCGGCCAGGATGGCCGATGCGGCCAGCAAGAGCGCCAATGTCTTCTTCATGATGCGTTTCTCCTTGGAGTGGTTGTGGAACCGGGCCCGCCTCCAGCGGGCCGGTGATGCATTGAAGGCCACGCCGGTAGCGCGCAGGTTGCTTCATTGAAGCGCGCACGTGAAGTTCGTTACCGGATGTGGACCTTTCCCGCACCGCATGAAAGCCACTCTGGCCGCCGGCCCGGCAACGACGCGGCGGCCACGGCCCCGTTCGCGGGTAGGTGCAAATCCCGTCGTGCATCAGCCCGGCCGGTGCGCACTTCGCATCGCAGAGAATGCCGAGGGTCGCCTTTCGCGCTTTAGAGATATCCCGCAGTGCCCTTCATGCCGTTCGCGTCCTTCATGTTCCGCCGCAAGGCCCTTGCCGCAGCCGCGCTGCTGGCAACCGCCTGCGCACACCCGGCCTGGGCTCTCGGAGGTGTCGTCAGCTTCGACGAGGTGAAGCGCGACTTCCGCTCTTCCGACACCGCGGTGCTCGACCGCAATGGCGAGCTGCTGCAACGCGTGCGCACCGACGCCACCGTGCGGCGCGGCCAATGGACCGCGCTGGCCGATGTGTCGCCCGCCCTGCGCACGGCCATGGTGCTGAGCGAAGACAAGCGCTTCTACGAACACAGCGGCATCGACTGGCGTGCCGTGTCGGCCGCGGCCTGGGGCAACCTGTGGAACACGCGCACGCGCGGCGCATCGACCATCACGATGCAGCTGTCGGGCCTGCTCGACGACGACCTGCGTCGCGCCGCCGGCGGACGCAGCTTCACGCAGAAGATCGGCCAGACGGTGGCGGCCGCACAGCTGGAGCGCAGCTGGCGCAAGGACCAGATCCTCGAGGCGTACCTGAACACCGTGCCCTTCCGCGGCGAGATCGTCGGCATCGACGCGCTGTCGCGCACGCTGTTCAGCAAGGCGCCGAGCGGACTCGATGCACGCGAAGCCGCCGTGGCCGCCGCGCTGGTGCGCGCGCCCAATGCAAAGCCTGCCGTGGTGGCGCAGCGCGCCTGCGAAGTGCTGCGCGTGATGGAGCCCGAGCAGAAGGTCGATTGCGAGGCGCTCGACATGTTCACCAGCGCGGCAGTGCAGCGGCGTGCGTTCGAGGCCAATGAGGGGATTGCGCCGCATGCGGCTCGGCGTGTGCTGCGGGAGATGCGGGATGCGGGTGGGGCTGCGAATTCGGGGGCAGCCCCCACCCCGGCCCTCCCCCAGAGGGGGAGGGAGAAAGACAAAGAGGTGGGTGTGCGCACGACCTTGCGCGCGCCGCTGCAGCGCTTTGCGCTCGACACCTTGCAGCGGCATCTGCGCGAACTGCGTGGCCGCCATGTCGAGGACGGCGCGCTGGTGGTGCTCGACAACGCCAGCGGCGAAGTGCTGGCCTGGGTCGGTTCTTCCGGCCCGCTGAGCCAGGCGGCCGAGGTCGATGGGGTGGTCGCGCTGCGCCAGCCGGGCTCCACGCTCAAGCCGCTGCTGTATGGCCAGGCGATTGCCGAGCGCAGGCTCACCGCGGCCTCGCTGATCGACGACTCATCGGCGCAGATCAACACCGCCAACGGTCTCTACATTCCGCAGAACTACGACCGCCAGTTCAAAGGCCCGGTGTCGGCGCGCACCGCGCTGGCCGCTTCGCTCAATGTGCCGGCGGTGCGCACGCTGGTGATGGTGTCGCCCGAATCCTTCGCGCGCGAGCTGCGCGCCGCCGGCCTGCCGCTGCGCGAAAGCGGCGACTATTACGGCTACAGCCTCGCGCTGGGCAGCGCCGAAGTGTCGCTGCTGTCGCTCACCAACGCCTACCGCATGATGGCCAACGGCGGGCGCTACGGCACCCCCACACTCACCGCGCGACCGCCCGCGACTGCCGCCGAGAAGAACAAGCCGGCCGCCCCGCCGCTGCTCGATGCGCGCGCCGCCTTCATCGTCGGCGACATCCTCTCCGACCCGAATGCGCGCACGCGCACCTTCGGCCTCGACAGCATTCTCTCGACCCGCTTCTGGACCGCCGTGAAGACCGGCACCAGCAAGGACATGCGCGACAACTGGGCGGTGGGCTGGTCGCAGCGCTACACGGTGGGCGTGTGGGTCGGCAACGCCAGCGGCGCGTCGATGTGGGACGTGAGCGGCACCAGCGGCGCCGCGCCCATCTGGGCTGAGGTGATGCGCTTCCTGCATGCGCGCGAGCCGAGCCGCGCGCCCGTGCCGCCCGCCGGGCTGGTCGAGGCGCGCGTGAGCTTCGGCCCCGGCGCCGACGGCAACGCGCTCGAAGCGCCGCGCAGCGAATGGTTTTTGCAGGGCACGGAGCAGCCGCTGTTTGCGCTCGACACCGGCGCGGGCACGTCGTCGGATGGGCCTTCGGCGCGCATCACCTCGCCGGCCGACGGCACCATCCTCGCGCTCGACCCCGACATTCCGCCGCTGCGCCAGCGCGTGCGTTTCGAATCCGAAGGCCGCGGCGTGCAATGGCGCATCGACGGCAAGCCCTTTGCACGCGGCAACACCGCGCAGTGGCTGCCATGGCCGGGACGCCATGTGATCGAGCTGGTGGACGCCAGCGGCAAGGTGGTCGACCAGCGCCGGCTCGAAGTGCGCGGCGCGGGCGTGGTGACGAAAAGCGCGCGCCGATGAGGATGCACGGCGCCGCGACAACGACAGCAACAACAAGAGCTGCAACTGGGAGATCGATTCCGATGCAATGTCGCAAGGGGGTGAAGGCTGCCTGGCCATCTCAGTGGCTGTGGCTGTGGTGGGTGGGCATCCTGTTCATCGCGATGCTGGCCTGGCATGGCAGCGCGCAAGCAAAACCAGTCCCCGTGCCAACCATGGATTCGCGCGTGGTGGACCTCACCAAGACGCTGGGCACGGCCGAGGCGGACGCGATTCGCAGCGACATCCGCAGCCTCGAGCAGAACACGCAGGCCCAGCTGGCGGTGCTGATCGTGCCGACCACGGGCGACGATTCCATCGAGCAGTACGCCACCCGTGTCTTTGCGCAATGGAAGCTCGGCCGCAAGGACGAGGACGACGGCGTGCTGCTGCTGGTGGCCCTGAAAGACCGCAAGATGCGCATCGAGGTCGGCACCGGCCTTGAAGGCACGATCACCGACATCCAGGCCGCCCGCATCATCGACCAGCAGATGACGCCGCGCTTTCGCGACAACGACTACGCGGGCGGCATCCAGCTGGCCGTGCGGTCGCTGTCGCGAATGATCGATCCGCCGGGTGCCATGGAGGCCGCCGGGCCCGAAGCGGAGGAGCCGCGCAAGAAGCACCCGCTGGCGGCGGTGCTTCAGCCGATCGAAGACTCGCAGATGCGCTGGTCGCTCATCGGCGTGATGCTCTGGACGCTGGCCGTCGGCGCCTGGTACGGGCGCTCCGCGCCGGCTTCCGGCACCGGCCCCCGCGTGGTGGCACGCGGCTCCGGCAAGCGGGGCCGCAAGGTGCGTCGCGCCGCCGGGCGCGATGCCGCGCTGTGGGCCGACCTGCAGACCGAAATGCCCGCGCCGCGCAAGCGGCCCGGCAAGCTGACGGTGCTGGGGCTGGTGCTCGCCGGCCATGCCGCCGCTTCGGTGGCGGTGATGAACCTCGCCTTGCCGATGTTCCTGCTCATGCCCGCCAGCCTGGTGTACGGCATCGGCTACCTGAGCGGCCGGTTCAAGGGAGTGCGCACTTTCTTCATCGGCCTCGCGGTGCTGGTCGTCGGCCTGGTCGCGCTCATCGTCTACCTGGGAAGCGACCGCTTTTTCTGGGGCCTGCTGTGGTTCATGTGCGGCGGCGGCGTGCTGCTGTTCGCCAGCCTCATCGTCATCGGCATCCGCAAGAGCTGGCAACGCAGCCTGCTCGGCTTCTTCATCCGCTGGGTCATCGTGCTCGGTGTGCTCGGCTTCATGCTGATGGAAACGAACCCGGGCCCAGTGCCCGACGAGAGCTGGATTCCCGCAGCGCTGGCGACCTTCCTTGCGATGCTGTTCGCGTTCCTGCCGTTCGGGGGAAACCGCGGCGGACCTGACGACGACGACAGATACAGCGATGGCAACGACAGTGGCTGGAGCAGCAGTTCGTCGAGCAGCAGCAGTTCATCAAGCAGCAGCTCGTCGTCGTCCGACAGCGGCGGTGGCGGCTCCAGCAGCGGCGGCGGCGCTTCGGGAAGCTGGTAGTCCAGCCGCCTTTGCCGTTCAGTCCACCTTCACGCTGAACAACACCGTGCCCGTGCCGCCCGGTGCGAGCGAACCGGTGAAGGCCCAGCGCAGGCCGCCGGTGCCACCGGCCGCCTGCGCGACGGCGCAGGCCACCGCCGGCGCGGGGGCCGCATTGGCGGGCGTGTTCTTGCTGCAGGCCGTCAGCGAAGCCGGCGTGGTGCCGGCCTGCGCCGCAACGAAGCTGGTGTACTGCGGCGTTGCGTCGTTCACCGTCATGCCGGTGATGGGCGTCATGCCGTTGTTGGTGTAGGTGACGCGGTACTCCAGCGTCTCGCCCGACTTGGCCTGGTTGTTGACGCCGAAGCTGTCGCCCTTCGTCACGTTGCGCACTTCCTTCTTCAGCTCCAGCGCGCTGTTCGACACCGTCGTGATGTCGAGCAACGTGTAGGTCGCGTTCAGCGCGGGGCCGGCGTTGGTGAAGTCGAAGCTGGCCTGCACGGTGCTGCGGTTGGTGCTGCCATTGGCCGCGTTGGCCGGAATGAATTCCTGCATGACCAGGCACACGTTCTGCCCCGCCACCACCGTGACGGGCACGGCCGGCGGATACAGCTGCGCGGCGCCGGGCTGCAACGCGCCGGTGCAGCCGGTGTCGGCAAAGATCTTGCCGCTCCAGCCGCCGATGGCCGGCGTATCGACCGACGCAGAAATGCTGAAGCTCACGCTGCCGCCGGTGCGCGCGATGAAGGTGTGCGCATAGCTCACGGTGCTGCCCGGCAGGCCGCTCTTGGCGCCGTCCGCGGCCAGCGTGTTGGGCTCCACGTCGCCGAAGTTCAGGCCCGCATGGCCGCTGCCGTTCCACGTGAATGCGATGCGGTCGGGCGTACTGGCGCGCGTGTAGGTGTAGGTGGTGCCGCCGCTGGCCACGGCCGAACCCGAGGGCAGCTTCACGTTGCCGAACGAGGCACCGGTCGACAGGCGCGACGCGGTGTTGGCCTGCTCCACGCACAGCGGCGCGTTGGCGGCGGTGGCAAAGGGCACGTCGAGCGCGTAGTTGCCGGCGCCGTCGGTGGTGGCGGTGGAAATCACCGTGGCGCCGCAGTTGGTCAGCCGCACGGCCGCGCCGGCAATGCCGCCTTCGCCGCCGTTGACCAGCCCGTCGTTCGCGATGCCCGTGCCGATGCCGTTGTCGAGAAACACGCGCCCCGTCACGCTGTAGCCGAAACCGTTGACGAACGTGCAACTGATGTCGGCGCCCGCCACCATGCGCGCCGCGGGCAGCGTCAGCTGGTTGCCCACGAGCGTGCCGAAGGGCGTGGTGGGCGTGGCGCTGGCGGCATCGACGCAGCTCGCGCTGATCGGGTTGGCGGGCCAACCGGCGGGCACGCTTTCCTTGATGGTCGCTTCAAGGCCGGCCGTGCCTGTCAGGTTGGTGGCGCCGCTCACGGTGTCGGCCCCGGTGACGGTGATGCTGTCGGTCGATGCCGACAGGCCGCTGAGCGCGAAGGTGAACACGTTGGCGCCGCTGCCGCCGGTGGTGGTCTTCACGATGCGCACCTTGGGGTACGGCGGCGTGTAAGTGTTGGTGAAGGTGCAGGCAATGTTGCTGCCCGCCGCAGTGGCCGCCGCGTCGAGCGTGACCTTGCGGTTGGGCAGGTCGGGCGTGGCGGTGCCGCCCGCGCCCAGGCCGGTGCAGCTCACGCCGGTGAGCGCGTAGTTGGCGGGCGGCGCGTCTTCGGTGATGGTGGTGGCCACGCCCGGCGCGGCGAGCGTCTGGATCGCCCCGGCGACCGCGGTGCCGGCGGTGGCCGTGGTGATGGTCTGCGCGGCCAGGCCGTTGCTGCCCGTGAAGCCGAAGGCGCCGGTGCCGCCGTTGCTCACCTTGCTGATCGTCACCGTGGCGGACGCCGCGTTGGTGAACACGCATTGCAGCGGCTTGCCGTACTGCACGCTTTCGGCGGGGATGGTGTAGGTGCGTGCATTGGCGCCGCTGCCCAGGCTGCCGATCGGCGTGCCGGCATCGGTGCACAGGGCGCTCGCCAGGTTCCAGCCCGGCACCGCCGGCTCGGTGATGGTGATGGGCGTGGCCGCGGCCGTGGCCGAGAAGGGCTGCGTGCCCGCCGCCGTCGTGTTGCCATCGACCTGCACCGCCGTGCCGGCCGCCATGGTGCTGACCACGCCGTTGGTCTGGGTGGTGTTGCTCAGCGTGAAGTTGAAGGGCCCGCCCGCGCCGCCGGTGGTGGTCTTCGACAGCGCCACGGTCGGCGCCACGCAGACGGCGGCGGTAGTGGCCTGTGCCAGGAAGCCTTCGTTGGGCAGCCCGCTCTTGACGTGCACGACGACCGTGTTGCTGCCGGTGCGCCAGTTGCTCGACAGCGTGGCGCTGGCCTGCCGGCCGGCCTGGTAGCCGGTGTAGTTGTAGGGGTCCGAGCCGCCTTGCGGCACGCCCGGCACGCTTTGCAGCACGCCGTTGACGAACACCTCGGCCACCGAGTTGTCCGAGTAGAAATCCAGCTTCAGCGAGAACGTTGCGGGGTTCACCGTTCCGTCCATGTTGAAGGTGAAGCGGTGGTACACGTCCACGTTGCCCGCATGGCTGGGGTCGTAGTTGGAGTTCCAGTTGGCGTTGCTGAAGGGCGAGTTGATCCACGCGCCGGGCGCCTTGTTGCCCACGTACGAGCGCTGCCACGCGCCCACGCTGCCGGGGCCGCCGGTGGCTGTGCCTTCGCCCGATTCCCACACGCTGTCGCGGCCGCTGGACAGCGGCGGTCCGTTGGGGCCGGCGTAAGCGGTGTTGAAGACGGCCGCGTTGGTGGCACAGCTCACCGTCGGCGGAATCGGCGGCGAAGTGGGGCCGGTGGCGCCGGTGTTGGTGAAAGTACAGACGATGTTGCTGCCCGGCGCGGTGGCCGCCGCATTGAGCGTGAGCACGCGGCCCGACAGCGTGGCCGTGCCGCCCGCGGCCATGCCGGTGCAGGTGGCCGTGGTCAGCGAAAAACCTGCCGGCGGCGCGCCCTCGGTGATGGTGGTGGCGGTGCTGGCCGCCGTAAGCGTCTGCGTCGGCGCGCTCGTCACCGTGTTGGGGGCCGGCGTGGTGATGCTCTGCGCCGCCAGGCCGTTGCTGCCGGTGAAGTCGAAGGTGCCGGTGCCGTTGAGCGAGTTCACCTGGACCGTCACCGTCGGCATTGCGCCGAACCTGTAGGGCTGCGGGCTGGGCTGGTAGGCGTTGCCGCCGGCCGTGAAGCTGCCGGCCAGCTCATCGCCGGCAACGGTCACCGTCGTGTTGGCGTAGCTGCCGGGCACCGAACTGGCGGCCGTCATGTCGCACAGGCTTGCGCTGGTGGTGGTGCAACTGCCGGCCGCGCCCACGGCGCCGGTGCCGAAGGCCACGTTGGGCGTGGCGCCGAAAGTGACGACCACGCCCGCGCCCACTGGGTTGCCGCTGGCGTCGCGCACGTAGGCCTGCAACACGTCCTTGGCGATGCCGTTGGCAAGCTGGTTGTCGGTGACGACGCGCAGGCCCGACTGCGCGGCGCTCGGCGTGCCGACCACGAATGCGTAGCTGGCCGGGCTCGGGCCGTAGCTGTTTGCGCCTATGGTGAAGCTGCCCGTCAGGGCGCCGGTCGAGGTGCTGACGACGGTGCTCTTGTTGCCCGCGATGGTGCTGGTCGCCATCACGCTGCACAGGCCGTTGGCGTCGGTGGTGCAGGTGCCCGCCGCGCCGACGGCGCCGCCGTTGAATGCCACGCCCGACGTCGCGGCGAAGGTCACCACGATGCCCGGCAATGGGTTGCTGGACGCATCGCGCACCATGGCTTCGAGCACGTCCTGGTCGGTGCCGTTGGCCGTCATGTTGTTGACGACGGTGCGTTCGCCCGAGCGAGCCGGCGCGGCCGGTCCGACCACGAGGGTGGCCGCGCTGTCGCAACTGATCGTGGCGCTCGATGTGCAGCCGCTGGTGGGGATCGTGGGGGGCGTTCCGTTGCCGTCGACTTCGGCACTCGCGTAGTTGGTGACCACGGTGTTCGCGGTCGCTGGCGCCGTGGCGGTGAGCGTGAAGCTGCGCGTCTCGCCGATCGGTATGCCGCTGGCGGGCAGTGTCATCGTGCAGGTCAGCGCAACACCTGTCCCGCTGGGCATCGTGCCGCAATTCACGGACGAAACACCGGCTCCCGCGGCGGCCGCGGTGGCCCTCACCCCCGTCGGCAGCCGGTCGCGAACGACCACCGTGGTGCCCGTGGCGGCCGTGCCGTTGTTGGTCAGGCTCAGGGTGTAGACGATGGACCCGCTCTGCGTCACCGTCGGCGGTGCCGTCTTGCTCAGGGCGAGCTCGGGCATCGGCGCGTTGTACTGGATCACCACGAGCCCGCTGCCGCCGCTGGCATTGCCGCCACCGCCCACGGCGATGCCGGACGTGTAGTGCGGGTCGCCCGTATTGGCCGCCGCGCCGCCGGTGTTGTCGGCCGCGGAGTTCGACCCGCTGAGGATGTTCGTGCCGGTGAGCGATGACCACAGGTAGCCGGAGCCGCCGCCGCCCATGCCGTTGGGATCGGTGCCCTGGCAGATGCCGCCCCCGCCGCCGTAGTAGCCGCCGCCGCCGCCGCCGCCGCCTTCGTTCTGGTTCTGGTTGGTCGAAGCGCCCTGCCCGCCCTTCAGTGCGGTGCCCCCGGTGGCATTGGCGACGTTGCAGGAGCCGCCGCTGCCCGCCACGCCGCCCGCGGACTGCGTGCCGCCCTTGCCGCTGCCGGTCGTTCCGTCGCTGCCGCCGGTGAGCCCGCCGCCACCGGCGCCGCTCGGCGTGTTCACGTCCGCCCCGGGCGACGAACCACCGCCCGCGCCGGCAATGAGCCGGGCATTGCCCTGCGTGAGCGTCGTGCTCGCGAACACGCCCGACAGGCCGCCGCCGCTGGCGCCGCGGCTGATGGTGGCGCCGTTGCCGCCCGCGCCGCCGCCGCCGTAGACACCCACGATGTCGTTCATGCGGCCGCCCTGGCCGACGACGACGCCCAGCGTCGAGCCGGCCGTCACCGCCAGCGTGCCGGAGGCGAAGCCGCCGCCACCGCCGCCGCGTTGCGTTGTGTAGTAGCTGGTGTTGGGCCCGCCGCCGCCCGCGCCCCATGCCTTCAGGAACACGGCGCTCACGCCGGCCGGCACGGTGAAGGTCTGGTCCGCACCGCTGTAGGTGATCTGGAAGCAGGTGTTGTAGCCCGTCTGCGGCGTGCAGGTCACCTGGGCGGCGCCGGCGGGTGCCGAAAGAAACAGGGCCGGCAATGCAAGCGCACCGGCCCACAGCCATCGAAGGCGGCGAAGGCCTTGCGCCAGCCGGGCGCGATGCGAGGTTGAAATTTGAGTCATCTGTTCCGCCTTCGAGGCCGAATCATTTCTTGTCATCCGCGTTCGCCGATGTCGATGCAGCCTTGGCCGCACCGGCCGAGGGGAAGCCCAGCCCCGTCTCGTCGAACTTGAAGCGCAGGCGGATGTACGCGCCCTTGCTGGTGTATTCGTTGGCCGTCAGGTCGCGGTCCTTCAGCCCCACGAAGTTGTAGCCCGCCGAGATCCACAGGTCCTTCATGACCTGGTAGCCCAGCTCCACGCCCATCGTCTTCTGCAGCGCGCCGCCCTTGCCGTACAGCAGCCCGGCCTGCACGCCGAAGTCCCAGTCCTTGTTGATGTCCTGCGTGTAGCGCGCCTGCAGCAGGTGCGCCCAGTAGGTGCTCTTGAGCAGGCCGTCGTCGGCGCGCGACCACTTGGCCGCGTAGCGCCCGTTGATCACCGTGCCGGGGCGCGGGTTGTAGTTCAGGTGCGCCGACACGATGTCGGCGCTGGTGGCGCCCGGCAGGCTCGCATTGCCGTAACCGCTGCCGAACACGCTGCCGCCATCGAGCGCACCGGTCGAGCTGCCCGTGCCCACCACGCGCTCGCTGCGCCGCTCGTAGCGCATCAGCGCATTCCATGTGTCGGTGTCCACCGGGCGGTAGGCCAGCCCGATCTGGTGGCGCGACAGGTGGCGCTCGTTGCCGGCGTTGGTGCCCTGCCCTTCGCTGTCGCTGATCACGCTGCGCGCCAGCAGGCTCCAGGAGCGGTCGAGCTTGTAGCCGAAGCCGGCGCTGAACAGGCGCGTGTTGGCGTCGTCGCCGCGCCGCGCTTCGAGCACGCCGCTGGTCTTCATGCGCTCGGTGAGGTATTCCACGCCGCCGGTGATGGCGGTCGACTGGCCCAGGCCGCTGCCGTTCGCGTAGCCGGTGCCGTTGTTGCCGCTGTTGCGGTAGCCGCCGAGCTGCCGCGTGTGCTCGATACCGCCGGTCACGCTCAGGCCTTCGCTGATCTTGAAGGTGTTGCGCACGCCCGTGGCCGCCTGCGCGGCGCGGCCGTCGAGGCTGTCGGCCAGGCGGTACTCGCTGTACACGCGACCGCCCTCCATGTAGCTGCTCTCGATGCCCAGGATGCCGACGTTGTTGGAGCTGCTCGCCGTGAGTTCGTCCGGGCCGTAGAGGCTGGAGACCAGCTCGTAGCGGCCGTAGATGCGGGTCTTGTCGGTCACCGCGTAGTTGCCGCCCACGGCCAGCACGTGCCGGTCGGACTTGCGGATGTCCTGCTCGCCTTCGACGAACACGTTGGCCTGCGGCAGGCCCGGCACCTGTGCCGAGATGCGCGCGCGAAGGGTGGTCAGGTCTTCGGCATGCGCGTTGGCATTGGCATTGGCCGCCCCGCCCAGCGAGGTGACGTTGTTCGCGCCGACGCTGCCGCCCAGGTTGCCGTTGTAGGTCGAGATCTGCCCGTAGTCGAAGCCCGAGCTGGTGCCCATCGCGGCGCCGCTCTGGCCGTGGCGCAGGCCCACTTCGCCCACCAGCTGTTCGCCGAACTTCTTCTGCACGCTGGCCGTGAAGCCGCGGCGGCTGCCTTCGAGCAATGCGTCCTGGCTGTAGACGGCTTCACCGCGCAACGCGGTGCTGGCGTCCAGCCGGTACTCGGCGCGTGCCGAGGCTTCGGTGCGCCCGGCCGAGAAGCTCGCGCCGGGGTTGTCGAAGCCGGTGCTGGTCTTGCTGGCCAGCGCCACCACGGCCAGGTCGGCGGTCTGGTGGCGCAACTCGACGCGCCCGGCGTTGCCCTTGCCATTCTTGTCGGACTCGGTGCGCACCCACTCGCCGGCCATGGTGGTGTTGTCGCCCACGCGCGCCACCGCCGTGAGGGCGCCCAGCTTGCGGCGGTTCTCGGGGTTCTCGTCGGTGCTGGCGACCACGCCCAGCTGCAGGTTGTCGGTCACCTTCACCTGCACGTCGGTGCCGGCCACGTTGAACTTGGGCCCGCCTGCATCGACTTCGTAGGTCACGCGAATCGACTGTGGATTGAGGTTCGCATCGGCCGAGGCAATGGCATGCGTGAACAGCAGGCGGCGCGTGAGCGGCTCGATGGTGTAGTCGACGAAGCGCGCCACGGTCGTGCGCTGCAACACCAGGTTGGGTTGGTTGCGGTCGCGCACCACGATCTCGACCTGCTCGCTGTTGTCGACGAACTCGCCGCCCTTGGCGCTCAGGTAGTACGGGCCCGAGGTGCCCACCGCGCGGAACTCTTCCACCTGCTGCGTCTGCGCGGTGCGCGAGAAGAAGCTGGTGGCCCGCACATTGCCGTCGTCGTACACGTGCTTCAGGCCCGTGAGCGCGCGGTTGTTCTGGCTCAGGTTGCGCACCTCGGTGCTGCTGGCGGTGGTGAAGTCGCCGTACAGCAGGTAGGAGCGGTTCTTGTCGATGCGCACGTAGAGCTTCTGCGTGCTCTGCGCGTCGAAACCCTTGACCGACGAGTCGCCGTACACGGGGTAGAACTCGTCGGGGCGGATGTCGCGGAACAGGCGGTCGTTGCGCGTCTTGTTGGAGTCGTAGGCGGCCGTGAGCAGGTACTCGCCCTTGACGGTGCCCTTCAGGAAGAAGGCGGTGCGCGCCGAGGTGCGACGGTTGTTGCCGTGGCCCTCGTCGGCCAGGCCGGTCAGCTCGGCCTCGAAGGCGGCGCCGGCGGGCATGGCGCCCAGCGGCACGCCGCCGCGCTTGGTGAGGTCGAGCACGCCTTCGACGATGCCCACGGCGATCATCGGGCGCATCTCCGGCATCAGTGCCAGGCGCACTTCCTTCACGAAGGTGCCGGCGCTCACGCGGATGCGCGCGTCGCCGGGCTCGCCGGGCGGCAGCAGGCGGAACTCGGCCACGCCGCCGTCCATGAAGACCTGTGTGCCCGGCTCGGCGGGGTTCAGGTCTTCGTCGAGCCAGCGGCCACGGTCGGTCTCCAGCGTGAGCTGGGTGCGCGCGGTAACGGGCACGCCGGCCGCATCGGTCAGGCGCACCTTGACGACGACGGGAGTGCGCAGGTCGGCCTGGGCCGATGCGGGCACGTCCAGGTGAATGGCGCCGAGCTTGTCGGGAGCGACGACGGTGATCGGCTGCGCGGTGCCGCGCACGTTGCCGAAGGGGTCCACCGCTTCGAGCTGCAGGCGGTTGGCGCCGGGCTGCAGCACCACGCCGATGTATTCCCAGGCGCCAAGCTTCTTCGCATCGAGCTGCGTCTTCTTGCCGACGCGGCGCTCTTCGATGGCCTTGCCGTTGACGCTCAGGCGCAGCGACAGGCCGGCCTCGCCCTTGACGCGCACGTTGGCCAGCAGGCCGGGCAGCGTGTCGCCGTCTTTCAGGTCGATGAAGCCCAGCGCGTTGCCGTCGATTTGCGGCAGCAGCGCTTCGAGGTCGATGGGGCTGGGCACGGCCTGCACCAGCAGCGGCGCGCTGCGCGGCTCGAGCATGGCGGTGCTGGTGTTGACCGGACGGCTGGCGAAGGCGCCCACGCCGGCCGCCGTGCCGCCCGTGGCGGAAGCGCCCTGCGCGTTGGTGGGCAGGCCGTTCAACGCGGCGAACAGGCTGCCCGCGGGCGTGGGTGCCGGCGCGGAACCCGCGCCCAGCGTGCCGCCCATGGTTCCCGATGCGCCGTTGACGAAGCTGCTCGCGCTCGCGTTTGCATTCGCGGGCGCGCTCGGCATCGCGATCAGCGGGGCCGAGGTGGCCTGCGTGGAACTGCCGGTGCTGCCCGAGGCCAGCGCCTGGCCGCTGGCGGGCAGCGAGCGCACGTCGCCCACGGGCACGATGCGGCCTTCGGGGTCCAGCCGCATGCGCACCTGCGCCTCGGCTTCGGTGTCGGGAATGGCGGCAATGGCCGCGCGCCGCGCGATCACGTCCTTCATCACGCCGGGCGCCTCGCAGTTGGCGACGACGAAGTTGGCCTTGTGGAACTCGCCCTTCTTCAGGTCGACGAAGCGGCTCTCGGGGCGGCCGGCATTGCGGTTGTCGAGCACTTCGAGCCGCGCACCCGCGGGCAGCGTGGTCTGGTCCACGCGCAGCACGTGTGTGATGGGCTTCAGGCCGTACAGGCTCCACTTGCCTTCGACGTCGGTGACGACGTGGGTGCCGTCCTCCATGTACAGGCGCACGCCGGGCACGCCGATCTCGTCGGAGCCCTCCTGGCGGCCGTCGCGCTTGCAGTCCATGTAGACCTTGCCGAACAGGAAGGCGTCGTCGGAGAACACGCCACCGGTCACGCGCACGGTCCAGTTGGCCAGGTTCGACTGCATGCGGCCCGAGCTGGCGCGCGCGCGGTTGACGGCGTCGCCGTTGGTGGGCGCGCCCACGCCGACGCGCACGCGGTAGCGCAGCACCATCGACTGGTCGGCGCCCAGGGTGGTCGTGGGGTAGTTGAAGAACAGCTGCGGGCCCGCGCCACCCACCGGGTTGGCGGTGACGGCACCGTTCAGCCGCGCGCTGTTGGCCACGTAGGCAAAGCCCGGCGGCAGGCTGTCGGCCAGGCTCAGGCCCTTGATCGCGAAGCCGGTCTTGTTGGTGACGACCAGCGCGTAGTCCATGAAGTCGCCGAACTCGATCTCGCGCTTGCTGCCTTCCTTGCGCAGCACCAGCCCGAGCACGTTGCCACGGTCCAGCGGGATGTGGTTGTGCACCACGTCGCAGGCCGCGCCCGAGGCATCGAAGCCGGCGTTCAGCGAGAAGTAGTGGGTGGTCGGGTCCGAGCCCTGCGGCGGGCTGCCGCTGGGCACGATGGCGCCGCAGCGGTCGAAGGTGCCGGGGTTGGCGGTAATGAGTTGCGAGGGGAACGAATAGCCGCTGGCCGCCGGCGGCGTCACGTCCAGCGTGTAGGTGCACGAGCCGGTGACGGGCGGCGACTGCAGGAAGAACTGGTAGCCGCCGTCGGCGCCGGTGGTCATCGACACGCTGCCGTTGGCGTGGAAGGTGTACACGCCCGAGGAGCCGCCGAACAGGTCGTCGGGCGTGATGGTGGTCACCGGGCCGCTGCGGCACGACTGCCGCGCAAAGGTGACGACCGCACCGGCCACCGGCTCGCGCGTGAGCGAGTTGTAGATCGTTCCTTCCGGGTCGGCCACCAGCGACTGCGCCGTGCTCGCGCTCGCCACCACCAGCATGGCCGGCGTGACGTTCACGGTGTTGGTGTCGAACGCCGCGGCCCAGGCCTTGTTGGTGAGCGCAAGGCGGCTGCCTATCGCATCCGCCTTCTGCGTGATGCGCACGGTGAACGACAGCTCTTCGTTCTGCCCCGGCGCCAGCGCGCGGGCGCCGTCGGTCAGGCTCAGCGCGGCTTCGGTCGGCAGCTTGAAGGGGTCGCGGGCCACCTGCGTCTCGCGGTTGCAGGCGGCGCGGCCGGTGAAGCCCGCCGCCACGTCGAGCAGGCCGTTGCGCGCCTTTGGCGGCGCGGTGAGCTCCCAGCCCGCGATGTGGTTGTCGGGCTTGTCCATGTCGAAAGTGCAGTTGAGGTTGTCGATCAACCGCACGTTCGTTGCCGGGGCCACGCCCGTGTTGCTTACCTTGAGCACGTAGTCGAGCTCGAACACGCCCTGCGCGATGCGCCGCGGCGGCGACACCGTCTTGAGCAGCACCAGCGTGGGCAATTGCGTGGACACCGGCGTGGGCGAGGTGTCGTTGTTCGGGTTGCCGTCGCCGTCGGCATCGGGGTTGTTGCCGTTGACCGAATCGTCGAACACCGTCGGCGGCGCGCCTGGCGCCAGCCCGGCCTGCGCGCGCACCGTGTTGTACAGCGTGCCGGCGCGCCCGCTCACGTTGAAGCGCACGTCGAAGCGCACCGTGAACTGCCCGCCCGCAGGCAGCACCGCGCCGGATGCCAGCAGGTTCGCCGCGGCGGCGCTGCCGGTGAAGGCGTTGTTGACGGCCACCGCCGTGCCCGCCGCGCCGTTGCCCTGGTTGCCCGCAATGGCCAGCGAGCCGGGCACCAGCGTGTACTGGTTCGCGCCCGGCACGGCGGCCGGCGTGTAGCTGCCGAACTGCGTGGCGCCGCTGCCTTCCATCACGTCGGCCAGCTGCACGCCGTAGAGCCACACGGCGCCGTAGTTGCGCACGTTGACCTCGAAGCTCACCGTGGCCGTGCCGTCGGGCTGGCCGTCGCTGCCGCGGTTCATGCTCGGTGGCGATGCCGCCTTGGCCACGCCGATGCGGCTCAGGCTGGTGGTGATGAGCACCGTGTTCGACGGCGCCACCGCCGCTGCCGCGCCGTCGTTGTAGAAGCCCTGCGCGGTGTTGCGGATGTCGCCGCTCTGGTCGGCCTTGACCTGCACCCCGAACTGCATCGCGACCGAGGCATTGCGCGCCAGCCCGGCCGGCACGCCGATGGCCACCTCCACGGCCGAGGCGTCGTCCACCGTGCGGTAGCTGAACTCGGCATCGTTCTGCAAGCGGAACAGCCGCACCGCGCCGGCCGCCGTGCTTTGCAGCGAGCCCGCGATGTAGCGCGTGCCCGTGGGCACGACGTCGCGCAGCAGCAGCAAGGCCGTGGGCGTGCCGTTCACCAGCACCGGCGTGCCCGCGGGCGCTGCGGTGTTGCTCGGCTGTGCATCGCGTGCGCCGATGTTGGTGCCCGAAATGCTGAAGTCGATGCGCGTGGTGCCCGGCTCGACGATGCCCGGGTAGCTGGCCGACTTGGTCAGTGCCAACACCGCGAGGGCGCCGACGTTGACCGTGTCGCGGTTGACCGCGACGACGTTCTGCAGCGCCGTGGTGGCGCTCAACGCAATGCAGGCACTGCCGCTCGCCGTCGAGGGCACCACGCCCTGCACCAGCAACGCGACGCTCTGGCCCGGCTGCAGCACCAGCGCACCACCCGCGCCCAGCGGCAGCACCGCGTCGGCGGGATCGATCACGCCGTTGTTGTTGCCGTCGCGCACCACGCGCAGCGACGACAGGTCCAGCGTGTCGGCAGGGCAGCCGGCGCCATTGTTGGCCAGGCCCAGGGTGTAGCTCGACGGCACGTTGCCGGTGTTCGAGAGCACGTGGCTCAACGTGACGGTGGCCCCCGGCGGCCGGCTGACCGCCTGGTCCTGCGTGAGCAGCAGCGACTCCACCGCCAGCACGTTGGCGCTGACGCCGTTGGAGCTCGACGTCTCGGTCTGCAGCAGGCCCGCGGGCACGTAGGTCGCGGTGGCGACGTTGCGGATGATGGTGCCGCCGGGCGCGGGCTCCGCGTGCGCGGTGCCGCCAATGCCAACGCCGGTGCCCAGCATGAAGAACCCCAGCACACACGCTGCCACGGTCGCGACGGCCTTGCCGCCTCGCCACCGTTGCGAGCGAATGCTCGGAGATTCGACTACAGATTGCACGCGACACACCTTCCGTCGGTCCGCGTGCGCGCATGGCGCGAGCGGACCTTCATCACAAACTCGAAAAAGAAAGGGCTCTTTCCTCTGCCGCCTGACAGGCCAGCGCTGCAGGCGCGCTCGCTCGCTCATGGGCGCCATGGGTGCAACAGCAATGGCTGCTGCCGCCACTGGTGGAAGCGGCAAGGGAAAAAGGCGAGGCACACGCCAACAGCGGTGCCTCGCGAAAGCCGGCGGTCCCGCAGGTCCGCCGGCGACTCAAACCCTTGTCGTCACTGATTGATCTTCACTGCGAAGGTCAGCGTGGCCGTGCCGCTCGGGGCCACGGTGTTGGCCGTGCTGCCGCAGCTCACGGCAGTGGGGCTCTGCGCAAAGGCCAGCGCGGTGCCGGACACGCCGGTGGACGTGCAGCGCTCCGCGACGGGCGGTTGCGCTGCGCTCAGCGCGGTGTACGCGGGCACTGCATCGTTGATGGCGATGTTGGTGACCGGTGCCGTGCCTTCGTTGGTCGCGACGACCTTGTAGACGATGCACTGGCCGGGCTTCAACTGCAGCGGCGCCGGGCCGAAGGCGATGTCGGCCACGCCGTCGCAGTTGGCATCGGGAGCCTGCGTCTTGAGGACGCGGATCTGGCCCGTGATGATGGTGCTGACGTCGGTCGCGGACGGTGCGCCGCAGTTGGGCGCCGTGTCGGTGAAGGTCGCGGTGACCGTCACCGTGTCGGTCGCGCCGGCGGTGGCGCCGCCCGGTGCGAACACGCGCACCAGCAGCTTGCGCGATGCGCCCGGAGCCAGCGTGCCGGTCTGCGGACCCGTCACCAGCGTGTCGTTGGCGTCGATCTGGCCGTCACCGTTCACGTCGATGTAGATCGCGGTGGTCCAGCCGAGTGCGGCATCGGCCGACGGCACGGTGGCCGTCAGGGTGTAGGCGCCGCAGCTCTGCGAGCCGGTGTTGGTCAGCGTGTGCGGGTACACGACGGTGCCGCCGGGCGCGACCTGGCCGCTGTTGTTCGGCGAGAGCGTGGCGCTGTACGACACCGCGGTGGTGACGGTCACGGCATCGGTCTTGGTGTCCGACACGATGGCACCGGTCGAAGCCGTGGCGGTGGACTGCACCTGGAAGTAGATCTTCTGTGCGGTCACCGGCAATTGCGTCGCGGACGGCGTCACGCAGGCAAGGACCTGGCCCTGGGCACCCGCCGCAACGGTCACGGAAGTGACCGCCGGGGACGCGCAGGTACCACCGACGTCCACGAACTTCACCGTCCAGCCGGCCGGCAGCGAGCCGGGGAAGCTGGTCGACTGGCTGGCTGCCAGGCTGTAGGCGTTGTTCTTGGTGTCGTTGTTCTTCACGTACAGCGAGAACAGCGTGCCGGTGCCGGCCGCGGTCGAGTTGGTCGTGGTCGGGTTCGGGCTCGGGCCGGGGCCCAGGTCACCGCCACCGACCGAGCCGTTGCCCGTGCCCGCGGCGCTGTTGGTCAGGTCGACCAGCGAACCGATGACGATGGTGACCGTGTCGCGCGTGGCGTCGATCTTGGTGTTGTCGCCCGTGGAGCGACCCGTCACGACGGCCGAGAACGGACCCGCGCCCACCGTGGTGGCCGATGGCACGTTGGCCTGCAGCACGAAGTTGACGCTGCCGCCGGCCGCGATCGGGCCGGTGTCGGGCACGCCGTCGCCGGAGGTGTCGAGCAGCGGCGTGACGCCGTCGGCCGCGAAGAACACGAAGGTCGTGCCCGCCGGGAAGGTGCCCGCTGCGACCGTGAGGTTCACGGTATCGGTGCCAGTGCCCGTGTTGAACACGGTCTGCGGGAACTTGACGCTGCCGCCGGCAACGACCGAAGGCCGCGTGGTCAGGTCTTCTGCATTGCCGTTAGGCGTGCCGGGCGTGACGTCGACTGCGGTGGCCGCGGTCGACGGGTTGGTACCCACGGCGATGCTGTAGCTTGCCAGGACCGTGAAGGCCGACGGGTTGGTGCTGGAGCCCAGCGTGCCGATGGACGCCGCGGTGACCGTTCCCGGAACGATGGCCGGCGAGAACTTCGCCGTGTTGGTGGTGGTCGACGTGCCGATGGCGGCGGTGCTGTTCACCAGCACCACGAAGCTCACGGTCTGCGTGACGTTCTGGCCGAGCGATGCGACCACGGTGTTCAGCGTGTTGCCGCCGACCACCTGGAAGTCGATGCCGGTCGGGTCGCCGCCCGCGCCGTCACCCAGTGCCGTGCCGGGCACGCTGCTCCACACAGCCGAGCCGGTGACATAGGTCATGCCGCTGGGCAGCGTGTCGGACATCGCGAACCTGCCGGGCGCGCCGCCCGTGTTGTTGAAGGTCAGCGTATAGACCGTGTACTGGCAGGTCGCGCTGGAAGCCAGGGTGGACGACCATGCCGTCGCGCAACCCGTGGCCGCCGAGCGCGGACCGCCGGTGCTGGCCGTGGGCCACGAGCCGCTCGGTGGCGCCACCGAGGGCACGCCGATCGTCTTGGTGACGTTGAACGCCGCCGACGTCGTGAGCTGGACCAGGTCCTTGTCGGCCGCCGCGGTGTTGGGCGCGGTGTACAGCGCCGCGGTGCCGGGGGTGGCGGTGATGGTTGCCGTGTCGAAGTCGCCGGCGGTGTTGGCGGTGCCGGGGATCGTGTAGGCCACGACGAAGCGGAACACGCCGTTGTTGCCCGCCACGGTCTGTGCCGACACGGTACAGACGCCCGTGCCCGTTGCCGTGCAAAGCGGCGTGGTGCCGTCGGGCACGCCATCGCCGTTGACGTCGGGGTAGACCTCGACCTTGGAGAACTTGTCGGTGTCGGCATCGACCGTCACCGTGAACGTGTCGGAGCCGTTGCCGGTGTTGGTCAACGTGTGCGGTGCGTAGACCACCGAGCCGGCGGCGCCGAGCTTGGTGTTGACGACCGTGGTGGTGACGCTGCTGACCGAGTCCAGCGTGAACGACCCCACCTGCTGAACCGTGGTCTGCACCAGGTTCGACGTGGCCAGCTGCGTGGTGCCGGCCGAATCGGAATAGGTGGCGGACGCCTGGTTACCGATGACGGTATTGGCAGGCGGCGCGGCGGCAAATGCGGCCGGGCTTCCGAACAGGAAGCCCAGCGTCAAAGCGGCGGCGCCGGCCCACGACGCCGCGGGCTTGAAGCCGCTGCGGCGCCGGGTTGGCAGGTTGGGAATCACGTGGTTTCTCCTCGGTGGTCAACAAAGAACGGGAACTGGAAGCGCGAACTAACTGGCTGGCTGGCTGGCTTGGTGGCTACGGATGGCCGGATGAATCAGCGGGGGGCGTTGGCCGCGGCGGCCTGCGACACCTGTGCAGCGGGCGGCACGACGGTCTCGACACGGGCACGCGCACTCACGGCGGTGCTGCCGCTGGCGGGCAACTGGCCCAGGGTCCAGCGCAGCGCGCGGTAGTCGGCATAGGGCACGGGTTCGGGCTTCTGGCCGGCCGCGGCCTTGCGCATCAGCGGCTCGGGAGCGAACACGGCATCTTTGGTGGCGGCCTGCACGAGCGTGGCGCCTGGTTTGGCGCTGCGCGGCAGGTACTCCAGGCCTTCGGGAATCGGCAGGTCGGCGACCAGGCCGCTCACCGGCTTGCCGGTGTTGTTGGTGTAGGTGGCCCTGTATTCGACGACGTCGCCGGGCTTCACCGAACCGGCATCGAGCAGTTGCTCCTTGCCCTGCGCGTCCTTGACCACCTTGTGCTGGGTCAGCACGACGGCGACGGTTTTCTTCTGCGCGGCCTCGGTTGCAGAGGCGGCGGCGGGCTGGGCCATCGCGGTGCCGGCCATGCCGGCCAGCCCCGCGAGAACGATCGCGCCGGCGCCGATATGGGCAGCCAGGCGGGAAAGACGATGGCCGTACTTGATTTGAGTCATTTTTTTGATGGACATGGTTGCTCCGGATTCAAGACACACAAAAATCCACCCCCGACAAATTCCGGGCGTGAATAAGCGGCTCGGGCCGCAATGGGAAAAAATGCCTGCCTTGCACGGGCCGGGCATTGGGAGGAACTACAGAGGCCCGCGCCCGAATTGCTTCGAGCCGGGCCCCGGTTGCCGGCTTGCTGTGATTTCTCCGTCACAGCCACAAACCGTCAACAGTTGTTAACCTTTATTTCCAAGGTGACGGACTGTATATTTGAAGGTGCCGTTTCGCACCCCTCAGAACCGACAACTCACAATTCGGAATTAAGGTTCCAGTTTCGACAACCGGAGCCGCCGGGCGCGGCTTTTCCCTCTGGCGCGTGGCAGCGCGAAGAACGCACGCAGGGATGTTTTCACCGCGATACGGCGGCGAAAACGAGGAGAAAGCGGGAAGAAGGCGACGAAGAGACTGTCGCCCGCCTGTTACAAGTCGATGGCCGCAAGTGCGGTCATGACGATCTGAAAATGCTCAGCACGTAATCGACAAAGGTCTTTATCTTTGGAGAATTTCGGCGCGACGGCAAATAAACCAGGTTGATTTCCTGCGGTTTCAGATTCAGCAACGGCAATACCGGAACCAGCAAACCGCGTTCGATCTGCGGACTGGCCAACGACACCGGAAGCAATGCAATTCCCCGGGCCGAAACGGCCAATTGCAGGATCAATTCCAGGTCGTCCGATTGAAAGACGCTTTCAACCCGAACCCGGTGCGTCTTTTCAACAGCCGCAAGATTGATTTCGCGCTTGCGCCCCTCGGCATCGGTGGTCAGGAAGAAGTGCGACGCCAGGTCGGTCAGGCTTTCGATGGGCGGGAACGGCGCAAGGTAGGCCGGCGCGGCGCACAGCATCAGCGGCTCGTGCTTCAGGTGGCGCGCGACCAGTTCGTCGCAGCCTTCGCGGCCGCGCCGGATGGCGACGTCGGCCTCGTCGCGGAACAGGTCCGCGCGGTCCTTGCCGGTCTCGACCACCACGTCCAGCTGCGGGTAGGCGGTCATGAACGGCGGCAGGTGGCTCATCAGCAGCTCCCTGCCGTAGTAATGAGGCACGGCGATGCGCAGCCGCCCCGTGACGGCGGTGCCGCCCGAAGACAGGTTGAGCATCACGTCGTCGAGGATCGTCAGCACGTGCTGGGCGGCCACCAGGAACTGCCGGCCCTCTTCCGTCAGCGCAAAGCGGGTGGAGCCGCGATGCAGCAGCAGGTGCCCGACCGTGGCTTCCAGCCTCTGCAGCTGGCGCGACGCGGACGCCTTGGGCACGTTGAGTACGTCGGCGGCCGGGGTCAGGCCCCCGAGCTGTGCGGCTTTGGTGAAAAGCCGCACGTCCGACAAAGAAAAGTCCTTCATTTCAGTTCGACGAGATCCGTTTTTGTTTTCTCCCTGGGACGCTGCTGCCGATCCTGGCAGCACCGCCGACCGCATGACCAAGGCAATCTGCGGATTCAAAAGTGACCTTTAGTTTCATATTTGTTCCCAATGTTGACGCTTAGTAACATTTGGCGCAACGTTTTCTAAAACGCGGGAAAAGTTCACTGTTCCTGCGGATATCTGTGAAACCAGCTTGCAAAATCCTGCGAACAAAGGACGAAACCTTTGCAGGGTGACAGGACGGGCAACCACCGCGTGCGCGTCCGGGGCTTTGCTTTGGCGTCAAAATTCGTCCAATCATTGAATGAATAGGCTCAACCGATGCTTGCCCAAGCGCCTCGCACCTCCCTGGCGGACTCCGCCGCCAACAGCATCCGCGCCGAAATTTCCGCCGGCCGCTGGGCCGTAGGCAGCCGAATCCCGATCGAGCCGCAGCTCGCGCAGCTGCTCGGCGTGAGCCGCGGCACGGTGCGCGAAGCGGTGAAGACGCTGGTGTCGCGCGGCCTGCTCGAAGTGCGCCAGGGTTCGGGCACCTATGTGCGCTCGGGCTTCGACCCGTCGGCCAGCCTGCAGAAGATGCGGCGCGCCAGCCTGCTCGACCAGTTCGAGGTGCGCCGCGCGCTCGAAGTCGAGGCCGCGCGGCTTGCCGCGGTGCGCCACACCGCCAAGGACCTGCGCCGCCTGAACACCATGCTCGACAAGCGCGGCACGCCCGACGCCAGCGACAACGGGGCCGGCTTCATCGAACGCGACCTGGCGTTTCACCTGGCCATCGTCGACATGTCGGGCAACCTCGCGCTGGCCGAAACCTGCCGCTTCATTACCGGCTACATCAAGGAAACCATCGCAAGCACGATGGGCAGCACCCTGCCCGAGCCCGACGAGGCCGCGCACCGCGCCATCGTGCAAGGCATTGCCAGCGGCGACCCCGACACTGCCGCCGCCGCGGTGCGGGAGTTCATGGCGCCGATGATCAATGCGCTGACGCTGGGCTCGGCATGAGCAGTTCGATCACGCTGGCGCCGAACGCTTCAGGCACAACCTCCGACACGGCCCAGGTACTCCGCACGCAGGCCGCGCAGCCTGGTGCCGCAGCTGCCGAAGAATTGCTGATCGACGCCGAGGTCGACAGCCAGCCCGCGCCCCGCCCCACGCCCGCCCCCACCCGCGGCCGGCGCCTGCTGCTCGGTGCCAGCGTGGTGCTGATCGCCTTCAACCTGCGCCCGGTGTTCGCCAGCCTGTCGGTGGTGCTGCCCGAGATCATCAAGGCCACCGGCCTGTCGGCCACGGCCGCCAGCCTGCTGACCACGCTGCCGATTCTTTGCCTTGGCGTGTTCGCGCCCCTCGCACCGTGGCTGGGCCGCCGCTTCGGCACCGAGCGCACGCTGCTCGGCTGCATGGTGTTGATCCTGCTGGGCACGGTGCTGCGCGGCACCGGCAACATCCCGCTGCTGTTCCTGGCCTCGGCCATCGCCGGCAGCGGCATCGCGGTGTCGAACGTGCTGCTGTCGGGCCTAGTGAAGCGCGACTTCGCGAAGCAGGCGGCGTTGATGATGGGCCTGTACACCATGGCGGTGTGCGGCGGCGCGGCCAGCGCCGCCGGCCTGACGGTACCGATCGAACATGCGCTGGGCGGCGGCTGGACCATGGCGCTGGCCATGTGGGCGCTGCCGGCCGCGCTGGTCACGCTGATCTGGGCACCGCAGGCCTTGCCGCTGAAGCCGGTGGCGAGCGAGTCGGGCTTCACGGTGCGCGGGCTCTGGCGCGACAAGCTGGCCTGGCAGGTGACGTTCTTCATGGGCCTGCAATCGGCCCTGGCCTACATCGTGATGGGCTGGCTGGCGCCGATCCTGCGCGAGCGCGGGTTGGGCAGCGAGACGGCCGGTTACGTGGTGTCGCTGTCGGTCATGACGCAGGTGGTGACATGCCTGGTGGTGCCGGCGCTGGCCGTGAAGCTGCGCAACCAGCGCGGCCTGGGCGTGGTGCTGTCGATGCTGACGGTAACGGCCATGCTGGCGATGCTGTTCGCACCGCTGGGCGGCGTATGGCTGTGGGCGGTAATGCTGGGCATTGCCCAGGGCGGCACGTTTGCGCTGGCCCTGACGATGATCGTGCTGCGCTCCCCCGATTCACACGTGGCCGCGCACCTGTCGGGCATGGCCCAGGGCGTGGGCTACATGGTGGCGGCCTTCGGTCCGTTGCTGGCCGGCCTGCTGCACGGATGGACGGGAAGTTTTCGCGCGTCGGCCTGGCTGTTCGTCGGGCTCGGTGTGGCGCTGGTGATCGCGGGGCTGGGCGCGGGTCGCACGCTGCATGTGGGCGCGGTGACTGTGCCGAAGCACTGAGCCCCGGTTGCTCGCCACGGAGTCGATTGTCCTGTTGACCGTTCAGTGCTCAGGCTCGGCAACGATCTCGTCGGTCAGCACGTCCACAATCCATGCCGTCCAAGCGGTTTGCCCCGGCGTAGTCCGGGTGATCAGCACGTAGTCACGCCCGGCTTTCGCGTCGAATGCGAGCCGCACAGGCACCGAGGAGAAGCGCAAGAATCCAGTGGCTGCAGACATGAACTGGACGGCAAGGGTATGGCGACCCGGCAGAAATTCGTGCCTGTCCAGCGCTCCAATTCCTCGGAATCTTCCGTCAATTTCATTGATGACAGCACCAGAACCCCTTTGCAGTCTCAAGACCGAAACCTCGCTGGCAGCCCGCTCTGGCCCTTCGTACTGCCGCACGGAAGTACAGCCTGAAGCCACGACCGCGACCATCGCGAAGACGGTGATCGAACGTATGAAATTGACAACCGGCTGAGTAAAGCACCAAGACAAAATCCAGTCCTCCTCTTGTGACGCATTTGAAGACCGCCGAGTCGAAGCATGTTCGAGCCTGTTCGGCCGTTTTTTTGAGACTCGGAATTACACCGTCACAACGAGATAGAACTCAGGGAGCTACAGCCCGGAAATCCCCGGCTTTGATGCCAATGGCACGAAACCGCCGCCAAACTCAACCCTGACTCTCTGGATCGCGCACATCTCGCTTTGCTGTTCGTCGTGTTGTGCTGTTGGGGCGCGAAGTGCATCGTTCAGGGCGACGCCCACGCCGACGGTGTGCTCTGCTCCGCGAATGTCCCCCGCTTCGCTCCTCCTTTATTTCGCTGCGCAGAGCACACCATCCGCGTGAGCGTCATCAGAGTGGTCGTTGATCAGCGGTACACCA
>NZ_QAJK01000035.1:16820-60034 GCF_003852515.1 Variovorax sp. KBW07 | reverse complement strand
CGCCGAGCAAGCCGCCCAGCAAACCGTCGTCACCCAGCACGCCGCCGAGGAGGCCGCCGTCACCGCCGAGCACACCGCCCAACAGGCCGCCTTCACCCAACACGCCACCGAGGAGACCGCCGTCACCGCCGAGCAAGCCGCCCAGCAGGCCGTCGTCGCCCAGCACGCCGCCGAGGAGACCACCGTCACCGCCGAGCACGCCACCCAGCAGGCCGCCGCCGTTCAGCAGGTTGGCCACGCCGTCGGTGAGGAAGTCCACTTGCGTATCGACTGCGTTCAGCAGCGCGTTCGTGGTGCCGGTGCCGAGCAGCTGGTCGGTCAGCGGGCTGAGCAGGCCGCCCACGCCGTCCGTCACCTGGTCGACCACGCCATCGACCGGGTCGAGGATGTTGGGGCTGTTCGGCGTGAAGGTGCTGCCCAGCACCGGAGCCAGCAGGCCATCGACCGTGTCGGTCAGGCTGTCGGTGAGGCCGGCCACCGGGGCCAGCACATTGCCCAGGCCGAGGTCGCCCAGAAGGCCGTGGTTCAGGCCGTTGGCCAGGCCGCCGACGATGCTGTCGACCGGGTCGAGCAGCGCGGTGCCCGGTGCGCCGGGGCTGCCGCCACCGATGCCGCCCAACACACCGCCGAGCAGGCCACCCAGGAGGCCGTCGTCACCCAGCAGGCCACCGACCAGGCCGTCGTTGCCCAACAGGCCGCCCACCAGGCCGTCCGGTCCGAGCAAGCCTCCGCCGAGGCCATCGCCGCCGAGCACGCCGCCCAGCAGGCCATCGCTGCCCAGCACGCCACCGAGCAGGCCGTCGTCACCGAGCAGGCCGCCCACGAGTCCGTCGCCGCCCAGCAGGCCGCCGACCAGGCCGTCATCTCCGAGCACGCCACCCAGCAGGCCGTCGCCACCGAGCAGGCCACCCACCAAACCGTCGTCGCCCAGCAGGCCGCCGAGCAGGCCATCGCCGCCCAGCAGTCCACCCACCAGGCCGTTGTCGCCGAGCAAGCCGCCCAGGAGGCCGTCGTTGCTGAGCAGGCCGCCCAGCAGACCGTCGTCACCCAGCAGGCCACCGACAATTCCGTTGTCGCCGAGCAGGCCACCCAGGGCACCGCCGAGCAAGCCGCCTTCGCCACCGAGCAGGCCACCCAGCGGGCTGTCGGTGATCAGGCCACCGATCACGCCGTGTTCGCCGAGCAGGCTATCGACCACGCCGCCGTGGCCCAGCAACGCGCCGGTGAGGCCGTCGCTGCCCAGCAGGTTCGCCAGGCCGCCGTCGCCGCCGAGCAGGCCACCCACCAAGCCATCACCGCCGAGCAGGCCGCCGAGGGCACCGTCATCACCCAGCAGGCCACCGAGCAGGCCTTCTTCACCCAGCAGGCCGCCCGTCAGGCCGCCCAGTGCGCCGTCGGCGCCCAGCAGGCCGCCGACCAGGCCGTTGTCGCCCAGCAGGTTGCCCAGCAGACCGCCGAGGGCACCGTCGTCACCCAGCAGGCCACCCACGAGGCCGTCCTCGCCGAGCAGGCCACCGACCAGGCCGTGGTCGCTCAGGAGGCCCGCCACCAGGCTGCCTTCGCCGAGCACATTGCCCAGCACGTCGCCGAGAACGCCGTCCTTGCCCAGCAGCTGGTCGGTCACGCCGCCGAGGCCCAGGGCACCGGTCAGGCCGCTGACGATGCCGTGGTCGCCGATGAGGTTCTCCAGGCCGTTGTGCAACGCGTCGGTCAGGTAGTCGACCTGGCCCAGCACGGAGCCGAGGATCGCGGTGGTGGCACCGGCGCCGAGCAGGCCGTCGAGTGCCGGGCTCAGCGCGCCGCCCAGCAGGTGGGTCACGCTGCCGACGGTGTTGTCGATGGGGTCGAACTCGTTGGGGTTGTTCGGCTTGAAGGTTTCGCCGAGCAGCGGTGCCAGCACGTCGTCGACGACGTCGGTCACGCCATCGACCAGTTGGGTCACCGGCGTGAGCGCACCGCCCAGGCCCAGCGCGCCGCTGAGGCCATCGACCACGTGGCCGACGAGGCCGTCGCCCGGATCGAGAAGATGGTCACCGTCGGCATCCGCGTCCGCGTCCGCGTCCGAGTCGGCATCCGCGTCTGCATCGGCGTCCGCATCCGCGTCGGCGTCCGCATCGGAGTCGGCATCCGCGTCCGCATCGGAGTCCGCGTCAGCATCGGCATCGGAGTCCGAATCGGCGTCGGCGTCGGCATCGGAGTCGGCATCCGCGTCAGCATCGGAGTCCGCGTCAGCGTCGGCATCGGAGTCCGCATCGGCATCTGCGTCAGCATCCGCATCGGCGTCCGCATCGGCATCCGCGTCCGCGTCGGAATCCGCATCGGAGTCGGCATCGCCGTCGGCATCCGCATCGGAGTCGGCGTCGGAATCGGCGTCCGCATCGCTATCGACCGGCGGCGTGGGCACGGGGTTGCCACCGACGAACAGCGGAACGCCATCACCGCCGCCGCCACCACCGCTGAGGGCCGCGCCCAGTGCCGCGGCGCCGAGTGCGCCCAGTGCGAATTCGCCCAGGCCGATGCCGCTGCCGGCAGCGAGCTTCTTGGTCACTGCCAGCGCGGCTGCGTCTGCATCGCTGTCCGGCGGGGTCACTTGCAGGTCGCCCGAGGCGACATCCACATTCACTTGTTCGAGGCCGCCCGGCAGCTTGGTCGAGCCGATGGTCGCATCGGTGCCGCCAGTGAAGACGCCGGCCAGCGGCGCCTTGTTGGAAGCCGAGCCGGGGAAGAGCACGTTGGCATGGCCGTCTTGCGGAACGATCACGCGGTCGCCGGCAACCAGCGTCTGATTGCCATCGACGGGAATGCGGACACCGTCGCGCATCACCGCGACGCCGGGCGTCGCATTCGATAATGTGCCGATGCTGGCGGGGCCAGCGGCTGCGGCAGGTGCCGACGAACTCATCACGGCGGGAGCGCCGAGCGGAGTGACGGTGGCCTGGGCGATGACCACGGGAGCAGCGCCAGCGGCGGCAAGTCCTTCGGTCGAATTGGTCGATGCTTGTTGAGCGGTCATGGCAGCCTCTGTGACAAAAGATGCCTTTACAGGGGCAACTTGCGTGCCGCTTTTCCGAAGCTCTGTGCCAGACCGGCTGCAAGCGATGCAACCTGTTGATTTACATGGAAAATTTTCTTGAAAACGGCGCTTCGAGCGAGTGTCGAAACAGCTGGTAAGAAGGTCATTTCGCGATTCGTTACGTTACGAAGTAACGCGATGTACCCGGAACGCCCGACACGTTCAGCAGCCTCGCAAGCCGCCGCTTCCCTCCGCTTTCTCCACCTCTTTTCTTTGCTCTCTATATATGTTCAATCCCTCCCAGGAAGATGTGCGCCGCTTCTTCTGCGACGTGTTCGCCAAGCACCGCCAGGGCTTGCCGATGGAAGCGCTCGAGACCATCGCCGCCGGATGGATCGACGAACACCCCGAGTACCACGAGGACCTGGCCGATGCCGACGCCGCGGTGGCGCGGGTCTATGACGGCTCGAACGGCCGCGAGAACCCGTTCCTTCATCTGTCGATGCACCTGTCGATCAGCGAGCAATGCTCGATCGACCAGCCGCGCGGCATCCGGCAGGCGGTCGAGTTGCTGGCGGCGCGCCGCGGCTCGCTGCTGCACGCGCACCACGAGGCCATGGATTGCCTGGGCCAGATGATGTGGGAGAGCCAGCGCGCGGGCCGCCCGCCGGACGGCGAAGGCTACGTGGCCTGTGTGCAGCGCAGGGCCACGAAAGACTGACTGGCTGGCTAGGCGCTGCCCCGGGGTTTTCCAGGTTTTCTTCTTGGCGGCAACGCGCCCTGCTGCTTCGCGGCCTCGCGCAGCAGCGCGGCCATGGCGGCACGCAAGGCCGAGGGCTCGGCATCGCTGCGCTGCAGCAGGCCGACCGGCTCCTCGGTTCCCGCCGTGTCGATGCGCAGCCGCACCAGCCGGCCGTCCGCCAGCTCGCCGCGCGCAGCGCCGAGCGGCGTGATCCACACCGCATCGGACACCGCCACCAGCGCGCGCGCCACCGCCACGTCGAGCGTCTGCAGCGCGTGGGTCGGCAGCACCAGGCCGCGCGCCGACAGAAAACTCTCGGTGTTGTGGCGCGGGCTCGTGCCCTCGCCGTACACCACCAGCGGATAGGCCAGCACCGCCTGCACCGACACCGCCTTCAGCGCGAGCGGGTGGCCGGCACGCACGGCGAACACCAGCGGCTCGGTGTGCAGCAGCTCGAAGCTCAGGCCGCCCATCAGGCGCGGATCGCTCATGCGGCCCACCACCAGGTCGAGCTCGCCGGCGCGCAACTCGTCGAGCAGCGCGGCGTTGGCGGCGCTCTTGACCATGATCTGCACCGAAGGCCAGCCGTCGCGCAGCCGCGCCAGCGCTGCCGGCAACAGGGCCGGCGCCGCGCTCGGCAACGCGCCGATGCGCAGGCGCTCGATGCGCCCACCCGACGCCGGCGCCACCGCCTGCGCGCTGGCATCGAGCGCCTCGAGCACGCGCAGCGCATGCGCCAGCAATTGCTCGCCGGCCGGCGTGAGCCCCTGCACGCCGCGTCGGCCCTCTTTGCTGCGCTCGACCAGCCGCGTGCCGACGATGGCCTCCAGCTCGGAGAGCGTCTTGGACACCGCCGGCTGGCTCAGCGCCAGCCGCTCGGCCGCGCGCGCCAGATGCCGCTCCTGCGCCACGGCGACGAAGCAGCGCAGGTGCCGCAACTGCACGTTGCGCACAAAATCCTGTCGAAGATCGGCGGAGGTTTTCAATGCCTTCTGGTTATTGAAACTGGAACAATCTTCAATTTACATCATCGGATGGCGCTTCTAGAGTTCAGGCTTCAGGATTCGCCCCCACGACAGGAGACAACGAACATGTCGAACCCCACCCTCACCCCTCGCGACTGGGAAGCCCACCCCAGCTACGTTTATTCCGGCTACAAGTCGACCGCCAAGCGCGGCCCGCTGAAGCCGCTGATTCCGCTGAAGGCCTCGCTCGGCGAGCTGCAGCAGCCGGTGTACGGCCACGACAGCATCGGCGAGCTCGACCACGACCTCACGCGCAACGCACGCAAGAACGGCGAGCCGCTGGGCGAGCGCATGATCCTCACCGGCCAGGTGCTCGACGAGCGCCGCCGCCCGGTGGCCAACACGCTGGTCGAGCTGTGGCAGGCCAATGCCTCGGGCCGCTACGTGCACAAGGTCGACCAGCACGATGCGCCGCTCGACCCCAACTTCCTGGGCGCGGGCCGCTGCCTGACCGACAGCGAAGGCCGCTACCGCTTTCTCACCATCAAGCCGGGCGCCTACCCATGGGGCAATCACCCGAACGCATGGCGCCCGCAGCACATCCATCTATCGCTGTTCGGCCAGAGCTTTGCCAGCCGCCTGGTCACGCAGATGTACTTCCCCGGCGACCCCCTGCTGCAGTACGACCCGATGGTCACCGGCACGCCCGAGCGCTACCGCAACCGGCTGATTGCCGACTTCAGCCTCGACATCACCGAAGAGGGCTACGCGCTGGGCTACCAGTTCGACATGGTGCTTCGCGGCGCCGATGAAACGCCGTTCGAGAACCGCTGAGCAAGCCAGGAGAGACACACCATGTTGATGAGCGCACAGGAAGCCGACTTCGGCCAGACCCCTTCCCAGACCGTGGGCCCCTACTTCGCATACGGCCTCACGGCCACGCAGTACGGCTACGACTTCAACCAGCCCTTCGATGCCGTGCTGGCCCTGGACAACACCACCGGCCAGCGCATTCGCCTGGAAGGCCGCGTGATCGACGGCGACGGCAACGCGATCAACGACGCCATGGTCGAGATCAGCCAGCCCGACGGCGAAGGCCGCTATCCGCAAACGCCCGACGAGGCCCGCGCGCTGGGCTTTCGTGCCTTCGGCCGCGTCGGCACCGGCACCGACGCGCAGAACCGCTTCGTGTTCCACACCGTCAAGCCCGCCGCCGCAACACCCGGCGAAGCACCGCACATCAATTTGATCGTGCTGATGCGCGGCCTGCTGCTGCATGCGTTCACGCGCGTGTACTTCAGCGACGAAGCCGAAGCCAACGCGAAAGACGCTGTGCTGAACAGTGTGCCGGCCGAACGCCGCCATACGCTGGTTGCGCAGCGCACCGAGCAGGGCGGCGCCATCACGTACCGCTTCGACATCCGCATGCAGGGCGCCGACGAGACGGCGTTCTTCGACGTCTGATCTCAGGGAAATCCCGGACACAAAAAAGCCCGCGCGATGCGGGCTTTTTGTTGGGCGGCATGAAAGCCGCTGCTGCCTTGCTTCTTTGATTCTTATGGCGCCGCGTGATGCAGGCGCGACTCGGGCACCGTCTTCAGTTCGCCGGGCAGCGTGCTGATGTAGCTTGCGAGCGTCTTCAGTTCGGCGTTGGTGAACTTCTTGGGTTCGACCTGGCCGGCCATCACCGCGTTCGAGCGGCCCAGGTGCGGGTTGTTCTTGACGCGGTACGACTTGAGCGCCACGAAGAGGTAGTCGGCATGCTGGCCGGCCAGCTTCGGCACGGTGCCGTCGTTCGGCGTGTTGAAGTTGGCGCCGTGGCACTTGGTGCAGCTGTTGTCGGGGCCGTTGCGGCCGACCAGCGCGGTGATGTTCTCGGGCATGGCCTTGGCAAGGGCGGCCGGTGGTGCATCGCCTTCCTTCACGCCGAGCTGGCTGTAGTAGGCGGCGAGGTCGGCCATGTCCTGCTCGGTGAGCGTGTCGGCAATGGCGCGCATGGTGGGGTGCTTGCGGTCGCCGCCCTTGTAGGCAGTGAGAGCGGCCGTGATGTACGTGGCGCTCTGGCCCGCGATCATGGGCACCTTGTGGATCTCCGGGAAGCTGGCCTGGTAGCCAATGATGCCGTGGCAGCCCACGCACATCTGTACTTTCTTCGCACCGTCCTGGGCTTTACCCGTGACTTGCTGGGCTTGTGCCGAGAGCGTCACGCAAGCGACAGCAAGGGCAAACATCGTGGTCAACAACTTGTTCATTTTGCGCGCACAATCTCGTGGAGAGTACAGTTTTTCGAATCAACATTCGATTATATGCAAGGGTCCCACGGAACCCCGTGCCGGCCGCACAAGAGGCTGCACGATGCCGATCGAGTGTGTTCTTTTCTCCACCCTGCCTACCGACGCCACTCATGAAATTCAAGGGCTCAGACAACTACGTCGCCACACAGGACCTGATGCTCGCGGTCAATGCCGCGATCACCCTCAAGCGCCCGCTGCTCGTCAAGGGCGAGCCCGGCACCGGCAAGACCATGCTGGCCGAGGAAGTGGCGCAATCGCTTGGGTTGCCGCTGCTGCAGTGGCACATCAAGTCGACCACCAAGGCGCAGCAGGGCCTGTATGAATACGACGCCGTGAGCCGCCTGCGCGACTCGCAACTGAAAGACATCGACGGCGGCGAACGCGTCAAGGACATCCAGAACTACATCGTCAAGGGCGTGCTGTGGCAGGCCTTCACGGCCGACGAGCCGGTGGCGCTGCTCATCGACGAGATCGACAAGGCCGACATCGAATTCCCGAACGACCTGCTGCGCGAAATCGACCGCATGGAGTTCTACTGCTACGAGACGCGCGAGCTCATTCGCGCCAAGCACCGGCCGGTGGTGTTCATCACCTCCAACAACGAGAAGGAACTGCCCGACGCCTTCCTGCGCCGCTGCTTCTTCCACTACATCAAGTTCCCCGACGCGGAGACGATGAAGCACATCGTCGCGGTGCACTTCCCAGGCCTCAAGCAGGAACTGCTCACGGCCGCCATGAAGACCTTCTACGACGTGCGCAACCTGCCCGGCCTGAAGAAGAAGCCTTCCACCTCCGAGCTGCTCGACTGGCTCAAGCTGCTGGTGGCCGAAGACATTCCACTCGAAGCACTGCAGAGCAAGGACGAGAAAGTCGCCGTGCCGCCGCTGGTGGGTGCGCTGCTCAAGAACGAGCAAGACGTGACGCTGTTCGAGAAGCTCGTCTTCATGCAGCGCAACAACCGCTAGGCCCGTTCATGAGCCGGCAACCACATCCCACCAAACAGCTGATGAAGCTGGGCATTGCCCAGGCCGTGCTGTTCGTGCTGGGCGCGCTGCTCGGCCGCGGGCTCGGGCTGCTGCTCGGGCTCGACGCTTTCGGCGCCGGTGAATACGGCCGGCGCGAGATCTTCGGCATTGCGCTGATCGGCCTGGGCGGCGGCGCCGGCGCGCAAGCGGCGCGCGTCTGGTACGTGGGCAAGTACGGCGACCCGCGCGGCTGAAAAGCACACACGCGCCAAACCAAGAGTCGGAGAAAAGATGGCGTTCGTCGAACCAGTCACGCTGAAGGCCCGCGACCTGGCACTGGTGCCGCTCTCGCTGGACCACGAAGAAGGCCTGCGCGCCGCTGCCGCCGATGGCGAGCTCTGGAAGCTGCGCGTCACCTCCGTGCCCGAGCCGCAGGACACGCGCGCCTATATAGAGACCGCGCTCAAGACCGCCGACCGCTTTGCATTCGCCGTGACCGAGGCCGCCACCGGCACCGTGCTCGGCAGCACCAGCTTCCACGACATCCTGCCGGGCGTGAAGCGCGTCGAGATCGGCTACACGTGGTACGCCAAGCGCTGCCAGCGCACGCACGTCAACACCACCTGCAAGCTGCTGATGCTCACGCATGCCTTCGACACGCTGGGCTGCAACGTGGTGGGCTGGCGCACCGACAACTTCAACTTTGCCTCGCAGCGCGCCATCGAGCGCCTGGGCGCCCAAAAAGACGGCGTGATCCGCGGCCACGTGATGCGCCGCGACGGCACCATCCGCGACACCGTCATGTACAGCCTGCGCGCGGGCGAGTGGCCCGAGGTCAAGGCACAGCTGCTGTACCTGCTCGACAAGCCGCGCGGCTGAAACACAAGGAGCGCTCTCATGCTCATCGACTTCTTCTACACCTTGCGTTCGGCCAAGCTGCCGGTGTCGGTCAAGGAATACCTCACGCTGCTCGAAGCCCTGCAGGCCGACGTGGTGGGACCCAACTCCGACGGCGCCTACGGCCTGGACGACTTCTACTACCTCTCGCGCACCGCACTGGTAAAGGACGAGAAGCACTACGACAAGTTCGACCGCGCCTTCGCCGCCTACTTCAAGGGCGTCGAGATGCTCACCGACTTCACGAAGGAAGTGCCGCTCGACTGGCTCAAGAAAACGCTGGAGCGCGAGTTCACCGCCGAAGAAAAAGCCAAGATCGAGAAGATGGGCTGGGACGAGCTCATGGAAACGCTCAAGAAGCGCTTCGAGGAGCAGAAGGAACGCCACGAGGGTGGCAGCAAGTGGATCGGCACCGGCGGCACCTCGCCCTTCGGCAACGGTGGCTACAACCCGCAGGGCATCCGCATCGGCGGCGCCGGCAAGAACAAGAGCGCCGTGAAGGTGTGGGACCAGCGCGCCTACAAGGACTACGACGACAGCCAGGAGCTGGGCACGCGCAACATCAAGGTGGCGCTGCGCCGGCTGCGCAAGTTCGCGCGCGAAGGCCACGAGGAAGAGCTGGACCTGGACGACACCATCCATTCGACCGCGGCCAACGCCGGCTACCTCGACATCAAGATGCGGCCCGAGCGCCACAACAACGTCAAGGTGCTGCTGCTGATGGACGTGGGCGGCACCATGGACGAGCACATCCAGCGCGTGGAAGAACTGTTCTCGGCCGTCAAGACCGAGTTCAAGCACCTGGAATTCTTCTACTTCCACAACTGCGTGTACGACTTCATGTGGAAGAACAACAAGCGCCGCTTCTCCGAGAAGTTCGCGACCTGGGACATCCTGCGCAAGTACAACAAGGACTACAAGCTCATCTTCGTCGGCGACGCGACCATGAGCCCCTACGAGATCCTGCAGCCCGGCGGCAGCGTGGAGTACAACAACGAAGAGGCCGGTGCCGAGTGGATCCAGCGGCTCACGCACACCTTCCCCAAGTTCGCGTGGATCAACCCCGAGCCCCAGGGCGTGTGGCAATACCGCCAGAGCATCGCCGTGATGCAGCAGCTCATGTCGAACCGCATGTACCCCCTGACCCTGCGGGGCCTGGAGGAAGCAATGCGCATGTTGTCCAAGTAAGCAAGTAGGACTTCGCCGCCTGTACGCCCGCGCTTCAGGAACCGGCGGGTCTTGCTGTCAGAATCCGCCCATGGTCAGGGTGGTTTCCGTCTTTGCGCCGGCGTGGTTGCCGGCTTTGCTTTTTTCCGGCGTCCTGCTTTTGCAAGGCTGCAGCCTGCTGCCGAAAAAAGACGCCGCGGAAGGCAAGCCCGTGGCCGGGCTGGTGCGCGCGGGCGATGCCGACAGCGCCGCCAGGGCCGACAAGAGCGGCGGCAAGAACGACAAGGGCGACAAGGACAGCAAGGACGACGAGAAGGCCAAGGCCGACCGCCGCGATGCCTTCACCGTCGACGTGCGCGGCCCCGAGGACGTGCGCGACTACCTCGCCCTGCACCTTGAAATCCAGCGCTACCGCGAGCTCGACGACCTGGGCGCCACCGAAATCTCGCGCCTCATGGTGGCCGCCGAGGCCAATGCCCGCGAACTGCTCGGCACGCTGGGCTACTTCACGCCCACGCTGACGCTCGAGCTCAACGAGACACCCGACGGCACCAAGGCCCCGCGAGAAATCGTCATTACCGTGGCGCCCGGCGACATCACCAAGGTGAGCAACGTGCAGATCAGCTATGGCGGCGCCATTGCCGACGACGCCGCCGCCGAAGCCCAGCGCGACGCGATCCGCACCGAGTGGGCATTGCGTGCCGGCCAGCCCTTCACCCAGCAGGCCTGGGACAACGCCAAGACCACCGCGCTGCGCAGCCTCACGGCCAAGCGCTTTCCCACCGGCAACATCGAGATCAGCCGCGCCGAGGTCGATGCCGACCGCCACGAGGCCCGCCTGAACGTCACCTACCAGTCGGGCCCGGCCTACAAGTTCGGCCCGCTGGTGCTGCGCGGCACCGAGCGCTACGACCCCGATGGCGCGCGCCGCATCGCCCGCCTGCCCAGCGGCGCCGACTACGACCAGCAGAAGCTGCTCGATGCCCAGCAGCGCCTGGCCAGCAGCGGCTATTACGACTCGGTGTTCCTCACGCTCGACACCGACAGCGGCAACCCGCTGGCCGCGCCCGTCATCGCGCAGCTGCGCGAGGCGCCGCTGCAGAAGGTGGTGCTGGGCGCCGGCTTCACCACCGACAACGGCCCGCGCCTGTCGATCGACCACATCCACAACCGCATCCCCCTGCTGGGCTGGCGCGCAGTGTCGCGGCTGTCGGTCGACAGCGACATCAAGTCGCTGTCGACCGAGTGGAACGCGATCCCCAACGACCACGGCTGGCGCTGGTTTGCCGGCAGCGAGCTCAAGCGCGAGGAATCGGGCAGCTACATCGTCGACAGCGGCCGGCTGCGCGGCGGGCGCAACAAGTCGAGCGACCACATCGACCGCAGCTACTTCCTGCAGTACGACTACGCACAGAACCGCGGCACCAACGCCCCGCCCTCGGCCTCGGCCGTGACCGCCAACTGGGGCTGGACCGGACGCTACTTCGACGACAACTCCGCGCCCTCGCGCGGCTACGGCCTGGCGCTCGAAGTGGCCGCCGGCTACACGCTCACGGGCCAGCAGACGCCCTTCACGCGCACCTACGCACGCTGGCTCGGCGTGCTGCCGCTGGGCTCGGCCGAAGACAAGGAAAGCCGCGCACGCCGCAGCCGCCTGCAGGTGCGCGCCGAGGCCGGCGCCGTGTCGGCCAAGGACAGCGCGCAGATCCCCTCGACGCTGATGTTCCTGACCGGCGGCGACACCACCGTGCGCGGCTACAGCTACAAGCAGATCGGCACCGTGCGCTCCGACGGCCAGATCGTCGCCGGCCGCTACCTCGGCGTGCTCAGCGCCGAGTGGCAGCGCCCCTTCGTCTACAAGGACAAGCTCACCGAATGGGAGAGCGTGGTGTTCGTCGATGCCGGCGCCGTGGCCGACAAGCCCGGCGAGCTCAAGCCCAAGGTGGGCGTGGGTGTCGGCGCGCGCTGGCGCAGCCCGGTCGGGCCGGTGCAGGCCGACCTGGCCTATGGCGTGGACACGAAGAAGTTCCGCCTGCACTTTCGCCTCGGCTTCACCTTCTGATCCGGCGCTTTTTTTAAATGTCGACCGAACCAGATCCCGTGCCTTCTTCGCCAACGCCTTCGGCCGTGAAGCGCTCGCGCGCGCGCCGGGCGCTGCGCGCGCTGGCCTGGACCGTGCTCGGCCTGTTCATCGTGGTGCTGCTGCTGGGCGCGGGCGCCTGGTGGTGGCTGGGCTCCAACCAGTCGCTGGCCTTTGCGCTGGCACAGGCGGCGCAGCGGCTGCCCGCGGGCCAGACGCTCGAGAGCCGCGACGTGTCCGGCTCGCTGCGCACCGGCGGCCACATCGGCTGGCTCAAGTACCAGAGCGAAAGCATTGCCGTCGAAGTGAACGAGGCCACCATCGGCTGGCAGCTCGCGCCGCTGTTCCAGCGCAAGGTGCAGTTGGGCGAAGTGCATGCCAAGCAAGTGCTGATAGAGCGCCGCGGCCCGCCGAGCGACAAGCCCACCGAACCGCTGGCGCAGCTCGCGCTGCCGGTCGACGTGGAGCTGCCCTTTCGCATCGACACGCTGCGCTGGGCCGGCCCGCCCGCGCTGACGGCGACCAACCTTTCGGGCAGCTACAGCTACAAGGCCGCCGAGCACGCGCTCGAGGTCAAGGGCGTGGACATTGCCGATGGCCACTACAGCGCGCGCGTCAAGCTGCAGGGGCCTGCGCCAATGGCCATCGATGCCGCGCTCGACGGCCGCGTGAAGGCGCCGCTGGCCGAAGACCACAGCATCGACGTGCTGGCCCAGGCCACGGTGAAGGGCACGCTGTCGGGCACGGCGGCGCGCCTGCAGGTCGCGGCCGAACTGCAGCCCGCCGAAGAAAACGCCGAAGCCCCGATGGAAGCCAAGCTGCAGGCGCAGATCGCACCCTGGCTGCCGCAACCGGTGATCGATGCCAAGGCCGACCTGCGCAACGTCGATGCCTCCAGCCTGTGGCCCGGCGCGCCCGAAACGCGGCTGACCGGCACCGTCTCTCTCGAACCCGATGCCGACACCGGCCCGGCCGCATGGAAGGCCTCGGCCGACATCCGCAATGCAGTGGCCGGCCCGTGGGACAAAGAGAAGCTGCCCATCGAACAGGTGCAGGCCCGCGTCGGCTTCGATGGCACCCACTGGACCATTTCCGAAGCCACCGTGCGCGCCGGCGGCGGCCGCATCGATGCGGCGGGTCGCTGGAGCCCCGCTCCCGCGCCCTGGCAGGCACAGGCCACGGTGCGCGGCGTGCGGCCCGCCGCGCTGTACAGCGAACTCTCGGGCGCCCCCATCAGCGGCCAGCTCAAGGCCGAGCAAGGCGAACGGGGCGAAGACACCATCACCTTCGACGCCGCGCTGCGCGCCGAGGGCGGCGGTGCGGGCAGCAAGGCTTTGCCGGGCTTCGCGCTCGACCGCGCGCTGGCCCAGGGCCAGTGGAAAGACCAGGTGCTCGACCTGCGCACGCTGCGCATCGAAGCCCAGCGCGCCAGCCTCGACGGCAAGCTGCAGGTGCGCGTGGCCGAGCAGGCCGGCAGCGGCAAGCTGAGCCTCACGCTGCCGGGCGGCGGCGCCCAGCTCGAAGGCCGCATTGCGCCGACCACCGGCAGCGGCGACATCAAGGCCAGCATCGACGACGCCGACACCCTGCAGCGCTGGGTGCAAAGCCTGCCCGGGCTCTCCGGCGTGTTCGCGAACGCCAGTGCCAAGGGCTCGGCGAAGCTTGATGCCAGCTGGCAAGGCGGCTGGCAGACCATCCAGCGACGGCTGCAGAACGCCAACGCGCCGGCGCAGCGCGGCGTCAACGAACCCACGCTCAAGGCCGCGCTCGGCGTGCCACGGCTCGAGCTGCACATGCCGGCCGCCGAAGCCGGCGGCACCGCCACCACCGTGCAACTGCGCGACCTGCGCGCCGACCTTGCCGGCAGCCTGGCGCAGGCCACGCTCACCCTGCAGGGCGAGGCCAGCACCGGCACGCAGAAGTTCACCATCGACACGCGCGCCAGCGGCGGCATTGCCGGCAACGACCAATGGCGCGCGGCGCTCGCCAGCCTGCGCCTGCAGGCCCAGGACATCCCCGCCCGCCCCGGCACCAACCCCTGGGTGGTCGAGCTGAGCCGCGAAGTCACGGCGACCATTCGCACCGGCAGCGGCTCGAACGCTGGCCGCCTCGATGTCGAGGCCTCGGCCGCCGCGGCCACCCTGCGCGGCCCGGTGCCCGGCACCGTGCGCATCGACTGGCAGCCATTGCGCTTCAGCCAGAGCGGCGCCGCGCCCAACCGCGTGTTCCGCGTGCAGTCCAAGGGCCAGATGCAGGGCCTGCCGATGGCCTGGGCCGGCGCGCTGGGTGCCAGCTCGACGCTGAGCGAACTCGGCATCAGCGGCGACCTCATGTTCGACGGCGACTGGGACATCGACGCCGGCGACACGCTGCGCGCCAGGGCACGCATCGCGCGCCAGAGCGGCGACATCCGCGTGCAGGCCGGCGAAGCCGCGCTGGTCACGCGCATCACCAGCACCGGAACGGGCACCGCGAGCGAACGCACCATGAACTCCGCCACGGCCGCCAACGGCGCCGAGTCGCCCAGCACGCCGGCGGGCCTGCGCAAGGCCGAGCTGCAGATCGACGCGCAGGGCGACGCCGTTCGCGCCACCCTGGCATGGGACAGCGAACGTGCCGGCCAGATCAACGCCGACATCAACACCCGCGTGCAGCAGCGCGCCGGCGGCTGGCAATGGGCGCCCGATGCGCCACTGGGCGGCACCATCAAGGCCACGCTGCCGAACCTCGGCGTGTGGTCGATGCTCGCGCCGCCGGGCTGGCGCATCGCCGGCACGCTCGACGCCAGCGCCGCCCTGTCGGGCAGCCGCGCGGCACCGCGCTGGAACGGCGCCCTGGGCGCCGACAAGCTCGCGCTGCGCGCCCCCGTCGAAGGCCTCGACCTGCGCGATGGCCGCCTGCGCGCCACGCTCACCGGCGAGCGCATCGAGATCACCGAATTCACCCTCAAGGGCGGCGCCGGCAGCTCCGCGCGCATCGCCGGCCAGAGCGGCAACCGCAGCACCTCGGCCAGCGAGGCCCGCACCGATGGCGGCTCGCTCTCGGCCAGCGGCGAAATGAGCTGGGGCCCCGCGAACAGTGGCGGTGCTGCGTCATCGGCGTCATCGGGCATTCGCATGGCCCTCCAAGGCCAGCTGCGCGCCTTGCGCGTGCTCGTTCGCACCGACCGGCAGGTCACCCTCTCGGGCGACCTGCAGGCAAAACTGAATGGCGGCCAGTTCACCGTGCGCGGCAAACTCAAGACCGACCGCGCCGTCATCATCCTGCCCGACGAAACCGCGCCAAGCCTCGGCAGCGACGTCGTCGTGCGATCGGCCGCCAAGGACCGCGAGGCCGCGGAACAGGCCCAGCGCGAATCTGCGCGCGTCGATGCCCAGGCCGCCAAGCCGCAGACCGCCAAGCCCCCGGACATCGTCGTCAACTTCGACCTGGGCGACGACTTCGCCGTGCAGGGCCGCGGCATCACCACGCGGCTCGAAGGCGACCTGGAAATTCGCAGCACCAGGCTCAATGCACCGCCACGCATCACCGGCGAGGTCAAGACCGTGAAGGGCCAGTACCGCGCCTACGGCCAGCAGCTCGATGTGGAAACCGGCGTGGCGCGCTTCAACGGCCCCTTCGACAACCCCGCGCTCGACATCCTCGCGATACGGCCCAACCTCTCGCAGCGCGCGGGCGTGCAGATCACCGGCAGCGCGCAGTCGCCGCGCGTCAAGCTGTATTCCGAGCCTGCGCTGTCCGATGCCGAAACCCTGTCATGGGTGATCCTCGGCCGGGCGTCCGCCACCAGCGGCGGCGAATCGGCGCTGCTGCAGCAGGCCGCGCTGTCGCTGCTGGGCAAGATCGGCGGTGGCGGCACCGGCGGCAGCCTGGCCAGCCGCTTCGGCCTGGACGAACTCGGCTTCAAGGGCCCCGGCAGCGGCGGCGACCTGCGCGAGTCGGCCGTCACCCTGGGCAAGCGGCTGTCGAAGGACTTCTACGTGACCTACGAACGCAGCCTGGGCGGCACCTTCGGCACCATCTTCATCTTCTATGACCTGACCCAAAGGCTCACCCTGCGGGGGCAGGCGGGGCAGACGAGCGGGCTGGACCTGATCTACACGGTGAAATACGACTGACCAGGTCGAACTGGTAAAGTCTCGCCCTGCCTTCGGTCCTCGTAGTTCAATGGATAGAACGGGGTCCTCCTAAGACTCAGATACAGGTTCGATTCCTGTCGAGGGCACCAGCCAATGAAGCCGTTGATTTTTCAACGGCTTTTTGCTTTGCCGAGGCAGATGTGGGCAAAGGCTGTGCCGAGAGACGTCCGAAAGCAGCCGCTGGTCGATAGCAGCGACCACGTTGCGCAAGCTGTCAAAAATTCCAGTGCGTTCGTGCAGAGCAAGAAACAGGTCGAACGCTACCCGTTCCTGACGGTGCTACTCGGCCCGTCGATGGTTCGAAAGTTGTTCGGGTGGTGATGAACAAGGCTCAGCGTGAGAGCTGGGTTGGCCAGTCCGCCGTTTCGTTCAAAACGCCTTCAAGTCCTCGGCATAGCCCGACAGAATTTTTTCGTCCAAAAGATCAAGCCGCGTCTTGAGGCGGGTGGCATTTTCTTTTGATGGCGCCACATTTACTGGGATGAGATGGGCAATAGGCGTGCCCTGCTCGACAGCATCCACCCACTCTTGCATCGCCCCCACGTAAGCATCAAGAGCCGTTGCAGGATTCGGGCTGTCTTCGCATGCGATGTAGGCAGGCGGTAGATCGCCGGTGACGACCCAAACCCACTCTTCGACTTCCCTTCTTGCCAACTTGAACTTGAACAAGAACACGCCGACGATGCCCGGATAAACAAAACCAATGCGATCTTCGGTGATCGCTCTGCACCAATCGAAGGCCCCCAGGAAAGCTCGCGCCTCCTGGTGAAGTTTTTCGATGGATTTCGCATCAAGGTCCAAAGAGCCCGCATTCGCGAAGTACTTGTTCCACTCAAAAGTTTTCGACAGATCTGGCTTCACTGCTAGTTCCTACGTTTTTCCTCAGCGAGGGGAGTCTCCCGCGGCGCGATGACGATCCTGATGATCATCACTCGGGGCGGGGCCTAACATTTCGCATGCGCAGCCATCTGCTGTTCATCGAGAAGCTGGGAGGGAGTGATCCGAAATCAGCGGTACAGGCCTCTTTCATTGCGATCCAAGAGCGAGATTCGAGGTGCTCATCGCCTGATTTTTGCAAGAATCCTTTTGTCGGACTTGATAACCAAATACGGCTCTTCCCACTCGACGGTCGGATCTTTAGTGATGTCTTCCCCCCGCCCTAAACTAGTCATCGCAAGCAACTCACATGAAGTTGCTTTCAGGCAGGAATAGAACCAAACGTCGAGGCGCCCGATCCCTGAGCCTCGAGGGCCATAGAACGCGTAGATTTCACTACTCCCTCCGGGTCCCTTGACTGCGTACCGCTTTATTTCGTGCGATGGATAGATCTTGGAGAACCACGCTTTTGCTGCAAGCGTGCCATCGAAGCTCAGGGGCACGCTCTCTGCACAGACGTTGAATGAAGCAACGGCTAATGCCGCAATCGCTAGTTTGGCAAACATATCGCTCCACACTGCATTGGATAGTTACTATGCATCGGTGCGAAAAATCGGGTCCGCGCTCAATGGGAAAGTGAATCAAATAGGCGTGAAAATCTACACCAACAACTGTAGTCGAGCTGGCGAACCGTGATAGTTGGCGACAAGCACCAGAACGTAGATTCGACAGACCTGCCAGATCATTCGATAAAAGAGTTCTTCTTCCGGTGATGGGCTGAACCCAACGGGCAAGCTGGATCGTCCGTAATCACAGGGCTAGCTTAGAGTACGGCAGTTCGACACGGTGCTCGGCGCAAATGACCTCGTAGTAGTCCCGCGCAGAAGACAATTGCTCCCGCATTTCCTCGATCTCCGTCTTCAGATCTTCTAGCTGGTTGGTCTTTGCGAGATTGCCCATTTCTTCGAGCCGACGTACGAGACTATTCAACATATCGCCTTGCACGACCACCCCAGGATATTTCCGTTCAGGGAGTTGAACGACTGCAGAATTGACTGGACGCCCTAAAAGCTCAGCTTTTTACTCACGACGACACGACATTGACCGTTGCAGTCTTTCGGCCACCTTCGTAGAGCTCAAATACGCACCCAGGTTTCAATCGTTCCCAGGGGGCATGCGACACCAAGAAGCGAGCCGTTGCGTCGAATGCACGTTTCTTCGCAGTTTCAGGTTGAAACTCCAACACCACACTCCAAGCGTCAGAAGGCCACTTCTCAACGTCCTCTGCAAACTTCGCGACGGTTGAATAGCTTGTCCCGCTGGGCAGACGGCTCATCTTTTCATCCTCCCAGAGCACATTCACTTTTACCGGGTCTTTCATAGGCCAGGTCCTTTGATTTTCACGTCTCGAAGTTGATCAAGCTCACCATATCTAGCGGGCCCAATCCCATCCAATCGATCCCACCTCATGAGTCTATCTGCCTGACTCCTCGGCATCTGGGCTTCTAGCACCGTTGAGTTGCCTTTCCCATTCATCGCATCACCCCATTGGCGGGCATGTTCCCGAGACTCTGCAAAGAACTTTCCTCCCAAGGAGTTCGGTCCAGCTTCAAATCGACATGTTCTTTGGATTTGCGTCAATTCCCCCTGGGTGACTGCTCGGTAAAGCGTCGTGGTGTCCGCAGGCGTACGGCTCGACATGGGCCTCGAAGACGTCCTCCCACCTGCTCCGCCCCCAACCCCAGACCCGCCGCCCCCATCAAGTGGTTCAAGGTCAGTCGGTTTGCGCCCTATTCTTGGAGCTAGCCCATCAGGATCAACATAGCTCAACGGGCTTCCGTCTACATAGCCAAATCTATTCCAGCCCCCGTCAAGGCCAATAGGGTCGCCCTGTGTATACCGTCCAAGAGTCGGAATGTAGGACCTGAACCCGTTGTAGAACAGCCCCGACTCCTCATCCGCATACTGCCCCGGATACCGCAGGTTGAACTTCACCTCTGAGAGGTTCGTGGTGCCAGGATTCGGCGTCGTCTCCAGATTGGCAAACCGGCTCTTCGCCAGCGTCGGCTTGTCTTCCCCGAACGCGCTGTAGCCCCACTGCCAGACAGCCTGTCCATCCACATTGGTGAGCTTGCGCGGCGTATTCAGGTGGTCGCTGTGCACCGCGTAGGTGGCGCCATTGACCACCGCCGCAATCGGCATCGGCCCATTGGCTGTCTGCAGGTAGATGTACTGCGCTTGCCCCGCACTGTTCGTGCCCCCGCTGCCCACCTCCGCGATCAGCGTGCCCTGCTCGTCGTAGACATACGCATAGCCCAGTTGCTCCGCTTGGCTTGTGCTCGGGCTCCACAGTTTCGTGAAGAACGCCACCAGGCTCTGCATGAACCCCGGGTCGGCTGCATTGCCATGGCTCGGCGGATACAGCGGCTCGGTCTTGAACACCCGCTGCCCCAGCGCGTTGTGCGCGTAGCGCGTGGTCGGGCTGACATCGGTGGCACCTGTGGTCGAGGCACCAAGGCGCCCTTCGGCGTCATAGGTGTAGCTGCGCAGGCCATCGCTCACCAGATCTCCGTTGGCGTTGTAGCCGTAGGTGACGCTGGTGTTGCTCGCGCCGTTGATGCTTTGGGTGAAGCCCGTGAGCCGGTTGCTTGATGCACCCACTGTGTAGGTGCGGTTGGTGCTCAGGCCAGCGACGGCCCGGGTGCTGCTGCTCCGGTTGCCGTTGGCGTCGTAGCCGAACCCTGCCGTGTTGCCCGTGGCATTGAAGCTGGTGATGCGCCCGACAACGTTGTAGCCCACGCTCCATGTCTGCGGTGCCAGAGAGATCGTGCTGTGCGCAGGATCGGCGTCGCCGGGTTGGTACAGGTTCTGCGTCAGGCTGGTGATGCGGCCTGCGGCGTCGTAGACGTAGCTGCTGAACTCGGTGGTGGTCAGGCGGCCCGCAGTGTCATAGGCCCGGCTGGCAGCCACGGCGGGGTTCGCAAACGCCCAAGTCCAGGCGGTGGGCTGGCCCAGCGGGTTCCAGGCGATGCCGGTGACTAGGGGGTTGCCGTTCCAGTTCAAGCTCGCAAGGCGGCCGGTGGCGTCGTAGACGTGGGTGAGCGTGGCGCCGTTGGGGTAGCCGATGCTCGCCAGCGTGCCGTTGGCGTTGTAGCCGTAGCTCACCTGCTGCACGCTGCCGTTGATCAGGGTCTGCTTCTTGAGGGTGACGCGGCCGAAGGCATCGCGGGTGTACTCGGTGATGCCGCTGCGGTCCACGATCTCGGACAGATAGCCCTTGCTGTTGGCCGTGAGGTCGTAGCGCAGGGTGGTGGTCTTGCCGTCGGCGAAGACCAGGCTGGTCGGGCGGCCCAACGCGTCGCGGGTGATCGTGGTGGCCTGGCCAAGCGCGTTGGTGATCTGGCTGGGCAGGCCGAGGCTGTCGTACTGGGTGCTGGCGGTGCCCACGTCGGCGCTGGCTTCGGTGGTGGCGTTGCCTTGGGCATCGCGCCCATACGCGGTGACTACGCCTTTGAAGTCCTTGGCTTCGGTGACGGCGTCCAGGGCGTTGTACTTCAGCGTGGACGTTGCGTTAGCGGCATCGGTCACGGCCTTGACGCGGCGCAAGCCGTCGAGGCCGTAGCTGGTGCTCTGGCTCAGGCCATTGGTTGCGGTGATCAGTTCGCCATTCGCGTCGTAGCCAAAGGCACTGGTCTGGTTCGGGCCTTCGGTCTTGGCGCTCAGGCGGTTGATGTTGTTGATGGTGCGGGCAGTGTTCCACGCGACGGTGCCGGCGCTGTCCTTGATCTGCTCGGCAGTGCGGTTGCCCATGCCATCGAGGGTGTAGGTGCCGCTCTCGCCTCGGTTGTTGCTCCAGCCGGTCAGGCGATGGGCTGCGTCGTAGGTGTAGGTCAGGACGAGGCCGGTGGGCAGAGTGATCGTCTCGACAGTGCCGTAGGGCTTGTAGGTGAGCGTGGTGGTCTGGCCGCCGATGGTTTGGGTCAGCAGGCGGTCACGGGCATCGTAGGTGTAGGCGGTGACGAGGCCGTTGGGGGCTGTGGTGCTGACGACGCGGTTGGCTGTGTCGTAGGTGTAGCTGGTGACGTGACCGATTGCGTTGGTGGCTGTCAGGACGTTGCCGAGGAGGTCATAGGTGTAGCTCGTCACCGCACCGTTGGGTTCAGTCTGGGAACTCACCAAGCCTTGAGCGGTGTAGGTCCACTGCCAGAGTTGGGCCTTGTTGGTCGCTGTATCTGTGATGGTCTTCGACAGGGTGTTGCCGAAGGCATCGTAGGTATAGGCGGTGGTGCGGCCGGCTTCAGTCACCAGTACTGGCAACGCAAAGGTCGCATGCCACTGAGTGGTCACTGTCCGGGCATCGGGCGTGCCCGAGGCGTAGACCACGACAGTGGGCAGTCGACGAAGGACGTCCCATGTCGTCGTTGTGACCGCGCCCTTGAAGTCGGTCTCCGATGTAATGAGTCCGTTGACATCCTGTACGCGACTGGCAGCATCGCTCTTGCCTTCGCCCGAGGGCAGTGACCCGCCGACAACGGCCAGCTTTCCCTTGATCGTGCTGTAGTTGTAGCTGCGGCTTGTGCCCAGCGGATCGACGACGTTGGCGGAACCCGTCGATGGATAGCTGACCTGATAGCCGTTGACGCCGCCTGCGAGTTGAGTGCTGGTCGCACGGCCCGTGCTGTCGTACGCAAACGTGCCCCAGCGGATGCCAGCCTCATCGAGGATGCCGGTCAGCCCTTGGGGGAACGATGGGTTTTCGTAGACGAAACTGCGCGCCTTGCCGTCGGGATACAGGACCGAGGACAGGCGACCCGTGCTGTCGTAGGCGTAGGCGATGACGCGCGCATCCGGGGTCGTGACGGAAACCAACTGGCCTGCACCGTTGTACGCAAATGCGAGCGAGCGGCCGAAGCCATTCGTGACGGAGGTGAGTTGACCGGCACCGTTGTAGGCGTAGGCAACAGCCCAGCCGTTGCGGTCCACGCTGGTCTGAAGCTTGCCCGAGCCGTTGAAGTTGAGCGTGGTGTCGTCATCGGCTCGGTGATAGGTCCATGCACCGGAGGACAGTTGCACCAAGGTGTCGGCACTGTTGCTGGCGCTCCAGGTGGTGGCGTCTGCTGCCTTGCCAAAGCTGCGCACGTACCCTTCGCCGGTGGTGATGTCTACGCCAAACGGGGCCGTGGCGGGTGTTGCGACCAGATTGGTTGCGAAGTTGTGCGACCAGACTTCGCCGAGTGGGTTCTTGGTCCGCGTTGGATCTCCGGCCCAGTTGCTGCGGTAGGTGCGCGTGAAGGACAAGGCGCTGGCGCCTGAGTCGGACCAGTCGGTTTCGGTACGGTATTTTTCGGCGGTGGCTGCAAGAATCGGAGTAGCGGTATTTGACCCATCGATGCGAGGACACGATGGCCGCTCAGGAACAGCAGGGATGCAGGCAGTCTGGGCGCCATCTTCCTGATATCGAGTCTTGCATTGGCAGCCTCCTGCGACAGCGTTGCTATCAGCGGGACAACTGATGGCCTTGGAAGCAGCTGTATATAGGTAGTTGCCGTTCGGCACGTATCGGCAATAGCCAGACGCCTGTGTCGCCGTTTGAGAAGCGACAAAACATGAATCGATATCGACGGAATTCTTGATGCTGTGCTGCTGCAGCAACGAACATTTAAAGATCGCCGGAAGGTTATCGCCCCCGCATATGTTCTTGGGGTCGTAAGTTGCCAACCACCTCGACGTCGTCGGAAGTAAGGCAAATGCCGGACCTGCTAGCAACAGTCCCAAGAGGATCGCCCACGCTAGACGCGCAGCGCTACCGCATACAACCGGTTGAGTGCATTGAGGCCAGTGCCTCAAAATCACTGCTGGTATGCGAATCAACAGTTTTTTCCCGAAACCAAAGCGCCCCGACCTTCTTCTAATGTTCATCTCCATCCCTCATGCATTCTTGTTTGTGTGTGTCTGACTATCCCGTGAGCCGTTCCTTTGCCGCGACAGTCAGTAGTTTTTTTGAACGGTCGATACTCCATCCGATGACGCGTGCTATCAGATGGAGGTGCCTCACTCCGTACGAGTCGTTTCAGGTTAGTCGAAAGGCCGCAGGCAAACAACGACAGATCAACGTCACACCAAGTGCCAGCGATAAGCTGGATATGAAAGTACACAGCGCTACGCCGCTGCTGTTGTCGGTGAGCGACTGCGAGCGGCATACGAGGGCTCCAACAAATGAAGCCGTTGATTTTTTCAACGGCTTTTTTGTTTCTGCCCCGCGCGCCAACTCACCCAACTACACCACAGCACGAATCACCCGACACAACGCCTCGGTGTGACGCCTCAACGCCTCATCCTCCAACGCCGCATACCCGATCACCAACCCCGCAGGCAGCACTGCCCGTTTGCAAAAATCAGCAACCGCCTGAAAGTGCAGCCCACTCTCCGCCGCCCGCCCCCGGAACGCAGCCAGATCAATCTCCGGCGGCAGCCACCACACAAAGTGAAACCCCGCCTGCTCACCCGTGACGTGCAATCGCCCGCCCCCAAGCGCATCGCGCATCGCCTCGATCACCGTGTTGCGACGCTGCGCATACGCAAGGCGCGCGCGGCGCACGTGCCGGCCGAAAGCGCCGCTCTCCAGAAAGCTGCCCAGCGCCATCTGCTCGATGACACCCGTGGAGCGCCCCGTGATGTGCCGAGCCTTGCGGAAATCGGGAACCAGTTTTCGGGGCAGCACGGCGTAGCCGATGCGCAACCCCGCGAACATCGTCTTGTTGAAGCTGCCGCAATGAATGACGCGGTCCGCCGCGTCCAGGCTCTTCAGCGCGGGGAGCGGTGCGCTGTCGTAGCTGAACTCGCTGTCGTAGTCGTCTTCGATCACCCAGCAGTCCGCTTCCTCGGCCCACGCGAGAAGTTCGAGGCGTCGCGATACGGGCATGGTGACGCCGGTGGGCGCCTGGTGCGCGGGCGTGACATGAACGAGCCGCGCGCCCGCGTGGCGACGCGCGTGCGCCACCGAGAAGCCTTGCGCGTCGATCGGCACGTGGACGACTTCCCGCGCGTGCCTGCCGAATATCGGGGCCGCATGCATGTAGCCGGGGTCCTCCACCATGACCCGGTCTTCGGACGAAAGCAGGAGCCGCGCACACAGGTCCAGCCCCTGGCGAATGCCGGACAGCACGATGACCTGCTCCGCGTCGCAGGAGATGCCTCGCGCAACACCCAGGTAGCTGGCGATCTGTGTCCTCAACTCGCCGAGGCCCAGGGGCTCGTTGTCGCTCAGTTGCTCGGCGGTCACGCGCCGTGCGCTGGCCTGCAGCGCGCGGCGCCAGAGGTCCAGCGGAAACAGCGCCGGGTCGGGAACCCTTGCAATGAACGGTTCGCCGGCTTCGCTCACGATGAGCGGTGCCACATCGATGTTCGCTGACACACCGCGGCGTGGTGGCTTCGGGCGTTGCCGCGGTGTTTCGCCGCCGGCGCGTGCGCCGGCATCGAAGAACTGGTCGGGCACCTTCGCCGCGACGTAGGTGCCTGACCCCGACGAGCTGACAAGGTAGCCCTCGCTGCGCAGCTGGTCGTAGGCCAGGTCGACGGTGGCGCGCGACACCTGCCAGCGCTCGGCCAGGTGCCGCGTGGAAGGCAGGCGGGTGCCTTTTGCAAGCACGCCGTCGAGGATGCGGGCACGAATCTGCCGGTAGATCCACGCCTGCTTCAACTCACCTTCGCACAATGGCTCCGCGGCAAGGTCGAGGCTCGACTGCGTGCGGCGGGCCTGGGAGGCGCGAGAAAGTGGCCTGGTCATATTTCCAGATATGGCTCTATGGATCAGTCCGCATTCTAGGTAGATTTGCTTCGGCAAAGCCCGCGATCCAACCTCGAAGACTTCCCCACGCATGACGAATTCATCCCTCCACTTTTGCACCGTCGCACCTGATGGCCCCCGGTTTCCTCTGGCCAACGCGGGCAGCATCCTCGACTCGGCACTGGCCGAAGGCGTCGCGGTGCCGTTCTCGTGCAAGCGCGGCGAATGCGGGTCCTGCCGCGCGCAAGTGGTCGATGGCAGCTTCGAGCGGATCTCTGCGCCATCCGAAGCTGCCTACCAGGTGGCGGACGACGAACTGCTGATGTGCCAGTGCCGCGCCACGAGCGACCTGAGCCTTCGCTTTGCGCACTGGCAAGCGCCGGCGCGTCCGGCCGCCCGTTATTCCGCGAAGGTCGTCGCGCTCGATGCGGTGGCCGCCAGCGTGACGCGGCTGCGGGTCGAGTTGCAGAGTGCCGAGCCTTTTCAATGCCTGCCCGGACAGCATGCGCAGCTGCTGCTCGACAACGGCGAGCGCCGCAGTTTTTCCATCGCGAACCTGCCAGCCGAGAGCGGCGACGCGAACCAATTGGAGTTTCATATCCGACGGATTCCGGGTGGCGCGTTCACCGATCTGAAGCTGGCGGATCTCCAGCCGGGCGACCTGCTCGAGCTCGACGGGCCTTACGGCGCATGCACCTGGCAAGCGCCTGCCGAAGCTGTCGCGCACCTGGTGTTGCTGGCGACGGGCACGGGCTTCGCGGGCGTCAGTGCCATCCTGCAGACGGCGCTGGCGAGCGAAAAATTCAGCACGGTCACGCTGTACTGGGGCTGCGCGAGCCTGCACGACTGCTATGCATCCGGCTGGCTCGACAAGCTGCAGGACGCGCATGCGTGCTTTCGTTGGGTACCGGTGTTGTCGGCCGACCGTGTCGCCACCCACGAAGAACATCGGCACGTTCAACACGCGGCGCTGGCAGCAGGCCACGACTGGCAACGCACCGTCGTCCACGCCTGCGGCAACCCCGCCATGGTTCGGGAAGCGCGCGACATGCTGAAGGCAGCGGGCTTGCCGAAAGAGCGCTTCCAGTCAGAAGCATTCCTGCCAGCCACGCAAGCGGAACAGGACAACGCGCCCTACGTCGTGCGGCATCCCTGGGAGAAAGTGGGCGCGGCCTTTTCTCTCGACGGCATCCTCGATGCGCGCAAGCGCTCGATGGACGCATTGCCGCAGATCGCGGCGCTGATGGTGCCCGGCATGACCACCGGCGAAGCCATCGCCGTCGCGGACAAGCACTTGCGCACACTGGGCGCGGCCTACAACTGGCACCCCACCTACGTGCGCTTCGGCCCCGATACGCAATGCACTTCGCGCCAGCCTGTCGACCGGCATCGCAAGCTGCGCGCCGACGACATCTTCACCATCGACCTCGGCCCCGTCTGGGACGGCTACGAAGGCGACTACGGCGACACTTTCGTGATGGGCTCTGACCCCGATCACCAACGCTGCACGCAGGCCGCGCGCAACATCTTCGCGCAGGCCCAGCTGGCATGGAAGCAAGGCCTGAGCGGCAGCGCGCTCTACGACTTTGCGGAGGGGCTGGCGCGCGAACACGGTTGCACGCTCGTGCGCGACACCGGCGGCCATCGGGTGTCCGACTTTCCTCACGCGCTGTACGGCAAGCACCGCCTGGCCGAGGCCGATTTCGTGCCGGACGACGGGATCTGGGTGCTGGAGGTTCAGGTGCGCGACCTGGAGCGTCCCATCGGCGCGTTCTTCGAAGACGTGCTGTTGACGTCCTCCACACAACCTGTCGAGCCTCGACACGGCCTCTCGTGAAGCCCCGGTGGATCAGCGCTCCGCGGCCGCGAGCAACTGCTCGATCCAGTCCGCCGAGATCGCGCCCGGCACGCGCGTACCGTCCTTGAAGATCATCGTCGGCGTGCCCTTCACGTCGAGCTTTCGGCCGAAGTCTGCATTCCGTTGCAGGGCAGTGGTGTCACAGGCGCCGGTCGCCGGACCGGGCTCGGTGCCCGACTGCATCCAGTTTTCCCAGGTCTTCGCGCGCTCCTTGCTGCACCACAGGTTGCGCGACTTGGCAGTCGAATCGGCGCCGAGGATCGGGTACAGAAAGACATAGACCGTCACGTTGCCGATCTTCTTCAGGTCCTGATCGACGCGCTTGCAATGGCCGCAGTTGGGGTCCGAGAACACGGCCAGCTTTCGCTTGCCGTCACCATGCACGACCTTGATGGCGTCCGCCAACGGCAGTTGTTCGAAGGTGAATGCTGGAAGCTTTTCGAACCGCCCTTCGACGGAGCCCTTGCGGCTTTGGGCTTCACTGACGTTGGCGACTGCGAGCAGCCCCACGGCGCAAGGGATCAGAAGAAAAAGTTGGCGTCGAAGTTTCATCGGTAGGTTCGTTGCAATGGAAGATGTTTTGCCTCGCGCGGCAGACACGCGGCGGCATGAAACCCCAACGCTAACATTCGCCCGCCCTCGCCTTTTGTAGCCCACCGGCCTCCATCCCCATCGCGCTGAAAAAAGAGACGGCCGCGCGCAATGGCCCCTGCGCAAAAACAGTCAATGAGCGGTAACAAGGCGTCGGTTTAATCCAGCGCGGGAACCCTCCCCTGCCCTCATCGTCCTGCGCCGCACAGCACGCGGGAACGACCTTGCCCCGTGACCAAAGACCTCCGCGCCCACCGCTCCCGCACCACCATCCACACCACCACCCGCAACGTGCTGGGCCGGCGCCTCCTGGCCACCTTCTGCGCCGTGCTGCTGCTGACCCTCGCGGGCTCGGGCATCGGCATCTGGTCGCTCGCGAAGATGGACGAGGCCACGCACGAAGCCATCCAGCAGCACGGCGTGTCCGAGCGGCTGGTGGTCGACGCCTACCGCCACCAGGCCATCAATGCGGAGCGCTACAAGGCCATGGCGCTGAGCTCCGAGCCCGAGGTGGGCGAGATACTCGCAGCCGACATCCAGGCGACCGAAGCCCGCTACAGCGAGCTGATGCAACAGGTGTCAGAACGGTTGCAGACGGCCGCCGACCGCGCATTGCTTGCGCGGACGCAAGCCACCGGCGAAGACTTCGGCAAGGCCGTGAAAGAGCTGATTGCCGCACGCGACTCCGGCCTGACCGAGCGCATCCGCTCGGTCTATGCCCAGCGCTTCCAGCCGGGCTCCGCCGCGCTTCTGGCCGCGGTGGGCAAGCTCGCGCAGTCGCAGCGCGAGGCCATCGACGCGGCCGGCCATCGCATCGAAGACCTGGCCGCCTCGGCCCGTCTGGCGCTGGTGCTGTTCAGCGCGGCGGCGCTGTTGCTGGGCATCGTGCTGGCGCAGTGGCTGGTGCGCAGCATCAGCCGGCCGATCCGCGTGGCCGGCGAGACGGCCCGGCGCGTGGCCAGCCTCGACCTTCGCCAGGACATCGAGGGCCACTCGCGCGACGAGGCCGGCCAGATGCTGCAGGCCCTGGGTGCGATGCAGGGTTCGCTGCGCGAATTGGTCGCGCGGGTGCGAGAGTCGGTGCAGAGCGTGCACGCGGCGGCCGGCGAAATCGCACAAGGTAATTCGGACCTGTCGGCCCGCACCGAAGACGCGGCATCGAGCCTGCAGCAGACGGCCGCGGCGCTCGAGCAGGTGATGCGCAACGTGCAGCAGTCGAGCGAGGCCGCGGGCAAGGCCGAGAAGATGGCCGGTGCCGCCGCAGCCGTGGCGGCACAGGGAGGCGAAGTCGTGTCGCAGGTGGTCGGCACCATGCAGGACATTCATCGCGCCTCGCACAAGATGGCGGACATCATCGGCGTGATCGACGGCATCGCCTTCCAGACGAACATCCTCGCGCTCAATGCCGCCGTCGAGGCGGCGCGCGCCGGCGAGTCGGGCCGCGGCTTTGCGGTGGTGGCGGCGGAAGTGCGCCAGCTCGCGACACGCTCGGCCGCGGCCGCGCGGGAGATCAAGGGCCTGATCGAGAACTCGGTGCACCGCATCGAAGCCGGCACCACGCTGGCCGACAGCGCGGGCCAGACCATGGGCCGCATCCTGGCGTCGATCGAGCAGGTGGCCGGCACGGTGAGCGCCATCACGGTCGCCACGCATGCGCAGACGCAGGACATCGGCCAGATCAACACGGCCGTCTCTCGCCTGGACCACATGACGCAGCAGAACTCGGCGCTGGTGGAAGAGTCCGCCGCCGCATCGGAAGGCCTGCGCGACCAGGCACGACACCTCGATGCGCTGATCAGCCAGTTCGTGCTGCCAGGCGATGCACAGCATGTGACCGCCATGGAAACGCAGCGAGGCGTGCGCGCGGTGATCGTGCCGAGCGACCGCCTGCTGCCTGCCTGACCTGCCTTGCTTGCCTCTTGCTCAGTGGATCACTGCCATCGGCGCGACCTTGGGCGAAACCTTTTCGAACGTGGCAGTCAGGAGCTGGCCGTCGGACTCCTTCCAGCACATCAAATTGGTCATGCCCGTTTCGGGTTGATTGGGCTTCTGGATGGAGATGGTCTTCCATCCCGCGCAGGCGCCGCGCACGGTAGTCGGCTTGTGAAGAAACACGTACTCGGTCGACGCATCGATGGGCAGGATGCCTTCGACCCCCGGGGGCATTGGCTTTCGCGTGTCACCACATGCCGACAGAACAGCGACGGTGATGATGACCATGCCGCACAAAAAAATCCGCCCCATGAAATCTCCTGATGAGTGAGGCGAGATATTACGTCGGCCCTCACACCACCCGGTGCTCTTCCACCACGAACGCCGTGATCTCCGCCAGGAAGGTGCGCGCATGCGCCATGGTGCGTTGCCCCTGCGGCGACGCGAAGGCGGCATTCAGCGTGTCGGTGTTCTCGAACCACAGCTCGACGATGCCGTCGAGCGGCAGCTCGGCGTAGGTGCAGGGCGTGCCCTTCTCGAACTCGCGCGCCACCACCACGTTCTGCCGGTAGCCGCTCACGCCCGGCATGCGGCGCACATGCTCGGCGTGAATCTTCCATTCACGGCGAAAGTCTTCTTCCGACTGCGCGATGGGCCGGCGCAGCAGCGAGATGCGCTTGAGCAGGCCCTCGGGCTTCGCGGGCAGCGCAATGACTTCGGTCTGCTCGACGGTGACGATGTGCAGCTCGCCCAGAAAGTGCTGCTCGTCCGCGCGGATGGCCGATGCAAGGTCGCCCTGCGTGAAGGCCTCGTCGGCTCGCGCGGCCCCGTCGAAACGCAGCTGCGAGAAGCCATCGAAATCCCAGGGCCCGCGCGCAAAGTCGATGCCGCGCTGCAGCCTGTCGACCACCAGGTTCTGCCGGTAGCCGCGCAACGTGGGCAACCGCGCCACCAGCGGCCCATGGCTGTCGCGCCAGTGGCTGCGAAAGGCTTCGTCGGTCCACTCGGGCTTCTTGCGGATCAGGCCCATGCGCAAGGTCGTTGTCGTGGTCATGGCGTGCCTTCTTCGTTGGAATGCGCGGCGGCTTCGGCGCGCGCGCGTGCCAGGCCCGGCGCGCGCTTGGCCAGCCACACGCCGTGGCGCACGGGCCAGCGTTCGTAGCCGGGGTCGGCGCCCAGCGCGGCGGCCGCGTGGTGCGGCCAGTAGGGATCGAACAGCGCTTCGCGTCCCAGCGCGATCAGGTCGGCCTGACCATTCGCCAGCACGGCTTCGGCCTGCTGCGCATCGACGATCATGCCGACGGCCTGCGTGGCGATCTGCGCGTCGCGCCGGATGCGTTCCGAGAACGGCACCTGGAATCCCAAGCCGCGCGGCACGGGCAACGCGCGTGTCTCTTCGGTGAGCCCGCCCGACGAACAGTCGATGACGTCGACGCCGCAGCGCTTGAGCTCGCGCGCCAAGATCACCGAATCGTCGAGGCTCCAGCCGTCGAGCGTGCCGTCGACCGCCGACAGCCGGCAGAACAGCGGCTTGCCCGCTGGCCACGCGGCACGCACGCGCTGCGCAATTTCCAGTGCGAGCCACATCCGGTTCTCGCGGCTGCCACCGAGCGCGTCGCCGCGGTGGTTGGCGTTGGGCGACAAAAAACTTGCGACCAGGTAGCCGTGGCCGAAGTGCAACTCGACCACATCGAAGCCGGCCTTGTCGGCACGCACCGTCGCGTCGACGAAGTGCTTCACGACGGAGGCAACGCCGTTGGCATCCAGCGCGCGCGGGGCCGACCATCCGGGGCCGGCCGCGAGCGCGCTCGGCCCGAGCCGCTCCCAGGGCTCTTCGTCGGCGGCCATGCGCTCGTCGCCCAGCGCCGCGCCGCCCTCCCACAGCGGCTCGCTGCCGGCCTTGCGCCCCGCATGCGCGAGCTGCACGCCGATGGCGCTGCCTTGCGCGTGCACGAAGTCGACCACGGCCTTCAGCGGCGCGATCTGGCTGTCTTTCCACAGGCCGAGGTCGGCGGTGCCGATGCGGCCGCGCGGATCGACCGCCGTGCTTTCAGTGAGGATGAGCCCGGCACCGCCGAGCGCGAACTTGCCCAGGTGCACCATGTGCCAGGGCGTGGCGTGGCCGCGGTCGGCCGCGTGCTGGCACATAGGCGAGATCACGACGCGATTGGCCAGCGTGAGGCTGCGCAGCTTCAGCGGCTGGAACAGCAAGGGAGAAGGGTCGGACATGAATGGCAATGCAAAGAAAAAAGCTCAGGGCGCGCGCGCCGGCGTGTCGGGTGCTGCCACCGCCACCGCCACCGTGGCCGCGGGCCGCGTGCCGAGGTAGGTTCCGGTCATCACGCCCGCGAAGCCGAGCAGGTGCCACCAGGTGAGCACCTCGCCGAGCAGCAGCGCGGCAAACGCGACGCCGAACACCGGCACCCAGTAAAGGAACACGGCGGTGCGCGCCATGCCGATGATCGAGATGGCGCGGTTCCAGATCAGGTTGCCCGCGGCCGTGGCGGCCACGCCGGAGAACAGCACCAGCACCCACGGCCACACGCCCGGGAACAGCTGGTCGGCGCCGAGCCGCGACGGCCCGAGCACGGTGTGCACCACCAGCATGCCGGTGCCGATCATGTAGATGACCCAGCTGATCGACAGCGGATCGATGTGCCGCGCCAGCCGCTGCACGCCCGCGCCGCCGACCGCGAAGCTCACCACCGCCAGCGCGAGCATCAGGTCGCCGATGCCCGCACGCGACAGCCCGACACCGGGGTGGCTCAACACCACGGCGGCCACGCCGGCAAAGCCCAGCGCCACGCCGAGCATGCGGCGCGGTGTGAAGCGTTCACGAAAGACGAGTGCCGCCGTCAGGCCCGAGACCAGCGGGCTCAGCGCCATGATCAGCGCGCCGTTGGTGGCGGTGGAGCGCAGCAGCCCCTGCGCGAACAGGATCTGGTTGGCATAGACCATGAGGAAGGCGCAGCCCGCCATGCCCGCAAGCTGCTTCGCGCCCAGCGCGGGCAGCCCGCCCCGCCGCCACAGCACGATGGCCGTGAGCGCCATGCAGGCCACCACCATGCGCAGCGCCGCCAGCGGCAGCGACTCGAAGGACGCGGTGAGCGCCTTCACGGCGGACACGTTCACGCCCCACAGCAGCATGGCCAGCAGCATCCAGCCTTGCACCGATGCGGGCGTGGCGCCCGTGGGGCGCGCCGGGGCGGTCACGTCAGCCTTCGAGCGCGTTCCACATTTCAATGTCGCGCTCCGCCGTCCAGATGCGCGGGTTCACATGGCCGGTGGCTTCGTCGTAGGCACGGGTCACGTCGAAGGGCATGCAGTGGTCGAAGATCACCCAGTGGCCGTAGGTCGGGCGCAGCGCGGCCACGGTTTCCTTGTAGATGACGTTGAGCGACTTGCCCAGCGCCACGCCGTTGTTGACCAGCGTGTACACGTCGGAGATGAAGGCGCGCGTCGAGGCGATGGCCTTGCGCACGTCGCTGGCGTTTTCCAGCGCGGCGCCACGGCCGGGCACGAGTTTTTCAAAGCCGAAACCGGCGAGGCGGTCGAGCGTGGTGGGCCAGTCGCGGAAGTAGCAGTCGCCCGCGTAGGCGGTGCTCTGGTACTCGACGAGGTCGCCGGCAAAGCAGATCTTCTGGTCTTCGAGGTAAGCGATGGTGTCGCCCTTGGTGTGGCCGCGGCCCACTTGCGCGATCTTCACTTCGAGCTTCTTGCCGAGCCACACGCTCATGGTGCCGTCGAAGGTCATGGTGGGCCAGGTCAGGCCCGGCGGCACCGATTCGACATTGCGGAACAGGCGCGGAAAGCGGCCGATCTCGCTGGCCTTGTCCTGTTCGCCGCGCTCGACGATCAGGTCATAGGTGTCGCGGCTGGCAATGATCTGCTCGGCGCCTTCCTTGAAGTACGCCGACGCGCCCAGCACGCGCACAGCGTGGTAATGGCTCAGCAGCACGTACTTGATGGGCAGCGGCGTGACTTCGCGGATGCGGCGAATCACGTCTTGTGCCATGGCGGGCGTGGCCTGGGTGTCGACCACCATCACGGCTTCGTCGCCGATGAAGATGCCGGTGTTCGGGTCGCCTTCGGCGGTGTAGGCGTAGGCGTTCTCCGAGAGGCGGGTGAACGAGACCTTCTTTTCTTCGAGGTCGGCCTGGCTGGCAAAGACTTTGGTGGGTGCGGTCATGAAGATTTCCTTTGTCTGTTTCAGTGATGAATGAATGAACGGGAGCGAAGCGGCTGGTGCGCTCAGTGCGAGCCGAGGTACGCCGACTTCACCTTGGGGTTGTCGAGCAGCTCGCGCCCGGACCCTTCGAGCGTGATGCAGCCTGTCTCCAGCACATAGGCGCGGTCGGCCACGCCCAGCGCCTGCTTGGCCATCTGCTCGACCAGCAAGATGGTCAGGCCCGAGCGGCGCAGCTGGCGGATGGCGTCGAAGATGTCCTTGATGATGAGCGGCGCAAGCCCCAGCGAAGGCTCGTCGAGCAGCAACAGGCGCGGCTCGCTCATCAGCGCGCGGGCAATGGCCAGCATCTGCTGCTCGCCGCCCGAGAGCGTGCCCGAGGGCTGGTCCTGCCGCTCCTTCAGGCGCGGAAAGCGCGCGAACTCGCGTTCGAGCGCAGCCTCGACAAAGGCCTTGTCGTTGCGGCGCGAGTAGGCGCCCAGCAGCAGGTTCTCGCGCACGGTCTGGTCGGGGAACACGCCGCGGCCTTCGGGTGACAGCGCCACGCCCAGGCCCACGCGCTTGTGCGCGGGCACGTGCGTGCAGTCGTTGCCGTCGATCAGCACGCGGCCCTCGGCCACGGGCTCCAGCCCGACGATGCTCTTCAGCAGCGTGCTCTTGCCCGCGCCATTGGCGCCGATGATGGTGACCACCTCGCCCGCGCGCACTTCCAGGCTCACGCCCTTGACGGCCTCGATGGCGCCGTACGAGACCTTCACCGATTCGATTTTCAACATGATGGGTTCGGTCCTTCTGCTCAGGCGGGCATGGCCGTGGCCAGCGCTTCTTCTTCCTCGTCGTCGACGCCCAGGTAGGCCTCGACCACGCGCGGGTTGGCCTGCACCTCGGCGGGCTTGCCCTCGGCGATCTTGATGCCGTAGTCGAGCACGATCACGTGGTCCGAAATCGACATGACCAGGTCCATGTGGTGCTCCACCATGAGGATCGACACGCCGCACTTGCCGATGCGCAGCAGCAGTTCGCCGAGCTCCGCGGTCTCCTGCGGATTCAGGCCGGCGGCGGGCTCGTCGAGCAGCAGAAGTTGCGGCTCGGTGGCCAGCGCGCGCGCCAGTTCCACACGGCGCTGCAGGCCATAGGGCAGGCTGCCCGCGGGCCAGTGCGCCAGGTGGCCCAGGTCCACCAGGTCGAGCAGTTGCAATGCGCGGTCGCGCGTGGCCTGCTCCTGCTTTCCGGCGGTGGGCCAGGCGACCAGCGACGACAGGAAGCCGTTGCTCATGCGGCTGTGTCGGCCCAGCATCACGTTGTCGAGCACCGAGAGGTCGGCGAACAAGCGCAGGTTCTGGAAGGTGCGGCCCATGCCAAGGCAGCAGATGGTGTGCGCCGGCTGGCCCACGATGTTCTGGCCCAGGAAGCGGATCGATCCGGCATCGGGCTCGATCACGCCGGTGAGCATGTTGATCATGGTGCTCTTGCCCGCGCCGTTGGGGCCGATCAGCGCGTGGATGTGGCCGCGCTGCAGGCGGAACGACACGTCCTGCGCGGGCTTCACGCCGCCATATGACTTGGTGACGCCCTGCACCACCAGCAGTTCGCCTTCACCGCCGGGGCCGATCTGTCCGGGCACGCCGCTGTCGCCCGTGCCTTCGCCGCGATGCCGCGGTTTCATGAACCACTTGTTGAACAGGCCCACCACGCCGCCCGGCATGACGTACAGCGCGAACAACAGCAGGAAGCCGTACAGGAAGTGCTGCGCCGACGGCCAGCGCGCCAGCAGCGCATCGGTCAGCGTGAGCAGCACCGCGCCCACCAGCGGGCCGTACATCGAGCCCGCGCCGCCGAACAGCACCAGCAGCAGGATGAAGATCGACAGGTGGAAAGTGATGAAGTCGGAGTTGATGTACTGGTTCTGCTGCGCCACCAACGCGCCCGCAATGCCGCAAGTGACGGCCGCGACCACGAAGGCCATGACCTTGGCGCGGTACACGCGCACGCCCACCGACGACGAAGCGATTTCGTCCGCCTGCAGCGACAGCAACGCACGGCCGAAGCGCCCGTTCAACAGGTTGCGCAGCAGCAGGTGCAGCGCGGCGCACAGCACGATGCCGAGAATGACCCACTGCGTGGTGTCCAGCGGCGCGCCCTTCCAGGTGAGCGGCCGAATGCCGTAGATGCCCTGCGCGCCACCGAACACGTCGGTCCATTCGCCCACGAGCTTCTCGACCACGATGCCGAAGGCCAGCGTGACCATGGCCAGGTACGGGCCCTTCACGCGCAGCGACGGCAGCGCGATGAGCACGCCGCACAGGCCCGAGATGACGGCGGCCAGCGCGAGCGCGAGCCACGGGTCCATGTCGGTGCGCGAGGTCAGCAACGCGACGCCATAGGCACCGGCCGCGAACAGCCCGGCCTGCCCGAGCGATTTTTGTCCTGCATAGCCGACCAGCACGTTCATGCCGGCCGCGCACAGGTAGTAGACGCACATCATGAAGGCGATGCGCAGGTAGTAGTCGTTGCCGAGCATCGAGACGATGCCGATCAGCACGGCAGCCGCCAGCACCACGCCGGCGGGGTGGGCGAAGCGCTTCATACCTTCTCCACCGTCTTGCGGCCGAACAGGCCCGTGGGCCGGAAGGCCAGCACCAGGATGACGAGCGCGAACACCGCCACCTCGCGCCATTGCGCCTGCCAGAGATTGACCATCGACTCCAGCACGCCGAGCAGAAAGCCGCCAATGACGCAGCCGCGCGGATTGCTGAGGCCGCCGATCATCGCGCCCGAGAAGCCCTTGAGCCCCACGGTCAGGCCCATGAACAGCGAAGCCTGCGCGATGGGCGCGAGCAGAAAGCCCGACAGCCCGGCCAGCGCCGAGCTGACGACGAAGGCGCCGATCATCATGGCGTTGGTGTTGATGCCCATGAGGCTGGCCACGTTGCCGTTCTGCGCGACGGCACGCATGGCCTTGCCGACCATGGTGCGGTTCATCACGCGGTCGAAGCCGAACATCACGACCACGGCCACGCCCAGCGTGAGCAGTTCCTGCGGGCGCACGCCCACGCCGAACATGCGGATCACGGCGTCGCCCACGGGCGCGGGCACCACCACGGGCTTCGGGCCCCAGATGGCCAGGCCCACGCTTTGCAGGATCACGCCGAAGCCCAGCGTGCTCATCACCCAGGCCATGCCGGGGCGGCCCGCGAACGGACGCACGCCCAGCACGTAGAGCAGCCAGCCCAGCAGGCCCATCACGCCGAGCGCGGCCACCAGCGCGAACAGCTGCGCGCCCGCGCCGGGCACGGCGTCGCCGAAGGTGGTGGAACTCAGGGGCTTGCCCAGCACCAGGAACAGCGCGCTCATGCCGATGAACGCGCCGGCCGAGACGAACTCGCCGTGCGAGAAGTTCAGCGTCTTGGTGGTGGTGAACGTGATGCTGAATCCGAGGGCCACCAGCGCGTAGGCGCCGCCGACGGCGAGCCCGCTGATCAGCGCCTGCAGGAGGGCTTCAACCATGGTGTGTATCTCCGTTGCGAGACGGGGCGGGGCCGCGCGAAGACAGCCCCGCCCCGTCTCTTGGTTCTCTGGTTACTGCTTGAAGTCGGCCGGCTTGAGCGCGCCGATCAGTGCGTCGCTGTAGGGCAGCAGCTTGCCGTCCTTCCAGCGGATCCAGACCAGGTCCTTCGCGGTCAGGGCTTCGTGGTTGGTCTTGCTGAAGGGCTTGTCGTAGGTCTTCAGCACGCCCTGCACCGGCGTCTTCAGGTCTTCCAGCGCGGCACGCACGGCGGCGCCGTCGGTGCTGTTGGCCTGCTTCATGGCTTGCGCCAGCAGCTGCATCGAGTCGTAGCCGTGCAGCGCGAACGAGAACGAGCCCGGTGCCTTCAGCTTGCTGCCGATGCGGTCGAACAGCTTCTGCTGCGCGGGCGTGCGGGTTTCGCTCACGGTGCGCATGAAGATCGGCTTCTCGGCCAGCGCCTTGCCGGCCGCGTCGTAGAAGGTGATGTTGTCGGCGGCCCACGAGGTGAGCGTCAGCGGGAAGTAGTTGATCTTCTCCATGCTGCGCACCAGCTGCGCGATGGGCGTGCCCTGCGCCCACACCACCACGGTGTCGACGTTGGCGGCCTTCATCTTGCTGAGCTGCGAGGTCATGTCGGTGTCGCCGACACCGAAGCGCTCGGTGGCCGCGATCTTGATGTCCTGCAGCTTGGCGATTTCTTCCATGTCCTTCAGGCCGCCCTGGCCGTAGCCGGTGGTCTCGGCCATCAGGCCCACCACCTTGGAGCCGGCGGTGTTCTTCTTCACATAGGCCATGAGCGCGGCCACCTGCTCGCGGTCGACCATCGAGACGCGGAACATGTAGTTGTCGGCGCCGGGGCTCATCGGCTTGGTGATGTCGGTGCCCGAGCCCACGTTGCCCAGCACCGGAATTTTCTTCTGGTTGGCGATGTGCTTCCAGGCCATGGCATTGCCCGAGTTGGTGGGGCCGAACACCGCGACCACCTTCTCGTTGTCGATCAGGTCGCTCATGTTCTGGATCGACTTGGGCGGTGCCGACACATCGTCGCGCGTGACCAGCGCCAGCTTCTTGCCGAGCACGCCGCCCGCGGCGTTGATGTCGGCAATGGCGGCTTCCATGCCCAGCACGGCGGCCTGGCCGCTCTGTGCCGAGGGCGAGGCCGAGAGGTCGCCGTTGTAGCCGAGCTTGATGTCCTGCGCCGAGGCGCCGGCCGCGAACGCCGCAAAGGCGGCAACAGTCGCGCTGGCGAGCAGTGTCTTGTACAGACGGATGGTTTTCATTTTTGTCTCCTGAAGGATTGACGGACGAGGAAGCGGAAAGAAAAGCGAAGCAAGGCGAGTAAGAACGGGCCGCGCGGCTCAGACGGCGAGGAAGCCGCCGTCCACCGGCAGCGTGATGCCTGTGACATAGCGCGACATGTCGCTGGCCAGGAAGATCACCGGGCCCACGAGGTCTTCGGTCTGGCCGACGCGGCCCATGGGGATGCGCGTCATGAACGACTCGAGGCGTTGCGGGTTCTCGCGCGTGGCGGCGGTCATGGGCGTTTCGATCACGCCGGGCGCGAGCGCGTTGACGCGCACCCCGGCCGGCGCCAGCTCTTGCGCCAACGACTGCGTGAGCATCTTGATGGCGCCCTTCGAAGGCGAGTAGCCGAGGCTCGCGCCCTGCCCCGCGTAGGCGGCGATCGAGGCGATGTTGATGATCGAGCCCTTCGTCTGCTTGACCGCGGGAATGAAGGCCAGCGTGGTGTTGAAGGTGCCGTGCACGTTCACGTCGATGGTCTTCTTCCAGTTGGCGGCCGCGTTGGGGCTGGCGGTGTTCTCGCGAATGATGATGCCGGCGTTGTTGACCAGCAGGTCGATGGCGCCGACCTCTTCGCCGACCTTCGCGGCCAGTGCGTTGCAGGCCTCGGGCGAGGTGACGTCGAGCACGAAGGACCAGGCCTGCCCGCCTTCATCGCGCACCAGCTGCGCGGTCTCGCGCACGGTGGCGTCGTTCATGTCGGTCACGACCACGCGGGCGCCGGCTTGCGCCAGGCCGAGCGCGAGCGCGCGGCCGTTGCCCTGGCCGGCGCCGGTGACGAGTGCGAGGCGCCCTTCGAGCAGGCGGGGTGCGACGTTGGCGGGAAAGGCCATCGATGGCTCCTTCTTCTATGAAATGCGTTGATCGGGAAAAGGGGCTGGAGACGAACGGCGCTCAGGCCTTGCGGCTCAGCGGCACGGCTTCGCGCTGCTCGACCTTCAGCTGCACCGTTTGCAGGGCTTCCGCCTGTGCGAGCTGCAGGCCCGCCACGTAGCCGAAGGTCAGCGCCGGGCCGAGCGTGATGCCCGCGCCGGGGTAGTTGCCGCCCATCACGCTGGCCGCGTCGTTGCCCACGGCATAGAGGCCCTTGATGGGTTGGCGGTTGGCGTCGAGCACGCGTGTCTTCTCGTCGGTGACGAGCCCGGCGAAGGTGCCGATGTCGCCGATGACCAGCTTGATGGCGTAGTACGGGCCGTTTTCCAACGGCGCCACGCAGGGGTTGGGCGTGACGTTGGCATCGCCCTGGTAACGGTTGTAGGCCTTGCTGCCCTTGCCGAACGCGGGGTCGTCGCCGGTGCGCGCGCCCTTGTTGAACTCCTGCACGGTGGCTTCGAGCGTGGCGGGTGCAATGCCGATTTCCTTCGCCAGCTCGCCGATGCTGGCGCCACGCTTCAGGTAGCCGCTCTTCAGGTGGCGGCCGATGGGCAGCGGCGACGGCGCGACGCAGCCCAGGCCATAGTCGCGCAGCGCCTTGTGGTCGCACAGCAGCCAGGCCGTCACCTCGGGCTCGCCGTCGCTTTCGCAGGCCTTGACCATCGCCTGCACGAAGTCGTGGTACGAGTTGCCTTCGTTGGCAAAGCGCTTGCCCTTAGGGGTGACCGCGATCACGCCGGGCTTGGCACGGTCGATGAAGTGGGGCATCACGCCCTTGGTGCCGTCGGGCCGCGTGGTGACCGACGCGGGCACCCAGGCCGCCGCATGCGGAATGGTGCCGTCGACGCGGCCGCCCACGGCTTCGGCCAGGCGCAGGCCATCGCCGGTGTTGGTGGAAGGCGAAGGCGAGTAGTGCTCCTTGCCGGTGGGCGCATGCGGGAACAGTTCCTTGCGGCGCTCCACGTCATAGGGAAAGCCACCGCAGGCAAGCACCACGCCGCGCTTTGCAACGATGCGCACCGTCTTGCCTTCGTGCTGAACGACCGCGCCCGACACGCCGTCGTACTCGACCACGAGCTTCTTCACCGGCGACGACAGCCACACGGGAATGTCCAGGTCCATCGCGGCCTTGGCGAGGCGGCCGGCCAGCGCATTGCCGTTGGTCAGCGTCATGCCGCGGCCATGGCCCAGCACGTCGAAGAAGTGCCGGGTCAGCCGCTTGGTGACGTACCAGAACGAGGTCGGCGACTTGAAGGCGCGCATGAAGTGCTTGATCTCGGGACCCGAGCCCAACATCATTCCGAACACCGTCAGTTCGGGCAGCGGCGGCGCCAGCAGCTTGACGCGCTTGCCCAGCTCGCGGCCGTCGAACGGGCGCGTGACCATCGAGCGGCCGCCCGGCTGGCCGCCCGGCGCTTCGGCGTGGTAGTCGGGAAACACGGCCGGCATGTCGAACTGCACGCAGGTGTTGCGCGTGAAGAAGTCGATGGCCTTGGGCCCCATGTCGAGGAAGGCACCGACGCGCGCCGCGTCGAAGTGCGTGGTGGTCTCGTGCTGCATGTAGGCCAGCGCGGCGCCTTCGGGTTCGTGAATGCCCTGCTCGGTGGCCAGGCGCGTGCCCGGAATCCACAGCCAGCCGCCCGAGCGCGCGGTGGTGCCGCCAAAACGCGCTTCCTTCTCGACCACCAGCACCTTCAGTCCCTGCGAAGCCGCCGTGATGGCGGTGGACATGCCCGAAGCGCCGCTGCCGACGACGAGCACATCGCATTCAAAAGTGTTCTGTTCCATCTCTGCCTGTTTGTGTACGACTTAAGTTGCGGCGGAGTTTAGGTAGCGATGTTGATATGGTCAAGTCGTTTAGTTACTATCAGATGATCAGTCATCGTCGATTGATCGTGACAATATCAGTAGAAACCCTGATGGCTATACTCGCCCCCACTCTCAACCCCCACGCCGGGCGCCCCATGGAAAAGCCAAGACGTGGCATTCAGTCAGTCGAAATCGGAACGCAATTGCTGGTTGCGCTCGGCAGGCACGTGGCGCCCATGGCGCTGCGCGATCTGGGCAAGGCCGCGGGCGTGCCCGTCGGCAAGGCGCACCCCTATCTCGTGAGTTTTCTGAAGGTGGGTTTCGTGGTGCAGGACAGCGCGGGCCGCTACGAGCTGGGCCCGCTGGCCCTGCAACTGGGCCTGGCCAAGCTGCAGCGGCTGGACCCCATCAAGGAAGCGTCGCCGCTCATCGAGGCGCTGGCGTCCGAGACCGAGCAGAGCATCGCGGTGGCCGTGTGGGGCAACTTCGGCCCGACCGTCGTGCGGCTGGAAGAACCCATTCATCCGCTGCACGTGAACCTGCGCACGGGCACCGTCATGTCGCTGGCCTACACGGCCACGGGGCGGCTGTTCGCGGCCTACCTGCCGCCCAAGGTGGTGGAAAAAATGATGGTGGACGACCTGGCGCGCCTGCGCGGGCCGGCCGGTGGCCGCGGCGCCGAAGAGCTGTCGCAGTCGCAGATCGAGGCGCTGCTGGTCGAGACGCGGCTGCACGGCATGTCGCGCACGCTGGGCCAGCCGATTCCGGGCATCGACGCCTTCTGCGCGCCGGTGTTCGACTCGACCAACAACCTGGTGCTGGGCATCACCGCGATGGGCCCCGAGGCCACCTTCGACAGCGACTGGAACGGCCGCGTGGCCGTGCCGCTGAAGGCGTGCGCGCTGGAAATTTCGCGCCGCCTGGGCTTCGTGCCTACAGCAGGGCAGGCCTGAAGCGACAGGGGTGTAGGCACGCGCTCACGTGCGTGAATTGTTTTATCCCGCAAGCGGCGGCCGCGCGCCGCGCCACCGTAGAGGCCTACTTACTTCACGGAGACCTCGATCATGAAAAGCATCATCCTTTGGCTGTGCGGTGTGCCGCTCATCGTGATCATCGGCCTGAAGGTCTTCGGCATTCTTTGATCGATCGATTGGCTGACTGACGGACTGGATCGCCCGAACGCGATCGCAACGACGAACCCGAACCCTGGTTCCTCCTCACGGCGCACTCCGCGCCGTTCAGCGCCCCTTTGCAGGGGCGCTTTTTTTTGGCCTGGGCGGCCGTAGCGGATATCGGTGGGTATCAGCGGATCAGTGGGTATCGCGGCGTAGTTGCTGCACGTCTTCATGCAGCGACTGTGCCCACGCACGGCGCTCGCGGCCGTGCGAATCCTGCGGCTCGCCGAAGCGCACGATGGCCAGCAGCGGCGGCGCGCGCAGGGTGTTCCAGAGCGAGGCCACGAGGCTGTCGTCGTCGATGTAGCGCGGGGCCTGGCTGGTCTCGCCGGTGGCCGCATCGGCAAAGCGCAGCGCAACGGGGAGCACCGGCGCGCCCGACGAAATGGCGGCCTGCAACAGGTTGGCATGGAACGGCAACAGGCCGCGCCCATCGCTGGTGGTGCCTTCGGGAAACACGCCGATGAGGTCGCCGTTGCGCAGCGCCTCGGTCATGTGGTGCACCACGCGCAGCGCATCGCGGCGGCGTTCGCGCTCGATGTAGAGCGACCCCGCGCCGGTCGACAAGGTGCCGATGAGCGGCCAGTGCCTGACGCCCGACTTGGACACGAAGCGCACGTGGCGCGCGGCGTGGATGCAGGTGATGTCGAGCCACGAGAGGTGGTTGCTGATGAGCAGCACCGGCCCTTCGCTGGGCGGCGTGCCCTGCACCTTGAGGGTGATGCCCATGATCTGGAGCATGCGTTCGGACCAGGCCTGGACGCGGGCGTTGCGCTCTTGTTGCGAGAGGCTGGGAAAGGTGAAGCGGATCGTCCACCAGCCGCCCAATGCATGCCCCACCGCGTGCAGCAGGCGCCAGCAGGCTTTCAGTGAATGAATCATGGGACTTGTGTCCTCTCAGCTTTCCGTCGTGGGATCTGTTCGCGTACTTGTTCGAGCGTTTGTTCGGGGCGCTGTCGTTCGGGATGCTGTCGTTCGGGGCGCATGCGAATGACACCGGGTGCTCCCCTCCGCGAATGTCCCCCGCTTCGCTCCTCCTTTATTTCGCTGCGGGGA
>NZ_QAJK01000035.1:6818-16677 GCF_003852515.1 Variovorax sp. KBW07 | reverse complement strand
GAATGACCCGAACAGCAGCGCTCCAAACAACGCAGCACAACGCGACGAATGGACCGAAGAGGTTTCATCCTAGCCGTGGACCAAACGCCCCGCGACCAGCGTGTGACGCGCGCGCCCTTGCAGCGGATAGCCGCCGAACGGCGTGTGCTTGCCCTGGCTCTTCAGCGCCTCGGGTCGTACCTGCCACTCCAGCGTCGGCTCGAAAATGCACAGGTCGGCCACGCCGCCCTCCACCAGCCGGCCGATGCCCGTGCCCGCATCCGCCGCCGTCAACAGCCGTGCCGGCGCCGAAGTGATCACCTCGATCGCGCGCGCCATGCCCGCACCGCTGCGCTCGCCCCACTGCAGCGCCAGCGGCAACAACAGCTCGAGCCCCGTCGCACCAGGCTCGGCCTCGGCGAACGGCAACGTCTTCGCGTCGGCCTCCACCGGCGTGTGGTCCGACACCAGCGCGTCGATGGTGCCGTCGGCCAGCGCGGCCGACAGCGCCTCGCGGTCGCCCTGCTGGCGCAGCGGTGGGTTCAGGCGGGCGCGGCTGTCGAAGTAGCCGATGTCGGTGTCGGCCAGGTGCAGCGAATTGATGCTCACGTCGCAGGTCAGCGGCAGGCCCTGGGCCTTGGCCTCGCGCACCAGCGCCACGCCCCGGGCACTGGAGATGCGGCACAGGTGAACGCGCGCGCCGGTGCTCTTCATCAGCTCGATGATCGTGAAGATCGCAATGGTTTCGGCCGCGACGGGCACGCCCGCCAGGCCCAACCGTGTGGCGAGCGGGCCGCTGGCCGCGACGCCCTTGCCGAGGTCGCGGTCTTGCGGGCGCAGCCACACGGTGTAGCCAAAGGTGCTGGCGTACAGCAGCGCGCGTTGCAGCACCTGCGTGTCGGCCAGCGGCACATCGGCCTGGCTGAAGCCGATGCAGCCGGCTTCAGTCAGCTCGGCCATTTCGGTGAGCACGCCACCGGCCAGGTTGCGCGTGAGCGCGCCGAGCGGGAACAGGCGTGCGCACTGCAGTTTTTCGGCGCGGAACTTGAGCATCTCGACCAGGCCGGGCTCGTCGAGCACGGGGTCGGTGTCGGGCGGGCACACCAGGCTGGTCACGCCGCCGGCGATGGCCGCGGCCATTTCGCTTTCGAGCATGCCTTCGTGCTCGTAGCCGGGCTCGCGCAGCCGCGCTGCCAGGTCGACGAGGCCCGGCGAAACGATGCAGCCCGTGGCGTCGATGGTGCGGTCAGCCTTGAAGCCGGCGGGCGTGTTGCCGATGCCGACGATCTTTCCGTCGGCCAGCGCGACGTCGGCTTTTTTGTCGGTGCCCGATGCGGGATCGATGACGCGGCCTTGGGTGATCAGTGTCGTCTTCATGCTTCGTTACCTGCCACGATGCTCATCACCGCCATGCGCACGGCGATGCCGAAAGTGACCTGGGGAAGAATCACGCTCTGCCTGCCATCGACCACGGCGGAGTCGATCTCCACGCCGCGATTGATCGGGCCGGGGTGCATCACGATGGCATCCGGCTTGGCCAGCTGCAGCTTCTCGGGCGTGAGTCCGTAGGTCTTGAAGAACTCCTGCGACGAAGGCAGCAGCGCGCCGCTCATGCGCTCGTTCTGCAGGCGCAGCATGATGATGACGTCGCAGTCCCTGATGCCTTCTTCGAGCGTGTGGCACACGCGCACGCCCATGCCGGCCATGTCGGTGGGCACCAGCGTCTTGGGGCCGACGACGCGCACTTCGGCGCAGCCGAGCGTCGTCAACGCATGAATGTCCGAACGCGCCACGCGCGAATGCAGCACGTCGCCGACGATCGCGACCGTGAGGTTCGCGAAGTCTTTCTTGTAGTGGCGGATCGTGTACATGTCGAGCAGCCCCTGCGTCGGGTGCGCGTGGCGGCCATCGCCGGCATTCACCACGTGCACGTGCGGCGCGACGTGCTGCGCGATCAGGTACGGCGCGCCCGACTCGCTGTGGCGCACCACGAACAGGTCAGCCGCCATGGCGCTCAGGTTGGCGATGGTGTCGAGCAGCGACTCGCCCTTGGTGGCCGAGGAGCGCGCGATGTCGAGATTGATGACGTCGGCGCTCAGGCGCTTGGCCGCGATCTCGAAGGTGGTGCGGGTGCGCGTGCTGTTCTCGAAGAACAGGTTGAACACGCTCTTGCCGCGCAGCAACGGCACCTTCTTCACCTCGCGGTCGCTCACGCTGGTGAAGTTGGCGGCGGTATCGAGGATGTGCGTGAGGATGGCCTTGGGCAGGCCCTCGATCGACAGCAGGTGGATGAGCTCGCCGTTCTTGTTGAGCTGGGGATTTCGCTTGTAGAGCATCAGCTGTTCTCCTCCACCTTGAGACTGAAGGCGCCATCGTTGGCGCGTGCGAGTGCCAGCAGTTGCGTATCTGGCAGCGTGAGCGTCGTCGCCGCGAAGTCGGCGGCCACGGGCAGCTCGCGCCCGCCCCGGTCGACCAGCACGGCCAGCCGCACGCAGGCGGGGCGGCCGAAATCGAACAGCTCGTTGAGCACCGCGCGGATGGTGCGGCCGGTGNNGTCGGTGCCGTTCACATCGAAGGGCAACGCGGTCTGCGCGCTGGCCGACAGGCCGCGGCGCGCGAAGTCGTCGCGATGCATGGCCGACGAAATGACGCCGGGCGCGCCGGGCAGGCCCAGGTCTTTCTGCAGCCGCTCGACCAGCCAGGCCCCGCCGGAGGTGATGCCCACCAACTTTGTCTCGGGGCGCATCAGCGTCTTCACGCCGGCCAGCAGCTTCGTGTAGAGCGCTTCGGCATCGGGAATGGCGGCGGAACTGGAGGAAGTGGAGGAAATGGAGGAAATGGAACTCACGTGAGACCCCTCAGGAATTGCTCAAGGATGATGCAGGCCGAGGCGGCATCGGCATCGCGCGCGCCCGACGACAGGGCTTCGGTGGTGCTGTAGCGCTCATCGACCTCGAACACCTGGAGATTGAAACGGCCACGCAGCTGGCGCGCGAATTTTTGCGCGCGGCGGGTGTTCTCGTGCGGGGCCCCGTCGGGGTGGTACGGCACGCCGATGACCAGCGCGTCGGGTTGCCATTCCTTGATGCGGGCCTCGACCTGCGCAAAGCGGGCATCGCCCTCGGCCTTGATGGTGGCCTGCGGGGTCGCGGTGGACAGCAGCCGGTTGCCGCTGGCCACGCCGGTGCGCTTCAGGCCGAAATCGAAGGCCAGGAAGGTCTGGAAATGGGCCGGGACGACGACGGGAGCAGGAACGGCGGGAACGGAAGACGAAGGCGCGGGGATGGGAGCGTCCGGCATGACCACGACGCTCAAGCGTGCCCGGCTTCGGGCGACAGCTTCCAGGCTTCGAGGCCCAGCAGCAGCAGCGCCTTGTCGTAGCGCTGGTCGATCGGCGTGTCGAAGATCACGGCCGGGTCGGCCAGCACGGTCAGCCAGCTGTTCTCGGCCAGTTCGGATTCGAGCTGGCCCTCGCCCCAGGCCGAATAGCCCAGCGAAACCAGCACCTTGCGCGGGCCGGCGCCGGTGGCCAGGGCCTCCAGCACGTCCTTGGAGGTGGTCATTTCGAGCCCGCCGGGAATGGTCATGGTCGAGGCATAGACCGATTCCTCGGGCTTCTCGGCATGGGTGAAGACCGGCTCGTGCAGCACGAAGCCGCGCTCGGTCTGCACCGGGCCGCCCTGGAAAACGGGGGCCTCGCCCAGTTCGGGGCGCGACAGGTGCAGCTCGATCTTCTCGAACAGCACCTTGAGGTTGATGTCGCTGGGTTTGTTGATCACCAGGCCGAGCGCGCCGCGCTCGCTGTGTTCGCAGAGGTACACGACGCTGCGGTTGAAAGTTTTGTCTTCCATCCCGGGCATCGCTATCAAAAAGTGATGCGTGAGGTTCATCGGGGCAGAATCGGCAGCCATATGCCCCCGATTTTACTGGCCGTCGACAAGACCTATCCCAAAGGGCTCATGTGGTTCCGCCGCGACCTTCGCGTGGACGACAACGCAGCCCTGTATCGCGCGCTGCGCGCCTGCCGCCAGGTGGTGTGCGTTTTCGTGTTCGACAAGGCGATCCTGGACGCGCTGCCCACCGTCGACCGGCGGGTGGAATTCATCCGGGAATCGCTGGTGGAGCTGCAATCCGAGCTGCACGCCCTGGGCGGCGGGCTGATCGTGCGGCATGCCGCCGCGGTGCACGAGATCCCGGCGCTGGCGCACGACCTGGACGTGCAGGCCGTGTTTGCCAACCGCGACGACGAGCCCGAGGCGCTGGAGCGCGACGCCAAGGTGTTCGGCGCGCTGGCCAATGCCGGCGTGACCTTCCACACCTACAAGGACTCGACCGTCTTCGACCGCGACGAGGTCATGACCAAGACCGGCCAGCCGTACACGGTGTTCACGCCCTACAAGCGGGCCTGGCTGGCGAAGGTCGACGCGTTCTTCCTGAAGTCGTACCCGGTGCGCAGCCATGCCGACGCGCTGGCGCCGCCCCCCGAGGCCTACCAGTCCCCGGTGCCGCCGCTGGAAGACATCGGCTTTGCGAAAAGCAACCTGTCGACGCTGGAAATTCCGACCGGCACGCGCGGTGCCGGCGCGCTGTTCGAAGATTTTTTCGAGCGCATCGACCGCTACGACGCGGCGCGCAATTTTCCGGCGGTGCGCGGGCCCAGCTACATGGGCGTGCACCTGCGCTTCGGCACGGTGTCGATCCGGCAGATGGCCGGCGTGGCGCACCAGCTTTCGCTGCAGGGCGACGCCGGCGCCGCGACCTGGCTCAGCGAGCTGATCTGGCGCGACTTCTACTTCCAGATACTGGCGCACTTCCCGCACGTGCACACGGGTGGCGAATCGAAGAGCTTTCGCCCCGAGTACGACAAGATCCAGTGGCACCACGGCAAGCACGCCGACCAGCTGTTCGACGCCTGGTGCGAGGGCCGCACGGGCTATCCGCTGGTCGATGCGGCCATGCTGCAGATCAACCAGAGCGGCTACATGCACAACCGGCTGCGCATGGTGGTGGCCAGCTTTCTCTGCAAGGACCTGGGGCTGGACTGGCGGCGCGGCGAGCGCTACTTTGCGCTGCACTTGAACGACTTCGAGCTGGCATCGAACAACGGCGGCTGGCAATGGGCCAGCTCGAGCGGCTGCGACGCGCAGCCCTACTTCCGCATCTTCAACCCGGTGACGCAGAGCGAGCGCTTCGACCCCGAAGGCAAGTTCATCCGCCGCTACCTGCCGCAGCTGGCGGGGCTGTCGAACGCGGCAATCCATGCGCCGTGGACGGCATCGCCGGTGGAACTGGAGGCGGCGGGCATCAAGCTCGGCGAGACCTATCCCATGCCGGTGGTGGACCATGCCGACGCGCGCGAGAAGACGCTGCAGCGCTATGGGGTGGCGCGGGCGAAGGCGCTGCAGAAGCAGTGACGAGGCAAACGCCGCGGAAATGAAGAAGGGGCCTCGCGGCCCCTTCTTCTATTGACGTCCGGCAAAGCTGCGTCAGGCCGCAGCCGCCAGTGCCGGCTCGCTGGTGTACGCACGCACCAGGCGCAGCAGTTCCTCTTCCGAGTACGGCTTGCCCAGGTAGTGGTTCACGCCCAGCGTGCGCGCGTAGTCGCGGTGCTTTTCGGCAATGCGCGAGGTGATCATGATGATCGGCAGCTCGGCCAGCGCGGCGTCGGCGCGGATGTTGCGGGCCAGATCGAAGCCGTCCATGCGCGGCATCTCGATGTCCGACAGCACCACGGCCGGGCGCTCCTGCTGCAGCCGCTCGAGCGCCTGCAGGCCATCGGCCGCCAGCGACACGCGATAGCCTTCGCGCTGCAGCAGGCGCTGCGTGACGCGGCGCACGGTGATGGAGTCGTCGACCACCAGCACCAGCGGCACTTGCGGCGCCACCGGGGCCAGCACCGGCAGCGGCTCGTGCGGCACACCGTCGTCGGCCGTGGCGGCGGCATGCGCCGACACCGCCAGCGCGGCGGCCTGGCGCTCGCGCGCCTGTTCGCCATGCACCGAGGCCAGCGCCACCGGGTTGTAGATCAGCGCCACCGCGCCCGAAGCCAGCACCGAGATGCCGGCCAGTCCGGGCAGCCGCGCAAGCTGCGGGCCGAGGTTCTTGACCACGACTTCCTGGTTGCCCAGCACTTCGTCCACGTGCAGTGCCACGCGCTGCGCCGCGCTTCGCACGATGACGATGGTGTTGTTCTTGGTGCTCGCGTGTTCGCTGCGGGCCGAGGCCTGCAGCAGCGCGCCGGCCCAGTAGAACGGCACCTGCTCGCTGCCGAAGGGATGTGTGTTGTGCAGGTAGGCGGCCTCGAGGTCGGACCCGCTCACGCGCTGCACCAGTTCCACCAGGTTCGACGGCACGCCGATCGACACCTCGCCGGCACGCAGCATCACCACGTGCGTCACGGCGGTGGTCAGCGGCAGCACCAGCTTGAAGGTGGTGCCCTGGCCGGGCGCGCTGTGCGTTTCGATGCGGCCGCCGAGCGCCGCGATCTGCGCGCGCACCACGTCCATGCCGATGCCCCGGCCGGCCAGTTCGGAAACCTGCCCCGCCGTCGAGAAGCCGGGCTTGAAGATCAGCTCGGTGGCTTCGTCGGCCGACAGTTCCTGGCCTTGTTCGAGCAGGCCGAGTGCGCGGGCGCGCTCGGCGATGCGCTGGTGGTCGAGGCCGGCGCCGTCGTCGCGGAAGCTCACCGAGACGTCGTTGCCTTCATGGTGCAGGTCGATGACGATCAGGCCGCTGGCGTCCTTGCCGGCCTTCTCGCGCGCCGCCGAATCTTCGATGCCGTGCGCCACGCAGTTGCGCAGCAAGTGCTCGAAGGCGGGCGTCATGCGGTCCAGCACGCCACGGTCCATTTCGATGGAGCCGCCGACGATGTCCAGGCGCACCTGCTTGCCGGTGTCTTTCGAGGCCTGGCGCACCACGCGATAGAGGCGGTCGGAAATGCCTTCGAACTCCACCATGCGCGTGCGCAGCAGGCCGCGTTGCAGTTCGCGCGTCTGGCGCGCCTGCACGCTCAAATCGTCTTCCGTGGCCTGCACCGTCTTTTGCAGCGTGCGCTGCACGGTGGCCACGTCGTTCACCGACTCGGCCATCATGCGCGTCAGTTCCTGCACGCGGGTGAAGCGGTCGAACTCGAGCGGGTCGAAGCTCTGCTGCGAGTCCTTGGCTTGTGCCAGGCGCGACTGCATCTGGCTTTCGGCCTGCACTTCGATGTCGCGCAGCTGCTGGCGCAGGCGGTCCAGATTGCCCGTGAGGTCGGACAGCGAACCACGCAGCTGGCCCAGCTCGGCTTCGAGCCGCGAGCGCGTGATGATGACCTCGCCGGTCTGCGCGACCAGGCGGTCGAGCAGCTGGGTGCGAATGCGCACGGCCTGGCCCGATGCGGCGCGCAGGGGCGCCAGCAGTGCGGGTGCCGGGCGCGGCTGGAGCATCGTGGTGGCCGGTTCGGCCGCGGACAGGTCTTCGTCGCCGGCGACCGGCGCCGCCAGCTCGTCGTTGGCGGGCACGCCGGCTTCGGGCACGGCGACCTGCAGCAGCGAAGCGGCCGGTGCGGAGGCGCTGGCCGAGGCCACCAGCTGGGCCAGTTCGACCTGCGTGGCATCGTCGGCCGCGCGCAGCGCGTCGAAGGTGGCCTGCAGGGCGTCGAGGCGCGTGAGCAGTTTCTCGATGTCGGAGCGCTCGGCGCCCTGGGAGCCCAGGACTTCGATCTCGGACTCCATGCGGTGCGCGCGCTCGCCCAGGCGCATGGCGCCGGCCAATCGCGCACTGCCCTTGAGCGTGTGCAGCGTGCGCAGCACCGAGGCGCGCGGCGCGCTGTCGTCGGGGTGGTGCGCCCATTGGCGCAGCGCTTCGCCCAGCTGCGGCAGCAGTTCGGCGGCCTCTTCCTCGAAGATCGGGAACAGGTCGACGTCGACCGCATCGGCCAGGTCGATGGCGTCTTCGGAATCGTCCAGCGCGACGTCGGCCACGCTGTTGTTGACCACCACCTGTTGCAGCGGACGCGCGGCTTCGGCGCGCATGGCCACTTCGGTGGGCATGGGTGCGGCCGCGATGTCGCGCAGCGCCTGCAGCGTTCCTTNNGCGAACTGGTGCAGCAGGCGGCGCAGCTCGTCGGCCGCGGCAACCAGCACCACGCCCTGTTCGCGCGTGCCGCTGCCCTGCATCTGCAGATGCTGCAACGCCGATTCGAGCAGGCGGGCCATGCCCGACAGGCTGTGGAAACCGACGGTGGCCGAGCTGCCGGCCAGCGAATGCGCCAGCGCGACGGTCGAGTCGGGCAGGCGCTCGTGCGATTCGAGCGCCCATTCACCGACGTCCGTCGCCAGCTGGCGGGACCATTCGTCGGCTTCGTTCAGGTAGACGTTGTAGAGCGCAATGCCGATGCGCAGCGGCCCGATCACCTTGACCTGGTCTTCGGCGCTGGCCGCGGCGGCGGCTTCTTCGGCTGCGGCCGCTGCAACTGCTGCTGCAGCAGCAGCAGCGTGCTGGGCAACAGGCTCCGGCGCTTTTTCTTCGGTGGCGGCGACGACAGTGGCTGGCACTTCGGCGGCGGGCGCCTCGACCGGGATCTCGAACGCTTCGATCGGTTCGGCCAGTTCGAGCACTTCGGAGACTTCGCCAATGGCCGGCGCGGGTTCTGGCTCTGGCTCATGCCCCGCTTCGGACACGAGTTGCAGTTCCGGCTCCGGCTCGGCAACCGGCTCTTCGTGCGGCGGTTGCACCGTCTCGATGACTTTAGGTTCGGCAGCCGCCACGGGCAGCGGCTCGGGCTCCCACGACAGGTCGGGCAGGCCGGTGGCGGTGGGCACCGCGGCTTCGATGGCGGGCGCGGGTTCTGGCTCGGGCTGGGCCGCGACAGGCTCGGCACGCACCGGCGTCTTCGGGGGCGCCAGGAAGTCGAACTCGTCGCCGCTGGGCAAGGTCAGCAACGGGGCTGGCTCGGTGTCCTGCTTGGCTTCGAAGTCGATGAAGTCGGTGGACGCGAAATCGTCGTCGGCCTCGGGCGTGCCGGGCTTCTGGGGCTCTTCCCATGCCAGCATTTCGAGCGCCGCGTCGGATGCCGCGGTCGGCGCGACCGGCACGGCGGGTGCAGCGGGCGCGGCAGCCGGTGCCGGCGCCTCCAGGAACGACAGGTCGGGCAGGTCCGGCAATTCCTGCGGCGGCAGCGGTGCGGCCACGGGTGCAGCAGCAGGCGCGGGCGTTTCAGCGGCGATGTGGCGCGCGGCAACCGCCAGCGCTTCGGCATCGGCCAGGCGTACCGGCGCGGGCACGGGCTCTCCGGCCAGCAGGGCCTGGGCCACGCGGCTGAAGGGCGCGGACTGCCAGCCATGCGGCGTGCCGGAGGCAATGGCCTCGACCCATTCGCTGAATTCGCGCAGCGTGCGGTCGGTGCCCGACAGCAGTTCGGGCGTGGCGTTGCGCTGGTCGGCCAGCCAGGTGTTGAGCACCTGCTCCATCGACCAGGCGGCGTCGCCGAAGTCGGTCAGGCCGACCATGCGCGAGCTGCCCTTGAGCGTGTGGAACGCGCGGCGCAGGATGGTGAGTTCTTCGGTGTCGTCCGGATGGCCGCGCAATTCCTCGATGGCGGCCAGGCCGTTTTCGACCACTTCGCGGGCCTCGTCCAGGAAGATGTTCTGCAGGTCGTCTTCCTCGAGCTCGGTCACCTCGGTGTCGGGCAGCGCGCCCGGCCCGGTGATCTTCGAGGTCCAGCTTTCGGTCTTGCGGCTGAACTCCTCGATCGGCGACACCTTGGCCTTGCGGCTGGGCGTGGCGAGCGCGGCAAGCTTGGAGGCGATCTGCGCGTCCACTTCCTCGATGCTGAGCACCGGTTCGGCCACGGGAGCCTGCTGGCCCGGCGCGGCGCCATCGGCCACGCTGTCGGTGC
>NZ_QAJK01000035.1:0-6809 GCF_003852515.1 Variovorax sp. KBW07 | reverse complement strand
CTTGGCCAGTGCGGGCTGGTAGCCCAGCATGTCGATCAGGAAGCCCAGCGCGCCGAGGTTGTTGCCCAGCGCATCGAAGCCGGCCATTTCTTCGGCCGGCGAGGTGCTGACCAGCATGGCCTCGACATCGTCGCGCATGCGCTGCACGGTGTGCGCAGCCTGTTCGAGGCCGAGCACGGAGAACACGCCGCGCATCTGCATCAGTTGCGTGGGCACGGTGCGCAGCAGGCCCTTTTCGGCGGGGCGGCGGAAATACTGGTCGAGCGATTTTTCGAGTTCGCTCAGGTGGCTGCGCAGCTCGTCGACCACGGTGCCCATGGTCTGGCGGTCGCTCACGCGGCGGTACAGGTCTTCCATCCACGGCTCGAGCGGCTCGGAATGGCCACCCGCGCGCACGCGTTCGATGCGGCCGGCCAGCTGCAGTGTGCGGGCCGTGAGTTGCGGATCGCTCGGGTCGAGGTCTTCGAGCGCGGCTTCCAGGTACAGCACCGAGGTGGCGACTTCCATCGCGAGCTCGGTGTCGGGCGCGTGGCCGGAGCGCACGGAGGCTTCAACGGCGTGGGTCAGCGCCTGCACCATCGGCAGGCTCGGCGGATGCAGCTTCTGCAGCGACTCGCCCAACTGCGCGAAGGTGTCGGCCACCTGGCGCGTGCGGGTGACGTCGCCGCCCGAGAGCGCCGACCACATTTCCTTGGCGGTCTCGATGCGCTTGCGCGCCTGTGCGAGCACCAGCGGATCGAAGCGGCCGAACTGCTCGACGGTGTAGTCGATGCACGGCTCGTTCGCGATGCCCCACGCGCTGCGCACGGTGCGCAGCGTGGCGGCGTCGTCGCGCGCGGTGGGCACGGCCTGCGCGCAGAAGAACAGCAGGTCCTGGCCCAGGCGGTCGGACACCACGCTGTCGCCGCGCGCCAGCGTGGCGTACTGCAGCAGCACCCGCGTGGCGGCGCGCTTCACATAGGCGTCGGCGGGAATGAGGTTCAGTGCGAGGGCGTCGAAGAAGCCCGCGGCCAGGGTCCAGAAGCTGGCGACGCGGGGCAGCAGCGCGCCGCGTCCGAGCCCCAGGCACAGCGCATGCAGGCGCCGTGCGGCCTGCGCGTCGCCGGTCTTGACCAGTTGCAGCACTTCGCGGTCGAGCCGCGAACGCACGGAGGGGTCGTAGGCAATGGCGGCCTGCGTGAGCGCGGGCTTGATCTCGACCCAGCGCCACACGGTGCTCCAGAGGTCGGCCGGATGCACGCGCTCGTTGCCGACCAGTTCCAGCACGTCGCGGTACTGCGGAAACAGCGCCACCGACGACACCGGCTTGCCGGCCAGCAGGGCATTGAGGAAATCGGTGACGGCAAAGCCGGCACGCTCGATCTTGTGCACCGCGCTGTCGGTGCAGCGCTGCGGATCGGTAATGAAACCCTGCACCGCGAACTCGATGGCGCCGAGCACCAGCGCGGGCGAGGAATGCCCCACCATCTGCAAGGCGCCGACGGCCTGGTGCAACTGCTGGCGGGCCATCTGCAGCGGACCGCTCTCGGGCTCGGCGGCCGTTCCAACGTCGCGCACATAACGCCGCAACGACTTGCCTACACCGTCGAGGGATTTCTGGATTTCTCCCAGCACCCAGGCCAGCGGCCCAAGGTCTTCGGTGGCCGGCGCAGTGCCGGCGAGGGGGGCCGTGGCAGGGGTTTGAATCGACACGTTGGGTGCTCGCCGTTCTTATCTTTTGTCAGGCAATCTTGAAACGGGCTACCGAGCGGCGCAGCTCTTCGGCCATCTGCGAGAGCTCGCGCACCTGCTGGGCCGTGGTCCGCGTACCTTCTCCGGTCTGCTCGGTCACCGCAAAAATGTGCTGGATGTTCGCGGCCACCACGTTGGCCGAATCGGCTTCGCGGGAGGCGGATTGCGAAATCTGCTCGATCAGGTCGGCAAGGCGGCGCGACACGCGGTCAATCTCGGTCAGCGCGGTACCCGCGTTGTCGGACAGCTTGGCCCCTTCGACCACACCCTGCGTAGAGCGCTCCATGGCGCCCACCGCGTCCTGGGTGTCCGTCTGAATGGCCTTCACCAGCGCCGAAATCTGGCGCGTGGCGTCCGCGGAGCGTTCAGCAAGGCGCTGCACTTCTTCCGCCACCACCGAGAAGCCTCGGCCGGCTTCACCGGCGGATGCGGCTTGAATGGCGGCGTTCAGGGCCAGCACGTTCGTCTGTTCGGTAATGTCCGAGATCAGCTCGGTAATTTCGCCAATCTCTTGCGACGATTCGCCCAGGCGCTTGATCCGCTTGGAGGTTTCCTGGATCTGGTCGCGGATGGAGTTCATACCGCCGATGGCGTTCTGCACGGCCTGCAGGCCCGACGATGCGGCTTGCAGCGACTGGCGCGCCACCGTGGCGGACTCTTGCGCTTGCGAGGACACACCGTTGATTCGCTCCGCCATGGTCAGCACCGACTGGCCGGTTTCGCGAATTTCGCGCAGCTGTTCGGTCGAGGCGGCGAGCAGTTCGGTCGAGGTGCTTTCCACCTGCGACGTGGTCTGCGCCACGCGCGTTGCCGTGTTCTGCACGTTGCCCACCAGCAAACGCAGTTCTTCCACCGTGTAGTTCACCGAGTCGGCAATGGCGCCGGTGATGTCCTCGGTCACGGTGGCTTCCTGCGTCAGGTCGCCTTCGGCCACTGTCTGCAGTTCGTTCATGAGCCGAAGAATGGCGGCCTGGTTGGCGTTGTTGATGCGGCCCGCTTCTTCGGACGACTGCTCGGCAGCCAGACGCTCGCGCTCGGCGTTGGCGGCACGTTCGCGGCCTTCGCGCACCTGCACGAAACCGATGGCGCCGGCCAGAGCCAGGGCGGCCAGCGACAGCACGAACAGCAGCACGATGGTGCCGGCGCCCAGGCCGGTGCGCGCGGAGAGCTTGTCTTGCAGGTCGCCCAGCGACTTACGCAGCGGCTCGCTGTCGGTCAGGATGGACGCTTGCGCTTCGCGAGCGGCCACCAGGCCCTGCAGGTTGCCCAGAATGGCGGAAGCCTGCGTGCGCATCTGCTCGTAGGTCTTCAAAATGGCTTCGAGCTGCTGGCGCGTCTGCGGGTCTTTCGAGCCGGGGAAGCGTTGCTGCGCGTTGCCGTCGAGCAGGCCGCGGGTGGTTTCCTGGAAGGTGTTCAAGTCCTTGCCGAGCAGGAACACGGCGTCGGGGTTCACACCCTCGACCGTGAAGAACTCGTTGGTCGACTTGCCGATGCGCTGCGTCAGCATCACGAGCTGGCCGGCGGCCGAAATTTCGGGCAGCGTGGCGTTCTGCTGCATCTTCAGCGAAGCGACGGTTTCCGTCATTTCGAGCAGCGTGGACGACTGCTGGTTGATGTCGCGCAAGGCGGCACCCACCTGGGTCAGGATCTGGCGCTGGGCCAGCACGGCCTTGGCGCTGGCATCGGCGCGTGCAACGAGAGGATTGATCTTGTTCATCTCCTCGTCGTACTGGTTGCCCACGCGTTCGAGGCGCAGGGCATCGTCGCCGTTGGTCAGGCCCGCCACGCGGCGCGAGAGATCGTCGGCGCTGTCCTTCACTTCGACGAACGCCGAGGCGCTGCCGACGAGGGCCTGCGAGATCGACTTGGCAAGACGCTGCGACTGCATCAGCGACTGGCCGGTGGCCGCCACCTGCTGAGCGAGGCGTTCCGCGCGAAGAATGGCGGAGCCGGCCACCAGCAACAGCAGCAACACGACCACGGCCAGCATGATGGCCAATATGCGCTGCTGCTTTGCGGGGTTGGAACCCGTGCGGCCATCCGCGGCTTGCGCCACGGCATCGGGCGCCATGGCGCCCGGCTCGTTGGCGGCATCGCCACCGCCGGGCAGGCCCGGATCGCCGAAGCCGGTGTCCGAAGACACGGCGGAAGCGCTTGCGCTCTTTGCCAGGCGCACGGTTTTCTCGTCCGGAACCTGAACCGTGTCGACATCGTCGAGCGATATCGAACCGGAGCCGTCGACGCGGGCCTTGTCGTTCCCGTTGTTCACGGGCAGTAATTTCTTGAACTTGTCGGCGATCGAGCTCACGGTCGGTCCTTCAGGTGGTTGCCGGTACGGCGTGCCGGAGCACTACGCACCAATACTCAAAAACTGGGGTTGCTGCGAAAGTGCCTGCAGGTTGACTTCCTGCCAGCGCTCCCCTGCCGCGTCGGTGTACAGATGCCCGTGCCAGGCAGGTGCTTCTGCGCCCGGAGCCTCGGAAGCCGTGAAGGCCTCCGCGCCCCGCAACCCCGCCAGTCGATCGACCAGCAATGCGCAGTTGACTTCGAGCAGCTCGTTGAAGGCAACGAGCCGCGACTGGATGCGCGCCGCTTCGGAAGCGGCCGGCGCGGTGGTGCCGCCCGCTTCGCCCGCGGCGAAGGCCGACAGCTGCACCACGCCATAAAGGCCGCCGCGCAGGTTGGCAACGCCGAGGAACCAGGGCTCCGTGTAGGGCACGGGCTGGGGCGGCGTCCAGGGAAAGATTTCGCCGGCATGCCCCAGCGGAAAGAGGTACTTGCCCTCGCCCGCCTCGACCGCCAGCCACGTCGCCGCCACGCCCGTCGTGCGCGCAGCCTGCAGACGGCTCGCCAGCCGGGACTGGAAGGCTCTCAGAGCATCGCGATTCGCCATGGACTCGGCAGGCCTTCGCTCAGGCCAGCGCGCTGATCTTGGACATCAGCTCGGCCGCATTGACCGGCTTGACGATGTAGTCGCGTGCGCCCTGACGCATGCCCCAGACGCGATCGGTTTCCTGGTTCTTGCTGGTGCACAGGATGATCGGGATCGCGGCGTACTGCGGATCGCGGGCAATGGCGCGCGTGAGCTGAAAACCGTTCTGGCCGGGCATGACGACGTCCATGAGGATCAGATCGGGGTGATCTTCCTCGAGGCGGCGCATGGCGTCGTCGGCGTTTTCGGCGGTCTTCACGGCAAAGCCGTTTTTCTGGAGAAGGTCGGTCAAGAACACCAATTCAGTCTTGGAGTCGTCGACGACGAGAATTTTTCGAATAGGCATTACTGCACTTCCTGTTGAACGATGCCAAACTGCTGCACGGCCTGCAGCAGCTGGTCTTTGGTGAAAGGCTTGGTCAGGTAGTCCTGGGAGCCGACCATGCGGCCGCGCGCCTTGTCGAATACACCGTCTTTCGACGACAGCATGACGACCGGGACATTGGAAAAATGGGCATTGCGCTTGATGATGGCGCAGGTCTGGTAACCGTCGAGGCGCGGCATCAGGATGTCGCAGAAAATCAGATGCGGCTTGTGGTCGTTAACCTTGGAGAGCGCGTCGAATCCGTCTTCGGCCAGAAGAACCTCGTGCCCGCCCTGCTTCAGAAATATCTCGGCACTGCGCCGGATGGTGTTGCTGTCGTCAATGACAAGCACCTTGTAACCAGATCCATTCGGGCCCATTGCAAACGCTCCTGCTCATGAGACTTGGAAGCCCGCCGCGCCGAACATCGACGCAGACCGCGTAGCTCTATCTATGCCATGCTTTCAGATTTCAACCATTTCGAAGTCTTCCTTGCGCGCACCGCACTCAGGACAGGTCCAGTTCATCGGCACATCGGCCCAGGCCGTGCCTGCCGCGATGCCGTCTTCCGGTACACCAACCGCTTCGTCATAGATCCACCCACAAATCAGGCACATCCAAGTTTTCGTATTCATCGGAGCTTAAAGTCCTTGTTCATTAAATGCAACGAGTGTATCTATGCGTATCTCACTGGCCGACCGTAAACGTCGCGCCTATGCCACCATCCAGGGGATTCCGCCCGGCGTATGACCATCTACTTACTTCCAGCAGGTAACGCCCGCAAACCGGGCGATCTTAACGACCCCTCGCAGGACGACGAGGAGGTGGCCGAGCGCGACCTCAATCCCCCCTGCGTGCTGGTGTTCAACGCCAGCGACCCGAGCGGTGCGGGCGGCCTGGGCGCCGACACGCTGGCCATGGCCTCGGTGGGTGCGCACGTACTGCCCGTCGTGACCGGCGCCTACGCCCGGGACACGGCCGAGATATTCGACCATTTTGCGTTCGACGAGGAGGCCATTGCCGAGCAGGCGCGCTCCATCCTGGAAGACGTGGAAGTCCAGCTGATCAAGGTGGGCTTTGTCGGCAGCCCGGAAGCCCTGAGCACCATCGCCGAGACCGCCTCCGACTACCCGGAGGTGCCGCTGGTGGCGTACATGCCAAACCTGTCGTGGTGGGACGAAAACCTGATCGAAGGTTACCTGGACGCCTTTCGCGAGCTGGTGCTGCCCCAGACGACGGTGTTGGTTGGCAACCACAGCACGCTGTGGCGCTGGCTGCTTCCCGACTGGAGCGGCGAGCGCCCGCCGGGTGCGCGCGACATCGCGAAGGCAGCCGGCGAGTTCGGCGTGCCCTACACGCTGGTCACGGGCATGGTGTTGCCCGACCAGTTCATCGACAACGTGCTGGCCTCGCCGCAGTCAGTGCTCGCCAACGAGAAGTACGAGCGGCTCGAAGCCGTCTTTGCCGGTGCGGGCGACACGCTGTCGGCGGCGCTGGCCGCGCTGCTGGCAAGCGGCACCGATCTCGTGGCCGCGACGACCGAAGCCCTGGCCTACATGGACCGCTGTCTGGACGCGGGCTTTCGCCCCGGCATGGGCCATGTGCTGCCCGACCGGCTGTTCTGGGCCGAGCCCGAGGAAGACGAGGACGACGAAGACCCGGACGCCGCGCCGGACTTTGCGCTGCCGCCTCATGACACCCGTCATTAGGATGGCGTACTGAGGCTTGATACGTTGGTCTGGGTGCTTGCCGTTGTCCGGCTTCGGTTCATTCAGGGCGACG